>DASXIN010000089.1:0-52434 GCA_036497945.1 Streptosporangiaceae bacterium | reverse complement strand
GCTGCGGCTCGCGGCCCAGCTCACCGCGCCGGCCCGCGACATCACCTGGGTGTTCTACGACTGCGAAGAGGTCGAGGCGGAGCGCAACGGCCTGCTCCGGTTCGCCCGCAACGCGCCGGACCTGCTGGCCGGCGACTTCGCGGTGCTGCTCGAGCCCACCAACGGGAGGATCGAGGGTGGCTGTCAGGGCACGCTGCGGGCTGAGGTCCGGACCACCGGCAAGCGCGCGCACTCCGCCCGCTCCTGGAATGGCCAGAACGCTATTCACCTGGCCGGTGCCATCCTCGGCGTCCTGCAGTCCTATGTGCCGCGGGAACCCGAGGTCGACGGGCTGAAGTATCACGAAGGGCTGAACGCCGTCTTCATCAGCGGGGGCGTGGCGCACAACGTGATCCCGGACGAGTGCGTCGTCACGGTGAACCACCGGTTCGCGCCGGACCGGACCGTGCAGCAGGCGCAGCAGCATCTGCTGGAGGTGTTCAGCGACTTCGAGGTGGAGTTCACCGACTGGGCCGCCGGTGCCCGGCCGGGGCTGGCCGACCCGGCGGCCGCCAGCCTGCTGGCCGCGGTGGGCGGCACCCCGGGCCCCAAGTTCGGCTGGACGGATGTGGCCCGGTTCGCCGAGCTGGGCATGCCCGCGGTGAACTACGGCCCAGGCGATCCGGAGATCGCTCATTCCTCCGGCGAGCATGTCCCGATGGCCCAGATCGCCGAGGTCGAGGACCGGCTGCGGGCCTGGCTCACCGGCTGAGCCGGCTAACCCGACATATGTCGGGTTAGCCGGCATCGCGCGCGCTGTGCTTACTTGACTGTGCTTACTTGACTGTGCTTACTTAACTGTGCTTACTTAGCGGGGCCGGCGATCAGGGTGAGCGACGAGGTGTGGCTCTGCTGGCTGGCGGTCACGTAGCGGATTGAGACCGTGCTGCCCGGCTTGTACTTCCGCATGGTCGTGGTCAGCCCGTTCGCGGAGCTCACCGGCTGGCCGTTCACGGTGGTGATCACGTCGCCGGCCACCAGGCCCGCCTTGGCGGCCGGGGTGCCCGGGTACACGCTGCAGATCAGCGCGCCCGACTTGGCCGGCACCTGGTAGTTGGCGCCGATCCCGCTGTTGGCCAGGCACTGCTGGGCGTCGCTGATCGAGTCCACGCCGATGCCCATGAAGCCGCTCTGCCCGATCAGGATGTGCGGGCCGGCCTTGCCCCCCGCGATCTGCTTGGCGATGGCCAGCGCCTTGTTGATCGGGATGGCGAAGCCCTGGTTGGTACCGGCCCCGCCCAGCGACTGGCTGTTCGCGGCGGTGTCCATGCCGATCACCTGGCCGGCCGCGTTGGCCAGCGGGCCGCCCGAGTCGCCCGCCGAGATCGGCGCGTTGGTCTGCAGCATGCCGTGCAGCGTCTCGCTGTTGGCGCCGCTGCCCGAGTCGCTGGCCGTGATGGTCCGGTTCAGCGCGGTGATCGACCCGCTGGTCACCGTGGGGTTGCCGCCGGTCCCGCCCGCGTTGCCGATGGCCACCACACCGGTGCCCAGGGTGACCTTGGCCGAGTCGCCGACCGACACCGTCTTCAGCCCGGAAGCGCCTTCCAGCTTGATCAGCGCCACGTCGTCCACTGGGTCCACGCCGAGCACCTGGGCCCGGTAGGTCTTGCCGCCGGTCACGAGCGTCGCGTGCAGGCTGGTGGACCCGTCCACCACATGGTTGTTGGTCAGCACCAGGCCGTTGGCGGACAGCACCATCCCGGTGCCCGCGGCGGCGCCGTTCTCGAACTTGAGCTGGGAGTTGATGTCCACCACGCCCGGCTCCACCTTGTTCGCCACGGACTGCTCGTTGAGCGCGGAGGTGTTCGCGTTGCCGGCCGCGTTCCGGTTCGGCGACGGGATCTGCTGCGAGGAGACCGAGTTGGGCTTCTGCGAGTTCTGGTTCAGCGCCACCACTGTGCCGGCCCCCACCGCTGCGGCCACCACGGCCACCACGACGTAGACCAGGGCGCGCGGCCCCCGCCGCCGCGGCGGCTCCGGGCCGTAGCCGATGATGTCACCGGGCAGGCCCCAATTGCCCGCACCGCCGGGTGGCTGGCTCCACGGCCCCGGCCCGAAGCCCGGCTGCTCATAACCGGACTGGCCGTAGTTTTGCTGCCCGTAGCTGGACTGCCCGTAACCGGGCTGCGGGTAGCTCTGCTGGCCGTAGCGCGGCTGGCCGTACCCGGCGCCCTGCTGGGGGTACCCCGGCTGCCCGTAGTTTTGCTGCCCGTACCCGCCGGGCGGCGGGAAGTCGGGCTGCCCGTAGCCGTAACCGCGCTGCGCCTGGCCGGGCTGCGCCTGGCCGGGCTGCGGGTACTCCGGCTGCTCCGGAGTGGTCTGGCCGTAGCCGGACTGGCCAGGGTCGGACGGCTCAGCGCCGCTGTCCGCCCCGGCGGAGTCGGTCAGCCCGGGCTGGGCCGGGTCGTCAGGGACGACCCAGGCATCGTGCCCGGGTCCCTCGGCCCCGGGTGGGGTGCTGTCGGAGGGCTGGTCCGGCTGGTCCCCTGCCGGAATGGGTGACCAGGCACCCATATATTCCGGCGACTGGTCGCCACTCCGGTCCTGACCTTCTTGCATCCGTATCACCTTTGTCCCGGATTACAGCCTATGTGCCAGTGTCGTTCCGGTGGCCGCGGGCTCGTGGCGCAGGGCCCCAGAGGCGTTTCTTAACTAAGCACCCGAGCCTGGACGTTAGCTGAACGCGTGCTGAGGATTCCTCATCCATGTTCGGCCAGTGGCCCGACGCTCAGCCCGCGCCGGCCACATTCCTCGAATAGCCACGGCAGCGCGCCGAGCGCCGCGGCGGCCGCGCCGGGCGGGCTGGTGCAGGAAGAATCGTGCAGCAGCACCGTGCCGCCGCCGCGCAGTGTCTCGCTCAGCGTGGCCTGCACCGAGCCCGGCGTCGCGCCGGGTGCCCACTCGCGTCCCCAGCAAGTCCACAGGATCGGCCGCAGCCCCAGCCGGCGCGCCGCGGCCAGCGCACCCGCGCTGAGCACGCCGTACGGTGGCCGGTAGAGCCGGGGCACAGTGCCGGTCGCCGCGGCCAGCACGTCGCTGGCCCGGGCCAGGTCGTCGAGCAGTGCCCGCGGCCCGCGCAGCGTGGCGTAGCGGTGCTCCCAGCCGTGCACACCGATTTCATGGCCCGCCGCGGCGACGTCCGCGGTCAGGCCGCGGTCGGCCCGGGCCATCGGGCCCAGCATGAAAAAGGTGGCCCGCACCTGGGCCCGGTCGAGGGCGGCCAGGACGTGTGGCGTGTAGCCGGGATCGGGACCGTCGTCGAACGTGAGGGCCACGTGGCCGGGGCGGCCCAGCCCGGCCAGCCGGGGAAACAGCGTCCGGCGCACCGGTCCGATCGCGGTGAGGCCGGGCGCGCCGTGGCCGATCACGACCGCCCCGGCAGCGAGCAGGGCGGTGCCGAGCGCGCGGTTCACCACGGGGCTCCTTTGTCAGCTCTCAGCGAACATACGGCCGACATGCTGACCATCTTTAGCGGTTATCTAGCCGTCTGTCAGGGTATTCACGCACGAGCGTGACCGTGCCGCAACGGTACGTTACGGCGCCGTCCGTCTGGACACCGCCCCCCGGCGTCTTGGGAACAGCGTTTTCTCAGCCAGCCATTGTCATGATGGCTGAGTGCCAGATGGCGCCATGCCGGGTTGGCGGGCCGGCCGCGCCCGCGACTCATTCGGGGAGAGCCGTTGGGAGTCCCAGCAGCACGTATCGTGTTCCCGGCGGCCGACCGGGCCGAGATAGCCGCCGCGGTCAGCGAGATGCTGGCTACCGGTTCGCTCACCCTGGGGCCGTACACCCGGCAGTTCGAGTCGGCGTTCGCCGCCGCGCATGGCGCCCAGCACGCGGCCGCCACCGCCAGTGGCACGTCCGCGCTGGACATCGCGCTGCGGGTGGCCGGGGTCCAGGGCCGGGAGGTGATCGTCCCAGCCAACACGTTCTTCGCCACCGCGGCCGCCGTCATCCAGGCCGGCGGTATCCCCGTATTCGCCGACATCGACCCGGCCACGTTCGCGCTCAGCCCGCAGACGGTGGCCGCGGCGCTGACCCCAGACACCGCCGCCGCGGTGCTGGTGCACATCGGCGGGCTGATCAGCCCGCAGGCCGCCGCGCTGGCCCGGCTGTGCGCAGAGCGCGGGGTCACCCTGATCGAGGACGCGGCGCACGCGCACGGCGCCACCTGCCGGGGCCGGTTCGCCGGGGCGTTCGGCGTTTCCGCGGCGTTCTCCTTCTACCCGACCAAGGTGCTGACCAGCGGCGAGGGCGGCATGCTGCTGACCGCGTCCGAACTGGCCGACGCCGAGGCCCGGATCTACCGCGATCAGGGCAAAGGGTCGTTCGGCACCAACCGTCACGAGCGCCGCGGCTATGCCTGGCGGATGAGCGAGCTGCACGCGGTGACTGGCCTGGTGCATCTGCGCCGCCTGGCCGAGTTCATCACCCGGCGGCGCGAGGTGGCCGCCCAGTACACCGCCGCGCTGGCCGGGCTGGACGGCCTGGCCCCGCTGGCCGAGCCGGATGACTGCCGGAGCAACGTCTACAAATACATCGTGCTGCTGCCGCCGGGGGCCGACCGACCGCGGTTCAAGCGGGAGGTGGCTACGCAGTACGACGTCCACCTGGCCGGCGAGGTCTATGACCTGCCGCTGCATCAGCAGCCGGTATTCGCCGACTACGCGGGGGCACCGCTGCCCGCCACCGAGGACATCGCGAGCCGGCACATCTGCCTGCCGGTGCACTCGGACATGCGGGACGACGAGATCGACCAGGTGCTGACCGCAGTGACCGCGGTCTACGGGGCGCTGACCGGAGTCTGAGAAAGGGGCGCGACATGCGGGTGGCCGTGACCGGGGGGTGCGGCTTCATCGGATCACATGTGGTGGACCAGTTGCTGGCCGCCGGCCATCAGGTGCGGGTGCTCGACGTGGGCGGCCGCTGGCGCAATCCGTCCGCCGGGTACCTGACCGCGGACCTGTTCCACCCGGCCGCGCTGCGCCGTGGGCTGGACGGCTGCGCCGCAGTGTTCCACCTGGCTGGCGCGGCCGACGTGAACGAGGTGGCCACCGACCCGGTGGCCGCGGTCCGGCTCAACGTGGAAGGCACCGCACGGGTGCTGGACGCCGCCCGGGCCGAGGGCTGCGGCCGGGTGCTGCTGGCCAGCACAGTCTGGGTGTACGGCGCGGCCACCGGGCCGGGGGAGCTGGCCGAGGACGCCCCGGTGCAGCTGAGCCGGGCCGGGCACGTGTACGTGGCCACCAAGCTCAGCGCAGAACTGCTGGTGCACAGCTACCGGGAGATGTACGGCCAGCACTTCACCATCCTCCGCTACGGCATCCCGTACGGGCCGCGGATGCGCGAGGAGCTGGTGGTGGCCCGGTTCGTCCGGGCCGCGCTGGACGGCCAGCCGATCACCATCGCCGGGACCGGGCAGCAGCAGCGCAACTACGTGTACGTCGAGGACCTGGCCGACGCGCACGTGCGGGCGCTCGACCCGGCCGCCGAGGACCAGACGCTGGCCCTGGAAGGGGCCGCCCCGGTGTCCGTCCGGGAGATCGCGGACACGGTGTGCGAGCTGGTGCGCACCGTGCCGGTCGAGTACGTGCCCGCCCGCGCCGCCGATTACCAGGGGGCCGGCGTATCCGGCGCGCGGGCCAAGGAACTGCTCGACTGGGTCGCGGTCACCCCGTTCGCCGAGGGCGTGCACCGGTACCTGGGGTGGCTGGCCGGCCGCCCGCCCGGGGAGCGGCCGTGCTGAGCACGCCGCGCCGGGCCCTGCTGCTGTCCGGGTCGCTGGGCATGGGGCACGACGTGCTCGCCCAGGCCTGCGCGGTATCGCTGGCCGGGCGGGGCTGGCGCACCGAGACGCTGGATGCGATGCGGCTGCTTGGCCAGCGCGGCGGCCCGGTGGGCGAGGCGGTCTTCCGGTCCATGCTGGCGCTGCCCGGCGTCTACGACGCGGTGCATTTCGGCGCATTGCGCACCGGCGCCTGGCCCGCGCTGCTGGCCGACGCGGCCGCCCGGCGGCAGCTGGTGCCGCGGCTCCGCGCCCACCTGGACACCACCCCCGCGGACCTGGTCATCTCGGTGTTCGCCACCGGAGCTTCGGCGGCCAGCGCGCTGGCCAGCCGGTACCCGGCCATGACCCACGTGGTGTTCTGCACCGACGTGACCCCGCACCGGCTGTGGGTGCACCCGAACGTGGATGCCTACCTGGTCACCTCGCCCGCCGCCGAGGCGGCGGTGCAGCGGTTCCAGCCCACCGCGCGGATCGCCGTGGTGCCGATGCCGGTCCGGCCCGCTTTCTACACCCCGCCCAGCCAGGGCCAGGCCCGGACCCGCCTCGGCGTGCCCGGCACCACCCGGTGCGTGCTGCTGATGTCTGGCGCCTGGGGCCTCGGGCCGGTCTGCACGGCCGCCGCCGGGCTGGCCGCGGCCGGCCTCGAGGTGCTGGCCGTGGCCGGGCGGAACGAACGCCTGGAGCGCAGGCTGCGGGCGGCAGCCCGGCACCAGCCGCGGCTGCACGTGTTCGGCTTCACCGACCGGATCCCCGAGCTGATGGCCGCGGCCGACCTGGTCATCACCAGCTCGGGGGACACCTGCTCGGAGGCGAGGGTGCTGGGCCGTCCACTCCTGCTGCTCGACGTGGTGCCCGGCCACGGCCGGGACAACCTGCAGCATGAGCTGGAGCGCGGTGCCTGGGTGACCTCGGCCCAGCCCGCCGCGGTGGTGCGCAACGCGCTGGCCGCGGCCGACCGGATCAAGCCCGCAGCCGAGGGTCTCGGCCCGGCGGCCGCCGCGGCCCAGCACCGGGCCGCCTGGGAGTCGTCGCTGAACACCGCGCTGGCCGCGCTCGGGCTGGACAGTGAGTTCCGCTAGCTGAGCTCCGCTAGCCGGGGAGGTTGGGCAGCCGCGCCTGCGCGCCGGTTGCTCCGGTCGCGGTGATCGCGTTCCGCAGGATCGTGTCGATGCGGGCCCGCTCCCGGTTCAGGTCCCGGGTGTCCCGCCGCAGCGCGGCGGTGTAGCTGGCCTGGCTGGCTGCGGTGTGCGCGGCGGCCAGGTTCGCGACGTCATTCTGCACCCGTTGCGCGTACGGGAAGCACCAGGTGACCAGCTCGTTCACCACGCTGGCCAGATGGAAGGCGGCCAGCGACTCGGTCACCTGGTACTGGGTGAGGTCATCGAGCTGCATGTTGTTCGCCGGGGAACAGTTCTTCGCGCCGTATCTGGCGAGGCCGATCGTGTCCGCGGTGTTCTGCCGCACGCTGCCGCCCGCGTGGATGTGGTGCAGCGCGTTGAGCGACTCGGCGACCCCGGCGGCGCACGACTCGGTCTCCGTGCGCATATCGGTCAGGAACCCTTTGAGGTCACCGGCCTGCTGGGACTTGCTCGGCTTGTGCACCAGGGCGACCAGCACGATGCCCACCACGATCAGCACGCCGGCCAGCAGCAGCCAGCGTGGTGTCTTCATCTGCCCGGCCCAGCCGGTCTTGCGGATGGGCACGTACGGCGGGTCGGTCCGGGTCGGGGTTTCCACGGCGCTCAGCTCCGCTTGCTCTGGCTGGTCATCAGGGCCACTCCGGTACGCAGATCGGTCAGGGTCACCGCGCGGATGACCCGCTTCACGATGCGGTGCTGGGCGTTAAGGAAGAAGGTCTGCGGCAGCGCGACCACGCCGTAGGCCAGCGTGGTGGTCATCGGTTCCGGGTCGGCCACCACCGGGTAGCCGACGCCGGTCTTGCGCACGAAGGCCAGCGCGGCCGGGCTGCTGTCGTTGACGTCGACGCCGAGAATGGTCACCCGGCCGTGGTCGGTGCGGTAGAAGCGGGCCATCAGCGGCGTCTCCCGCTGGCAGGGGGTGCACCAGGACGCGAAGAAGTTGATGATCAGCGGGCGGCCCACGTACTGGGCGAGCGAGATGCGCTGGCCCGGATGGCCCAGCACGGCCAGGCTGAACCCGGGCGCCCGCGGGTGGCTGACCGTGGGTTTCGCGCTGCCCGCCGAGGTGGCGCCGAGCGCGAGCAGGGTGGCCACCACCGCGAGCACCGCGGCCGAGCCGGTCAGGGCCAACCGTCCCCGCCGGCTCAGCCGCCCGAACCAGCCGCCGCGCGGTCGGCGGGTGCTACTTGTCGGTTCCTGCTCGGCCATTTATCGGTTCCTGCTCGCCCATGCGTCGTCCTCCAGTATCCGGTCCCGCTCCGGGTCCGGGTCCGCAGCCCCGCCGGCCAGGGTCAGCGCGTGCGCCGGGTGCACCGAGCGCGCGCTCATCGCGGCGGCCGGAGCGGGCAGCACCAGCTCGAACTCGCTGCCCTCGCCGGGCGTGCTGCGCACCCGGACATCGCCGCCGTGTGCGTGAGCCACGGCGCGCACCAGGGCCAGCCCCAGCCCGGTTCCCTTGGCCGCGCCGCTCCCGCTGGCCGGGCTGGCCGGGGAGCCGGTCCGGAACCGGTCGAAGATGTGCGCCAGCTCCGAAGGCAGGATGCCTGACCCGGTATCCGCGACGATCATACGCACCGGCTGCCCGGGACCGGGCGCCAGCACGGAGAGCTGGATCATGTCGCCCCTCGTGGTGTGCCGCACCGCGTTCTCCAGCAGCGCGTCCACGGCCAGGCCGAGTCGCTCCCGGTCGGCGCTGACCGTGACCATGTCCAGCCGGCCGATCCGCCAGTGCCGCTCCGCGGTCGGCCGCCACCGCCTGATCACGTCCATGATGAACCGGTCCAGGGCGACTGGCTCGGGCCGGAGGAAGTCCGGGTCCTCGGCGGCGGCGATGACCAGCAGCCGTTCGCCAAGACGGCGCAGCCGGGTCAGCTCGCCCACCACGATCTGGATGTCCCGGCGCTCGGTCCGCTCGGTGAGTTCCCGGGCCAGCAGCTCGGCGTGGCCCAGCGCGATGGTGATCGGCGTGCGCAGCTGGTGCGAGGCGTCCTGCAGGAACCGGCGCTGGGTGGCCAGCAGCCGCGCGTTCTCCTCGCTGACCACGTCGCGCTGCCGGTCCGCGTCCAGCCGCCGTTGTGCGTGCCAGACCATCATCCAGAACATGGCCGCCATCAGCGGCACCTCGTTCAGCTCATCGACCGACTGGGCGCCGATGCGCACGTCCCAGCTGATGGCGGCGAACGTGGTGGCCATGACCACGCCGAGCACCCACAGGGTGGGCCGGGTAGCCCAGACCCGGAACCCGTAGAGCAGGGTCAGGCTGATCCAGATGAAGTGGAACGGGATCGTCTCCCAGTGCGAGAAGATCAGGATGCAGGCCAGGTTGGCCAGCGAGAACAGTACCCAGACCAGGTCGACCCAGGTCACCCGCCACGGCCAGGAGAAGGGGTCGTGCCGCGGCTCGCCGCGCCAGCCGATGGCCGGCAGCGAGTGCCAGCGGCCCGGCGGTGGCGCCTGGCGCAGCCGGGGCCGGCTGGTTGGTGCTGGGCTGGCCAGCCCAGCGTCACGCGGTGAGCTGGTATCCCTCACCGCGCACCGTTTTGATCAGGTCGAAGCCGAGCTTCGAGCGGAGCCGGCGCACACACACGTCGACCACGTTGGAGCCAGGGTCGAAGTCGTAGCCCCAGACCGAGGCCAGCAGCTGGCCTTTGGGCACGGACTGGCCCGCGTGCTCCATCAACTCCCGGAGCAGCAGGAATTCCAGGCGGGTCAGCGGCACCGGGCCATGCCCGAGGTTGGCTTCCAGCCGGCCGAAGTCAAGCGCGAGCTCTCCTGCCCTGAGCACCTCGCTCAGCGGGTGACCGTCGTCACGCAGCCGGACCCGGACCCGGGCCAGCAGCTCGGCCAGCGAGAACGGCTTGGTGAGGTAATCCTGAGCGCCCAGTTCCAGGCAGTCCACCTTGGTTGTGACATCGGCCAGGCAGGACAGCACCAGCACGGCCTGCTCTGGCCGGTCCCGGTGCAGCCGGGCGAGGATCTCCCGCCCGTCCAGGTCCGGCATCACCAGGTCGAGGATGACGAGGTCGTAGTCGTGGCCGGTGGCCCGCGCCAGGCCTTCCTGGCCGTTGGCCGCGAAATCGATTGCATAGCCGGCTGCCGCCAGAGCGCGAGCGATGAACTCGCGAATCTGCGGCTCGTCGTCCACGACGAGGATCCGTGCCGCGGTGGGACTGGGCCCGGGCGGGTGGATCGTCTTCGCAGGTGAATTAGGTTCCATGGGCTATCTGGGCGACGCGGCAGCGCGGTGCGGTGGCAGGCTGCACCACCGCCTGGGCGATCCCCTGTGCTGAGGATGTACCGCACAGCGGCGCGCGGTCAACCCTCGTTATCCGGGGCAAACCATTGCATCACTGGACTGTGACCTGCGAGGCCCGCGGAGCGGTGATTACTGACAGTCAGTAGCGGAAAAGGCCTCAGTGTAGCGACGGCCGTGTTCCACACCAAACGTTACCCACACGTCCTTCGCTGATCATGACAATTTCGTCATTCAAGGCCCGTGTAGTTGCCCAGGCAAGGCGAACGATCGCAAGATCGGGAACATACGAGACTTCCGGCCCGGAGTCATGGGGACATTGCGGCCGGCCCCCAGTCGTGTGCGCATGGCGCCGCGAAGAAGCGAGGTGGTGACTGGTGTCTCTGCCGGCCCGTATCGTGACCCTGCTGGTGGCGTTCGCCGCCGTGGTCGCCGGTGCGGTCTTCATCGTCGTGCATTACCTAGGCAGCGACCTCTCGGTGGTGAATTTCACCCCGGAGGCGTCCGGCGGCTCGGTCAACGTGGTCATGCAGGAGGACCCGCAGAACACGGTTTCATCGCGGCCAGACTGGGTCAGCTATTTCGTCCAGGACCCGAAGACGCACGCGTGGGTGCACACCACTTTGTTCCAGGTGCCGAAGAACACCGTGGTGCACATGACGATCCTGGGCTATGACGGCTGCACGCCGCTGCGGAACAACTTCTGGAGCAAGGTCCAGGGCACCATCGGGAACACCGTCAGCGTGCAGCAGTTCAAGACCGTCGGCCAGCCGCTCGGCCCGGCCAGGACGGTCGGGGTGATCGACTCCTGGGCGACGTGCAGCGTGGGTCACACGTTCGCGATCCCGGCCCTGCACGTGTTCGTCCCGGTGGCGTCGCCGAACACGGCGCTGTTCAACAGTTCGGCGTGCGGCAGCTCACCGTGCACCTCCGGGCCGCATTCCCTGGAGACGTTCAGCTTCCGCACCCCGAACACCACCGGCACCTTCCGCTGGCAGTGCTTCGTCCCCTGCGGCGGCGGCTTCATCGACGGCAACGGCGGTCCTATGCAGACGCTCGGTTTCATGGCGGGCAACATGGAGGTGTCAGCCTGATGGCCGAGTCCCAGGCCCCGGCCGCCCCGGCCAAGGCGGAGCCGAATCATGGCCTCCGGATCTTCTCCGTGTGGATCGTGCTGGCTCTGGCCGCCGACCTGGTCATCTGGTTCCTCTGGAAGCCGCACCTGCCTCCGGGTGACATGTCTTCCTCCGCCCGGCACCAGCAGTTCGACATCGCGGTGCTGGCCCTGGCGGCCGCCCCGGTCATGCTGTTCGTCTGGATCTACTTCGGCTACGCGCTGGTCAACTGGCACCACCGCGAGGGTGACGACGACGACGGGCCGGCGCTGTTCGGGCACACCAGCCTCCAGGCTGCCTGGATCGCCGGCACCTCGGTGATCGTGCTGGCCGCGTTCGTGTTCGGCACCGTGGAGCTGATCGCCCCGGCCGGTGCGGGCGCGGGCGAGGGCACCAACCCGGTGTGGAAGCCGTCTGGGCACAACCTCCTCCAGGTGCAGGTGATCGGCCAGCAGTGGCAGTTCACCTACCGCTACCCGCAGTTCGGCGGTATGGAGAGCACCGAGCTGGTGCTTCCGGTGAACCGGCCGGTCGCGTTCCATGTCACCTCGCTCGATGTCATCCACAGCTTCTGGGCCTACCAGCTCGGGGTGAAGGCGGACGCCAACCCGAACGTGGACAACGTGGCCTACACCACCCCGGAGCAGACCGGCGGCTTCACCGTCCGGTGCAACGAGCTGTGCGGGATCTGGCACGGCGCGATGTTCAACTCCGGCCAGGTGGTGACCACGGCCGCCTTCCAGACCTGGGCGAGCGCTACCGAACTCGCCGAGCGCCAGTCAGGCGTGCTGCGCGCGCTGCCGCCCTATTCGCTGGTCTACGACCCCACGGTGATCCCGCAGCTGGGTGTGACGCTGACCAAGGTCAGCGGGATCACCGGCGCGGCCGGTTACTACTACCCACCGCAAGACCCGGTGACGCCGTGAGCGGCGGCACAGTCCTCATGGCCGACACTGCGACGAAGAGGTGACCGGATGTCCATCGAGATAGAGCCGGAGAAGGCGCAGCAGCCTGCGGGAGCTGGGCCTGCTGGTCCCCGCCCGGCCCGGCCGTGGTGGATGCGGCCTGCCTTCCACACCGGCATCATCGGCGCCGTCATCGGCTATTTCCTCGGGCACTGGCTCGGCAACGCGCTGTCCTACGGCTACGCCCGTAACGCGCTGTCCGACATGAACGACTTCCCGCTCGTGCTCGGCTACGCGCTCGGCACCATCGGCTGGCTGGCCGGGCTCGGGGTGTTCAACGACCTGTTCCGGCAGATGATCGGCAAGCCGGTGCCGGTGGCCGAGGAGGAGGCGGAAGCGGCCGGCGGCCTGGCCCGGTACTTCCGGTACACGCTGGACCACAAGGTGGTCGGCATCCAGTACCTGGTCGGGATGATCGTCTACTTCTGCACCGGCGGCCTGTTCGCGATGGCCATCCGGACCGAGCTGCTGTCACCCACGTACCACATCATGAGCGCCAGCTCCTACCTGATGGTGGTGGGCGAGCACGGCACCATGATGATGATGATGATGTCGTCGGTCGTCCTCGGGCCGTTCGGCCAGTACCTGATGCCGCTGATGATCGGGTCCAAGCGGATGGCCTTCCCCCGCCTGGAGGCGCTCTCCTTCTGGCTCACCCCCGCGGCCTACGTCATCCTTCTCTCCGGCCTCCTGATCGGCGGCTTCCCGACCGGCTGGACCGGGTACGCGCCGCTCAGCGTCCAGGCCACCGAGGGGATGGACTCCTACGCGCTGGCGTTCGGCATCATGGGCATCTCGCTGATCCTGGCTGGGTTCAACATCTTCGTCACAGTGATCAACTACCGGGCGCCCGGCATGCGGTGGAGCAGACTGCCCATGTTCGTCTGGTCCATGCTCACCGTGTCCTTCCTGATGGTTCTGGCCGTGCCGGTCCTGGTCGGCGGGCTGTACATGCTGATCACCGACCGCACCGTGGAGACCGCGTTCTTCGCGAACCAGCTCGGTGGCAGCAGCTACCTGTACCAGAACCTGTTCTGGTTCTTCGGCCACCCCGAGGTGTACATCCTGGCGCTGCCCGGGTTCGGCATCGTGTCGGAGATCATCCCGGTGTTCTGCCGTAAGCCGCTGTTCGGCTACCGGGTGGCCGGGGCCGGCATGATCGGGGTGGCGCTGCTCAGCTTCTTCGTCTGGCAGCACCACCTGTTCGACAGCGGCATCAACCCGGAGATGCGGCCGCTGTTCATGCTGACCACCGAGCTCATCTCGATCCCGACCGGGTTCATCTACCTGGTCGCGATGGGCACGTTCTGGAAGGCGAAAATCCGGTTCACCGTGCCGATGCTGTTCGCCATGGCCTTGTACTTCAACTTCCTGATCGGCGGCATCTCGGGGGTGTTCCTGTCCGACGTGCCGGCCGACACCACCGAGCACGGCAGCTTCTTCGTGATGGCGCACTTCCACTACACGATCATGGGCGGGCTGATCTTCGCCTTCTTTGCCGCCTGCTACTACTGGCTGCCCAAGATGATGGGCATCAAGCTGAACCAGAGGCTGGGCTACCTGCACTTCTGGACGATGTTCATCTTCTTCAACTCGACCTTCCTGCCGCTGTTCGCGGTCGGCATGCTGGGCCAGCCGCGCCGGGTCTTCGAGTACGCGCGGAACCTGCAGCCGCTGAACGTCTGGGTGTCGATCTCCGCGTTCCTGCTCGGTACCTCGATCCTGATCTTCGTGATCAACTTCATCTGGTCCACGGTGATCGTCCGGGAAAAGGAAACCGGCAACCCGTGGCAGTCCCGGGGCCTGGAATGGCAGGTTTCCTCGCCGCCGCCACCCGGCAACTTCGAGCACATCCCGGTGGTGCTCACCGGCCCCTACGACTACGGGGTGAAGGATGCGCCGCCGGTGGCGGACCTGAATCCGCCGGTGGGCGTGGTGAGTGCGTCGTACGCGACCGCTGGCGCCACCGAAGTGGAGGCATAGGCCATGGCCGAGCAGACGTCACAGCCCGGGACCGAGCTGGACCGGGCTGCCGAGGAAGCCGGCTTCTACCACGAGGCAGCGCTCAACGCCAACTGGACCGGTTCCCGGTTCGCGCTCGGCGCCCTGTCCTTCCTGTACGGGGCGTTCGCGTTCGCCTACTTCTACCTGCGCTCGGTCAACTCGTCGGGGCGGTGGGAAGGATCCGGGTATCACGCCCCGCAGAAGGGCTACGGCTGGGCCATCCTGGCCTGCGTCGTGGTCAGCGCCATCGTCCAGTACGTGGGGCTGACCCGGATCAAGGCCGGGGCCAAGTCCGCCTGGCAGGCGGCGGGCTTGGTGGCGCTGCTGCTCGGGCTGGCGGCGGTGGTGCTGCAAATCATCCAGCTGCTGAACCTGCCGTTCCAGCCCGGCAGCTCGGGCTTCTCCAGCGTGTTCACCGGCTTCTACCCGGTGATGCTGGTGAGCTGGCTGGCCGCGATGATCTGGCTGGAGACCCTGGTGGTGCGGGCCAGGTCGCTGCCGGCCATCTCCTTCGTGGAGCAGCCGCCGACCTACGCCGAGGCGTTCGCGGTGCAGCGGTTCCAGTCCTCGCTGAGCGCATTCACGCTCATCTGGAACTTCCTGGTCATCGTCTCGGTCATCTTCTTCATTCTCTTCTACCTGGTCGCCTGATCCCCGGCCGCGGCACCCGTCATGAACATGGTTGTCTCGCACTGGTCGGCCAACGCGGCCGTCCTGTCCGGGTGCGTGCTGGTCACCGCCGTGCACCTAGCCGGCCTGCGCGGGCTGTGGGCCGACACGAGGCACCGGGGTGCGCCACCGCCGCGCGGGCTGGCGCTGCAGGCGGCCGCCTTTTACGGCGGCTTGCTTGCGGTGCTGCTGGCTCTGGTGTCACCCCTGGGCTACTGGTCTGGGACCTTCATCTGGGTGCGCGTGCTGCAGGACATCCTGTTCGGCGTGGTAGCGCCGTCGCTGATCGTGCTGGGGGCTCCCTGGCTGGTGCTACAGCGCGGCCTCGGCCGCCGGGCCACCCGGCCCAGCGCGGCGGTCCTGGCCGAGGCGGAGCAGGCCGCCGCCACGGCGGCCCCGGCCCGCCGCCGGGCGCCGCCCCGGCTGCGGTCCTGGCCGGTTGCGGTGACCGGGCTGTTCATCCTGGTCTGGTGTGGCTGGTACGTGCCGGCCCTGTATGACGCCGGGCTGCACCACCCAGTGGTGCTGGCCGCGCAGGTGGTCAGCTATCTTGGCGTCGGTGTGCTGTTCTGGCTCCAGCTCATCGGCTCCCAGCCGTTCACCCCCCGGTTCGCGCCGCTCTACCGCGTCATGCTCATCACCGCCGTCGTGCTGGCCAGCACGGTGCTCGGCATGGTGCTGGGCTTCGGAGCGAATGTGATCTACCCCGGATACCGCGGCGTCGGGAGTCATCATCTGCTCACGGTCACCGGGGATCAGCAGCTCGGTGGGGCAGAGTTGTGGGTACTGGTGCTGCTGCCGTACGTGATCACGGGAGTCTCCCTCCTCATCAGGTGGCTGAACGACGAGGAGTCCGAGGCTCTGTCGGCCAGCCTGGACCGGATGCTCCGGCCGTCGAAGTCGGCCTGGCCCACCCGGACCGGGCTGAGATGATCAGCGAAGTGACTCGCAGCAGGAGGGCGTGATTCCCGTGGTAATGCTGTCGTACTACCCGCTAGGTGCGCAGATCATGACGCTGGTCCTGCCGCTCGGCTGGTTCATCGTGGTTATGATCGCGATGTACTTCGTGTTCAGCAGGCCGCACACGGTCCCCGGTCACCGGCCGATCAGCGGCGCCCGGCCGGTTGCCCCCCAGGCAGGGAGTGCCGCCGCGGTCGCGGCCGCGACCGGCTTCCCGACCGCGACGGGCGGTGGCGGCACGGAGCCGTTGACCGACCGGGGCACCCCGCCGGCGGTCGGCGCGCGGTCCGGCGACACGGCGGTGGGAAACGCCCCGGGCCAGGCCGACGCAGACAGCAGCAGCACTGACCAGAGCGCTTCCGAGCAGGCGCCGGATACCGGAAAGTCAGAGGATCCCGAGTGACGCCAGCGACCGATGCGCTACCCGTTGCCGCGGGGGGCCGCTCCGCCCGGGTGGTCGCCCGGTCGCTGTTCGCGCTGACCAAGCCGCGGATCATCGAGCTCCTGCTGGTCACCACCATCCCGACGATGCTGCTCGCGCAGCGCGGCCTGCCGTCCATCCGGATCCTCGTCGTCACCCTGGTGGGCGGTGCGTTCGCCGCGGGCAGCGCGAATACCATCAACTGCTACATCGACCGGGACATCGACGCGGTGATGCGGCGCACCTCGCGGCGCCCGCTGACCGGCCACGGCAAGCTCGCGGTCATCAAGCCGGCCGAGGCGCTGGCCTTCGGCATCGTGCTCGGCGCGGTCGCCACCGTGCTCCTCGGCACACTGGTGAACTGGCTGTCCGCGGGGATGGCCGACGCCGCCATCCTGTTCTACGTCTTCGTCTACACGCTGGGGCTCAAGCGGCGCACCCCGAACAACATCGTCATCGGCGGGGCGGCCGGCTGCATGCCGGTGCTCATCGGCTGGTCCGCGGTGACCGGCACGGTGGGCCTGCCCGCGGTGGTCCTGTTCGCGGTGATCTTCTTCTGGACCCCGCCGCACACCTGGGCGCTGGCCATGAAGTTCCGCGACGACTACGTCGCGGCCGGCGTACCCATGCTGCCCGCCGTGGCCACCCCGGCCGAGGTGGCCCGCAAGATCCTGCTTTACTCCTACCTGATGGTCGCGGTCACCCTGGCCCTGGCGCCCTACGCGGGCTGGCTGTACACGGCCTGCGCGGCCGGCCTGGGCGGCTGGTTCCTGGTCGAAGCGCACCGGCTGCGCGCCCGGGTCGCGGCCATGCCCGGGGCGGACGAGCCGGCCGCCGCGCGGCGGCCCGCCGTGCCCAGCCCGGTGCCGGGCGGGGCCGGGGACATGACGGCAGGCCCGGCGGGCGCCGCCACCGCGACCGCGCTGGACGTGGCGACCACGGTCGACGTGACCGCCGGGCCCGCGGACGCCGCGGCCGGGCGCGGCGTCACCGAGGGGGCCTGCGCGGGGCTGATCCAGCCCAGTGTGAACCCGGCCCCGATGCGCCTGTTCCATCTGTCCATCGCGTACCTCACGCTGCTGTTCGCGGTCATCGCCATCACCGCCCTGCTGCCGTGGGGGACGTGGTAGGTCCGGGTAGCGCCAGGTGACGCCGTCGGCAGCGCTGTTCGGCTACAGCCCTGGCGGGGCTGTGCTGACGCTGGTGCTGCCGCTGGGCCTGTTCATCGTGGTCATGATCGGCGTGTCCGTTGTGTTCCGTCGCCCGCGTGCTGCGCCCGGACGCCAGCTGGCCGGGGCCCGCGCGGTGCCGCCCGCCGCGGGTAGCGCCGCCGAGGACGAACAGCCGGATGGCGACGACACCGCCGTCATTGACACCCTCGTCAGCGATACGGCTGGCGGTGCCCGCGCCCGGGACAGCGCCGTCGGTGACGTGGCCAGCGGGGACACTCCCAGCGGGGACGTGGCTGCGGGCGATCCTGCCGCACCAGGAACGCCAGAAGTTCCAGAGTGACTCCGGCGATCACCGCGCTGCGGCCGTGGCGGGCGTGGTAGCCCCGGGCAGCAGCACCACCGCCCGCAGCCCGGGCGCGGCGTCCTCCAGCCAGGCTGACCCGCCGTGCGCCCAGGCCGTGGCGCGCACGATGGCCAGGCCGAGCCCGGACCCGCCAGCGTCATCCCCGTCCCGGCTGCGCGCCGCCTCCAGCCGGGTGAACCGGCCGAAGGCCCGCTCCCGGTCCACCGCGGGAATACCGGGGCCGTCGTCGGCGACACACAGCCGCGCGGCCGTCCCGTCTAGCGACACCGACACCGCCACCTGGGTCCGCGCGTAGCGGGCCGCGTTGTCGATCAGGTTGCCGAGCATCCGGCCCAGCCCGTCTGGGTCCCCGATCACCTGGCACGGCTCGGCCTGCGCGAGCACCACTGGGACCGGCGCGTCCGGGTACCGGCTGACCACGTCCGCGGCTAGCGTGTTCAGCGCGACATCCTGCACCGCCCGCGGCCGGTCCGCCTCGTCCAGCCTGGCCAGCACCAGCAGGTCCTCGGCCAGCGCGGCCAGCCGCAGCGTGTCCGCGAGCACGTCGCCCGCGGTCTGCTGCCAGTCCTGGCTGTCCGGGTGGTCCAGCGCCACTTCCAGCTGGGCCCGGATGCTGGCGATCGGGCTGCGCAGCTCGTGTGCGGTGTCCGAGATCAGCCCGCGCTGCCGCTGCTGCGCCGCGCCCAGCCTGCTGAG
This sequence comes from Streptosporangiaceae bacterium, assembly GCA_036497945.1. Taxonomy (GTDB): domain Bacteria; phylum Actinomycetota; class Actinomycetes; order Streptosporangiales; family Streptosporangiaceae; genus RYN-230. The sequence goes on along the minus strand of DASXIN010000089.1, from coordinate 33,849 downwards.
CATGTCGTTCAGCGTGATGGCCAGGCTGTGCACCTCGTCGTGCGCGGCGGGCACCGGCAGCGCGCGTGGCTGCCCGGTGCGGGTGACGTCCTGCGCGCCGCGGCGCAGTTCCGCGATGGGCCGCAGCGTGCTGCCCACGATCAGCCAGCTGGCCCCGGCCAGCAGGACGAGCAGCACCGGGGTGCCGATGATCAGTGCGTGGCCCAGCGTGCCCAGGCTCTCGGCCACCGGGTCGTAGGCCACCGCGGCGATGACCGTGCCGCCGCCGCGGACGGCCACCGTAGCCACCCGGACCTCGCCGGGCAGGCCGAACGGGCGGCCATCTAGGAACACGGCCCGGCCGGCCCGGGCGTTGGCCGCGGCCAAGCCCGGCGGCAGCAACGGCACCAGCCAGTCCCCGTCCGGCGACACGTGGGTGATCCGGCCCTGCCGGTCTAGCACCTGGATGCTGACCGTGCCCGGGCCGACCGGCACCGTGGCAGGCAGTCTGTTCGCCGCGGCCAGCGCGGCGACTTCCCGTGCACCCTGCCGGGCCGAGTTGTCCAGGTCGCGGATCAGCGCCAGCCGCAGCGCGCTGGCCAGCAGCAGCGCCGCCGCGGCCAGCGCCACGGCCAGCGCCGCGGTGGCGGCCAGGGTGACCCGCCCGCGCAGGCTGCGCCGCCGCCACCAGCGGCCCAGCCCGCCGCGCAGCGGTCCGCGCCAGCCAGGCCGTCCGGTGGATTGCGCCGCGTTCATTGGTCCCGCCCCGGCCGGCTTACTCGGCACCGGCCGCCGCCAGCCCGGCCAGCAGGGCCCGGACCGCCTGGCCCACGTCGGCGCGGGCCCGGGACGGCTCGGCTGAGCTGGCGATCAGCATCCCGCCGCGGACCAGCATGCCAAGCAGCAGCCGGGCCAGGGTCTCCGGGTCGTCCGCTCGCAGCCGCCCGGCGGCCGCGGCCGCCTGGAGCGCCTCGGCGATGGCATCCGCCGCATAACGCTCGTCGAGTTCGGTGAACCGGGCCAGCCCGAGCACGGCCGGCGCGTCGGTGATGAGGATGCGCTGCACGTCCGGCTGGAGCAGCGCGTCGAGAAAGGCGTCGAAGCTACGGGCCAGGAACTCGATTTCGTCCGGTGCCCCCGCGGCGGCCTGCCCGGACGCCACCATCAGGTCCAGGTGCAGCGTCTCGAAGACGGTCTCGAACAGGGCCGTCTTGGTCGGGAAGTGGTGATACAGGGCGCCGGTGGTGACCCGGGCCGCCCGGGCCAGGTCCTCGACCGAGGTGGCCGCGAACCCGCGCTGGCCGAACAGCTGCCGGGCGGCCGCCACCAGCGCGGCCCGGGTCTGCGCGACCTGCTCGGCGCGCAAGGACCCGGTCTGCGCGGGTGAGGACGGCAGCTCGGTCACGTCATCTGTATAGCCCGTCGGCCGCGGTCTTGCGCCCATCCGGTGACTCACATAGCATCACTATGTCAAATTCTTTTGTTATTCAAGATCTCCGAGAGATGTCAGGAGGATGCGATGACGGCGGCGGCGGTCGACACACTGCGTGCGGACCGGGCGGCCCTGCTGGAGATCGGTGCCCGGCTGACCGACGCGCAATGGCAGGCCGGCAGCGGCTGCGCAGGCTGGTCGGTCAAGGACGTGGTGAGCCACCTGGGCGCGCTGTACTGGCTGGCCACCGACCCGGCCGCGCTGCCGGACACCTCCGGGATGCCCACCGAGCAGGCCCAGGACGCGGTGGTGGCCGCCCGGCGGCCGATGTCCGCGGCCGACGTGCTGGCCGACTACGAATCAGTCAGCCGCCGCGGACTGGATGTGCTGGCCAGCCTGGCGGGCCAGCAGGCCGAGGTGGCCCTGGGCGACTTCGGCAGCTACCCGGCGAGCCTGCTGCCCAGCGCGTACTCGTTCGACCACTACACGCACATCCGGGCCGACTTGTTCGCCCCGCGCGGGCCGCTGCCCGGCCCGCCACCGTCATCCGACGGCCGGCTCGGGCCGGTGCTGGACTGGATCGAGGCAGCCCTGCCACAGCAGAACGCCACCCGCCTGGGCGCGCTGTCCGGCACGCTGATGATCACCGTGACCGGGGACAACGACCGGGTCATCCGGCTCGGCCAGGGCGGGCCGGTGGCCCGGATCAGCTCGGACGCACCCGCGTTCGTCCGCTGGGTCACCCAGCGCGGCAGCTGGGCCGAGCTGGGCGTACTAGCCAGCGGAGGCGAGGCCCAGCTGGCCATCGCCCGCTCCCTGCATGTGTTCTAGCCGTACCCGACATATGTAGGCTACATATATCGGGTAGGCGCAGGCGTCCGGGCCGGGGCCGGGTTCTCCTCGCGGGGGGTGGGGGTGAGACCGGGCACCCGGGGCAGCTCTTTGAGGTAACCGCCGCGCAGGATGGCGGGCAGGTCGTCATCGCGCTGCCGGCCGCCACCGTCCGGGGGCGGGGGCTCCGGATCGCGAGGGCCGCCGCCCCCGCCGCCCCCGCCGCCACCGCCGGGCCGCTCGCCGCGACGGTCGGCGCCGTACATCCCGCCCCACGCGCCCAGTCCGGCGAAGATCACCGGGAAGACGATCAGCGCGGCCAGGTAGCCCGCGGCCGTGTTGGCCGCGCCCACCACAAAGCGGTTCAGCAGTGGGTTTGCCCAGCCGTGCCTGGTCCGCGTGGCGTGGAAGGTCCAGCGCAGCGGCTCCAGCACATGCGGGGCCAGCACGATGGTGCCGGTGCTCAGCAGCACGAACAGCAGCGCGGCGGCGCCGCCCGCGCACAGCCCGGCGGCGAATCCCTGCCGGGACCGGATGTCAGCCACGGCCAGCCGCCCGCGCCGGGCCGGGGTCCGCCGCGCCGCCGTCAGGCCGGCCGCCACGCCCGCGGCCAGCACCAGCGGCACGGCGAGCAGCCGCCCCGCCTGGTACACATCGGTCAGCGAGCCGGCTGGCACGCGCAGCGGGTTCAGCGGCGGCAGCGCATAGCTGACCAGCCCGGCTGCGGCTCCGACGGCGGTGCCGATGGCCAGCGCGGTGTGGCCGGCCGGCGGCCGCCGGGCGGTCACCGCGAGCAACCCAGCCGTGTAGCCGGCCAGCACCAGCAGGAAGACGATCTCGCCGGTCCAGGCGCCAGCCAGCTGGGCCTGGCCGCCCGCTGCCATCCCCTCACGGCGCTCCACCTCCGCCTTGACCAGCAGCAGGGCGAACACCGCCGCGTAGCCGAGGACCCGGATCACCCGGACCAGCCAGCCCGGGCCGGTCGGGCCGAAGCGCCGCCGGGTGGGCCACGGGAGCAGGGCCAGGATCAGTAGGGCCGCGACCACATCGACCCGGGTGAGCAGCGTAGCCGGGTGGTCTGCCGGGCCGACCCAGCCAACCCAGAGCACGGCAACGGAGGCGGCGGCGAACGCCAGCCAGCAGGCGATCCGGCGAGGCATCCGTGCCTCCTCGCAACCAGCCAGAACTCTCTATGTAAAGGGTAGCTCCGCCCCGCCGTCCGGGGCCATCTGGCTAGATCGGCGCTCAGCCGCCATCCGCGGACAGCCGGTAGCCGGCCCCGCGCACGGTCTGCAGCGCGGCGCGGTCGAACGGCACGTCGATCTTGCGCCGCAGGTAGCCCACGTACACCTCGACCACGTTGAGGTCGAGCGAGTCGTAGCAATCCCAGACGTGCTCGAGCAGCTCGGACTTGGACACCACCTGGCCCGGCCGCCGCATCAGGTACTCCAGCACGGCGAACTCCCGCGCGGTCAGCGGCACGTCGGCGTCGCCCCGCCGCACCCGGTGGCTGGCCGGGTCGAGGATCAGGTCGCCGGCCCGCAGCAGGGCCGGGCGGGGCACCGCGCCGCGGCGCAGCAGGGCGCGCAGCCGGGCGGCCAGCACCACGTAGGAGAACGGCTTGACCAGGTAGTCGTCGGCCCCCAGATCCAGGCCGTCGGCCTGGTCGTATTCGCCGTCCTTGGCCGACAGGATCAGGATCGGCACCCAGTTCTCGTCGGCCCGCAGTTGCTGGCACACGGTGTAGCCGGACACCTTGGGCAGCATGAGGTCCAGCACGACCGCGTCGTAGCCGCCTTCCCGCGCGGCGTGCAGGCCGTCCTCCCCGTTATGCGCCAGATCGACCGCGAAGCCCTCGGCCATCAGGCCGCGGCGGACAGCAGCGGCCAGCCTCCGTTCGTCCTCCACGACGAGCACTCGCACGGCCCCGAGGGTACCCGGCCGCTGTGCCGGCGCTGAAACCCTCACAGTGCTAGCTCAGACGTTCGCGTTGTTCAGCCAAACCCGCACCGGCCGCTCGCCCGGGCCTGGCGGCCCGGGGTCGCTAGCCGGTCTGAACAACGCTCACAGGCTCCGCACAGCCAGTCTGGGGCAAGATGAATGACAGCGAGTGCACGAAGGAGTGAGGTTTGTCATGACTGCGCTGCCGACGTTTTCCCGCCGCGCCCGGTGGGCGGTGCCCGCGGGTGCCGTAGCCATCGCGGGCGCGGTGACAGCCGGCGTCCTGATCAGTGCCGCCGCGTCGGCATCCCCGGAGCTGCCGGTGAAGACCCCGGCCCAGCTGCTCGCCGCGCTGGCCGCACGGACCGGCCCGCCGCCCCCGCTCACCGGCACCGTGGTGGAGAGCGCGGCGCTGGGCATCCCGCAGCTCCCGCAGCTCGGCAACCAGAACTCCGCCGTCTCGCTGCTGGCCGGCTCGCACACGGTCAAGGTCTGGTACGCCGACGCGGCACACCTCCGGCTGGCCATGCCAGTGACGATGGACGAGACCGACGTGATCCGCAACGGCCGCCAGGTGTGGTTGTGGCAGAGCAACAAGAACAGCGTGACCAAGCTGATCCTGCCGGCCAAGTCGGCTAAGTCGGCGCAGGCCACCCCGGTGCCGACCGAGGTCCCGCTCACCCCGCAGCAGGCGGCCAGCCAGGTGCTCAAGGCCGTCGGCCCCAGCACCCGGGTCAGCGTGCAGCGCACCGTCACGGTGGCCGGCCAGCCCGCCTACCAGCTGGTGCTCAGCCCCAAGTCCAGCGGGTCGCTGGTCGGCCGGGTGAACATCGCGATCGACGCCAGTAAAAATGTGCCACTGCGGGTGCAGGTGTTCGCCCGGGGCGCCAGCACCCCGGCCTTGCAGGTCGGCTACACGGCGATCTCGTTCGTCCGCCCAGCCGCGGCCAACTTCACGTTCAGCCCACCCGCGGGCGCCAAGGTCAAGACGGTCACCCTGCCCAGCGAGGCCGCGGGCCAGCACAAGAAGTCCGCCGCGCAGCGGAACGCGGCCGGCCAGGTCCAGGTCATCGGGAAGGACTGGCTATCTGTGGCGGTGCTCCCGGCGTCGGTGCTGAGCCAGGTCACCGGGGGCAGCTCGGCCGCCGCGGGCCAGATGGCTCAGTCGGCGGTGCCTGGCGGCCCGCCCGGCAGCGGCAGCGGGGAATCCGCTGCGATCCTGCGCACCCTGATCGGCGCGGCCACGCCAGTGCACGGCGCCTGGGGCAGCGGGCAGCTGCTGCACACTAGCCTGGTGTCCATGCTGATCACTGACAACGGGCACGTGCTGATCGGGGCGGTCAGGCCGGCCGTGCTGGAAAACGCGGCGGCCCAGGTCAAGTGAGCACACCCCCGGTCAGCACCACCACCCAGGCGGTCGGCCAGGCTGACCCCGCCGACCCGGAAGCCATCCCGGCGGTCATCACCACCGGGCTGACCAAGCGGTTCCGCGGCGGCCAGTTGGCCGTGGACGACCTGGGCATGGTGGTGCCGCGGGGCAGCGTGTACGGGTTCCTCGGGCCGAACGGGTCGGGCAAGACCACCACGATCAGGATGCTGCTCGGCCTGGTCTACCCGACCCGGGGCAGCCACGCCCTGCTCGGCGTGCGAATGCCGGCCGGCACCGTCCGGGTGCTGCCCCGGGTGGGCTCACTGGTCGAGGGCCCCGCGTTCTACCCGCAGCTGTCCGGCTGGGACAACCTGGCCCGGGTGGACGCGGCCGACCGCACCGCCGACCCGCGTACGGTCAAGGCCCGCATCGGCACCGCGCTGGACCGGGTCGGCCTGCTGGCCGCGAAGAAGAAGCACTACCGGGCCTACTCGCTGGGCATGAAGCAGCGGCTGGCCATCGCAGCCAGCCTGCTCCGGCCCCGGGAGCTGGTCATCCTGGACGAGCCCACCAACGGGCTCGACCCGCAGGGCACCCGCGAGGTGCGCGGGCTGATCAGGGAGATCGCCAGCGAAGGGATCACCGTGCTGGTCTCCTCGCACCTGCTGGCCGAGGTCGAGCAGATCTGCAGCCACGTCGGGGTGATGCGCACCGGCCGGCTGGTCTTCCAGGGCACGCTGGACGAGTTGCGGGCCCGCGGCACGGCCCGGATCCAGGTCCGCACCAGCGAGGCGCAGCGCGCCGCGGAGGTGCTGGGCAAGCTCGGGCTGGCCGACGTGCAGGCGGCCGACGGCGAGGTCACCGCGGCCCTGGGTGACCGGGCACCGCAGGACATCTGCCGTGATCTGGTCTACGCCGACATCCCGGTGGCCGGGCTGGACACGCCGCGGCCCAGCCTGGAAGACCTGTTCGTCGGGCTGACCGGGGAGGGCTTCGATGTCGACGGCTGAGCTGACCGCCACGCCGGACGGCGGCGCACTGGCGGCGGGTGACCGGGCACCGGCCGGCGTTCGGCAATGGTTCCGGTTGCTGGCGTCGGAGCTGCGCCTTATCTTCCGGCGGTGGCGGAATCTGGCGTTGCTGGCCGTGCTGGTGGTGCTGCCGGTGGTGCTGGGCATCGGGCTGAAGGTGGCCGGCCCGAGCGGCGGTGGCGGGGGCGGGCCGGAGGCGACATTCTTCGCCCAGCTCGCCGGGAACGGCGTGTTCCTCGCGTTCATCGCGCTGAGCATACTGCTCACCCTGGTGCTGCCGCTGGTCATGGCCGTGGTGTCCGGCGACTCGCTGGCCGGCGAGGCGGGCATCGGCACGCTGCGTTACCTGCTCACTGTGCCCGCCGGGCGGACCCGGCTGCTCACCGTCAAGTACGCCGCAGTGGTGATCTTCGGCCTGGCCGCCTGCCTGCTGGTCACCGTGGTGTCGCTGATCATGGGCGTGATCCTGTTCCCGGTCGGGCCGGTGACGCTGCTGTCCGGGACGACCGTGTCGCTCGGCGTGGGCCTGCTGCACCTGCTCTACGTCACGCTGTACGTGGCCGCCGCGATGGCCGCGCTGGGCGCGATCGGGCTGGCCATCTCCTCGCTGACCGAGCACCCGATCGGCGCCATCGCGGCCATCCTGGTGCTGGCGGTGGCCAGCGAGGTAGCCGACCAGGTAGCCCAGTTCGCGGTGATCCACCCGTACCTGCCGACCCACTTCTGGCTGTCCTTCGACTCGCTGCTGCGCAACCCGATCGACACCAGCAGCCTGCTGCACGGGCTGCTGTCCTTCGCCGTCTACATCGTGGTCTTCTGCTCGCTGGCCTGGGCCCGGTTCTCCAGCGCCGACGTCACCAGTTGAGCTGCACGTCCCGCCCCGGCCGGTGCTGACCGGGAGGGGACTGCGTGTTATCCGGCGGGTTCGGGTCGGGGTGGTTTCCAGGTGTGGCCGTCCGCAGCCGCGGCGATGGATCGAGGCCGTGAGTCCTGGGTGAGGAGGGCAGGGCGCCCGCTGGTCAAGACGGTGATCCTCGGCCATCGGACGCTTCATCGCGAAGCCACCGGTCGAACCATGCACGCGTGCGCCGGAGCAGGTCGAGCTGGTGATTGCGCTCCACGAACCCGTGTCCCTCGCGCGGGTAGATGACGAGTTCGTGCTCGGCCCCGTACCAGCTGAGCGCACGGTGGAAGTAGATCGCCTGGCTGACTGGCACGTTGGTGTCGTCCTCGCCGTGCACGATCAGCACCGGGGTGCGGATCTTCGACGCAAACGAGATTGGGCTGACTTGGTCGTGGGGGTGCGGGCCGGTGCCCTCCCAGCCGCAACTGCCGCTGAGCTCAGCTTCTAGGGTTCCCCCTTCACCGGTCGCGACGAGCATCCCCCAGTCACTGATCCCGGCGGCCATCATGGCGGCCTTGAACCGGTCGGTCTGCCCGATCGCCCAGGCGGCCATGAACCCGCCATGGCTGGCACCGCCGATTCCGAGCCGGTCCGGGTCCGCGACCCCCTCGGCAATCAGCAGGTCGATCCCGCTGATGACGTCGCTCCATTCGCTGCCGCCGACCGAGCGCGCGACCGCCGCCGCGAAATCACGGCCATGACCCACTCCGCCCCGCGGGTTAGGCAGGAACACGGCGTATCCGGCGGCCGCGAGCCACTGCCCCGTAGGATGCGGGGCGAGCATGAACTCGTCGGCGTACCGGTCATCAGGGCCGCCGTGCACCAATGTGATGAGCGGGAACGGGCCGTCCGCGCGGTTGCGGCCGGGCGGCAAGACGAGCAGGCCGTCGAGGCCGAGGCCGTCCGATGCCCGATAGGACAAGCGTTCTTGACTTCCCCATCTGATCGCGCGCAGCGCAGGCCGGGTGTCACTGAGCCGGATGAGCTGGCCTCCGGGCGGTCCGGCATGGACGTTCACCGGCTCATAGGAGGTGCTGGCCAGCGCCGCGATCACCTCGCCGGAACGACACGCGGTGAGCGAGTCGGCCAGGCCGTCCCGAGCGGATACGCACCCGAACCGCAGCAAGTCAGGGTCGAGCCGGAAGATCGCGGTGTCGAGCCCGTCCGCGAACAAGGCCAGCGGCGGGCCGTCCGCGACCTGCGCCAGCTCCGTCGGGCAGACAGCCATGCCCGCGGTCAGGTCACAATGCACAGCGGCAGCCGCGGAGACGGCGACACCGTAGACGGCGTCGCCGCCGAACGGCTCGGGCCGTGCGAGGTAGGCCAGGTGCCAGCAGCCGCCGGCCTGCCACCAGACCGGCGACCGCGCCTCGGTCCCAATCCGGCCCAGATCACGGGCCGTCCCTGTCTCCAGATCGACCGCATGCAACTCGCTGGTGGTCACGCCCGGATCCTGCTCCGGGCCCGCCCAGCTGATCGCCGCCAGCGCGCCCCCGTCCGGCCGCGCCGCCAGCTCCACGACGTGCCGGTTGCCGAGGCCGTCCACCGTACGCAGTCCGCCTGTGGCCAGGTCAAGCACCCGCAGCCTGCCGCAGCGCAACTGCTGTCCCCAGACGAACGCGTCGTCGCGCTCGGCGCGCCTGCGCTTGTCCTCCTCAGTCGGCTCGTCCGTGGCCACCACGGCGACCAGCCGGGCATCCGCAAGCGGCCAGGCATCAGAGATCTCGCCGCGCCAGTCCGTCAGGACCTCGGCCTCCCCGCCACCGACCCGTACCCGGTACAGCTGACGGGAGCCGGTGCGATCCGACAAGAAAAACACCGACGCCGAATCCGGCGCCCAGCGCGGATCAGAATCTGCCGCCATACCTGCGGTCAGCTTCCACGGCGGTGAGCTGCCGTCAGCAGCGGCCACCCAGAGCGCGCACATACGACGCTCTCCCCCGCGGCCGACCGGAGCGACGACATACGCAACCCAGCACCCATCTGGCGAGATCACCGGCTGCGACGGCACGGCCCCGTCCACGACCAGCTCCGCGGTTAGCTCCGGTGCGTCTTCACTCACCCAACGCGCCTTTCCGGCAAACATCTGCCCATTCAGTAGCAGAGCCTGCCACAGGTCACCCAGTACGTGGCGCAGGCGAAGGAGTGCCCGTGCTGCGGGACGGTGACCGAGGGCGAGCTCCCGGCGCATGTCCGGGCGCGAGCCAGCTACGGGCCGGAGGCCTGCGCGCAGGCCGCGAACCTGAATTTGCTGTGCGCCTACTTGGCGATGGCGGTGTTCGCTGGGCTGGCCGCCAACACGTTGTGGGGCGCCTGGTGGCTCGATGGCATGGTCGCGCTCGGCATCGCGGGCTGGGCACCGCACTCTCAGCCAGGTTTGACAAACATAGGAGCGTCATCAAGTGTTACCTGGCCTGCTGTTTCTGCCAGGATCGATCGCGGTGCCGCTACTGTCCAGTGGGCTGGCGGCTCTAGCGATCTTGCTGGCTGGTTTGGGGATTTCGACGGAGACGTTGGTCGCCTTGATGGTGGCGATCGCGAGCATCCCTGGTTCCAGGGCGAGTTCGTCGGCCGCTTCGCGGCTGAGCAGCGAGACGAATCTGCATGGCCCGGCCTGGATCTCGACCTGGGCCATCACGGTGTCGCGGACGACGCGGGTGACCAGGCCGCTGAATCTGTTCCGCGCCGAGTGGGCTACCACCATCCTGCTTTCTCCGTGATCGGCCGATTCGGCCAGTTCTTGCGCAAACGTGGCGAGCGCTGCCCCGTCGATGGCCATCCGCCCGGCGGCGTCGGTGGTTGTTGCGATGCGTCCGCCGCCCGCCCAGCGGCGCAAGGTGTCGGTGCTGATTCCGAGGAGGTCGGCAGCTTCCTTGATTCGGAACGTCGGCATCCTGCGAATCTAATGCAACCTGGCCGAGCTCCGGGGTGGCCGTACGCAGTGATCGTCGACACTCTCAGCAAGGGTGCTCGCGGAGCCGACGGCCAGGTGTCAATGGGCTTGGAAGAGGCGAAGGCTTCCTGGCGGCAGGTTGACCGCTATCGCTTCGCCGACGGTGAGCTGGAGGCGGTCGATGTCTCGGTGGAGCATCAGCGCCGCGATGGGTGGGTCGGAGGTAAAGGTGATGCGGGCGAGTGGCCGGGTGCGGATAATCCGCTCGACGTGCGTGGTGAGGGTGCCGCTGGCCAGGGCATCGGGGGCGGCGGGGCGGAGCTGGATGTCTTCAGGCCGGTAGAAGGCGTGCACTGGGCCGTGCAGGCCGGTGGCTGCTGGATCGCGGAGCACGAGCTGCCCGACGTGGGTTGTGCCGTTGTCGGTTGTGCCGTGTCCGAGTTCGGACCAGCCGAGCAGGCGGGCGACGTCGGGGTCGGTGGGTTCGGCGCTGACGTGGGCGGCCGGCCCGGTCTGGCGGAGTTGCCCGCCGACGATGACGGCGAGGTCGTCGCCGATGCTGAGTGCTTCATCGCGGTCGTGGGTGACGTGCGCGGCGGGAATCTCAAGTTCGGCCAGCAGCCGCTGGAGCAGGCCGCGCATGTCTTCACGGGTGGGCTGGTCGAGGGCCGATAGCGGTTCGTCGAGCAGCAGCAGCCCGGGGTGGATCGCCAGGGCGCGGGCAAGGGCTGCGCGCTGGCGTTCTCCGCCGCTGAGCGAGCGGGGCGACCGGTCGGCAAGGTCGGCGATGCCGAGCTGGTTCAGCAGGCCGTCGGCGCCGTCCGGCGAGGCCGCGCGGCCAGCGCGTGGCCCGAACCTGACGTTCTCTTTGACGGTCAGGTGCGGGAAGAGCGCGGCGTCTTGGAAGACCAGTCCGATACGGCGCCGTTCGGGCGGCAGGCCGGTAATGTCCGCTCCGGCGATGCTGATCTGACCGGAGTTTTGCGGGCGGAGTCCGGCGATAGTTTCCAGGAGTACGGTTTTCCCGGCGCCGGAGGGTCCAAGCACGACCAGCACCCGGTCGGGCGGGATGTTAAGGCTGATTGGGCCGAGGGTGAAGGATCCGGCCTGGGCGGTGAGCCCGCTGAGGCTGAGCCCGCGGTCAGCGGTAGGCATGATTCACCCGGGCCAGCAGCCGCCCGGAGGCCAGGGTCCGCAAGACCAGGAACGTGGCCAGCGAGACGATCATGAGCACCACCGCTGCTGACGCGGACTGGGTGAGGCCGGATTGCAGGAACAGGTTGTAGATCTCGACCGGGGCGGTGGCCGGGTAGTAGGCGATGATCACCACGGCGCCGAACTCGCTGATCGACCGCGCGTACACCAGCACCGCGCCGGTCAGCACCCCCCGCAAGCCGAGCGGCAGGGTGATCCGCCGGAACGTGTGCCAGGGGGTGGCGCCCAGGCTGCGGGCGGCCCGTTCCAGCCGCGGGTCGATCGCCTCGAACCCGACCCGGGCGCTGTTGACCGCGAACGGGACGCTGACGAATAGCATCGCGGCCACGATGCCCCACTGGGACCCGTAGAACGACACTCCCAGGTGGCTGGCCGGGGCACCGACCCAGCCGGTCCGGCCGAGCAGGAACAGCAGCGCGATCCCGGCGACCGTGTGCGGCACGACCAGCGGGAGATCGACCACGGCCTGGATCACCCCGCGGCCCCGCAAGCTGCCCCGGGCCAGCAGGTAGGCGAGCGGCACCCCGAACAGGGTCGCGATCCCGGCGGTGATCGCCGCCGCCTGCAGGCTCAGCAGCGTGGCGTCCCGGATCGCCGCGGTGCTGGCGGCTTGGTGCAGGCTGGCCACCGACGAGGTGGTCACCAGCCGGATGATCGGCAGCACGATGAACGCCAGCAGCAGGCCGCTGAGCAGCCAGGTGACCACCCCAAACCAGCCCATCGGCCAGCTGCGGGCGGGCCGCCCCGCTTGTGTCGTTGTCACGTGGTCATTGTGCCGCCGGACCTCCTGCCTGCCGGTGTTACCCGCCGGAGGCTGGCCACTGGGCGGTGAGCGGCTTGATCGACGCGGGAACCTTGCCTTGGGGGCTGGCCAGCGCAGGCGAGATGACCACGAAGCCGTTGCTGCGCATGATCGCCTGCCCCTGCGGGCCGATCACGAAGCTAATGAACTTCTCGCCCAGCGCCGCGTTGGGTGCGCTGGCCGGGATGGTCAGCCCGTAGATGATCGGCTTGGCGGTCAGTGTGCCCAGCGACCCCGCGTGAATGGAGACCTTGCCGTAGGCGGCGGCCATGGCCGGGTCGGACAGGTTGATCTGCGGCGGCAGCGCGATCCATTTCAGGTGCTGCTCTTGCGCGGTGGACTTGTAGATCGCCAGGTAGTCGATCTGCCCCGATTGCAGCGCGGAAATCAGCGAGGTCTCGGTCTCGGCGACGCTGGCGGCCGGGGAGTTCTTCAGCACCGAAGCCGACAGGCCCGGCTGATGGTAGTAGCCGTTGGCCAGCTGCAGCATCTGCAGGGTCTGGTAGCCCGACGGGTCAGCGGCCGGGTTGGACCGGCCGATGTGCACGCCCGGCTGGGCCAGCACCTTGTACCAATTGGAAGCGGTAAGGCCGCTGGCGCCCTTGCTATGGCTGGTATAGGCGAAGGTGATCTGGTTGGAAACAAACCCCAGGTACCAGGTCGCGTCGGCGGTGAACATCAGCTTGGGAATCAGCGAGTAATCGGCCACGCCGAGCACGTCGGCGGGCTGATGCAGCTGGGTGATGGCCTTGACCATGTCACCGCTCGCGCCGAACATCGAATGCACGATCACGCCAGGATTGGCCTTCTTGAACGCTGCGATCTCCGCCGTGAACGGGGTGGCCAGCGTGCCCGCGCCGAACTCGATCAGCGTGCCATGCGCCCCTGACGCCGCGGGGCTTGTGCCGCTAGCCGAACTGGAACTGCTGCTGCACGCAGCGGCCACTGTGATGATCAGGCAGGCGAGAGCGGCAAGCCCGCGCCGGCAGAGTTTGCGGCCCACGACTGTCTCCTACTGTACTGCGACAGAATGGGGCAGAGCCTAACAGCGCCCGGTCGGGCGAGGGCGCCATCGCAGCTATAGCCACTCTCATCACGCTGCCGTGGCCTGGCATCGCCGGTAGAGTCCGGATAATGACCAGGTATTTGCAGGTCAGCCAGGAGATCGCCAGCGACATCGAATCCGGGCTACTGGGTCCCGGGGACGAGCTGCCGAGCATCCGCGACGCCGCGGGCCGGTACAAGACGACGGCCTCGACCATCGCCCGCGCTTACCGCCACCTCGCCGATGCAGGCGTCATCGATGTCGCAGACCGGCGCCGTGCCCGCGTCGCCATCGGAGGCGACATGGCGGCCAGACGGCTGCTCGGCGGTCATCTCGTCCTGCGGCTGGCGGGCAGCGATGACCCGGGCCTGGACATCGTGCTACGCCACACCGGCGCTTCGGTGATCACCGTCGGTACTCGCGGCAGCTTCCACGGCCTGAACCGGATCTGGCGCGGCACCGCCGACGCCGCCGCCATCCACCTGCGGCACCGCTCAGGCAACCACAACAGCCCCTTCGCTCGCGCGCTGCTCCGAGGTCGGCGCCCCGCGCTCATCCACCTATGGCGCCGCGAACAAGGCCTGCTCACGCCAGAAGGCAACCCCGGCCACATCAACGGCCCCGGCGACCTGCGCACCCTGCGGATCGCCCGCCGCCAGTACGGCGCCGGAACCCGCGTGCTGCTCGACCGGCTGCTGACCGAGGCCGGAATCGCGCCCGGTGCAGTGACCGGGCCCGAAACAGGATCACATCTGGAGGTGGCCATGTCCGTCGCCACCGGCCAAGCCGACACCGGACTCGGCGTGCGCGCCGCCGCCACGGCCCTTGACCTGGGGTTCGTCCCGGTCATCTGGGAAGACTTCGACATCGTGCTCAGCGGCGACGCCCTGCCTGCCGCCGAACCGCTGATCTTTGCCCTGCGCGACCGAGCCGTTCAGTCATCAATCCACGCGCTCGGCGGCTATGACCTGACCCGGGCAGGCTCGGTGGACATGCTGGCCTGATCGATTGCCCCGGCCCTTGCCGGTAGATTTGGCCGGTGCTCAGCGGTATCTGGGTTGAGGTCGTGGCCCTGGTCGCCGCGTTCGCGATCGCCGTGATCACCACCCCCGCCGGCGTGTCCGGGGTGGTCTTGCTGCTGCCGCTTCAGGTCAGCGTGCTGGGCACCCCAAGCCCCTCGGTGACACCGACAAACCTGCTCTACAACGTGATGGCCAGTCCCGGTGCGATCTGGCGCCACCGGCGGCAGGGCCAAACCGGAGGCACGCTGACCTGGCTGCTGGCCGAGACGCTACCTGGCGTCGTCGCTGGCTCGATCATCCGGGGTCTACCTGTCGGCTTCGCCGCAGTGAGCGACCCCGGCGCTCAACCCGGCCGACCGGGGCGCCGGGTACCCGTATGACGTCTAACTTGACTCGATCAAACCGACTTCGTCGGCCTAGCCCTTTGGGCGACGAAGTTGCCGCTGCCCCACTGGGTGACGATCAGGTTCTCGTCGCGGAGGTGCTTCATGGCCCGCCGGACGGTGCCGAAGCTGACTTCATAGAACTCAGCCAGATCGTGCTCGGAGCGCAGCCGGGTGCCGGGTTTCAACTCGCCTGAGCGGATGCGGGCCGTGATATCGCTGGCCACCTTCTGCCAGGCAAGCTGCCCGTCCTGTCGTGCCAGGCCGTGCTTGATCTGGCCTCGGTCCACCGGATGCTGGCCGACCAGTTCGAGGCGGAGCGTCGGCAGGGCGACCGGGCTGATGGAGCAGCGCAGGTCAGATCTTGAGGTCGGGGAAGTCCTCTTCCCAGAACTCGAGGGTGCCGCGCGGGCCGGCCTGGGCCGCGTCGGCCGGTGGGTGGGGGGAGCCGGGGGCGCCCAGCCGGTCCGCTTCCTGGCCGCGCAGCTCGACCCGGCGGATCTTGCCGGAGATCGTCTTGGGCAGCTCGCTGAACTCCAGCCGGCGGATCCGCTTGTACGGGGCCAGCCGCTGCCGGGTGTAGCTCAGGATGTCCAGCGCGGTCGCCGCGGACGGCTCGGCCCCGGGCACCAGGGTCACGTAGGCCTTGGGCACGGCGAACCGCATCGGATCCGGCGACGGCACCACCGCCGCCTCGGCCACCGCCTCGTGCTCGATCAGCACGCTCTCCAGCTCGAACGGGGAGATCCGGTAGTCCGCGGCCTTGAACACGTCGTCGGTGCGGCCGACGTAGGTCAGGTACCCGTCGCTGTCCTGGCTGGCCACGTCGCCGGTGTGGTAGTACCCGTCGCTCATCGCCGCGGCGTCGCGCTCCGGGTCGCCGCGGTAGCCGGTCATCAGGCCCAGCGGGCGGCGCGACAGGTCCAGGCAGATCTCGCCCTCCTCGGCCGGCTGGCCGGTCAGCGGGTCGACCAGGACGACTGTGTAGCCGGGCAGCGGCCGGCCCATCGAGCCCAGCCGCAGCTCCTGGTCGGGCGTGTTGCCCACCTGCGCGGTGGTCTCGGTCTGCCCGTAGCCGTCCCGGACGGAGATGTGCCAGGCCCGGCGGACCTGCTCGATCACCTCCGGGTTGAGCGGCTCGCCGGCGGCCACGCACTCACGCAGCGAGGCGACGTCAGCGTCGGCCAGGTCGGCCTGGATCAGCATCCGCCACACGGTGGGCGGCGCGCAGAACGTGGTCACCTTGTGGTCGCCGATCGCGTTCAGCAGCCCAGTCGTCGAGAACCGGTCGTAGCCCAGTACCACCGCGGTGGCCCCGGCGTTCCAGGGTGCGTACACGTTGCTCCAGGCGTGCTTGGCCCAGCCCGGCGAGGAGATGTTCAGGTGCACGTCGCCGGGCTGCAGGCCGATCCAGTACATGGTGGACAGGTGCCCGGCCGGGTACGAAGCGTGGGTGTGCTCGACCAGCTTCGGCTGGGCCGTGGTGCCCGAGGTGAAGTAGAGCAGCAGCGGGTCGCTGGCCAGCGTCACGCCGTCCGGGGTGAACTGGTGGTCTCCCTGGCCGGATTCGGCGAACGAGTGCCAGCCCGCGGGCGGGGCCTCGGCGAAGCCCAGGTGGACCGCGATCCGGGTCCAGTCGCCCGGGATGCCCGCGAACCGGTCGCTGAGCGCCGCATCGGTGACCACGTGCCGGACGTCGCCGCGGGCCACCCGGTCGGCCAGGTCGTCCGGGCCGAGCAGGGTGCTGGCCGGGATGATCACCACGCCGAGCTTCATCGCGGCCAGGATGACCTCCCACAGCGGGGCGATGTTGCCCAGCATGAGCAGCAGCCGGTCGCCGCGCCGGGCGCCCAGGCCGCGCAGCCAGTTGGCCACCTGGCTGGACCGCTCGGCCAGCGCGGCATAACTCATCTGGGCGGCCGCGTCCCCGTCGGCCACGATGCGCAGCGCGTCCCGGTCCGGGTGCTCGGCCGCGATGACGTCGAACCAGTCCAGTGCCCAGTTGAACGCGGTGAGTTGGGGCCAGCTGAACTCGGCCCGGGCGGCGGCGTAGTCCGAGCGGTGGCGGAGCAGCAGATCGCGGGCGGAACGGAAGGCAAGCGTCGGTGATTGCGCATCGGTCATGAGGACATCGTGGCAGGTGGGTCGGGCCGATGGGAGCCCCGCAAGCGGATCATGCGCGGCGCCGGGGCGGCTGGCCGCGAGTGACGGCGGGTACCGGTAGCGTGCTGTGCGTGCCCCCCACTGACGAGCTCGCGCCGGCCCGCGACGAACCCCGGCCGCTGGACGGCGGGGAGCCGCCGGACGTCCGGCTGCTGCTGGCCGCCGCGGTGGCCGGAATTGGCGGCGCGGAGCGGCCCGGCCAGGTGACCATGGCCGAGGCGGTCGAGCAGAGCCTGCGCGAGGGCGGGCATCTCGCGGTCCAGGCGGGCACCGGGACCGGGAAGTCCCTGGCCTATCTGGTGCCCGCGGCCGCGCACTCGATGGCCAGCGGGACCGCGGTGGTGGTGGCCACCGCGACCATCGCGCTGCAGCGCCAGCTGGTGGACCGCGACCTGCCCCGGCTCACCGACGCGCTGACCCCGCTGCTCGGTCGGCCGCCGGTCTTCGCCATCCTCAAGGGCCGCCGCAATTATCTCTGCCTGCACCGGCTCCGCTCCGGCGCCCCGGAGGACCAGGCGGACATGCTGTTCGACCAGACCGCGGTGTCCGCGGTCGGCCGGCAGGTGCAGCGGCTGGCCGAGTGGGCCGACCGCACCAGCACCGGGGACCGGGATGAGCTGGTGCCCGGCGTGGACGACCGGGCCTGGCGGCAGGTCTCGGTGCCCGCGCCGGAATGCATCGGGGCGCAGCGCTGCCCGTTCGGATCCAGCTGCTTCGCCGAGAAGGCCCGGGAGGCGGCCGGCCAGGCGGACATCGTGGTGACCAACCACGCGCTGCTGGCCATCGACGCGCTGGAGGATTACCCGGTCCTGCCCGAGCACGACGTTGTGATCATCGATGAGGCGCACGACCTGGTCAACCGGGTTACCACGCAGGCCGCGGCCGACCTGTCCGCGGCCGCGCCGGAGACCGCGGCCCGCCGCTGCGGGCGGCTGGTCTCCCAGGACGCGGTGGGCCGGCTGCGGGCCGCGGGCGAGACGATCAGCCAGCTGTTCCCTGATGTCCGGGAGGGCCGGATGGACGTGCTGGCCGAGCCGCTGGCGGTCGCGCTGGCGGCGCTGCGCGATGCGGCGGCCGGCTGCGCGGGCGAGGTCCGCGCCGCGGCCAAGGAAGCCGGCGAGGACGCGGGTGAGCTGGCCGCGGGCCGGGCCGCGCTGGCCGTGCTGGATGACATGCAGCGGACGGCCGAGCGGATCCTGGCCGCGTTCGGCCCGGACATCGCGGCCCGGCGTGAGGTGGTCTGGATGGACCGGCCGCTGGTGCCCGACCCGCGGCGGCCAGCCACGCTGCGGGTGGCTCCGCTGGAGGTGGGCGGGCTGCTCGCCGAGCGCCTGTTCCGCAGGCGACGGGTGGTGCTGACCTCGGCCACGCTGGCTCTGGGCGGCTCGTTCCAGCCGCTGGCCCGGCAGTGGGGCCTGCCCGCGCCAGCGGCCGGGGTGCCCGCGCCCGGCGCCGAGGTGGCCGGGAGCGCCGGCGGCGCCGAGAGCACCGGCGCTGAGCAGGGCGAGCTGGATAGCGTCCGGGCCGGCGGCCTGACCTGGACCGGGCTGGACGTCGGCTCGCCGTTCAATCACCCGCGCAGCGGCATTCTGTACGTGGCCCGCCAGTTGCCGCCGCCTGGCCGGGATGGGCTGCCCGCGGAGTATCTCACCGAGCTGCGTGAGCTGATCACCGCGGCGGGCGGCCGGACCCTGGGCCTGTTCTCCTCGATGCGCGCGGCCCGGCAGGCGGCCGCGGACCTGCGGGCCGAGATCGACCAGCCGCTGCTCTGCCAGGGCGACGACGCCACCGCGGAACTGGTCCGCCAGTTCGCCGCGGACGAGCCCACCTGCCTGTTCGGCACGCTGTCGCTGTGGCAGGGCGTGGACGTGCCCGGCCCGTCGCTGCAACTCGTGGTCATCGACCGGATCCCGTTTCCCCGCCCGGACGACCCACTGGCCTCGGCCCGGCAGCGGGTGGTGGCCGCGCACGGCGGCAACGGGTTCATGGCCGTCGCCGTGTCACATGCCGCGCTGCTGCTCGCGCAGGGCGCGGGCCGCCTGCTGCGCACCATGGAGGACCGGGGCATGGTCGCGGTGCTCGACCCACGGCTGGCCACCGCCCGGTACGGCGGATTCCTGCGCGCCTCACTGCCGCCGTTCTGGGTCACCACCGACCCGGCCGTGGCCCGGGCCGCGCTGCGCCGCCTCACCGGCCAGGATTCCTGACCCGCCGCTGGGCCTGCGCACGGCGCCGATCAGCTCGGCTCGGGCTGCAGCAGGCCGTGTTCGAGCACGAGCGGCACGAACAGCTCGCGGTAGCCGTGCTCGTCGAACAGCACCGTGATCTCGTCGCCGTCATAACGCTGTACCGTGCCTGGGCCCCAGCGCTCACTCACGACGCGCGTGCCCACGGCGAACGGGACCGCGGCCCCGGGGGGGTCGGCTGGCCCGGCCGGCCTGAGGTCGTTGTCGCAGTTCCCGCACGGGCCAGGGTAGTCCTGCCCGAAGTAGGTCAGCAGGAACGAACGGCGGCAACCGGTGTGCTCGGCGTAGCGCCGCATCATGGTCAGCCGGGAGCGCTCCACCTCGTCCTCGCGTTCCGTTACCGCCTCCGACGCGCTGAGCGTGGCCGCGACGCTCATCGCCCCGGTCCACCGGACCTCGCCGTCCGCCTGCCAGGCCGCCGCGCCGAGATCGGCCAGCCGGGTGAGCGCGGCCGTCTGCTGCCGGTCGCCCGGGTCGACCCGCTGGCCGGCCGCCAGCGCGGCCGCGGCCCGCCCGACGGCCGCGCGGGGCACACTCCGGGCGATCAGATGCCGTGCCCGCTCGAAGTCGTCGTACCGGTAGAGCAGCCGCACCTGCGATGGCTGGCTGTCCCGCCCGGCCCGCCCGATCTCCTGGTAGTACGAGTCCAGCGAGGGCGGCGGATCAACGTGCAGCACCCAGCGCACGTCCGGCTTGTCGATCCCCATGCCGAACGCGACCGTGGCCGCGATGATGCGGGCCCGGCCGTCCAGGAACGCCGTCATCGCCTCGTGCCGGTCACGCCCAGAAAGCCCGGCGTGATACAGCGTCACTCGCTCCCCGGCTGACGCGAGCCAGTCGCGGGCGGCCTGCGCGTCGGCGCGGGTCGCGGCGTAGACGATGCCCGGGCCACCGAATTCCCGCGCCGCGTCGACCAGTTCGCGCTCCTTGTCATCGATCGTTCCCGCGTGATGGGCGGAGAGATACAGGTACGGCCGGTCGAAGTCACCCAGCACGACCTCCGGGTCGCGCAGGCCGAGCCGCCGGATAATTTCCTGCTGCACCGGCGGCGCGGCCGTCGCGGTCAGGGCCAGCCGGACCGGCGCACCGACCGCCTCGGCCTGGGCCCCGAGCCGCATGTAGTCGGGCCGGAAGTCGTGACCCCACTGGCTGATCAGGTGCGCTTCATCCACGGCGAACAGGCCCGGCCGGGCGCGCCGCAGCGTTTCGCGGGTCTCCCCGTTGGCCAGCTGTTCCGGCGAGAGGAACACGAACGTCCCGGAGTCGCACGAGGCGAGCAGCGCCGCCGCGCGCGCACCAGCCGACTGCATGGAGTTCAGCACGATGGCCGGGAGGCCAGCCGCCTGCAGGTGGGCGAGCTGATCATCCTGCAAGGCGATCAGCGGCGAGACGACGACCGTCGGCCCGGCCCGCAGCAGCCCGGCCAGCTCGTAGATCGCCGACTTCCCGCCTCCGGTCGGCAGCACGGCCAGCACGTCGCGGCCGCCGGCCAGCGCCTCGGCCGCGCGCAGTTGCCCGGGACGAAGCCGGGCGAAGCCGAGACGGTCCCGCGCCAGCTGCTCGACCACAGCTCCGGTTCCCTGGTTGCTCCCGTCCATCTCACCAAGCATCCCGTCCCGGTCCGAACCACCCGATACCGGGTCCGGCACGGCGGCAGCTGGACGCAGCGGCCCGGTGCGTCAGGGGGTGGCCGGGTCCTGCTCCGGGAGCAAGCCGTGCTGCACGGCGAACAGCGCGGCGGCCGCGCGGTTGGCCGCATCGATCTTGGTGTAGATGTGCTCCACGTGATTGCCGGCTGTCTTCGGCGTGATCACCAGGCGCTGCGCGATCTGCTTGTTCGACATGCCCCGGGCCAGCAGGATGAGCACTTCCACCTCGCGGGCGGTCAGGCCGCGGACCGAATCCCGGCGGCGCGGCAGGCGATGCCCAGCCGTCTCGAGCACGGCGTCCACGGCTCCGCCGTCCAGCCGTCCCGTGCGCACCGCGGCCCGCAGTTCCGCGGCCGCTTCGCCGGCCGCCAGCGCGGGCCGGTACGGCCGGGGCTCACGCATCGACTGATAGGCCTCCGCCGCGCCCAGCACCCGGGCTGGCCGGGAGATCGCGCCGCCAGCCAGCCCGCGCGGGTACCCGCTGCCGTCCAGGCGCTCCCGGTGCTGCACCGCGATCTCGCCGAGCGGCGCCAGCGCCGCCGACTGATGCAGCATCCGCTCGGTCAGATACGGGTACATCCGGACCCGCTCCCACTCACCGGCGCTCAGCGGCCCGGGCCGGTCCCAGATCGAGTTCGACACGCCGAGCCGCCCAAAGCCGTGCACCAGGCCGGCGCGGCGCAGCAGCGGTACCTCCGCGGGCGGCAGCCCGAACCGGCCGCCCGCCTCCCCGGCCAGGTCCGCCACCGCGGCCGAATGGCCCAGCATGAACGGCGACTTCAGATCGACAAAGTTCGCGATGGCGGTGAGCGCGCGATCGAGTTCCGCCGCCGACAGGCAGACGGCTAGTTCCGGCTCGGCTCCGATGACGGCAGGCCACGCCGGGACCATGTCCAGGCCGCCGAATATGTCCGGAGCCCGGTCGCACAGCAGCGCCGCGAGCGCCGGGTCGAACTGCCGCCCGGACCGCCGCCGGGCGAGTGTCGTCGCCCCGTCGATCCCACCGACGCGATGAGCCACCTCGGTGAACTCGGAAAGCTGGGCGATCCGTGCCGCGACCGGCACTCCATCGGCCTTCAGCCGCCCCGGCCAGCCCCGCCCGTCCCACTGCTCGTAGGCAGCGCCGATGGCATGGCTGACCTGCGCTGAGAGATCCAGCTGCTCAGCCAGGGTCCGGGCCAGCTTCGCGTGCTGGGCGATCATCCCGTCCAGCTCACGGTGCCCGGTCAGCGCGAACTCCAGCCCGACCCGGAACCGGTGCAGCGGCGGGTTGCCCGCCCCGACCAGCCGCATGGTGGCCAGCACCCCGCGCACGCTGCCGAACTCGTGGGCGTACTTGCCCGACTTCAGCGCGATGTCATCGCCGAACCACTTGGCCTGCTCATGTGCGTCGGAGTGACAGCCGATATTGACCAGCAGCGCGGTGTAGTACACGGCCGCGCGGTCCGGCTCGGCCAGCCCCGCGCAGCCAGCCAGCCGCAGCGCGATCAGGCACTGCCGCAGCACGTGTTCCATCGGCTGGCCGAAGCCCAGGTCCACGCCGAGCGAGAGCGCGGCGACCAGCTCGGCCAACCGGACCCGCGGCTCGCTGGCCTCGCCCCCCATCAGGCCAGTTTACCCCGCCTTGACCCGGCGGCCCGGCGCTCGCGAGACCTGTTCCAGACGCCCTCACCGGCCAGAAGATGAGGAGTTCGCCTCATGTGCCGGTGCTTGCGTCTCCTTACGTTTGTGTCATCAGCGATCTCAGCGATCCGAAATGAGGCAGCCATGACTCTCCGGGCCAGTTTCTTCGCCCTGACCTACGACCGCCAGATGGCCGGAACGGAGCGGGCCGGGCTGGCTGAATTCCGCGCCCAGCTGCTGGCCGGCGCGGTGGGCCAGGTGCTCGAGATCGGCGGCGGTACCGGGCTGAACCTGCCGCACTACGGTCCGGCGGTCGAGTCCCTGACCATCACGGAGCCGCAGCCTGCGATGCTGCGCCGCCTGCAGAACAAAGCCCACGAGCAGGCCCCCGCCGCACAACTGCTGCGCGCGCCGGCCGAGGACCTTCCTTTCGAGGACGGCACGTTCGACGTCGCGGTCTCCACCCTGGTGCTGTGCGGGGTGGACGACCAGCCACGCGCGCTGCGCGAACTGCGGCGCGTACTCCGGCCCGGCGGTCAGTTCCTGTTCCTCGAGCACCTGCGCTCCGACGACCCGCGCCTGGCCCGCTTGCAGGACCGGATCAACTGGCTCAACCGGCTCCTTGTCTGCTGCGACTGCAACCGCCCCACGCTGAACTCCATCCAGGAAGCCGGGTTCGCCATCGCCCAGCTCGAGCACATGGCGTTGCCCAAGGCCCCGAAGTTCGTCGGCCCGGCCATCATGGGCAGCGCGACGGCGCCCGCCCGCGTGCCGTCCACGCTGCCCTAAGCTCCGCCACCTGGCCGCTAGGCCGGCCAATCACAGGCGGCGCTCAGCAGCGCGGCGATGTGCCCGGGCGGCCGGTCCGCGTCCCAGGCCAGCACGACCTGGCCCGGTGGGATGCCGTGCACCAGGACGAACGCCACGCCCGGGGGAGCGATGCTCACCGTGACGGGGACGGGCAGGAAGGCCACCCCACGGCCGGCCCGGACGTAGCCGACGATCTCCTCCATGTCATGCACTTCCGGCCCGGCCGGCGGGTGGCTGCCGTCCGGCCGGGGGTCGAAGGTCCAGAACGCGTTCCACTCCGGCTGGGCGTCGGCATACCGCAGGACCGGTTCGCCTGCCAGCTCGGCGATGTCGGCCGAGGCCCGCCCGGCCAGCGGATGGCCGGCGGGCAAGGTCACGCAGATCGGTTCCGTGTGCAGCTCACGTACCTCCAGCCCGTCTGGGGGCAGCGGCAGCCGGACGAACCCGGCGTCAACCCGTCCGTCGCGCAGTGCGGCGGCATGGTTCCACCAGCGCAGCCGCTGGAGCTGGATCTCCACGTCGGGCCGCGTGCGGGCGAACTGGGTCAGCACCGGGGCGATATCCATGCCGAGCATGAACCCAACGGTCAGGCTCAGCCCGCCAGCTTCGGCGCGGCGGGCCCGGGCCACGGCGGCGTCGCCGTCGGCCAGCAGCCGGGCGCCATCCTCGGCCAGCCGTTTCCCGGCCGGGGTGAGCCGGACCTGCCGGCTGCTGCGCTCGAACAGCTCGACCCCGAGTTCCTGTTCGAACTGGCGGATCTGCCGGGACAGGGCCGGCTGGCTGATGTACAGCACCGCCGCCGCCCGGCCGAAATGCAATCGATCCGCGACCGCCACGAAGTAACGGAGCTTGCGCATATCCAGGTCCATCCGGCTCCGCACCCCCTTGACGTGCACCGATGCCGTCCGGTTATCGTCGCTGACAAGACAAGCCTTGGACGCCGGCCGCCATCTCGTGCGATAACCGTTAGGTAGGTCCAGGCAATCATTGTGCGCGCCACTGGGCCACCTTCAACACCGAGCCACTAACACCGTGCCACCTCTCGCACCGCGGCCGGACCTGGTTCGAGGACGCTGGCCAGCAGAGGAGATTTCGATGAGCACCGACGTTATTTCGCCGCCAGTAGCACGCGGGCCGGGAGCGGCGACGGTTGTGCTCACCGTCAACGGCCAGGCCCGGGAGCTGCACATCGAGCCCCGGGTGAGCCTGCTCGACGCGCTGCGCGAGCATCTCGGGCTGACCGGCTCGAAGAAGGGCTGTGATCAGGGCACCTGCGGCGCGTGCACGGTGTGGGTGGACGGCCGGCGGGTGCTGGCCTGCCTGACCCTGGCGGTCACTTGCGAGAACCGGGAGGTCACCACCATCGAGGGGCTGTCCCCCGACGGGGAGCTGCACCCGATGCAGGCCGCGTTCATCGAGCGGGACGCGTTCCAGTGCGGGTACTGCACGCCGGGGCAGATCATGTCGGCGGTCGCGCTGTTGCGTGAGGGGCACGCCACCGACGACGCGGAGATCGCTGAGTGGATGAGCGGCAACATCTGCCGCTGCGCCGCGTATCCGCATATCCGGGCGGCCATCCGCGACGTCCGGGACGCGGCGGGGGGTGGCTGACCATGCGGCCGTTCCAGTACGCGCGGGCCACCGACGTGGACAGCGCGATCGCGCTGGTCCACCAGCACGACGGTAGTGCGTTCCTGGCCGGTGGCACGACCGAGGTGGACCTGGTCCGCCAGGACGTGCTCCGCCCGGGGCTGCTGGTCGACATCAACGACCTGCCGCTGACCGGGGTCGAAGACCTGCCCGACGGCGGCCTGCGCATCGGCGCGCTGGCCTGGATGAGCGACGTCGCCCAGGCACCTGGCCTGCGACAGCGCTTCCCGGTCATCTCGCAGGCGCTTCTGCTGGGCGCCTCGGCGCAGCTGCGCAACATGGCGTCTATGGGCGGCAACTTGTGCCAGCGGGTGCGGTGCAGCTACTTCCGCGACCCGACGTGGCCGTGCAACAAGCGCGATCCGGGCAGTGGCTGCGCGGCGCTCAGCGGGTTCAACCGCGGGCACGCCATCCTGGGCACCAGCGGCAAATGCATCGCCACGCACCCCTCGGACGCCGCGGTAGCGCTGACCGCCCTGGACGCGGTCGTGCACACCCGCGGGCCAGCAGGCGAGCGGGCCATCGACATCGACGATTTCTTCCTGCTGCCCGGAGACACCCCGGAGCGGGAGCATCCGCTGCAGCACGGTGAGCTGATCACCGCGATCGAGGTGCCCGCCGCCCCCATCGCCCGCCGGTCGGTCTACCTCAAGTTCCGCGACCGGGAGTCCTACGAGTTCGCGCTGGTCTCGGTGGCGGCCGCCGTCCATATCCAGGCCGGCGCCGTGGCCGGCATCCGGCTGGCGCTCGGCGGCGTGGGCACCAAGCCGTGGCGCGCCCGGCGGGCCGAGCGGAGCCTGCTCGGCCAGCCGGCCACACCGGCCAGCTACGCCGCCGCCGCGGCTGCGGAACTCGCCCAGGCCGAGCCGCAGCCGCTGAACAGTTTCAAGGTCGATCTCGCGCAGCGGGCCATCGTCCGGGCACTGCAGACACTCAGCAACGGGGATGGAGCGGCACGATGACCGGGGCGATCGGGCAGGACATCACCCGGGTGGACGGCCCGGCCAAGGTCACCGGCACCGCCCGGTACTCCGGCGAGATCGCGCTGCCCGGCCTGGCCTATGCCGAGATCGTCGGGGCCACGATCGCCTCCGGGCAGGTCACCGCCATCGACACGGCCGAGGCGGAACGCGCCGACGGCGTGCTGCTCGTGCTGACCCCCCGGGACATGCCGAAGGTCAACCGGGTGCCGCTGCTGCCGTCGCTGGTCGGCGGCCCGGCACCCGGCGAGACGTTCTTCCCGATGCAGGACGACGAGATCCACTACGCAGGCCAGCCGGTGGCGATCGTGGTGGCGGACAGCCTTGAGCAAGCCCGCTACGCCGCGACCCTGGTCCGGGTCAGTTACGCGGCATCGGCGTTCATCAGCACGATCGATCAGGGGCGGGCAGCTGCCTACGAACCGGAGCGGCTGTTCGGCGGGCTGATGCCGGGCCGGCTGGAGCGCGGGGACGCGGCCGGCGGGCTGGCCGCCGCGGACCTGCGCATCGACGCGGCGTTCGGGTTCGCGGCTAACCATCACAACCCGATCGAGGCGCTGACCACCACCGCCGTGTGGGACGGCGACCAGCTCACCCTGTATGACTCCTGCCAGGGCATCAAGGCGGTGCATCTGACCGTGGCCGCGCAGCTCGGCATCTCGCCGTCCAAGATCCGGGTGCTGACCCAGTACGTGGGCGGGGCGTTCGGCTGCAAGGCCATGGTCTGGCCGCACGTGACGCTGACCGCGCTGGCCGCCCAGCATGTCCGGCGGCCGGTCCGGCTCGCGCTGCCCCGGGGCCAGATGTTCACCTCCTGCGGGCACCGCGAGGAGCAGGAACAGCACGTCGAACTGGGCGCGCGGCGGGACGGCACGCTGACCGCGATCCGGCACCACAAGATCTCGGTCACCTCGCCGTTCGACGACTGGGCCGAGCCGGCTTTCGGCGTCGCCTCCCAGCTGTACGCCAGCCCCGCGTTCGAGGGCGTGCACCGGCTGGTCCGCGGCAATACGATGACGCCCACGTTCACCCGCGGGCCGGGCGAGGCGCTGGGCGTGTTCACGCTGGAATGCGCGATGGACGAGCTGGCCAGCGAACTCGGCATCGACCCGATCGAGCTGCGGCTGCGCAACCTGGCCGAGACCGACCCGAACACCGGCCACCCGTGGTCCAGTTACGGGCTGCCGGAATGCCTGGAACGCGGCGCGGCGCGGTTCGGCTGGGCCGGGCGGAACCCGCAGCCGCGCTCCGAGCGGGACGGCAACTGGCTGATCGGCACCGGGATGGCGGCGGCCGCCTACCCGGTGGCGTTCTTCATGCACACCCAGCGGGCCCGGGCCCACCTGTACGCCGACGGCACCGCGGTCGTGCAGACCGCCACCCAGGAGTTCGGCACCGGCATGCCGACCGTGCTGACCCAGGTCGCGGCGGACGGGCTGGGCATCGACCTGCCCAACGTGCGGCTTGAATTCGGCGACACCGGCTTCCCGTCGGCTGGCTCACCGGTCGGCTCGAACGGCGCGATGATGGTCAGCGCCGCCGTACATAACGCCAGTACCGCGGTGCGGGATCAGCTGATCTCACTGGCCGTCAGGGACAGCCAGTCGCCGCTGCACGGGGCCGATCCAGCCAGCATTACCGTCGCCGGCGGACGGCTGACGCTGGCCGGGGACACGGGCACCGGCGAGAGCTACGCCAGCCTGATGCAGCGCCACTTCATGGCCGACGCCGAAGCCCTGGGCAGCTGGGATCCGCCGCCACTGGACACCCCGTACGGGCTGCTCACGTTCGGCGCCCAGTTCGCCCGGGTCGCCGTGGACGCCGACCTCGGCCTGGTCCGGGTCCGGCACATGGTCGGCGCGTTCGCCCCCGGCCGGGTGCTCAACCCCCGGACCACGCGCAGCCAGCTGATGGGCGGCATGCTCTGGGGGATGAGCCAAGCCCTGCTGGAGGGCACCCACATGGACACCACGGTGGGCCGCTGGGCCAACGCCAGCCTGGGCGACTACCTGGTCCCGGTCAACGCCGACGCACCCGACGTCGACGTCGAACTAATCGAGGTCGAGGACCACGTCACCGGCCCGCTCGGGGTCAAGGGCGTCGGCGAGATCGGCCAGGTCGGGTCCGCCGCCGCGGTGGCCAACGCGGTCTACCACGCCACCGGCTACCGGCCCCGCGAACTGCCGATCGCCGTCGAGCACCTGCTGCCACATCTGGCTGGGCTCAGCCCAGCCCCGGCCTAGCCGGTACCCGGATGACCGCGCCAAAGGCGCGCCAAAGGCGCGCGCCGCCGACTGGACTGAGGAGCGAGGGAGCGAGGAACGAGCGACCGAGCGACGAGGGAAGTCGGCGGGTAAAGCGCGCCGGAGGCGCAGGGCAAACACAGCCCTGGCTGGGCCTGGGTGGGCTGCTGCTCGGCGCCGTCGTGTTCTTCGCGCTGGCCCTGGGCACCGGCGGCACGGCCACCGCGCTGCTGATCCTCGGCCCGCTGGCCACGTTCTCGCTGCCCGCGGTGGCCATGGTCGCGTTCTGGTGGAACGACTGGCCCGGGTCCAAGCTGACCACGCCGTGGACCGGCCTTATCGACACCGCGCTGGTCGTCGTGGCCGCGGTGGTGCTGACAATCGCGGGCCAGGCGGTCGTGGAGCGATCCGACATCCGCGGCGTGTTCTTGCCCGACCCGGGCCCGCATGTGCCCTCGACGTTCCCGGCCACGCTGGCGCTGGCCGGTGCGGCGTTCGCCGCCATGCTGCAGCTGTCGCTGGTCTGCGAGCGCTGGCCGCTGGACGGGCTGGGGCGGCTCCGCGGCGGCGTCGCCGCGCTCGCGCTGTCCTGGGCGGCCGGGGCCGGGGCCTACTTCCTGTTCGTCAACCTGGATGCGGTGCCGCCCGCGGTCCGGGCCGCGGCCGGGCTGCGCAACCCCGGCGGCCCGATCGCGGCGCCGGACTTCGGCGCGGCGCTCATCGCGGTCGGCGTCTGGCAGACGGTTTTCTTCATCGGCCTGCGCGGCTGGCCGATCAACCTGCTGCCCCGGCGGGCCGCCCGCCTGCTGGCCGGCAACGCCCTGGTGCTCGGCCTGGGTGCGGCTACATATGTAGTTTTGCGCAACCTGGCCGGCTGGCCGCCGGACACCATCGGCGCGGTCTGCGGCAGCGTGATCAGCGGCGTGCTGATCGTGGCCATGCTGTTCGAAGGCTGGCCGGCCACCCGGCTGCCCCCCGGGCCGGGCCGCGCCGTCACGCTGGCCCTGGCCGCGCTGGTCGCACTGGCGCTCAACCGCGCCCTGGCCGGCTACGCCGACGGCGTGGCGTGGATCCGGGCCACCCCCAACGACTGGGTCACCACCGCGGCGCTCAGCTTCATCGGGGCCGGCATAATCCTGCACGTCGGTATCGGCCTCCGCTGGCCATTCGCCCGCCGGGTCACCGCGCCGCGTCCAAGCGCGCCGCAGGCGCAAGGCAAGCAGCCGTCTGGGTAAAAACCCGCATATCAAGCTCGGCCTGCCGCCGTCGCACAACGACAACCGCCGGGTGCTGGCCACGATCAGGTACCTGGAGTCCTGACCGCCCGGCTATGGTGCGCTCAGCCCGGAGGGGTCGCCGGGAGGCCGAACCGGGGCAGGGTGCTGGCGTCGAACCGGGTCATGGCCGAGATCTGTGTGCCAGAGAGCGTGAGCACCATGAGCCCGACCGGGTACCAGTGGCCAGTCTGCGGGTCGCGGGCGTAGAAGCCGAAGGCGGGCTGACCATTGGCCCGTGTTGCTATCAGCCGGGCGGTCCAACCGGGCCGGAAGGCCGTGGCGTGGAGGAACCGGGCCGCCAGCTCGCGTCCCTGGTACTCCAGCGGCATGGGCGGCATGGTCAGCCAGGCGTCCTCGGTGAGCAAGGCGACGATGCCGTCCACGTCGGCACCCTCGAATGCCGTGGCCAGCCGCTGCACCAGGTGCTGTTCGGCGGCTGAGCCGGGCTGGGGAGCGGGCTCGCGCGGCCCTGATGAGCGCTGGTACCGGTCCAGCGTGGCCCGGGCGCGCTTGAGCGCGCTGGTCACCGACTCCTCGCTGGTGTCCAGCATGCGGGCCGCCTCCCGGGCGTGGAATCCCAGCACATCGCGCAGGATGAGGGCGGCGCGCTGTCGGGGCGGCAGCAACTGCAGGGCCGCGATGAAGGCGAGCGAGATCGATTCGAGGGCCTCGTACCGCGCGTCCGGGCCCGGGGTGTCGTCGGCGAGGCCCTCGAGCATGGCGTCCGGGTACGGCTCCAGCCAGAGCAGTTCGCCGAGCCGGGTCGGCTCTGGCGGTTCCAGGCCGCTCATCTCCGGCGGTGGCGGGCCCGTCCGCGGCCGCCGGCGGGCTGACCGTAGCGCGTCCACGCAGCGGCTGCTGGCCACCCGGTACAGCCAGGTCCGGACCGACGCGCGCCCCTCGAACCCAGCCAGGCCCTGCCACGCCGACAGCAACGTGTCCTGCAGCGCGTCCTCGGCGTCGGCCACCGAGCCGAGGAACCGGTAGCAGTACACCTGCAGCTCGCGCTGATACGGGCCGACCAACTGCGCGAACGCGTCCGAGTCCCCGGCCTGGGCCCGGGCCAGCAGGTCCGCCGTCACCGCGCCACCCTCCCGTCGCATGCGCTCCGGCCGTGTCAGCGGGCCGATACAGACGACCGCACGGCCGGGAACTGGGCGCTCACCAGCCGCCCAGTCTTTTCGGCTGGCCGCCGTCTAGATCAGCAATACCGGAGTTCCACGAGCCCGTAAAGGAGAACCCAGATGCCTGCTCAGCCCGAACCACCGGCCGTCACCGTCGCCCGCGCGCATGTCGAGGCGTGGAGCAACCACGACCTGGACACCGCCCGCAGCGCTCTCGCGCCCGGCGTGCGGGTCACCGCCACCACGACCCAGCCCATGATGCCGGCTACCGACCTGACCGGTGCCGACAGCTACATGATCGGCTTGACCCAGTTCGCGCGGGCCGTGACGCCAGGCAGCCTGCGCATACTCAGCAGCGTGGGCGACGAGCGCAACGCGCTGCTCATGCTGACCGTCGAGGCGGACTTCGGTGCCGGGAAGGCTACCCTGCCCGGTGCCCGGCTCTACTTGCTGGACGAGAACAGCAAGATCAAGTCCGAGCATGTCATCTTCTACGCAGCACAGGGCTGACAGGCGCGGGGGCCGGGGCTTAGCCTCGGCCCCCGCTGGCCCGGACTGCTTCAGTACCAGGGCTTGACGAGATCTTCCAGATAGCGCAGCACCGGCCACTGGCCGCTCAGGTCGAACTCCACGCGGCAGCCGACCGGGAACGGGATCTTGCGCTGCTGGTGGCCGAATTCGACGCCGGTGATGACCGGGAACTGGCCTCTGACGCAGCGCAGCACTAGCTCGTCGGCGCTCTCGTCCGGGGCCTCGTCGGTCGGCCAGTCGGTAGGCGCCCCGACGACCAGGGCGGCGATCCCCTGGAACACCCCGGCCAGCCGCAGCTGGGTGAGCAGCCGGTCCACCTCCTCGAACGTCGTGTCGACAGATTCCACCAGCACGATGGCGCCCGACGTGGACGGCATCCAGCGCGTTCCAGCCAGCGCCACCAGTTCCCACAGGTTGCCGCCCACCACCGGGCCGGACACCGCCGGACCTGCCGTCCGGTACACCCGCCAGTCCGCGCCCGTCACCTCCAGCCCGGCGATCGGCCAGGACACCATCCGCCAGAACGCCGATTCGGTCGGCTCGTCCGCGGTTGGCCAGCCGAAGAACTGGAACCCGGTGACGCCATGCACGCTGGGCAGACCCGCCGCCGCCAGGATCGAGTTGTTGAGCACCGAAGGGTTGCTGAACCCGGTGAACAGCTTCGGGTGCGCCCGGATCAGCGTGTAGTCCAGCAGGTCCACCAGGTGGCCGGCGCCGGTGCCGCCGCTGGCCGGCATGACCAGCGCCACCTCCGGGTCGGCGAACATCTGCCGGACGCCCGCCGCCCGCCGTTCCGCGCTGCCCGCCAGGTAGCCGTCCCGGTCCAGCACCCCGTCGGCTACCCGCACCGCGTAACCCCGATCGGTGAGACGGGCGGCCAGCCAATCCAGCTCGCCGATCGTCACCGGTGAAGATGTTGAGACGATGCCGATGCGGTCGCCCGGCAGGAGCGGCCGCGGCTTCACGAGCTCCATGAGCCCACTCAACCACCGGAGCCCCGCGTTCGGCCGGCTACGACCGCGCTGAGCGCCGCTGGCGCTGCAGTTGCTTGGCCCGGACGATGTCCGGGTCGCGAGGGTCCAGGGGAAGCAGAGTGTCCACCTGAGTGCGCCGCCGCGCGCTGGCCGTACGCTGCTGTTTGCTGATCTGTAGCTGTCTCATCCCGCACCCTCCTCCCGGGCCGGCTGGCACCGATCCTTACTAGTACTGACACCGGCCGGCACCGAAACTCATCGCATCGCAGCCGGATGCTCCTACCAGTACCAAAGCTGCCGGAGGGCCTCATCGGCCAGTACCCGGCGACGGTGCGGGTGGCCCGGAACGTGGCCAATGATCGCCAGGTCATCACGATCATCGAACTGGACGTCCCGCCGGCCGAGTTCCGCCCGGCGAGCGCGTCGCTGACCCGTCCGGACGCCCTGGCCCGGCTGGCCGAGATCGTCGAGACGACCCAGCTCGAAGGCGTGTACCAGGACATCTACGACGAGGTCTCGGTGCTCAGCGGGCCAGGGTGAGCCCGACCAGCCGCACGCTAGTTCCCCTAGGCGTCAACCGGAGTTCGCGGTCGAGCGGCTGTCGGCCTTGGTGGCCGGGCCGCCGCCCAGGCGGCGGCCCGGCCACCGGCCGGTCAGTGCCGGTCCAGGGAGAACTCGAGCACCTGGGTGAGCCGGATGTTGTTCCCCGACGGGTCGCGGAACGACGTGTCGATGCCGTAGGGCTGCGGCGTCGGCGGGTCATTGAACGCCACGCCGAGGGCAGACAGCTCGTCGTAGGCGGCCTGGCAGTCGTCGGTCTCCAGGAACAGCGTGCCGCCTGCCCCCTTGGCCACCAGCTGACCCAGCTGGTCGCTGCTCTCCGCGTCGAGCATCGGCGCCCCGGGGATGGGCATCAGCACCAGCCCGGTGTCCTCCTGGCCGGGCGGCCCGACCACCAGCCAGCGGAAGTTCCACTCGCCCATCGTCACGTCGGCCCGGACCTCCCAGCCGAGCTTGCGGGTGTAGAAGGCGAGCGCCTCGTCCTGGTCGTGCACCCAGAACTGCGCGTTGGCGATCTTGATCATTGCTGTCTCCCTCGTGTCGTCTGCAGCCCGACGCTATGGCCCAGCCGCCGACTTAGGCTTCTCGAAACGTGCGGTTCTGCGGCCGGCCGTAGGCCTGGGCCACGCAAGCGGGCACCCGGATGTGCCGCCGCGCAGGCGGGAAGCCCGCCCGGTACGAGCTGGGGGACGTGCCATAGATGCGGCGGAAACTGGTGGTGAACGAGCCGACGCTGGTCAGGCCGACATCGAAGCAGATGTCTGTCACCGGGCGGTCGGTGTTCCGCAGCAGCGCGGCGGCCCGCTCCAGCCGCCTGGTCAGCAGGTACTGGTGCGGCGACTCGCCGAACGCGCGGCGGAACTCGCGGCTGAAGTGCGCGGCCGACACCCCCGCGGCGCGGGCCAGATCCGGCACCGTGAGCGGCTCGAAGTAGCGGGCGTCCGCCAGATCCTTCGCCCGCAGCAGATGGCGGGCCAACGGCTGCACACCCCCGAGTATCGTGCACCCGGCCAATCCTGTGGCCGGTCCTGTGGGCCGGCACGTGTGGTCCCTGCCCCGTTAGCTGGCCAGGCTGGAGCTAACCAGCTGACACAGGAAGGCAGAGACAATGGCCGGAACGCACGTCTGGCGAGCCCCCCGGATGCTCGCCGAGACCAGCCGTCGGAGCAGC
>DASXIN010000088.1:0-13953 GCA_036497945.1 Streptosporangiaceae bacterium | reverse complement strand
TCCCTGGCCACCGGCGCATCCACCCAGATCGGCGCCAACTTCAGCTACAGCGGCACCAACACCGCACCCACCGCCTTCAGCATCAACGGCACCGCCTGCACCGGCAGCGGCGTCACCTCCTCACCCACCCCCACCCCCACCAGCAGCCCCACCAGCTCACCGACCTCGTCGCCCACGCCAACCGCGTCGCCGACGTCGACCGGCACCGGTGGCGGCGGCTCGTGCAGTTCCGGCCTGGCGCTGCAAGCCAACCCGGGCACGTTCTCGGTGGCGCAGGGCACCAGTGAGGTGTTCGGTGTGTCGCTGACCGCCTCGCCGTCCGCCCCGATCACGGTGACGGTGGCCAACACGGCGGGGAACAGCGGGCTGTCTGTGTCGGCGGGCAGTTCCGTCACGCTGTCCTCCAGCAACTGGAACCTGCCGCAGCCGGTCACGGTCACCGCGAACTCCGCCGGCACCGGTGCGGCCACGTTCACCGCCAGCGCGCCGGGCTGCACCCCGGTCACGGTGACCGGAACCGAGACGGCGGCCGGCTCGACCAGCACGCCATCCCACGTGGTCAACCCGTTCACCGGGTCCAACTGGTACGTCAACCCGGACTACACGTCCGCGGTGGCCACTTCGGTGTCCGGCGCCAGCGGCACCCTGGCGTCGCAGATGACGCTGGTCGGCCAGCAGTCCACCGGCATCTGGCTGGACCACATCGGCGCCATCTACGGCGGGTCGGCCAACAGCAGCCGGATGAGCCTGCAGGCCCAGCTGGCCAACGCGGTGAACAAGGAGTCGGGCAGCACCCCGGAGATCGTGCCGATCGTGATCTACGACCTGCCCAACCGGGACTGCGCCGCGCTCGCCTCCAACGGTGAGCTGACCGTGAGCAACAACGGCCTGCAGGACTACGAGCAGGATTACATCAACCCGATCGCGCAGATCCTGTCCGACTACGAGCACACCAACCTGCGCATCGTGGCCATCATCGAGCCGGACTCGCTGCCCAACCTGGTGACCAACCTGAGCGACGCCAACTGCTCTCAGGCCAACTCCAGCGGGGCCTACGTGTCCGGTGTCCAGTACGCACTGAACAAGCTGCACGCGATCCCGAACGTCTACAACTACATCGACATCGCGCACTCGGCCTGGCTGGGCTGGCCCAGCAACATGGGCCCGGCGGTGTCGCTGTACAAGTCGGTGGCCTCCGGCACGACCGCGGGCGTGGCCAGCGTGGACGGGTTCATCAGCAACACGGCCAACTACACGCCGACCACCGAGCCATTCATGACCGCCACCCAGAACGTGGACGGCAACCCGGTCGACTCCGTGCAGTACTACTCCTTCGACCCGTACATCGAAGAGCTCAGCTACGACGAGGCGATGTACTCCAACCTGGTCTCGGCCGGCTTCCCGAGCAGCATCGGGATGCTGATCGACACGTCACGCAACGGCTGGGGCGGCCCGAACCGGCCCACCGCGGCGTGCTCGACCAGCACGTGCACCACGACCGCCTCGTTCGTGAACGCATCCAAGATTGACCAACGCCCGTTCCGTGGCGACTGGTGTAACCAGAACAACGCGGGCCTGGGTGCGTTCCCGCAGGCCAACCCGGTGTCCTCGTTCGCGAACCTGTACGCATACGTGTGGATCAAGCCACCTGGCGAGTCGGACGGCGACTACCCGAGTGGCTCGCACACCCACGGTGACCCGCACTGCGACCCGAACGGGACCAACACCGACGGCAGCGGCAACAGCTACTCCACCAACTCGATACCGGGCTTTGACGTCCCGGCCGGCCAGTGGTTCCCGGCCGAGTTCCAGATGCTCGTGCAGAACGCCAACCCCGCCGTCCCGTAACCCGCCATCAGCCGCCTGGCCGGGTGCCCCGTCGCGGGGCGGGGCACCCGGCCGGGCCGAGACCTTAGCCGACCGGCGCGGCCTTCCCGTTGGCTGCGCTGGTTCCGCCCTGCTCCGGCTCGGCCGGGGTCATCGCCACGGCCCGCGGGGCCCAGACCATTTCCGGTTCTGCGTGGCGCTCCGGCACCCCCACGATGCTGGCCAGATCCGACCCGTCGATGGTCTCCCGTTCGAGCAGGAGATCAACCACCCGGCGCAGCGAGTCCAGATTCGTGCGCAGCAGCGTGGTCGCCCGGCTCTCAGCGTCCCGGAGCAACTGGGCTACCTCGCGGTCTATTGACCGCTGCGTCTCCTCGGCATAGGGACGGCCGGCGAACGGGTTGTCCCGGCTCGGCCCTTCCGGGCCGTAGCCGACGGGCCCCATCTCGGTCGACAGGCCCCATTCCCGCACCATGCGGGTGGCCAGGTCGGTGGCACCTGCCAGGTCATTCGCGGCCCCGGTCGAGGGCTCCCCGAGGACGACGATCTCCGCGGCCCGGCCGCCGAGCCGTACCGCGAGCGTGTCAGTGAGGTAACTCTGGCGGTACAGGTGGCGTTCGGCCTCCGGCAGCTGCTCGGTCACCCCGAGCGCCGCGCCGCGGGGGAGGATGGTGACCTTCGCCACCGGGTCGGCGTGCTCCGACAGGACAGCGACGAGCGCGTGACCAGCCTCGTGCACGGCAACCGAGTGCTTTTCCTCGGGCAGCAGCACGTTCGACCCGTCCCGCCGCCCGATCAGCAGACGGTCCCGCGCCGCGGAAAAGTCGGCGGCGGACAGGACATCGCGCCTGTCCCGTACGGCGTGGATGGCCGCCTCGTTCACGAGGTTGGCGAGATCAGCGCCCGCGAACCCCGGCGTCCCCCGTGACACCACGTCGAGATCCACATCGGGACCGAGTCTCTTGCCCCGCCCGTGGATGGCCAGGATCGCCGCCCGCTCCTTCTGGTTGGGCAGCGGAATGTCCACCGTCCGGTCGAAGCGGCCAGGCCGCAGCAGCGCAGCGTCGAGGATCTCGGCCCGGTTGGTCGCTCCCATCACCACTACGCTGGCACCCGGCTCGAACCCGTCCATGTCGGACAGCAACTGGTTGAGGGTCTGCTCGCGCTCGTCGTTCGAGCCGAACCCGCCAGGACCGCGGCGGCCGCCGATGGCGTCGATCTCATCGATGAAGATGATCGAGGGAGCGTGCTTACGGGCGTCGGCGAAGAGATCCCGGACCCGGGCCGCGCCGACGCCGACGAACATCTCCACGAAGCTCGACCCGCTGAGGGCGAAGAAGGGCACCCCCGCCTCGCCGGCCACGGCCTTGGCCAGCAGCGTTTTCCCGGTCCCGGGCGGACCTACCATGAGCACACCCTTAGGGCCGACCGCGCCTGCCTGCGCGTAGCGCTGGGGGTGTTTCAGGTAGTCGACGACCTCCATGACCTCGGCCTTGGATCCTTCATAACCGGCGATGTCCGTGAAACGCGTGGACGGCCTCTCCTCGTCGTAGAGCTTGGCCTTTGACCGGCCAAAACTCATGATTCCGCCGAGCTGCTTGCGGCCCCGGCGGGCGAACCAGACGAAGACGCCCGCGAGGAGCAGCAGCGGCCACAGCGAGAAAAGCACGGTCGCCCAGGAGGACGTGCTCGAACTGGCGCCCGTTACCTGGACCTTGTGCTTAAGGAGGAGCGGAGAAAGGGCGTTGTCGTTCAGCGCGGTGGGGATCTGCGAGGTGTAGGCGACGCCGTTATCAAGTTTCCCGGTCACCTGGCCGGTCGAGCTGATCGTCGCCGTCGAGACCTTGTTGGCCGTCACTTCACTGACGAAGCCGCTGTAGCTGAAGTCCCGGGTGGTCGAACTCCCGATACCCGGGTGGAAGACGAGGAGAGTCCCCAGCACCACTCCGCCCAGCACGAGCCACAGCGGCCAGCGCGGGGACTTCGACGGCGGGGGCGTGGGGGGCGTGGGCGGCCGATTGTTCAGCTTATTTATCCTGTTCGGTGGGCTCTGCTGGGCTGGGGCCGACCGGTGGGCGGTACTCATGCCCTGAAGAAGTCGGTGGAGTGCAAAATTGCGTCCATGCCAGCCTCGGCTCTAGGAAGTGCCGCCGAGGTCCAGGGCAGCTGGGTAAAGTCGTCGTGCGCGTGCACGGAAGGAAGACATTTTCCGAACGGACACCGGGCCCGGGCACATTCGGAGCGACTGCAGACACCGCGATGACCAGCGGACCTGAGCATTAGCCCGTGCAGTGCGACCGCCTTCGCATGTGGTCCTTCACCATGTAGAGCGCACGCCGTCCCATAGATATTTCCGGGCCCTAATGCCGCACGGGCGTCAGGCCCCGTCCGGCGGCACGGCTACCACGATTCTGTTCACCGTGCGGGAAGGCCTGGTCACCTTCATGGAATCGAGCCTGGACGGCTGAGTGACGTTCCGCCTGGCCGGGCAGGCCCTCTGGCTCTGCCTCGGCCGGGCCTCCACCGCGCAGGCTGGAAGTTGGCCGACCCCATCAGCGGTGGCCGGGCAGCAACCAGGAGATGGTCATGCGAGCGCTTGTTTACCACGGCCCAGGGCACAAGGCATGGGAAGACATGCCTAAGCCGGGCATCATCGCGGACACTGACGTGGTCGTCCGCGTCGACGCCGTCACGATCTGCGGCACTGATCTGCACATCCTCAAGGGCGACGTGCCCGCGGTGACCGAGGGGCGGATCCTCGGCCACGAGGCGGTCGGCACCGTCGAAACCATCGGCAGCGGGGTCAAGACCGTCAAGGCCGGGGACCGCGTGCTGGTGTCCTGCATCTCCGCGTGCGGGACCTGCCGGTTCTGCCGCGAGGGCCACGCCGGGCAGTGCCTGGGCGGCGGCGGCTGGATCCTGGGCCACAAGATCGACGGGACCCAGGCCGAGTACGTCCGGGTGCCGTTCGCGGATACTTCCACCTATCCGGTGCCGGATGGGGTGAGCGACGAGGAAATCCTCATGCTGGCCGACATCCTGCCCACTGCCTACGAGGTCGGGGTGCTCAATGGCGGCGTGCGGCCGGGCGACGTGGTGGCCATCGTGGGCGCGGGCCCGATCGGGCTGTCCGCGATTATGGGGGCGCAGCTGTTCAGCCCCGGCCACATCGTCGCGATCGACCTGGCCGACGCCAGGCTGGACGCGGCCAAGGAATTCGGCGCGGACATCACCGTGAACAACACGGACCAGGACCCGCTGGACGTGATCCAGTTGCTGACGGACGGGCTCGGGGCCGACGTGGCTATCGAGGCGGTCGGCGTGCCCGCCACCTTCGAACTGGCGGCCAGGCTGGCCCGGCCAGGCGGCCGGATCGCCAACATCGGGGTGCACGGCGAGCCCGCCACGCTGCACCTTGAGGAGCTGTGGATCAAGAACGTAACCATCACCACCGGGCTGGTCGACGCCTACTCCACCCGGACACTGCTCAAACTGGTGACCAGTCACCAACTGGACGCCACGAAGTTCATCACGCACCACTTCGGGCTGGACGAGTTCGACCAGGCTTACGACGTGTTCAGCCGGGCCGCCGACACCAGCGCGCTCAAGGTGGTCCTCACCCGCTAACCGCCCGCACGCTGGCGCGCCGCTTGAAGTTCTGGGCACTTAGCACCCCGCGCGCGGGGTATGACCGGCAAAGCCGACGATTTGCCGGCGCTCCGGGGTGCTAAGTGGCGAGCAGCTCGCTGGGACGGTGCTGGTGTGACTGGTGGGATGAGAGAGGTAGCGAGACCCAGCTGGCCGCTAGCCGGTCCCGTACCCGGGCGCACCAGCACCGCGCTAGCGGGGCCCATGTAGCTAAGGTGATCAGCTCCACGTCGTGGAAGCGCATCACGCCGAACCAGTCGCTGTTCTCGGCCCGCATCATCCGCTCGGCGTCGGCCGCGATCTCGTGGATCCACTCGATGGACTCGGCGCGGCTCAGGTCGGCTTCGAGTTGCCGCAGCAGCCGGGCCATCCGCTGGTAGCGCTGGCAGTGGCGGCGGAACTCGGACTGGGTCCTGATCCCGTGCACCGCGGCGCCGACCGCGGGCACGCAGATGGACAGCACGATCAGCACCAGCCCCAGCTCAGACGCCTCCCCCGCGTGCTCGCCCCAGCCCAGCAGGTGCAGGAACGCGGCCACCGCGGTGATCGCGAACAGCACGCCGGTGGCCGCGAACAGCCGGCCGTCCCAGGCGCCCTGCTGCCGCGCGGACTTCTCGTGGTAGCGGATCTGGGCCCGGATCCACCGGTCGCACAGGTAGTCGCGGAGCGGCCCGATGTCGCCCGGGCCGAGCCGGACCTCCGGGCGCCGCGCGGTCACCTCCTCCAGCGCGCGGCGCAGCCACACCTCGGTCGGGTCGGCCGACCAGGCCGGCCGCTCGTGCCGGTCCGCCCCGGCGGGCCGGTCCCCGGCTCCGGCCAGGGCCAGGAAGTACCCGGAGCGCAGCCGCTCGGCCAGGAACCGGTAGGAGATCCACCGGTCCAGCAGCCGCCGGCGCCGGCTGACCAGCGGCGCCACCACCAGCAGCAGGAGCAGCAGCACCTCGAGCGCGGCGATCCATGTCTCGTGCGGCGCGAAGGTGACCTGGGCGGCCACGATGACCACCGCGGCCGCCGCGGCCAGGAACATCGCCCAGCTGGTCAGGTTGAACACCCGCTCCAGCCGGCTGGCCAGCACGTCCGCCCGGACGAAATAGGGAATGATCCACCGGCCCACGCTCTCGCACATTCTGCTGAACGCCGGATCCTGGTTCGCGCCGTCCGCAGCCGGCTGCAGCCGCTGCCACTCGGCGCGCTCGCGCGCGGCGAACTGGCTGATCGCCGGGGTGTTGTACTCGCGGAACTCGCGGGCCGCCCCCTCGACCCGGACGGCCCGCTCCTGGTCGTAGCAGAACTCCGGTTCAGCCGACCCGGCCGTGTTCACCCAGGCCAGCGGTATGCCCTGGTCACGGGCGTAGGACACGATGGTCGCGGTGCCGCCGCGGCCGCGCGACGGCTGGCCGTCCCACAGCGCGATGACCACGTCGGACCGGTCCACCACCCGCCGCCCGGCGCGCTCGTAGGCTTCCTGGCGGCTGCTGCCCGGCGGCGCCTGCCAGACCCGGACGGCCCGGCCGAGCAGGTCGGTGAACTCGGCCCGGGACGCCTCGTCGGCGAAGTCGGCCAGGTACTCGCGAGCGGGCAGCGGCAGCACCGCCTCGAGCGCAGCGTCCGGCCCGGCCAGCACCTCCCGGGCCACCAGCCGGTCGGCGCCCTCGGCCAGCGCCGAGATGACCAGCAGCGCGGGGTCGGCTTCCGGGCCCAGGAAACGCTCGACGAGCCCCCGGAGGGCGGCGTGCACGGCTGGGATCAGCGCGTCCGGGTCGGAGAGCGTGCGGTGCCCGGTGACCCCGACGCGCAACGCGAAGGGCAGCCGGCCCTCCCCTTCCGGCCACCAGGACGCCGAGCGCTCGGTCTCGGCCAGGCCGGTCATCCGGCACATCCCAGCTGGGTGGGTGGTGTATCGGAGATGTACCGCCGCCAGTCCTGCGCGGTCAGGCTGTGCCCCGAGCTGGTGCAGGCCACCCGGACCCAGTGCGCGGGCGCCAGGCTGAGCTGGGTGAGCAGCCCGTCGGGGGAGCTGCTGTTGCCCTCGGTCACGGTGATCAGGCTCCGGTTCCCGGGGGTGAACGCCATCGTGGTCTGCTGGAACGGAGACGCCTTGCCGACCGGGAACACGCCCAGCACATGCCCGGTGCCGAGGTCGGCGATGACCCCTTGCCCGTTGGCCCGTTCCTCGGCCACCAGGCCGACTCCAGCCACGACGCCGCCCGGGCTGGTGACGGCGAAGTTCCCGTAGTTCCACGGGGTGCCCGCCTGGATGGACCGGATCAGCGTCGTGCCGTCGGTGCCGCGCAAGTCGATGTCCCCGTTCTCCCGCTGGATGACCAGCCGCGGCCCGGCGTAGCCCAGCTGATAGGCCCGGATGCCGGGCAGCCGCCAGCTGCGTCCCGTGCTCAGGTTGATCACGTAGACCTGCCGGCTGACCTGGTCGATGACGGCCGCCCGGGCGCCGTCCGGGCTGACCGCCGCTTGATTCTGGTACAGGCCGGGGTTGGGGTGCACCGCGGCCGGCGCGCTGACCAGGGCGCCGCCGTGGCCGGTGTGGTCGGCGCCGATCCGGATCCCGCCCGCCGCATCGATCCGGGCGAGCCGCTGCCCGCTGACGATCGACACGTACTGCGGCGGGTCCGGGTCGGCCCGGGCCGCCGCCACCCGGTCCAGCGGCGCGCGGC
This sequence comes from Streptosporangiaceae bacterium, assembly GCA_036497945.1. Classification (GTDB taxonomy): domain Bacteria; phylum Actinomycetota; class Actinomycetes; order Streptosporangiales; family Streptosporangiaceae; genus RYN-230. Next base: position 5,806 of record DASXIN010000088.1, on the reverse strand, counting down.
CGGTCAACGTACCGCCCCGGCCGGGGACGATGATCGTGTACAGCGTGGCGCCGTACAGGTAGAGCTGGCTCCCGCCCGGGTTCCACTGTGGCAGCCCGTATTGCTGGGTGCGGCCGGTGGCCAGCTGGGAAATCTGCCCGAAGGCCGCGCCCAGGCCAGCCTGCTGGAGCAGGTTCCCGTTGCTGTCGGTGATGACCGCTTGCTGGCTACCGGGGCGGACGGCCAGCCGCGGCCCGGGGCAGACCCGCCCGCACTGCCAGGGCATCCGGATCCGGGCCGCCTGGCCGATCCGGGAGTACTGGCTCAGATTCCACAGCGTGAGCAGGTCGCCGGACGCCGACACCAGCTGGGTGTCGCTGCCGCCGAGGAAGGCCAGCGAGGTGACGAAGATCGGCTCAGCGCCGGGGTAAGACCTGGGCCGGCTGGCCGGCCCGGCTGCGGTGATCCGGGACACGTGGATGCCGCCGGCATCCTCGGACGCGACCCAGCGGCCATCCCGGCTGATGGCCAGGGCCAGCGCGAGCCGACCGCCGAGCCGGGCCCGGCCCGGCGGAGTGGACGGCTGATGCACTGACCACACCCGAAGCGCCCGCCCGGCGGCCACGTTGCTGTAGGTGGCCAGCGTGCCCGCCGGGGACAGCGCGTACGCGTAGGCCGGGAACTTGCCCAGGCCGAACACGTTGTGCGCGGAACCGGACACGGCCAGCCCGGGCAGCGTGATGCGCTGCCACGAGCCGTAATACCCGTTGAAGGCGACCAGCCCGGAGTCACTCGGCACGGCGATGCCGGTGACCGTGGCGGGCCGGCCGCGGGACGGCGGGCGGAACCCGGTCAGCTCGCGCTGGGCCCAGGTCCGGCCGCGGCTGTCCAGCACGTCGAGCCGGGGATAGGCGGCGAACGCGGCGAACCGGCCGGACGGCGACACGCCCACCGCGGTGAACCGGTGCCCGGACGGCGCCGTGTTGGACTGCACCACGCCGCCCGGCCGCCACACCCTGGCCTGGGTCCCGGCCGCCGCCGCGATCGTGGTCCCGTCCGCGCTGACCGCCACCCCGCTGACCGGGCCGTCCAGGCGGCCGACCGTGGCCCGCCGGAAGCCGGGCAGGGTCCAGCGCTGTACCCAGCCGGTGGCGGTAGCCGCGACGATCAGGTGCCCGTCCGCGGCCGTGGTGACGGCCGACACCGGACCGCGGGCCTGGATGAACCGCTGCACCTGCGGGTCGGATTGCACCACGGCGAACAGCGCGGCCCGGGTCTGCGGATTGCTCGGATCGAGCTGGTAGGCCTTGGCCGCGAACAGCTGCGCCAGGTCGGGGTGCGAGGCGGTCAGCGAGATGGCCGTCGAGGCGAGCTGGCCCGCGGTGGCCACGGTCTCCTCCCGGAGGGCCCGGTCCCGCTGGCCCTTGGCGATGACCGCGGCGGTCACCGCGACGGCCAGCAGGATGACCAAGGCGGCCAGCGCGGCGGTCACCGACCGCATGGTCCGGCGTCGCTGCCGGATGTGCTCGCCGATCAGCGAGTCCTTCGGCAGCTGGCGGATGGTGGCGGCCAGATCGGCCACCGCATCCTGGAACCGCGGGTCAGCCGAGCGCAGGCTGCTCTCCTGGTCCCGCGCCCAGCGCACGTCGACCCAGCGCGGTTCCTGCTGGAACGCGTGCCCCAGCGCCTCCTTGGACAGCGCGGTGCTGGCCGCCCAGTCCAGGTCGCCGGCCCTGGCGTCCCAGACCAGCTCGCCGTCGGTGACCGCGATCAGGATGTGACTGGCTGGCCGGTGCTCGCGCCACCAGCCGATCTCCTTGGCCACCCAGTGGGACTGGGCCGATTCCGGGGAGGCCATCAGGATCAGCCAGCGCGAGTTGTCCAGCGCCTGCTCGATCGTGGTCCACAGGTGCGGGGACGCGGCCAGGCTGGTCTGGTCCCGGAACACCCGCAGGGCGCGGATCTGGTACCAGGGCTTGGCGAACCGTTGCAGTTCGGCTTGCAGCCGGGCCGCGATGACCGCGTCGAGCCGGTGGCTGTACGAGATGAAAGCGTCGTAGCCGCGCGCCTCGGCTGCCACCACGATCCCCCCGGTGCGGTGTGCGCAGATTTCCCGGTACGCCCCCTTCGCCAGCAAGCGTCACCGAGGGCTTGCTACAGGTTACAGGCCGTCCCATTCACGGTGAAAGCTGGTGGGAGCGGCATCGCTGCTGGTCCAGGTGCAGGTTGATGGTCGCGGCGATCAGCGCAACCGCCGCGGAGCACGGGGAGGGCCGTCCCCTCATGCCGCACAGCCCGTCCCGTTGACCGCGAAGCTGGTCGGCGACGTGTCGCTGCTAGTGAAGCTCCCGGTGAAGCCGATGGTGACCGACCCACCGGCGGCGATCGCCGCGTTGTACGGCTCGTTGGCCGCGGTCACGTTCTCCCCGGACTGGGTGTACGTCGCCGTCCACATGCTGGTGATCTTCTGGTCACCGGGGAACGTCCAGGTCAGCGTCCACGGGCTGATCGCGCTGCTCCCGGTGTTGGTCAGCACGATCTGCGCCTGGAAGCCGCCCGCCCAGGTGTTGGTCAGCGAGTACACCGCCGAGCAGGACACCGGAGCCGCGCTGCCGGTCGGCGGCGGGGTGCCGTTCACCGCCCCCGGCAGCGGGAACTGGATCGAGGCCAGCAGCGTCTGTTTCACCGCACTCACCGGGGCCGGGTCGTAGTTGCTGTCCAGCAGGTCGTAGGAGTCCTCGCCGTTCAGCGCCCAGTACGTCCAGCCCAGCCACGGGTTGGCCGACAGGTAGCTGACCAGGCTCTGGAACCACTGGCCCTGCGAGCCGGCCGCGCTGCTCTGCACGTCCGCCGCGGTGTTGTCGGTGCCGAACTCGCCCACCCAGACCGGCGCGATGTGCTGGCTGTACAGGTAGCCCCAGTTCGCGTTCCACACCGCGTCCAGGCTGGCCGGGGTGGTCGACGAGTTGAACCAGGTCTGCTGGAACAGGTTCGGCCCGTAGTCGTGCGCGGAGTACACCACGTGCCCCGGCGAGCTGAGCGTGACCGGGTACTGGCCGGCCTCGGCCAGGTCGCCGCCCCACCAGGTGGAGTTGAAGCTGCCGGAGGACGTCGGGTTCTCGCTGATCCCCTCGCAGAAGATCAGCGCGTTCGGGTCCACCGCGAGGATCGCGTTGCCCGCCTGCTGGTAGGCCAGCCGGATGTCGGTGCCAGCGTCGCCGGTGCCCCAGGTCGCGCCCTGGGCGTACGTGTCCCCGGCCGGCGTGTGCGGCTCGTTGCGGAGGTCGAAGCCGACCACGGTGGGATTGCCCGCGAACATCTTGGCCAGCGTGACCCAGTCGTTGACCCAGTCCTGGCTGGTGTAGGTGCTGGTGTACCAGAGGCCGTTGGCCTCCGCGGACTCCCCGGCCTCGGACCGGTGGTCGTCGAGGATGACCTTGAGCCCGACCTGGCCCGCATACGTGACGATCTTCTGCAGGTCCTGTACCGAGGTCAGCCCGGCCAGGTCGGTGTTGATCGGGCCGGTGTTGTTGTAGAAGCTCAAGTTCTGCGGCACGACCGGGTCCTCCACCATCTGGTTGGAGAACGGGATCCGGATCGTGTTGTAGCCGAGTTTTGCGATGTCGTTGATGATCGTGTGGTAGTCCTGCGCCCACAGGCCGTGCGCGATCTCGTCCGGGGTCTCGAAGCCGTACCAGTTGATCCCGGCGATCCGCACCGGGTCGCCCGCGGCGTCGATGATCTGGTTGCCGCCGGTATGCCAGTATCCGGCGCCGACGCCGCTGGCCAGCGCGGCCTTGGCCGCCGCCAGGCTGAGCTGCGAGCGGCTGGCCACACTGCCCGCGGCGGCGCTGCTCAACGCACCGGCGCCAGCGACGCCGCCGGCCACCAGGGCCAGCGTGCCGGCTAACGCGATGACTGGTCGGGTCAGCTTCATGGCGGATCGCCTCCAGACGGCCGGGTCAGTCCCGGGCCAGGGGACCGTGCCTGGCGCCGGGGCGCAAGGCACGGTCCCCGCGGAACCGTGTCGGGGTACCGCGCGGGCAGTGACGCCGGCCGCGGGCGTGAGGGTGCCGCGGCCGGCGGCTCGCGGGGAACGTATCGGCCCGTCATTCCAGGGTCCAGAGGCGCCCTTGCTGGCCCCCATCGGCGACACCCTTTCCGCAGCTCAGACCACCTGCCCAGGCCACCGCCGAATGAAATTAACTGAAACGCCCGCGGGGTCAGCCGCCGACTAACTGGCCTGCCAGGGTGCGCGCACGCGCGATGGAGATGGAATGGCAAAGCGGTGGCGGGCTCCCGCAGCACATTCGGGAGCCCGCCACGTGGCGGCCGGGCCGGCCGGGATCTGCTCGTCATCCCGGCCGGCCCGGCGGCTAGCCGAGCCCGGCCAGCGATTTCAGGTGGGCCTCGACGCCCACCCCGTAGCCGGTCGGCGTCCCGGTGTAATCGCTGACCAGTCCCGGGCCCGAGGAGCAGTTGAAGTCAGCGTTCCAGGCCCAGGGCAGGTAACTGATGCCCGCGGTATCCATCCAGTTCATCAACGGCGTGACATAACCGTCAGCGCAGTCGTTCTCGCCGATCTCCCCGGCGACCACTGGCACCTGCGCCGCCACCGGGGCCACCTCGCTGGTCCAGCAGGACTGGCTGGAACAGGTGTTGAAGTTGTACGAGTGCCAGGAAGCGGCCAGGTTGTGGTCCGGGTCGGTCGGCTCGTAGCTCAGCCAGTCGGTGAGGTCGTTCGAGTACTCCTCGCCGCCCAGCATGAGCACGTTGTTCGCGCCGGCCGAGCGGACCGCGTTGACCATCGCCTGCATGCCGGCCACCTGGTAGCCGATGCCGGTGCAGGTGCCGCCGTTCAGCCAGCACTGCCAACCGGTCGTGGTGCTGCCGGTGGCCCGGGACGCGTACGGCTCGTTGAACAGGTCGAAGATCACCGCGTCGTTGCCCTTGAACGTGCTGGCCACCGAGGTCCAGAACGGGATCGCCTGGGCCGCGTCCGGCATCGGCTTCTGGCAGGTGGCCTCGGCCGATGAGCAGCCGGAGGAGTTCCCGGTGTACAGCCCGTCGGTCCAGTGCAGGTCCAGGATGGCCACCATGCCGTTGGCGTTGAGCAGGCTGACGTAGGCCTTGATAGCACTGATGTAGTTGGACCCCGCGTAGGCCGAGTTGACGTAGGACTCCGCGTTCCAGCACGCCTCATTCAGCGGAACGCGCACCGCGTTCACGCCCCAGTTCTTCATCGCGGTGATCGAGGCCTGGTCATTGGGGCCGTCGAAGATGCCGTTGCCCTGGACACAGGCGTACTCGGTGCCGGACCGGTCGATGCCGTGCAGGACCACCGTCTGCCCGCTCGTGTTGACCAGCTTGTTGCCGGACACGTGCAGCTGCGGCGCGGGCCCACTGGCCGTCGAGGTCGGCGTCGGCGTCGGAGTGGGGGTCGGTGAGCTGGTGGGGCTGCTGGTGGGGGTGTGGGTGGGTGAGGAGGTGACGCCGCTGCCGGTGCAGGCGGTGCCGTTGATGCTGAAGGCGGTGGGTGCGGTGTTGGTGCCGCTGTAGCTGAAGTTGGCGCCGATCTGGGTGGATGCGCCGGTGGCCAGGGATCCGTTCCAGCTGGCGTTGGTCACGGTGACGTTGTGGCCGGACTGGGTCCAGTTCCCTGACCAGCCCTGGGTGAGCTGCTGGTTGCCGGCGTAGGAGTAGGTCAGCGTCCACGCGGTGAGCGCTGTGCCCTGGTTGGTGATGGTGATCGAGGCGGTGAAGCCGGTGCTCCAGTCGTTGGTCGAGTAGGCAACCTGACAGGAGGTAGCCGCGCTGGCCGGCGCGG
>DASXIN010000087.1:0-4902 GCA_036497945.1 Streptosporangiaceae bacterium | reverse complement strand
CCCGGCCCCCCTCATGGCGAACTGCGTTCCACCGCTGATGGGTCTCGACGCCGCGGACCGGAGCGACCGCCACCCAGCAATGGTGGGAGTGGGTGTAGGCCATCACCCCCTCTGGCCGGTGGAACAGCACTAGGCGGGGACCCCGTTCGGGCTTGACCAGCCACTTCCCCCCGGCCGACTCAGCGGGCATCTCCGCTATCAGCGGACCAAAAAACTCCTCCTCAGCGGCCAACTCCACCAAGAGCCGCCCTACCTGGTCCATATCGAGGATGTCGCCGGAACGCAGCTCATCCAGTTGAGCCAGGAAGTGGTGCAGCGGGCCCGGGAGAGTGCCAGTGCTCACTTCCCATCCCTAACCTACGATCCGGCCTCAGAACCGGGCTGCGCGTGGTCCGATCGGCTGACCCAACCGCCATGGCAGCGGTCCCTTCCTCGAAGATGCCTGCCCAAGCGCGGCAGACATCCACTGTCCCGACTCAACCGCCCGGCATAGGACAGGGAATCACCCACCACGGGTGAACACGGTAACCGCCACACCCGGACCCAAGCGACGGTGTCTGGGTTGCCGTCTTATTACCTGCACAGAGCTCGACTGCCACCTGTATTACCACAGGTGAGCAGAGCGTTTCGAACAGGATACTTACCATTGAGACGCTCTGCCGACTGAGCTAAGTGGGCGACGGCTGGCTCGAACCACCGTGCCAGCGGAGGGGTATACAGCCGCGGATGCACAGCCGAACTCCAATCACCCCGGCCGCCCAGATCTCCGCGACCGACCAGGTCAGCCGGGCTCCGCGATGCCACGGAACGCGCCCAGCACGGCCGGCCAGGCGGCGGACATCGGGTCGATGACGTCGAAGTGACCGCCGCCCGCCAACTCCGCCAGCTGCACCTCGTCGCCCGCCGCCTGGGCCCGCCCAGCGAACGAACGGCTCATCGCGAACGGCACCCGGTCATCGGCCGTGCCATGCACGATCCGCACCGGCACCCCGAGCGGAACCAGCCGCGCCGGATCCGTCACCGCGTAACGCCGCGGCTGATCCGCTGGACCACCGCCGAGCAACTCCCCCGCGGCGTCATTATCGAGCCCCCGCCGGTAGCAGTCGGCCAGGTCGCTAACCGGCGCCAGCGCGACTACCCCCGCCACCTCCGCACCAAGAGCACCACCGACACCAGACGCACCAGCAGCACGATGCCACGCGCAGTCCGGGCTGAGCCGGTGCCGCCCAGCCGACCACAGCGCCAGATGACCGCCGGCCGAATGCCCGGCCAGGATAACGCGCAACCCTGCACCGCCGGCCACCGGCACTGCCGAACGCACCAGCCCCAGCAACCGGTCGACCGCCGCGGCGACGTCGTCGAACGTCCCCGGCCAGCCGCCGCCCGGCTGCCCGGTCCGCCGGTACTCCGGCGTGCACACCAGGAAACTTTCAGCCGCCAGCGCCGTGGCCAGCGGCCCGAGATGCACCCGGTCGTAGGCCGCCCGCCAGAACCCGCCGTGCAGCAGCAGAACCAGCACCGGCGCTCGCCCAGCCGCCCCCGCCTCGAGGCCAGCCGACAGCCGCAGGTCGGCCACCTGGTCCGGGCCTGGTCCGTAGCGGAGCACGAGATCTGGCGGCGGGGCCGGCCGGGTCAGCACGCCAGCCGGATCCGCCGCGGACATACCTTATTTCTCCCCGGTGACCAGAAGAGGGAACCTGTTTACCATCTGTCTCGTCAAACGTAGGTGTTGAACGCCCGCAGCCGGGAATGGTGTTCGCGCACGGGCGATGCGAGCAGCCAGACGACAAACGCGAGGTCTCGACGACGATGACCATGGCTATGAGAGCACAGCCATGAGATCAGCCCGATCTGCAACGACAGCGCTTGGTGCGGTGGCCGGTGCGGCCATCGTGTCTTCCGGCATGGTCGGCGGGCTGCTCGGCGCGGCCAGCCCGGCCGAGGCGGCGGTCACCGCTCCGGTACTCAACGTGTGCGGCTCGCCACCTGCTGCAGCCAGCGCGGAACGCACCGTGCCCGCGGGGCAGACCGCGGTGACGCTGGACGCCGCGTTCCGGCCGGCCAGCACCCCCAAGGCCACCGCCAGCGCCAGCAACAGCAGCGCCGCGCCGGGCGCCACCGCCAGCAGCAGCGCATCGGCCAAGGCCACCGCCAGCAGCAGCGCCAGCGCGAGCGCCAAGGCCACGACGAGCGCGTCGGCCAGCCCGTCCAGCACCGCCGCGGCCAGCCCCTCCAACTCGGCCTCGGCCAGCCCCAGCGCGACCAAGGACCCGACGCCGACCCCAACGCCTACGTCCGGCTCGGGGTCGGCCACTCCCACCCCGACGCCCACCCCGACCCCGACCCCGACCAAGCCGAAGGTCCAGCTCTGCCTCGAAGTACAGCCGATCACGACCAAGTCCAGCCTGCACCCGGGCGGAGCGGCCAGCTACGCGATTTGGGTCTGGCCGGCCGGCGGAGCAGCCAGCGGGGTCAGCGTGACGATCAGCGCCCAGGTGGCCGGGAAGACCGTCACGCCCAAGTTCACCGTCTGCCCGTCGGCGAGCGGGCGCACCTGCACGGTCGGCGGGATAGCCAAGGGCAGCTCGGATGAGCTGCAGGCCAAGGTGTCGGTACCGTCCAGCGCCGCCGCGGGCAAGCAGGCCACGCTGTCCAGCACCGCCAAGTCCAGCGGCGCCACCGCACCGGCGCCCGCGTCGGGCGCGGTCACCATCACCGCCAAGCCGGCCGCGTCGCACTCGGCGTCCCCGTCGCCCACGCCGACCCCCACCCCCACCCCCACCGGCGTCGGCGCGACCCTCCCGGCGGGCATCCTGCCCACCGTGCCCGGCTTCACCGACCCGCAGGCCACGCTGCCCCAGCTGCCCAACCCGGAAAGCTCCCCGGGCGGCCTCTTCCCCACCGTCTCCCCCGGGCCCAGCGCGAGCCCGAGCCCCTACTCCGCTACTTTGCCTAACGCCCGCGACGTGCGGATCACCGACGCCGCTGCGTCGTTCCCGTTCTCAACCCGGCTGATGGGCGGTGAGATAGTCGGGCTGGCTGTCCTGGCCGCGGCTATCGCCATCGCCATCGTCCGGTTCTCGCTGCGCAGGCCGCGCCCGCAGCACGGTAAGGACTCGGCCAACTGACTACTTAGCGACCCGCTCCACCATCGGCCGCATCACCCGCATCTCGGCCGCCAGCTTGGTCGCGTTCATGGTCAGCGACGCCACCACGCCGAACGTGTCGTTGTCCGCCCAGGTGCAGAGCGCGACGCTGCCCGGCACGCTGGCCTGGGCGTTGACGCACGCGGCCGACCCGCCGAGCGAGCCGGGGCTGGTCACGAACGAGCCCTTGGACTGCTGGGTGAAGCTGGAGATGAAGCCGCTGGCCGAGACCCCGGACAGGTTCCCGCCGACGAACAGGACCATCTGCGGCGATGAGCCGGCGCTGTCCGCATAGACGGCGGACACCACGTGGCTGGCCTGGCCCGCGCTGCTTTTGATCACTTGCCGCTTCAGCGCCGCCGCGTCGGCCTGCTTCTCCAACTGCGGGCGGCGGACGTATGCGCCCAGCCGGTCCGGGGCGACCAGCACGTGGGCCCGGCCCGAGCCACCGAACAAGCCGAGCACATCGGCGGCGCCGACCGCGACGAGAACCGCGACCAGCCCGGCGGCCAGCATGATCAGCCGGCGGGACCGGCGGCGGCCGGGCCGGCGGCCGGTGCGGGCGGCCCCGGCTGGCCGGGCCGTCCGTTCCGCGGTCCGTCCCCGGTCCGGGCCCGCCGTGTCGGTGTCCCGGTCAACCGACGGGGATGCCGCGGCCGACCCGGCCGGACGGCGTTTCCTCCCCCGGCCGTCAGTGTCCGGCCGCGCCGCGGGCCGGTCCGCGGGGGCCCGGCGCGGACTGGTGTCCAGCGCCGACTGCGGCCCGCTGGCCACCAAGTAGCCGGGCGGATCATCGAGCGCGACCTGCGGCTCAGTGCCGGGCTGGTAGGTATGGATGCTGCTTCGGCCGGGCTGCGGCCCGGTGCCCAGCGGCACGTCCCGGGCGGGTTCCAGCTGCACGGCGGTGTTGTAGCGGAGGTGCGGACCGCGGCGGTCCGACTGCGCCGCAGCACCGGGTTGGGCCGGGCGGCGCCGCGAACCGGCCTGTTCCGCTGGCCACTGCGCGGCGGCCGGCTCCGGGGCGACGGCTGGCGGGCCGGACTCGGCTCCGGGCCGGTGCCGACGGCCGCGCAGGCCGCCCCGCGACCGGGTCTGCTCCGCGGCAGGCGCCGGATCCGGTGCGCCAGCACCACGACGCCCGCCCGGCGCACCCCCGGGCGCAGGCGGCCGCGGCGGCCCGGCCCGGCCAGGATCCCGTGGCGCGCCGCGACCAAGCTCATCCGGCGGCGCCGCAGGCCCTGGACCACGCGGCATCCCAGCCCGCCCGGAATCCCGTAGCGCGCCGCGACCAAGCTCATCCGGCGGTGCCGCACAGCCCGGACTACGCAGCATCCCAGCCCGCCCGGGATCCCGTGGCGCGCCGCGACCAAGCTCATCCGGCGGTGCCGCACGGCCCGGACTACGCGGCATCCCGGCCCGCCCAAGATCGCCGCGTGGCGCGCCGCGACCGAGATCATCGGACGGCGCGGCACGCCCCGGGCGGCCGGGCATCCCAGCACGGCCCAGGTCGCCGCGCGGCGCGGCCTGCCCGAGGTCGTCGCGCGGCGCGGCTCGTCCCCGGTCGCCACGCGGCCCGGCCTCCCCGGGGTCGCCGCGCGGCGCGGCTCGTCCCCGGTCGCCGCGCGGCCCAGCCTGCGCAATGTCGCCGCGCGGCGCGGCTCGTCCCCGGTCGCCACGCGGCCCAGCCTGCGCAAGGTCGTCGCGCGGCGCGGCTCGTCCCCGGTCGCCACGCGGCGCGGAGTGCCCAAGGTCGTCG
>DASXIN010000086.1:0-71277 GCA_036497945.1 Streptosporangiaceae bacterium | reverse complement strand
CTTGGGATGATCAAGGTTTCGCGGAGGCTGGGGAGGGTGTGGATGCCAGGTAGGCGGCTGAGTGTGGAGGAGCGGGAGGAGATCGTGGTCGGGCTGGCGCGGAAGGAATCGGTGCGCCGGATCGCAGCGCGGCTGGGGCGGTCGCCAGGGGCGGGCCGGCCAGGAGCCAGGGGCCAGGGCGGGCCGCCGGGGGGCGGGGCCGGCCAAGGAGCCAGGGGGCGGCCGGGGGACAGGGCGGGGGTGGGGCAGGGCAGGATGGGGGCTATGGAGCATGAGAATTTGTTCGGCGGTCCGCCGGCTACCTACTTGCCCGAGGATCCGGCTGCGGCTGAGCTGGCTGCGGGGGCCGATCCGGCCGCGGTGGCGGCCGCCCACCCGGCGTGCCTGGCCGCCTGGGCGGCGCTGGCCGAGCGGGCGCTGGACCAGGGCGACTGGGTGACCGGCTATGCGTTCGCCCGGACCGGCTACCACCGCGGCCTGGACCAGCTAAGAAGGGCCGGGTGGAAGGGCCACGGCCCGATCCCCTGGGAGCACGAGCCGAACCAGGGTTTCCTCCGCTCGCTGCACGCGCTGGGCCAGGCCGCCGGGGCGATCGGCGAAACCGAGGAGGAAGAGCGCTGCCGGGTGTTCCTGGCCGACAGCAGCGCCACCGCTGCCGCGGTCCTCTCCGCCCAGTAAACGGCCCCGGGGGCCTAACAAACCCGCACCGGGGCGTAACAAAGTGGGCCGTAGCGTGGAGTAACCTCAACACGGCAGGCGGGGCGAGGCCTGGAAGGGGCTGGTCGGATGCCGGCCATTGTGCTCGTAGGCGCACAGTGGGGTGACGAGGGCAAGGGCAAGGCGACGGACCTGCTCGGGGACCGGGTGCACTACGTGGTCCGCTACCAGGGCGGGAACAACGCCGGGCACACGGTGGTCATCGGGGACGACAGCTACGCGCTGCACCTGCTGCCCTCCGGCGTCCTGTCACCCGAGGTCATCCCCGTTATCGGCAACGGGGTGGTGATCGACCCCGAGGTGCTGCTGCGCGAGATCGACGGGCTGCGCGAGCGCGGTGTGTCCTGCGACCGGCTGCTCATCTCGGCCAACGCACATCTGATCATGCCGTATCACCGCGCCCTGGATAAGGTCACCGAGCGTTACCTGGGCAGCGCCCGCATCGGCACCACCGGGCGGGGCATCGGCCCGACCTACGCGGACAAGGTGGCCCGGACCGGGATCCGCGTCCATGACCTGCTCGACCCGGGCATCCTGGCCCAGAAGCTGGAACTCGTGCTGCGCGAGCGCAACCAGGTGCTGACCAAGGTGTACAACCGGCGCGGCATCGAGGCGGACGTGATCGCCAAGGAGTACCTGGGCTACGCCGAGCAGATCCGGCCCTACGTGGCCGACACCGGGCTGGTGCTCAACCAGGCGCTGGACGACAACAAGACGGTCCTGCTAAGGGGCCCAGGCCACCCTGCTCGACGTGGACCACGGCACATACCCGTTCGTCACCTCCAGCTCGCCGACGGCCGGCGGCGCCTGCATGGGCGCGGGCATCGGGCCGACCCGGATCACCAAGGTGATCGGCATCCTCAAGGCGTACACCACCCGGGTCGGCGCCGGGCCGTTCCCCACCGAACTGCGCAGCGATCAGGGTGAGTGGCTGCGCAAGGCGGGCGGCGAGTACGGCGTGACCACCGGGCGGCCGCGGCGCACCGGCTGGGTGGACACGGTGATCGCCCGGTACTCGACCCGGGTCAACGGGATCACCGACTACTTCATCACCAAGCTCGACGTGCTGTCCGGGCTGGAGCAGGTCCCGGTCTGCGTGGCCTACGACACGGGCGGCATCCGGCACGACGAGATCCCGATGACACAGACCGAGTTCCATCACGCCACGCCGGTCTACGAGTACCTGGACGGCTGGTGGGAGGACATCTCCACGGCCAAGGAGTTCGCCGACCTGCCGCCGAACGCGCAGCGCTACGTGCGGGCGCTGGAAGACATGATCGGCGCGCCGGTGGCCGCGGTCGGCATCGGCCCGCGCCGGGACCAGACCCTGCAGCTGCGCCCGCTGGTCTGAGCAGGCCGCGGCGCGCACCCGGGTACTGGCTACCCGGCGGCATTGGTAGCTGGCACCCCCCTCAATCCGGTAATCCGCGCTACTGACCGCGGCCGGGGCGGCCGGGCAGGCTGGGAGCTGAGCCAGAAACCCCGGCACAGGAGGATGGCCCGATGCTGACCACCCTGGTCACCGCCGATCCCGAGCCCAGCCTGGAGGAACTACCCGGACATCCGTGGGCGGTGCGCCGGGCGGCCGGCCCAGGCGGCCGGCCGGCCCTGGAGATCTACGCGGCGGACACGTTCGTGGACGTGCTCGCGGCCGAGCGACTGGCCGTTATCGCGCCGGATCGTCCGCGGCGCGTACGCGGCGACCTGGACGGGCCAGCGCTGTGCGGCCGCCTGGGGCATCCTCCCGGCGGCGGGACAGGGCCTGCTGGTGCAGTTCCGCCGGGGCCGCATCCGGTCCCAGGCCTGCGCGGCTGAGCCGGTCGCGGTCGGCGGCGTGTTCTGGTTCGCCCAGTCGGCCGGGCGGTTCCGGCACGTGCTGGTGAGCCACGGCGGTGGCCAGGAGCGGCACGGCATCCGCCCGGCCCGCCCCTGCTGAGCTCGGCTCGGCTGCTGAGCTCGGCTGCTGAGCTCGGCTGCTGAGCTCGGCAAACCGGTAGGCTCGCGCCCGTGCGAGTCCTCCTCCTCGGCTCGGGCGGCCGCGAGCACGCGCTGGCCCGGGCGCTGGCCGCCGATCCCGACGTGACCGACCTGCACGCGGCACCGGGCAATCCGGGCATCGCGGCGCTGGCCCGGCTGCACCCGGTGGACATCACCGACGCCGGGCAGGTGGCCGGCCTGGCCCGGGCGACCGGGGCCGACCTGGTCGTGATCGGCCCGGAGGCGCCGCTGGTGGCCGGGGTGGCGGACGGGCTGCGCGCGTCCGGCATCGCCTGTTTCGGGCCGAGCCGCCGGGCCGCGGCCATCGAGGGCTCCAAGTCGTTCGCCAAGCACATCATGCAGTCGGCCGGCATTCCGACCGCCCGGGCGCACACCTGCACCACCCCGGCCGAGGCGGCCGCCGCGCTGGACGAATTCGGCCCGCCCTACGTGGTCAAGGCGGACGGCCTGGCCGCCGGCAAGGGCGTCCTGGTCACCGAGGACCGGGCCGCCGCCGAGGCGCACGCCCGGGCCTGTGGCCCGGTGGTCATCGAGGAGTTTCTGGACGGCCCGGAGGTGTCGCTGTTTGCGCTGGCCGACGGGGCCACCGCGGTGCCGCTGCTGGCCGCGCAGGACTTCAAGCGGGCCGGGGACGGCGACCAGGGCCCGAACACCGGCGGGATGGGCGCGTACGCCCCACTGCCCTGGGCCCCGCCCGGGCTGACCGAGGAGGTGCTGGGCACCGTGCTGCAGCCGGCCGTGGACGAGCTGCGCCACCGCGGCACGCCCTACCGCGGCCTGCTCTACGCCGGGCTGAGCCTGACCCCAGCGGGCGTCCGGGTGGTCGAGTTCAACGCGCGCTTCGGCGACCCGGAGACCCAGGTCATCCTGGACCGGCTGGCCACCCCGCTGGCCGGCCTGCTGGCCGCGGCCGCGTCCGGATCGCTGGCCGGCCTGCCTCCGCCACGCTGGGCCCCGGGGGCCGCGGTGACCGTCGTGATCGCGGCTGAGGGCTACCCCGGATCGCCCGCGCGCGGCGATCAGCTGACCGGCCTTGACGATGCCCAACGCACCCCAGGTGCTTATGTCCTGCAGGCCGGCACCCAGTCGGACGGGGCTGGTCATCTGGTGTCGGCCGGCGGCCGGGTGGTCAACGTGGTCGGCAGCGGGCCGGACCTGGCGGCGGCCCGCACGGCCGCATACCAGGCGGCGGGGAAGATCCAGCTGCGCGGTGGCTGGTTCCGCACCGACATCGCGGAACGGGCTGCGGCCCAGGCGGCCCGCGGCTGAGCCGATGTCGTCGGCCGAGCAGACTCCGGATGCGCCGCTGCGGGTCAGCACGCTGGAACTGTTCTTCGACCTGGTCTTCGCGTTCACCCTGACCCAGCTGTCCGCGCTGCTCGACGGCGACGGCCTGTCCGCTGCCTCGATCGTCCAAGTGCTGCTGGTGTTCGGCGTGCTGTGGTGGATGTACGGCGCGTACGCCTGGCTGACCAACACGCGTACCCCGGACCGGACCCCCGAGCGGCTGCTCCTGCTGCTCGGGATGGCCGGGTTCCTGGTAGTCGGACTGGCCATCCGGAACGGGTTCGGCAACTCCAGGTCGGCCAGCAGCGGCGTCTTCCTTGGCCTCGGTTACCTGGTCGTGGTGTGCGTGCACGGTGGGCTCTATTACCGGCTGAACCGGAACATCGTCCGGGTGCTGCCGGTCAACCTCAGCTCGGCCCTGCTGGTCCTGATAGCCGGGCTGACCAGCGGCCTGGCCGCCTACCTGCTGTGGGCGGGGGCGCTGGCCGTCCAGGTGCTGTCGCCACTGGTGGTGCGGGTCAGCGGCCGGTTCGAGATCGCCCCGGCGCACTTCGCCGAGCGGCACGGGGCGCTGGTCATCGTGGCACTGGGCGAGTCGGTTGCCGCAGTGGGCATCGGCGCCGCCGACCACCCACTGGACGCGCAGACCGTGCTGGCCGCCGTGCTCGGCCTCGGCGTGTCGGCGGCGCTGTGGTGGGTCTACTTCGGCGGCGGGGACGACGAACTGGCCGCCCGGGCCATGGCCCGGGCGCCCCGGCCGCGGCGGCCCCCCCTCGCCCTGTCCGCGTACTTCTACGCGCATATCCCGATACTGCTGGGCGTGGTGGGGCTGGCGGCCGGGGTGAAGCAGACCATCGGTGCTGCGGCGCAGGCCCATTCGGCCGCCCATGCGCTGGCCATCGGCGGCGGCGTGGCACTGTTCCTGGCCGGGGACGCCGCCTTCCGGCGGGTACTGCACCTCGGCCCGAGGTGGCCGCGGCTGGTCACCGCGGGGTTCGCGCTGGCCACCGCGGCCCTGGGGGCCACGGTGAGCACCGAGGCACAACTGGTCGTCCTGCTGGCCGGGCTCGTCGTCATGCTGGCCGCGGAGCGCCGCCGGGCGGCCGGGGGCGACCGGGCTGACCAGCCCAGTGCTGGCGTTGGGTAAAGATAGACCATGTGATCGAGCGGTATACCCGGCCTGGGATGGGCAAAGTCTGGAGCGAAGCGCACAAATACGAGCTGTGGTGCCAGGTGGAGACGCTGGTGCTGGCGGCGCAGGGCAAGGCCGGGACGGTGCCGGCCGACGCGGTGGACGCGGTGCGCAGCGCCCAGCCGCCCACGCCGGAAGCGGTGGCCGCGGTGGAAGCGGTCACCGATCACGACGTGATCGCCTTCCTCACCGCGTGGGCGGACAACACCTCGCCGCGCGAGGCGGCGGCCTGGGTGCACTACGGGATGACCTCGTCCGACCTGCTGGACACCGCGCTGGCGCTGCAGCTCACCGAGGCCACCGACCTGCTGGTAGCCGAGGCCACCAGGCTGGTGGCCGCGCTGCGCGAGCACGGCCTGGCGCACCGCGGCACGCTCCGGGTCGGCCGCACGCACGGGATCCACGCCGAGCCGGACGTGTGGGGGCACCGGGTGGCCGACTTCGCGTTCGCCATGGCCCGCAGCCGGGACCGGCTGCTGCGGGCCCGGGACGCGGTCGCGGTGGGCAAGCTGTCCGGCCCGGTCGGCACGTACTCCAACATCGACCCGATCATCGAGACCACCGTCATGGCCGAACTCGGCCTGCGTCCGGCGGACGTGGCCACTCAGGTGGTGTTCCGCGATGGCATCGCCGAGTGGATCAGCGCGGTCGCGGTGGCCGCCAGCGTGTGCGAGGCGATCGCACTGGAGGTCCGGCACGGGCAGCGCACCGAGGTCCGTGAGCTGGCCGAGCCGTTCCGGGCCGGGCAGAAGGGCTCGTCCGCGATGCCGCACAAGAAGAACCCGATCCGGTCCGAGCGGATCTGCGGCCTGGCCCGGGTCGTCCGCGGCTACGTCACGCCGGTCACCGAGGGCATGGCGCTGTGGCACGAGCGGGATATCTCACATTCCAGCGTGGAGCGGATCGCGCTGCCGGACGCGGCGACCACGCTCGACTACCTGCTGCACCTGACCACCGGGCTGATCGAGGGGCTGGGGGTGGACCCGGACCGGATGCGGGCCAACCTGGAATCCACCGGCGGCCTCATCTACACCTCGAGCATCCTGCTCGAGCTGGTCGACTCGGGGATGTCCCGGGAAGCTGCCTACACCCTGGTCCAGGCGGCGGCGATGACGACCTGGCAGGACGGCACCCCGCTGCTGCAGACGCTGCGCACCGAGGCGGCCGCCCGCGGCGTCACGCTGGACGAGGCGCGGCTGGCCGACATATGTAGACCTGAGCGGTATGTGGCCCGGCTGGGCGGCGTGTTCGAGCGGCTGGAGCGGCTCTCGTGACCGCGCCGAAGGGGGGCGCCGCCGACTGGACTGACGAGCGAGGAACGAGCGAGGAGGGAAGGAGGCGGGTCCAAGCCCCCCGGAGGCGCAAAGGAGCAGTGCCTACGCTGCTCTATTCCGGGAAAGTGCGGGACGTCTATGAGCTGGGCGACGACGTGCTGCTGCTGGTCGCGTCGGACCGGGTGTCCGCCTACGACCACGTGCTGCCCACCCCGATACCGGACAAAGGCAAGATCCTGACCCAGTTGTCCCTGTGGTGGTTCGGGCAGCTGGCCGACGTGGTGCCGAACCACCTGGTCGAGGCCGAGATCCCGGCCGAGTTCGCCGGGCGGGCGATGGCCTGCCGCAAGCTGTCCATGGTCCCGGTGGAGTGCGTGGCCCGCGGCTACCTGGCCGGGTCGGGCTGGCGGGAGTACCGGCAGACCGGATCGGTGTGCGGGGTAGTACTGCCGGCCGGGCTGGCCGACGGCTCGCAGCTCCCCGAGCCCATCTTCACCCCGGCGACCAAGGCGCCACCCGGGCAGCATGACGAGAACATCACCTATGCACAGGTGGTTGCGCAGGTCGGCGCGGCGGTCGCGGCCGACCTCGAGCGGATCACGCTGCAGGTCTACCGGCGCGGCGCGGAGGTCACCGCGCGGCACGGCATCCTGCTCGCCGACACCAAGATCGAGCTGGGTTTCGACCCGGCTGGGCGGCTGCTGCTGGCCGACGAGGTGCTCACCCCAGACTCGTCCCGGCTGTGGCCAGCCAGCCAATGGCAGCCCGGTAAGCCACAAATGTCATTTGACAAGCAGATCGTCCGGGACTGGCTAGACTCGCCCGAGTCCGGCTGGGCAGATCGTGACCACCAGCCACCCCCAGCACTGCCTGACCATGTGGTCGAGCAGACCCGTGCGAGTTACATCGAGGCTTATGAGCTCATCACCGGACGGCAGTGGGTATGACTACCGTGGAAGTCTGCTCGATAACTCCGCGGGGCTAGCTGGGCACGGCAACGCGGGCTCTGCCCCGGCTGCGGCCGGAGACTGGATAGGCCGGTGGAATACTGGCCTGGGATATGCAGAAGGGCTGCCGTTGGCCCAGCGGCCCGCTGCCCGCCCAGCATTGGGCAGCGCACTGCCGGGCCCGCCGGTACGCCGTGACGACGCGTTTCCGAAGGACAGGAGCTTTAGCCTCATGACCATTGGCCCCGAGACCTGCTACCGCGTACGAGGCGGGATCCCGCTGCAGGGCACGGTCTTCGTCCAGGGCGCCAAGAACGCCGCGCTCAAGATGATCGCCGCGTCCCTGCTCGCCGCGGAGGGCCGGACGGTACTGCGTAACGTGCCGCCGATCGAGGACGTCCGGCGCGCGGTCGAACTGGCCCAGGCCGTGGGGGCCGTGGTGAAGTTCCACGAATCCGAGCGCACGCTCGTGGTAGACGCGGCCAACCTGACCAGCCCGGTGCTGCCAGCCGAGATCGCCCGGCGGTTCCGCGCCTCGGTGCTGTTCGTGCCGGCCCTGCTGCACCGGCTGGGCGAAGCGGTCATCGAGGGCGTCGGCGGCTGCAATCTGGGCAGCCGCCTGCTCGACTTCCACTACCGGGGTTTCGCCCGGCTCGGCGCCATCGTGGACGAGCAGGGCGACAAGATCTACATCAAGGCGGGCAAGCTGCAGGGCGCCCACCTGTACCTGGACACGCCGTCGCACACCGGCACCGAGAACCTGATCATGGCGGCCAGCCTGACGCCGGGCACCACGGTCATCGACAACTGCGCGCTCGAGCCCGAGGTGCTGGATGTCATCGCGTTCCTGAGCAAGATGGGCGCGGACATCAGCGGCGGCGGCACCGGCTTCGTCACCGTGCGCGGGGTCAGCGGGCTGACCGCCACCGAGCACACGGTCATGCCGGACCGGATCGACGCGGGCGTGTTCGCCATGGCCGCCGCGATCACCGGCGGCGAGCTGAACCTGGTCGGCGCGCAACTCGAGCACTTCGGCGTGATGCGCTGGAAGCTGGAGCAGATGGGCGTGGAGTTCTCGGCCAAGGGCGCCGTGCTCCAGGTCCGCCGGGAGCGCACACTGCGGCCGATAAACGTGATCACCAGCCCGTTCCCCGGCTTCGCCACCGACCTGCAGTCGCCGATCATGGCGCTGAGCTGCCTGGCCGACGGCACCAGCTACATCCGGGAGACCATCTTCGACGGCCGGTACACGCTGGTCGGCGAGCTGAACAAGATGGGCGCCAAGGTCGAGGTGGACAGCGGCAACGTGGCCATCGTGCACGGCCCGTCCACGCTCAAGGGCACCAAGGTGGTCGCGCACGACCTGCGCAGTGGCATCGCGCTGATCCTGGCCGGGCTGTGCGCCGAAGGCGAGACCGTGGTGGCCCCCGGCTACCTGATCGACCGCGGCCACGCGGCCGTCGCCGAGCGGCTCACCACGCTGGGCGCGGACATCAGCGTCGAGCAGAGCGGCTGAGAAGTAACGCCCCTAACGGGCGGTTTCTGGCCAGCCAAATGTGACGAGGCACGAAACTGTCAGCGGTTTTGCTTCCGTGCAGGCCCCCGGCAGGTTACGAACTATACGATCGTGCAATCGTCAGCGTAAGGGTCTGACTGTGACTTCTCACCACGAGCGGCATTCCGCGGCCGGCAGCACATCAGTGGCTGCCGTCGCACACAATGGCGGACGGCTATGACCGGCCAGCGCCAGCCAGCGGGCGAGCTGACGATTGGCATTGTCGGGCCGCACGACCTGGTGGAACGCATCATGCTGTCGGGCACCGGCCAGCCTGGGGTGCTGCCCGGCGGGCCGGGCCAGCCGGGCAGCGGCCCAGCGCCGTCGGCCAACGGGTCGTCGGCCACGCCGCCCAGGCGGCTGGTCGCGGCCGCGTACCGCACCGAGCAGGAGGCCGCGGACAAGGTGCTCCGGCTCGGCGCGGGCATCGATGCCTGCCTGTTCGCCAGCCAGGTGCCGCACGAGTACGCCCGGCGGGCGGGCACGCTGCGGGTGCCCGCCACCTACGTGCCGCTGGCCGGCAGCGCGCTCTACGCGGCGCTGCTGCGCGCCAGCCGCGAGCTGGGCCAGGACCTGAGCCGGGTCAGCGTGGACGTGCTCAGCCGGATGGACGTGGAAGACGCGTTCGGCGAGCTGGGCGTGCCCGCCGAGAATGTGCACGTCCGGGAGGACGCGGCCAACGCGGCCACGCTGGCCGCGTTCCACGAGCGGCTGTGGCGCCGGGACGAGATCACCGTCGCGTTCACCTGCCTGCAGTCCGTCGCGCAGCGGCTGTCCGCGGCCGACGTGCCGGTCCGCATCCTGCGCCCGACCAACAGCGCGATCCGGGCTGCGCTGCGCACCGCCACCCTGCTGGCCGGCAACCGGCGGCTGGAGGAAGCCCAGCTCGCGGTGGCCCTGGTCGAGGTGCCCACGCTGCGCGACACCACCCGCCGGTCCACCCCGCGGCATGCGCGCGAGGAACTGCGGCTCACCGTGCACCGGTTCCTGGTCCAGGAGGCGCAGCGGATGCACGCCTCGGTCAGCCCGGTCAGCGACCATTGCTTCCTGGTCACCGCCACCCGGGGCTCACTGGCCGCGGCCACCGACGGGTTCCGGGTGCCGCCGTTCAGCGAGCGCGCCCGGACCGAGCTGGGCATCGCCGTCGAGGTGGGCATCGGCATGGGCCGCACCGCGCAGGACGCGGAGGCGCACGCGCAGGCGGCTCTGTCCCGCTCGCACGCGGCCGCGGGCAGCCGCGGCTTCGCGCTGGACCGGGAGGGCATGGCCCTGGTGCCCGCCCCGCGGCACCCGGCCTCGGCCGCGGCCGAGAACACCCGGCCGCGTGGCCTGGAGACACTGGCCCGGCTGGCCGACAAGCTGGCCGGCAGCGACAGCGCGCTGGTGGTGGACGCGGAAACCGCGGGCAAGGTGCTCGGGGTGACCGCGCGGACCGCGCGGCGGCTGCTGCACGGCCTGGTCGAGGAAGGGCTGGCCTGGCCGCTGCCGCCGAGCCGGGCGCCGCAGCCCGGCCGGCCCCGCCAGTTCTACCGGCTGGTCACCGAGAAGCTGGAGCGGCGGCAAGCCGCGCGCTGAGGGTCCAGGGGGGTCGTCCCCCGGAGTAGTTCAGTGACGTCTTGGGTAGGCGCGGGCGACGGCCAGGAACGTGTCGTTCGCGTCGTGGTCGCCGATCGAGATCCGGGCGCCCTCCGCGCCGAACGGCCGGATGGCCACCCCGGTCAGGGCGCAGGCGGCGGCGAAGTCCTGGGTGTCCTCGTCCAGCCGGAGCCAGACGAAGTTGGCCTCGGTCGGCGGCACTGTCCAGCCCTGGGCGACCAGTTCACCGCTGACCCGGGACCGTTCCTTGACCACCAGATCCACCCGGTCCAGCAGTTCCGCCTCGGCGGCCAGCGAGGCGACGGCGGCCGCCTGGGCCACCGCGTTCACGGTGAACGGCAGCATGGTCTTGCGCACCGCCTCGGCCACCGGCGGCTGCGCCACCAGGAAGCCGACCCGCAGCCCGGCCAGCCCGTAGGCCTTGGAGAAGGTGCGCAGCACGGCCACGTTCGGGTACTCCCGGTACAACTGCAGACCGTCCGGCACCGCCGGGTCGCGGACGTACTCGGCGTACGCCTCGTCCAGCACGACCAGGCAGTCCTGCGGCACCCGGCGGAGGAACGCAGCCAGTTCATCCGCGTGCAGCACCGTGCCGGTCGGGTTGTTCGGGTTGCACACGAAGATCACCCGGGTCCGGCCGGTAATGGCGTCGGCCATCGCGGCCAGGTCGTGTGTCTCGTCTCGTAGCGGCACGGTGACCGGTTCCGCGGCGGCCAGCGCGACCAGCGTCGGGTAGGCCTCGAAGGAACGCCACGCGTAGAGCACCTCGGCGCCAGGCTCGCCCGCCGCTTCCAGCACCTGCTGGGCCACCCCGACCGAGCCGCAGCCGATCGCGATGTGCTCCGGCGGCACGCCGAACCGGTCCGCGATCGCCGCGGTCAGCGCGGCCGCGCCGTTGTCCGGGTAGCGGTGCACGGCGGCGGCCGCGTCGGCGATCACCTCGAGCACCGACGGCAGCGGGCCGAACGGGGACTCGTTCGACGACAGCTTGTGCGACCGGCCGTCCGGCCCGGTGACCTGGCGGCCCGGCTGGTACGGGGCGAACTGGTCGAGCACCGCGCGGAACCGGGGTGACTCCTGGGCCGCTGCGGCCGCGTCCTCACTGCTCACCGGCGTCCTCCCTCGCTGCTCGTGGGCACATCCTAGCCACCTGGCAGCGTGGCCAGCGCGGCCGCGAACACCTGGTGCATGTCCCGGCCAAACAGCACGAACTGGGCCTCCCGGACCGCGGTGTCCGCGCCGCGCACGGCGCCCAGCGCGATCCGGGCCGCGTCGTCCGCGGGCCAGCCGTAGATGCCCGCGGAAACCGCCGGGAACGCGACCACCTCGGCGCCGAGTTCGTCGGCCACCCGCAGCGACTCGGTGTAGCAGGACGCGAGCAGCGCGCTGCGGTCCTCGCCCCGCGAGTACACCGGGCCCACCGTGTGGATGACCCAGCGGGCCGGCAAGTCGCCGGCCGTGGTGGCTACCGCCTGCCCGGTAGGCAGCCCGTCCGGGAACCGGCCGGCCCGCAGCGACCGGCACTCGGCCAGGATGGCCGGCCCGCCGCGGCGGTGAATCGCGCCGTCCACGCCCCCGCCACCGAGCAGCGACGAGTTGGCCGCGTTGACGATGGCGTCGGCCGCCTGCCGGGTGATGTCGCCGTCATGCAGCGTGATCCGCATGGTCGCTGACCTGCTCAGCTGAGCGGGACCGTCACCGCGGCGTTCTGCTTCGGGTAGTAGGCGGCCACGTCCCGGGCCCCGTACTTGGCCCGGAACTTGTCCACGATCTCACCGACCCGGCCTGGATCGGTGACCGGCGCCGCACTGGCGGTGCGCTCGGCGCCCCCGGCGGCCAGCCGGATCGTCGGCGTCCGCAGCACGTTCTTGTACCAGTTGCTGTCCGATCCGGTGACCGGCACGAGATACAGCGTGCCGCCGTCCCGCGCGAACCACACCGGAAGCGTGATCCCGCGGCCGGACTTGCGCCCGGTGACGGTGAGCTCGACCTCCCGGGTGCTGTCCAGGGCCCTGGTGAACTCTTCGTCTGCCATCTGCTCCTCCGCCCTGTCTCGGCTGGCCTCCATCGTCGCAGCCGGCCCGGCCTGGCGCGGCCCGGCCCCCAGCCAACCGCTCCCCGGCCGTAGCCGGCCGCTGCCCCGGCCGCAGCCACTGTTGCTGTGGTGGCAGGCATTGACCGGCTGGCTGCTGTGAGTTCTGATCAAAGTGGGTCTGGGACATGCCGGAGGCAGCCGCGGTGGGCAGACCCCGAGGGGACGGTGCATGACCTCTCATCCGGTCAGCAGGCGGGCGGTGCTGAGCGGTCTCGGCGGCGCTGCGGCCGGGCTGGTGCTGGCCAGCGGCGTCCCGGACCAGCTGCGGGCCGCGTCCGGCGGCTGGACGAGCGGGTACGTCCCGGACGGCACGGCCGGGCTGGCCCGGGCGTTCCCGCTGTCCGCGGTGCAGCTGGGGCCCAGCGCGTTCCGGGCCAACCAGGCACGGAACACCAACTACCTGATGTTCCTGGACCCGGACCGGATGCTGCACACGTTCCGGCACAACTACGGCCTGCCGTCGCGGGCCAGGCCGTGCGGCGGCTGGGAACGGCCCGTCTCCGAGGTGCGCGGCCACTGCACCGGGCACCTGATGTCCGGGCTGGCCCTCACCTACGCCAACACCGGCCACCAGGCCGCCGCGGACAAGGGCCACTACCTGGTGGACCAGCTCACCCGGTACCAGGCCCGGGCACGGCGGGCCGGTTTCCAGGACGGCTATCTGTCCGCGTTCCCGGAGAGCTTCTTCGACCGGCTGGAAGCCGGCCTGCCGGTGTGGTCGCCGTACTACATGATCCACAAGATCATGGCCGGGCTGATCGACCAGCACGAGCTCACCGGGAACGCGCAGGCCCTGGAGACGGCGGCCCGGCTAGGTGACTGGGTGGGCTGGCGGACCGGGCGGCTGTCCTACCGGCACATGCAGAGCATCCTGGCCGTCGAGCACGGCGGCATCGCCGAGTCACTGACCAATCTGTACCGGCTGACCTGGGACGAGTCCTACCTGCGTACCGCGGAGCGGTTCTACGACGCCCAGGTCTTCGACCCGCTCGCCCGGGGCCAGGATGACCTGCCCGGCCGGCACGCCAACACCAACATCCCCAAGATGATCGCCTGCATCCGGATCTGGGAGGAGACCGGCGACCGGCGGTATCTCGACATCGGCCGCAACTTCTGGCGGATCGTCACCCAGCATCACAGCTACCTGATCGGCGGCACCAGCAACTGGGAGCACTGGCACGCACCGGACGTGATCGCCGGCCAGCTGAGCAACCGTACCTGCGAGAACTGCTGCAGCTACAACATGCTCAAGCTGACCCGGCTGCTGCACTTCCACCAGCCGCACCGGATCGACCTGATCGACTACTACGAGCGCACCCTGTTCAACCAGATGCTCGGCGAGCAGGACCCGCGAGCAGAACACGGCTTCAACATCTACTACACCGGGCTGTCACCGGCCGCTTTCAAGCGGCAGCCGCCATTCATGGGCAGCAACCCGAATGTTTACTCGACGAATTACCACAACTTCTCCTGCGACGACGGCACCGGCCTGGAGACCCAGGCCAAATTCGCCGACACCATCTACTCGCGGGACCGGCGCGGGCTATTCGTCAACCTGTTCATTCCGTCCGAGGTGACCTGGGGCGATAACCGGATGCGGATCCGGCAGGAGACCAGGTTCCCCGATGAGCCGGGCACCCGGCTCACCGTGCTGGCCGGCCGGGCCCGGATCGCCATCCGGGTACGGGTCCCGGGCTGGGCCGCCGCCCCGGCGCGGGCCTGGCTGAACGGCCGGGAACTGGCTGGGCGGGCCGCGCCGGGCAGCTGGCTGGTGCTGGACCGGGACTGGTCCGCCGGTGACACGCTGTGGGTCTGCCTGCCGATGGAACTGGCCAGCAACCCCACCCCTGACCAGCCGGCCGTGCAGGCGGTCAGCTACGGCCCGGTGGTGCTCAGCGGCGGCTACGGCAGCCAGGACGCCATGCCGATGCCCCGGCTGGACATCGGGTCGCTGACCATGACGTCCGAGCGGCCGCTGACCTTCTCGGCGAAGGCGGACGGGCGCCCGGTCCAGCTCATGCCGATCGCCCGGATGCAGCACGAGCACTACAACACATACTGGCTAACCTGACCTGGGACTGGTGCCGACCGGGCCTGACCTGGGGCTAGTACTGGCCGGCCGGGCGCCGGGCTGGGCTGGGTCTGTCCCGCCGCGAGACCGGTAGGTAGAGTGACGCCGTGAATCGACTGGGCGAACTCGAACGGGCCATCATGGACGTTCTGTGGGAAAGCGACACTCAGCTCACCGTGCGCCAGGTTGGCAGTAGGCTTACCGACCGGGACCTGGCTCACACCACCGTGATGACCGTCCTTGACCGATTGGCCAAGAAGGGTTTCGCCCGGCGCGAGCGCGACGGCCGTGCCTGGCTGTACCGAGCCGCTGCGAGCAGAGAAGCGTACGTCACCGAGCTGATGCTTCACGCGCTCGACCAGACCGGCGACCGGTCGGCCGCGCTCGCGAGCTTCGCGCGCCGCGTATCGGACACCGAAGCACTGGTGCTGCGGCGAGCCCTAGAGACAGGCGGGGATCCCGCCAGGAGTTGACCGTCCGTGCTGCCCCCCGTCCTAGTCCTGGCGTCCGTCGCGATAGGACTAGTACCCGCCGCTACCGGCCTGGCCGCGGCCCGCTGGCCGTGCCGGTCGCCCGCCGCGGCGATCGTGCTGTGGCAGGCGATGGGTCTGGGCTGGGGGCTGGCCGCTGTCGGCACGCTGGCCGCGCTAGGCACCGACCGGGGCGACTCAGGCGTGGCTGGGGATGCGCTGACTGTGCTGGCCCGGGCGGTGCACGATCTCGTCGGTGAGGCCACCCTGCCCGGCCTGATCGCCGCGCTGCGGCTGCTCTGCCTGACCGCGTCGGCCGCACTGCTGGCGCTGCTCTGCTGGGTCCTGGTAGCCGCGTCCGGCGCGGTGCTGCGGGACCGGCGGCGGCACCGGGCGCTACTCAGCCTGCTGGCGCACGGTGACCCGAAGGTGCCCGGTGCGCTGGTGGTGGACCACCCGGCGGCGGCGGCCTACTGCGTACCGGGGCTGCGGTCCCGGATCGTGATCAGCGCGGGCGCCATCGACCTGCTGGATCAGGCGGAACTGGCCGCCGTGCTGGCCCATGAGCGGGCGCATGCCAGGGAGCGGCACGATCTGGTGCTGCTCCCGTTCACCGCGTTGTGCCGGGCCTTCCCATGGTCGGGGTCGGCGCAGCGGGCGTACGGCGCGGTCGCCCTGCTCATCGAGATGCTGGCCGACGACCACGCGCTCCGGCACCGCCCAGCCCGTGAACTGGTCACCGCGCTGATCCGGGTCGGCGCGGCCGGCCCGGCCGGTGCCCCAGCCGGAGCGCTGGCGGTGGCCGGCCGCCACCCGGCCACCCCAGACCGCGGCCCGGCCACCCCGGAGCGCCACCCGGCCACCTCAGACCCCCGCCCGGCCGAGAGCGGGGTGTGCGCCCGGGTGGAGCGCCTGCTGGCCCCGGCGCCAGGGCTTTCCCTGCCGGCCTTGACCCTGGTCAGCGGGGCTGCCGCAGCCCTGGTCGTGGTCCCGGTCGCGCTCCTGCTGTTCCCGGTGTGAGCACCGCTGCTGACCCCGGCTGACAGGCCGTTCCCGTCGGGTCTATGCCTAATTTACTGGGAATTTTCCTACCGGCCATTTCCGTCAAATTGGTCACCCCAGCTCGGCGGGCCCGGCCTACTAGGCTGACCCTGTACCGAGGGCGCTGCCCTGGTTTCCCGCCAGAAAAGGGGTGAGAATGGCCGCCGGGCTTGCATCCCGGTTTTCCCTGATCATTGTGCGATGTGCCGTGCCCGCTAACAAGGACGAGCTATGAGCCAGTCCAGCCCTGCCCACACCCCTGCCCATGCTGCCCCGCGCGCCGCGTCACCTGCCGCTCACCTCTCCGGCCTGCGGGCCGCCCGCCGGACGCGGCCCGGCCCGCTGACCGGCCTGAGAGACGCCCTGGAGAACTGGCGGGTGTCCTGGCGGCTGATCGCGCTGATCGCCGTCCCGACCGCGATGGGGCTGGCCTTCGCCGGCCTCCAGGTCAGCATGGCGGAGCGGAACGCGCAGACCATGGGCCGGGTGGAACGGCTGGCCATCCTCGGCCAGCAGCTCACCGGGCTGGCCCAGGCCATAGAGGACGAGCGGGACGACACGGCCGGCTTCATCGCACATGGCCGACCGGGCAACGGCCAAACCCAGCTGACCCGGCAATACGCGGTAACCAACCGCTGGGCGGCCCAAGTCCAGCCGCTCATCAACCAGCTCGACCGCGGCTATCCGGCGCAGACGTTAACCGACGCGGGCGCGGTGCTGACCAGCATCGACGAGCTGCCGAAGCTGCGCCAGGAAGCAGTGACGAGCACTACCCCGGCGCTGACCACGATCGACGCCTACACGGCGGCGCTGGCCAACCTGTTCTCGTTTAATGACGGCATTGCGCTGCAGAGCGGGAACACCGCGTTCGCGAACAGCCTGCGCACGCTCAGCGCGCTGTCCCGGGTGAAGGACGCGGCGTCACAGCAGCGGGGCATCTTGTACACCGCGTTCGTGGACAGCCAGTTCACCCCGGCCGAGCAGACCGCGCTCATCGCGGCGCAGGCCCAGCAGGCCAGCGAGCTCGAATCGTTCAACGCTTCGGCCACCGCGCCGGAAAGCCAGCTGCTCAGCCGTACCGTGTCCGGGCCGCTGATGAACCAGGCCGCGACGCTCGAGCAGACCACGGTGGCGAACACCGACAACGGCACCGCGCTCAACCTCGGCCCCGGTGCCAGCCACGCCTGGTACACGGACATGTCCTACACCATCGGGCGGATGCGGCTGGCCGAGGGGACCCTGGCCGGCTCGGTCGTGCAGAACGCCCACGCGCTGCGCAGCAGCGCGGAGCGCACCGTTATCGAGACCGGCGGCGCGGCGCTGCTCGCGCTGCTCATCGTGCTGCTGATCACAGTGCTCATCGCCCGGTCCATGCTCAGCCCGCTGCGCCGGCTCAGGCAGGGCGCGCTGGACATCGCCGAAACCCGGCTACCGGCCGAAGTCCGCGACCTGACCGACGCGCTGGACACCGGGCGCCCGCTGCACGTCCGCCCGATCGACGTGCTGTCCACCGACGAGATCGGCCAGGTGGCCCGAGCCTTCGACCAAGTGCACCGGGAGGCGGTGCGGCTGGCCGGCGAAGAGGCCCAGCTGCGCAGCAGCGTCAGCGCCATGTTCGTCAGCCTGTCCCGGCGCAGCCAGTCGCTGCTGGAGCGGCTGCTCCGGCTGATCGACAGCCTGGAACTGGGTGAAGAGGACCCGGAGCGGCTGTCCAACCTGTTCCGCATGGACCACCTGGCCACCCGGATGCGGCGCAACTCGGAGAACCTGCTCATGCTGGCCGGCCACGAGGCACCGCGCCGGTGGGCCGACCCGGTGCCGCTGGTGGACGTGCTGCGCGCCGCGGCGTCCGAGATCGATCAGTACGAGCGGGTGGAGCTTGACATCCACCCCGGCGTGGCCATCGTCGGCGCCGGGGTGGCCGACACCGTGCACCTGCTGGCCGAACTGCTGGAGAACGCCACCACGTTCTCGGCCAAGACCACGCAGGTGATCGCGTCCGGGCACGGGCTGACCGGCGGCGGCGCGGTGATCGTCATCACCGACCGCGGGATGGGCATACCCGAGCAGGTGCTGGCCGAGCTCAACCAGCGGCTGGCCGATCCGCCGCTGGCCGACGTGGCGGTGTCCCGGCACATGGGGCTGTTCGCGGTGGCACACCTGGCGGCCCGGCACCACATCCAGGTGGAGCTGCAATCGCCGGCCAGCGGTGGGAGCATCGCCCGGGTGCGCATACCTGCGTCGGTGACCTCGGAGGAGGCGGCGGGCGGCGGGCGGCGGCCACGGGCGGGCGCGGGCCTGCGGATGGCCGGGCCGCGCGGACCGCAGTACGTACCGAGCCGGTTCGCAGCCGGCCCGGTGCAGGATCCCCCGCTGCTCACCGCGGCGCTGGATACGGCGACCCTGACGGCCCCGGCCCCCGCCCCGGCTTTCGCCCCGGCCCCGGCCCCCGCCCCGGCCGGGAGCACCGGATCCGTCCGGGCGACCGGCCCCAACGTGATCATTCCGCCGGCTGACGGCCCGGCCCAGGCGGCGGCCTGCCCATCTACGAGTCGATCGAGTCCGACTGGTTCCGGTCCCGCGGCCGGGGGATGACCCGGCCCGATGAACCATGGACCGGGCCGCAGCCGGTCCAGCCGCCACCGACCTGGACGTCACCTGGCGACGGCTGCTGGCGGGCCGCGACGGCCAGCATCACCACCGCCATAGGCGGCATGACCGCGGCCGGCCTGCCGAAGCGGGTCCCCCAGGCCAACCTGGTGCCCGGCTCGGCCAGCGACCAGCAGACCCGCACTGCGACCATGTCCGAGGCGGCCCAGATCGCGCGCAGCCGGCTGGCTAATTTCCAGCGCGGTTCGCGGCGGGCCCGGGCCGCATCGCGGCAGCTCACGCCGGGCGACTGAGCGGGCCACGGCGGCGCTCAGCCGGGCCGGGCGGGGCCGGCCCGTGCGGGCCGGGCCGGTTCGGGGCAGGATAGGCCGGGCGGGGCAGGTTTGGCCGGCATGGGATGGAGCGTGGCACGTTGTCTGTCGCAGGCAGCCAGAAACAGGATCTGAGCTGGCTTATCACCGACTTCACCGACCGTGTCGTGGACGTGGCGCACGCTCTCGTGGTGTCCTCTGACGGCGTGCCCGTGGCGGTATCCGAGGGGATCGGGCCGACCCAGGCGGTGCAGCTCTCCGCGATCACCTCGGGCCTGGTCAGCCTGGGCGCCGCGGCCGCCAAGGTGTTCCAGTGCGGCACCGTCAGGCAGACGCTGGTGGCCATGGGCCAGGGCACGCTCGTGATCATGTCGATCAGCGACGGATCGAGCCTGGCCACGCTGGCCATCGCCGAAGCCGACCTGGACCTGATCGCCTACGAGATGACCATGCTGGTGGAGGCGGCCGGCGCCGTGCTCACCCCCGGCATGCGCTGACCGCCCGCCGGCCGCTACGCGCCGGCCACCGGCCTCCCGCCAGCCGACCGCCACCCGGCCGCGCCGATAGGCTTCCGGCATGGACGACACGCAATGGCGCACGCACCGGCTCGAACTGGACGACCAGACGCTGCGCGAGTGGGACGCGCACGTGCTCACGGCCAGCCCCGAGGGGATCGTCCTGGACCGGTCAGCCTTCTATCCGGGCGGTGGCGGCCAGCCGCCGGACCACGGCGTGCTGCTCTGGGGCGGGGTGCAAACCCGGATCGTGGACGCCAGGCGGGGCGACGACCTGTACCTGATCCCGGCCGAGGGTGACCCGCTGCCGGAACCAGGCGCCGCGGTGCGCGGCGCGCTCGAGGATGACCGCCGGACCGCGCTGATGCGCACCCACTCCGGCCTGCACGTGCTGTGCGGTGTGGTGTTCCGCGACTTCGGGGCGCTGGTGACCGGTGGCAACATGGAGGAACTCACCGCGCGAATGGACTTCAACCTGCCAGAGGTCCCGCCCGGGTTCCGCGACGCCGTCGAGGCGGCGTGCAACACCGAGGTGCAGGCCGGCCGGCGCATCGACGTCCGGGTGCTGCCCCGGGACGAGGCGTTCGCGCTGCCGGACATCATCCGGACCGCGACCAATCTGGTCCCGCCCGAGGTCAAGGATGTGCGGATCATCGACATCGTCGGCCTGGATCAGCAGGCGGACGGCGGAACGCACGTCGCCTCGACCCGGCAGGTTGGCCGGATCGAGGTCGTCAAGGTCGAGAGCAAGGGGAAAGGGTTCCGCCGCCTGCGTATCCGCATCGCGGACTGACAGTCGCGGGCATGGGCGTTCGGCAGAAGGCTCGCTGCCGGCCGGCAGCGGCCACGCCGGGCCATCACCAGGGGCCGTACGGTCCTGAACTGCTGCTGTTGCCGCGGAACTCGCGGACCTTGGGCCGGACGTCGGTGAGGTAGATGGCCGCGGCTACGAAGGCCGCGATGGGCAGGATGCCGACGGCGCCGAACCCGCCGGACAGCACGCCCACATACAGCCCGATCACCATGGCGACACCGAGGATGATCAGCCACAGCGGCTTGGTCTGCTTGCCCGCGGCGGTGAAAGCCCCGCTCGGGCGGCGCAGCGCGTCGACGAACGCCCACACCTCGGTGACCAAGGCGGCGATCGCGAGTATCTCGAGGAACCAGTAGAGCGGGCTCATGGCTCCAATATTCAGCAACACGGTGCCAGGTTATCTGGTCCGGGCGGGAACCGGAACCAAAGTCAGGTCCCGCCCGGCGCCAGAAGGCGTCAGCTCGCCGAGTCGGCGTCGTCCTTGCCGTTCAGCGCGGCCCGGCGGTGCAGCACCCGCTCGCCGTGTACGGCCAGCTTGTCGTACTCCTTGACCGCCTTGGTCCGCACCGTGACCATGTACCCGGGGACCTCGCTGCTCCAGTGCGAGATCCGCGCGGGCAGGTCACGCAGGGCGGCGGACGCGAGCGCGCCCGCGCCGGCCGCGGCGTGCACCGGCTTGCTTTCGGCCAGCTTGCGCACTTCGGTCTTCATAGCATCTGTACGGTTCATGATGATTCCTACCTCTCCTGGCCCGCCGTTGGCGGCAGGCCCGTTGACTCGGACGCGGACGACCTGTCCTGGAACCCCTCGTTAGTACGCGGCGGCTCCGGTGCCGCGAGCGGGTCGTCGTCCTGTTCTTCCGCGAGCCCTGGCCGCGTGGCGCCGGCCGCGGCGAGCAGCCCGGCTACCTGACCGTCATCGTCCGGCTCGGCCGGCTGCCCGGCCGCCATCTCGGCCGCCTGCGCGGCGGCCTCCTTGCGGAACGAGTCGTAGATCTCCAGCAGCACCTGCTTCTGCCGCTCGGTGAGCACCGGCTCAGCCAGCACGGCGGCCCGCACACCAGTGTCCGGTTCCCGGTCCTCCAGGATCCCGGCCTGCACGTACAGGGCTTCCGCGGAAATCCGCAGGCCCTTGGCGATCTGCTGCAGTATCTCGGCGCTCGGCCGGCGCAGGCCGCGCTCGATCTGGCTCAGGTACGGGTTGGACACACCGGCCGCCGCAGCCAGCTGGCGCAGCGAGATCTTCGCCTGCTCCCGCTGTTCCTTGATGTACTCACCGATGGAGCTGACACCACGCATAGGACTCACAGATCCAGTGAATCAAATAGTGCTTGCAATTGCAAACGCCCAGCAAGCACCCCTTCTCCTACCTAACGCCAGCACGTCGCAGCGCCGCCGCGTCGGTTACCCGGCCGTCAGCCCGGGAGCGTGGCGCGTACCGCGCCGACCTCTTGCTGTCCACCGAGCACCGGAACATGCGCGATCTGGTCCAGCGCCGCGCCGTCCACACCGGGGTCGCTGGCCACACCGAGCCGCCGGAGCACGGCCACGGTCACCGCGGGGCGGACCCGCGACGCGCCATCCTCGATCTTGTACGCGGCGGCCCGGCCATCGGCCAGCGCGAGCCCCTCGACGCCCTCCGCGCCGGACTTGACCAGCAGGCCAGGGACCGCGGCCATCAGCGCCCGTTCCGGGCGGCGGCTCCCCGAGGTCCAGTCCGGATGGGCGCGCATCGCGTCAGCCACCCGGCGTTCCGGGGTGCCGGCCGGCGCCGTGACCAGCACGCGCAGCGCCCGGGTCAGGCCGCTGAGGGACAGCGCGAACAGCGGGGCCCCGCAGCCGTCCACCGCCACCGTCTGCACGTGCTCACCGGCTAGTTCCTGCACCGTACGCCGGATGGCGACCTGCACCGGGTGGGCCGGATCGAGGTAGCTGGCCACCGGCCAGCCGGCCGAGACGCAGCAGGCCAGCATGGCCGCGTGCTTCCCGGAGCAGTTCATCTGCACCCGGTCCGGGCCGCCGCCGCGGCGCAGCACCTCGCGCTGGGCGCGCTCATCCATCGGCAGTGCGGGCGGGCAGCGCAGCGCGCTCTCGGTCAGCCCGGCCCGGGCCAGGATCTCGCGCACCCCGGCCAGGTGGAAGTCCTCGCCGGAGTGGCTGGCCGCGGCCAGCGCGAGCAGCTTGCCGTCCAGGTCCAGGCCGGCCCGGAGCAGGGCGGCCGCCTGCAGCGGCTTGTTGACCGAACGCGGGAACATGGGCTGGGTGACCTGGCCCGCGCGCAGCAGTGGCGCGCCGTCCGCGCCCAGGATCAGCAGCGAGCCGCGGTGCCGCGACTCGATGAAGCCGGACCGGATGATTTCGGCCAGCACCGGCGGCCCGGGTTCGGCGGGCCGGGCCGCGATCTGCTCAGTTACGGCTGCTCACCCCAAGGAACGCGCGTGCCTCGTCGGGCAGCATGGGCGGGCGCTGGGCCAGCCCGGCCACCGCCGCGGCCCGCTCGACCAGTTCGGCGTTGCCGGTCACCGGGCGACCGCGGGCGAACGAGGTGGTGTCCTCCATGCCGACCCGCAGGTGCCCGCCCGCGGCCAGCGCGCCGAGCAGCACGGGCAGCGTGGTCCGGCCGATCCCAGTAGCCGACCAGGTGGCCCCGGCGGGCAGCGCGGCCACCGCCGCGGCCAGCGCGGGCACCGTGCCCGGCATGCCGCCCGGCACGCCCATCACCAGGTCGCAGTGCACGTGGCCGCCGTGCGGCGGGCCCAGCTCAGCGAGCAGCCGGTGCAGCGTCGCCACCTGCCCGAGGTCGAACAGCTCGAACTCGGGGACCACCCCGGCGTCCTTGGTGCGGGCGTACAGTTCGCGGATGAACGGCCACGGGTTGGCGAACACCTCGTCGCCGAAGTTGACCGTGCCGCAGGTCAGCGAGCAGGCGTCCGGGGCCGCGTCGAGCACAGCCAGCCGGTCCGCGAAGCTGTCGGTGACCGCGCCGCCGGTGGACAGCTGCACGATCAGGTCGGTGCTGTCCCGCAGCGCGCGCACCGTGTCCTTGAGCCGGCCCAGGTCGAGGGTGGGCTGGGCGTGGTCGTCCCGGATGTGCACGTGGATCACGGCGGCGCCGGCCGCGCGGCACGCGACCGCGGTGGCGACCAGTTCGTGCAGGGTGACCGGCAGCGCGGGGACCGCGGCCTTATCCGACTCGGCGCCGGTCGGGGCGACGGTGATCAGCGTGTTCGGTGTCATGACGGGCAGCATGCATCCTTGATCGAGGTCACGTCCAGCCGGGTCCCCCACCCCGGGCCAGCACGGTCAGCGCGGGGCCGGTAATACCGAACCGTGCTGGGCCAGCCGGCCCGGGCCGGTTCCGTCCGAGCCGCTGCCGTCCGGGCTGGCGCCATTTGCATTGGCGCCGTCCGGGCTGGTGGCGGCCGGGCTGGCGGCGCCGTCCGGCGCGGCCAGCTGGGCCCGGGTGAACTCCAGCGCCTCGGCCAGGTCGGCGTACCGGGCCTCCTGGGTCGGCGCGCGGAACGTCTTGACCTCCAGCACGACCATGCCGCGGTAGTCGGCCGCGGCCAGCCGGCGCAGCAGCGGCGCGCACGGCTGGGTGCCCCGCCCCGGCACCAGATGCTCGTCGCGGTAGGCCAGCCCGGTGCCATCGGCCATGTGCACGTGGGCCAGCCGGCCGCCGAGTTCGCCCGCCATGGCCAGCGCGTCGGAGCCGGACACGGCGGTGTGCGACAGGTCCAGGGTGACGTGCGGGTAGTCCATCTGCACCGGGTTCCAGGTGGGCGCGTACGGCGCCACCTCGGCGCCCCGGGCGCGGATGGGGAACATGTTCTCCACCGCGAACATGACGTCGGTCTCGTGCTGCATCCGGGCCAGCCCGGTGCCGAAGTCACGGGCGTAGTCACGCTGCCAGCGGAACGGCGGG
This sequence comes from Streptosporangiaceae bacterium, assembly GCA_036497945.1. Taxonomy (GTDB): domain Bacteria; phylum Actinomycetota; class Actinomycetes; order Streptosporangiales; family Streptosporangiaceae; genus RYN-230. Next base: position 46,860 of record DASXIN010000086.1, on the reverse strand, counting down.
TGCACCACGACGACCCGCGCGCCGAGCTGCTCGGCCACTTCCTTGGCCCGGACCAGCTTGCCCCACGGGTCGCGGCCCCAGACCCGCTGGGTGATCAGCAGGCAGGGCGCGTGCACGGCCAGTACCGGGATGCCGTGGTAGTCGGCCAGCCGCCGGAGCACGTCCACGTCCTGGCTGACGGCGTCCGGCGTGACCATCACCTCGACGCCGTCGTAACCCAGGCGGGCCGCTACCTCGAACGCGTCCGGTGTCCGGTCCGGGTAGACCGACGCGGTTGATAGTGCCACCAGAGGTCGCGGAGCGCTGTCCGCCTCGCTCACCGTGACTCCTTCCGCACGCTGTCTGTTACACCGTGCTCTCCAGCCCTCGTGCTCCGCAACCCCGTGCTCTGCGCCCGGCTGTTAGCTACCCGCGTGCCCCCGTTCCACGCTCGGCGCCGCGCCGGGCATCGGCACCGATTGAGCCGTCGTGGCCAGCTTATGCGCCGCGGCGGGCAGCGGCGCGCACCGCGCGGCGGGCAGGACTGGCGCGTCGCGGCGGCTCGCTGTCGGACCCGGCCAGTACCGTCCTGCCCATGGCGAAGTCATCGGCGGCCCAGGCGTTCCAGTGCACGGAGTGCGGCTGGCGCACGACCAAGTGGACCGGGCGCTGCGCCGGGTGCCAGGCGTGGGGCACCGTGCAGGCGGCAGCCGCGCCGCGGCTGCTCCGGCCCGGGACCGGGCCGACTGACTCGTTCAGCTCGGCAGCAGAGTTTAGTGCGGCGGTGGCACCGGCCAATCCGGCCATTTCGATCGCGGCGGTGGATGCCAGCGCGGCAGGCGCCCGGTCCACCGGGCTCGGCGAGCTGGACCGGGTGCTCGGCGGCGGGCTGGTGCCCGGCGCGGTCGTGCTGCTGGCCGGGGAGCCGGGGGTGGGCAAGTCAACCCTGCTGCTGGAGGCAGGCATGTTCGCCGCGCAGTCCGGCCCGGTGCTGTACGTCACCGGCGAGGAGTCCGCCGCCCAAGTCCGGCTGCGCGCGGACCGGATCGGCGCGGTGGTCGAGAAGCTGTTCCTGGCCGCGGAGACCGACCTGGCCGCGCTGCTCGGGCACGTCGCGGCGGTGCAGCCGCACCTGCTGATCGTCGACTCGGTGCAGACCATCACCGCGGAGGGCGTGGAGGGCGCGCCCGGCGGCGTGTCCCAGATCCGGGCGGTCACCGCGGCCCTGATGGCGGTAGCCAAGCAGCACGCGCTGACCACCGTGCTGGTCGGGCACGTGACCAAGGACGGCTCGATCGCCGGGCCGCGGGCCCTGGAGCACCTGGTCGATGTGGTGCTGCACTTCGAGGGCGACCGGCACGCGCAGTTCCGGATGGTCCGCGCGGTGAAGAACCGGTATGGCCCCACGGACGAGATCGGCTGCTTCGACCTCGGGGAACAGGGCATCGTCGGGCTGGCCGACCCGAGTGGCCTGTTCCTGTCCCGGCAGCGCGAGGCGGTGCCGGGCACCTGTGTGACGGTCACCCTGGAGGGACGCCGGCCGCTGATCGCCGAGGTGCAGACGCTGGTCGCGCCGTCCCCGGCGGAGCTGCCCCGCCGGGTGACGTCCGGGCTGGACCCGAACCGGGTGGGCATGGTGCTGGCCGTGCTCACCCGGCGGGCCGACCTGAAGTTGGGCAAGCAGGACGTGTACGCGGCCACGGTCGGCGGGGTCCGGCTCACCGAGCCGTCCGTGGACCTGGCCCTGGCCCTGGCGTTCGCCAGCGGCCTGATCAACCTGAGCGTGCCCGGATCGGTCGTCGCGGTCGGCGAGGTGGGGCTGGCCGGTGAGGTGCGCCAGGTAAACGGGGTGGCCCGGCGGCTGGCCGAGGCGGAGCGGCTGGGTTTTCGGCTGGCTCTGGTGCCAGCCGGCCAGACCGACCTGACCGGGGCCGCCCCGGCGGCCGGGCGCACCGACGGGGCAGCATCGATCGAAGTCCGCGAGGTGACCGACATCCGGGATGCGATGACCGCCGCGTTCAGCGGCTGACCCGTGGCCTGGCAGGTAAACCCGTAGCCTGGCAGGTAAAGCAGCGGCCCGGGGCGCAGCGCCGCCGATAAACTGATGCCTGCCAGCAACCTTTCCCCGGGAGGGCCGTGCCGCCAGACTCAGCCCAGCAGGGCCACAAGGGCAGGGACGAGCGCCGTCGCGCTGCCCTGGCGGCGCTGGCCCCGGGGACCGCGCTGCGCGACGGCCTGGAGCGGATCCTGCGCGGCAACACCGGCGCGCTGATCGTGCTGGGCGACGGGCCCGCCGTCGACGAGGTGTGCACCGGGGGCTTCGAGCTGCGGGTGGCGTTCTCCGCCACCCGGCTGCGCGAGTTGGCCAAGATGGATGGCGCGATCGTGCTGGACGCCACGGCCGGCTACATCGTCCGGGCCGCGGTGCACCTGGTCCCGGATCCGGCGCTGCCCACCGACGAGTCAGGCACCCGGCACCGCACCGCGGAACGGGTCGCCCGGCACACCGGCTGCCCGGTCGTCTCGGTCAGCAAGTCGATGCGGATCATCGGGCTGTACCTGGACGGCGCCCGGTACGTGCTGGAGGGGTCGGCCGCCATCCTGTCCCGGGCCAACCAGGCGCTAGCCACGCTGGAGCGCTACAAGCTGCGGCTGGACGAGGTGTCCCGGGTGCTGACCGCGCACGAGATCGAGGACGTGGCCACTGTCCGGGACGTGACCGCGGTCGGCCAGCGGCTGGAGATGGTCCGCCGCATCGCCGGTGAGATCGAGGGCTACCAGGTCGAGCTGGGCACCGACGGACGGCTGCTGGCGCTCCAGTTCGACGAGCTCATCGCGGGCAGCGGCTCCGAGCGGCAGCTCATCGTGCAGGACTACCTGCCAGCTGCCGGCGAGCCGGGGCGCGCCGACCGGATCGGCGCGGTACTCGGCCAGCTCGAGGAGCTTTCCCCGGAAGAACTGCTCGACGCGGAGCGGGTCGCCATGGTCCTCGGGCTGGGCGGCGCGGGCATGCTCGACGAGCCGGTGGAGCCGCGGGGCTACCGGCTGCTGGCCCGGATCCCGCGGCTGCCGGAACCGGTGGCCGAACGGCTGGTCGCCCACTTCGGCGGGCTGCACAAGCTGCTCGCGGCGAGCGTGGCCGAACTGCAGGACGTGCCCGGGGTGGCCGAGCCGGATGCCCGGCGGGCCCGGGAGGGACTGTCCCGGCTGGCCGAGGTGACCCTGCTGGAGCGGTATTCCTGAGCCTGGTCAGGGCACCGCGACGCCCGGCCCGGCCAGCACGAAGATCAGAGACTGGCTGTGCAGCGGCCCGCTCCGCGCGGTCGCCGTGTAGGTGCCCGGCTGGGCCGCCTGGCCCGGCAGCCGGCAGCCAGCCGCCGAGGTCTTCCGGTCCCAGCTGACCCGCAGCACCGCGGGCACGCCCCGGGTCAGCCGCTCCATTCGGTGGCCGGCCGACCGGACACAGTCCGCGGAATCCCACACCCGGCGCTCGCCGCCCGCCCTGATCACCAGCTGGACGTTCCTCGCGCCCACGTCGAACGAGCAGGGCCGGGCCGCAGTGGAGACCACGTCCAGCTCGAACCGCGGCGCCTGGTGGGCCAGGTAGCGGTACTTCGGGGTGAACAGGCTGACCACGACCGAGCCGCGGGGGCAGGCCGCCGCGCTGCCCTGCCCAGCCGCATCGGGCCCGGCGTGGGCCTGGCCGTGCTTGGCCTGGCTGTGCTTGGCCTGGCCGTGCTTGGCGCTGGCCTGCGTGCTGGGGCTGGGGGTGGCCGTCGCGGCCGTCGCGGCCGCGGTGGGCGTAGCCGCGCCGGACGACGGCGCAGCCGAGGTGGCGGCCGCGGCCGCCAGCACGTGATGGCCGTGCTGGCCGGTGTGCGTGGTGTCCGCGGCCTGCTTCGCTTTCCCGGCCCCGCCGAGGGTCCCGTTGACAGTCCAGGCGATCACCGCGAGCACCCCGATCGACACGGCCAGCGCGATAACCCGACGGCGCCAGTAGACATCGCTCTGACCTGGACCTTGCCGGTTACCAGGTGTACTGCCAGACATACGAGCAGTATGCCTAAGCCGGCCCGGCCAGGCCCGCCGACCCGCCGGCCGGGGCCGCGCACTATTGCAGAAGGCGCCGGCGACCGGGAGCCTTTCCCCCGCGCCCGCACAAGATCATCCGGCCAGAGGTGCGGGGGTGGGCCGCTGCGGGCCCGGTGCCGGGGCGGCCTGCGGGCCCGGTGCCAGGGTGGCCTGCGGGCCCGGTGCCGGGCCGACCCACCGCTCATCCGGACCGGCGTCTAGCCGATCGCGTGCGAGGATCGGGGGGACATGCCGACTCCGCACTCCGCCGCGATCCTGGACTGGTACGCCGCGCACCAGCGCGACCTGCCGTGGCGCCGGGCTGACGCGACCCCGTGGGCCATCCTGGTCAGCGAGGTGATGCTGCAGCAGACGCCGGTCACCCGGGTGCTGCCGGTGTATGCCGCCTGGCTGGCCCGCTGGCCGACGCCGGCCGCGCTGGCTGCCGCGGCCCCGGGCGACGCGGTACGGGAGTGGGGGCGGCTCGGCTATCCACGCCGCGCGCTCCGGCTGCACATGACTGCGCAGGCTCTGGTCGAGCGGCATGCTGGCCAGGTGCCCGCGTCGCTGGACGCGCTGCTGGAATTGCCCGGGATCGGTGCCTATACCGCGGCCGCGGTGGCCAGCTTCGCGTTCGGCCAGCGGCACCCGGTGCTGGACACCAACGTCCGCCGGGTGCTAGCCCGGCTGGTCAGCGGGCAGCAACTGCCGCCGCCGAGCACGTCAGCCGCGGAACGGCGGCTGGCCGAGGCGCTGCTGCCGGACCAGCCCGCGGTGGCCGCGCGCTGGTCGGTCGCGGTGATGGAACTCGGCGCGCTGGTCTGCACCGCGGCCCGGCCGCAGTGCGCGCAGTGCCCGGTGGCGGGCGACTGCGCCTGGCGGCTGGCCGGGCGGCCAGCAGGTGGCGGTGCCCGGCGCAGCCAGGGCTACCAGGGCACCGACCGGCAGTGCCGGGGCCAGCTGCTGGCCGTGCTCCGGACGGCGGCTGGGCCGGTGCCGGGTGCGCAGCTGGACGCGGCCTGGCCCGAGCCGCAGCAGCGCAGCCGGGCCCTGGACAGCCTGGTCGCCGACGGACTGGTGGACCCGCTCCCGGACGGCCGGTTCGCCCTGCCCAGCGCGGCACCGGCCGTTAGGCCGGGCGCCGCCGCCGGGAAACACTGAGCGGCGGGCCGTAGCCCGCCGCTGGAAACACGGAGCGGCGGGCCGTAGCCTGCCGCCGGAAACACCGAGCGGCGGGCCTTCGTAGGCCCGCCGCTCAGCGTCTGCTGCGTCTCGCTATCAGTCCTGCTGCTGCGCGGATGCTCCGCGCTCGACCGCAGCACCGCTCCCGATCTCGGCCGGGGGCGCGTCCGGGACGGCGTCGGGCTTGGGCACGCCCTTGAACGTGAACTGGGCGTCCTCGCCGGTGCCCTCGACGTCCACGATCACGATCTGGCCCGCCTTCAGCTCACCGAACAGGATCTTCTCGGACAGCGCGTCCTCGATCGCCCGCTGGATGGTGCGCCGCAGTGGCCGCGCGCCCAGCACCGGGTCGTAGCCACGCTCCGCCAGCAGCGCCTTAGCCGCCGGGCGGAGTTCCAGGCCCATGTCCCGGTCCCGGAGCCGCTCGTCCACCTTGGCGATCATCAGGTCAACGATCTCGACGATCTCAGCCTCGGTCAGCTGGTGGAAAACGATGGTGTCGTCCACCCGGTTGAGGAACTCAGGCCGGAAGTGGTGCTTGAGCTCTTCCTGCACCTTGGCCTTCATCCGGTCGTATGAGCCCTTGGATTCGCCCGCCCGGGCGAAACCGACGGACACGCCCTTCGAGATATCCCTGGTGCCGAGGTTGGTGGTCATGATGATGACGGTGTTCTTGAAGTCCACCACCCGGCCCTGGGCGTCGGTCAGCCGCCCGTCCTCCAGAATCTGCAACAGCGAGTTGAAGATGTCCTGGTGGGCCTTCTCGATCTCGTCGAACAAGACCACGGAAAACGGCTTGCGCCGCACCTTCTCGGTTAGCTGGCCACCTTCCTCGTAGCCGACATAGCCAGGCGGGGAGCCGAACAGCCGGGACACCGTGTGCTTCTCCATGTACTCGCTCATGTCGAGCTGGATCAGCGAGTCCTCATCGCCGAAAAGGAATTCGGCCAGCGTCTTGGACAACTCGGTCTTGCCAACCACGGAAGGCCCGGCAAAGATGAACGACCCGCCGGGACGCTTCGGGTCCTTCAGCCCGGCCCGAGTCCGCCTGATGGCCTGGGATAGCGCCTTGATCGCGTCGTTCTGCCCGATGACGCGCCTATGCAGCTCGTCTTCCATACGGAGCAGCCGCTGCGACTCTTCCTCGGTCAGCTTGAACACCGGGATACCGGTGGCAGTGGCCAGAACCTCGGCGATGAGTTCCTCATTCACCTCGGCGACGACATCCATGTCGCCGGCCTTCCACTCCTTCTCCCGGGCTTCCTTCTTCCCGATGAGCTGCTTCTCGGTATCGCGCAGCGCCGCGGCCTTCTCGAAGTCCTGGGAGTCTATGGCCGACTCCTTTTCCCGCCGCACCTGCGCGATTTTCTCGTCATACTCACGCAGGTCCGGGGGCGCGGTCATGCGGCGGATGCGCATCCGCGAGCCGGCCTCGTCGATCAGGTCGATGGCCTTGTCCGGCAGGAACCGGTCACTGATGTAGCGGTCGGCCAGTTGCGCCGACGCGACCAGTGCCCCGTCCGTGATGGACACCCGGTGGTGCGCCTCGTACCGGTCGCGCAGGCCCTTGAGGATCTCGATGGTGTGCGAGATCGTCGGCTCGGCCACCTGGATGGGCTGGAAGCGCCGCTCCAGCGCGGCGTCCTTCTCCAGGTGCTTGCGGTACTCGTCCAGCGTGGTGGCACCGATCGTCTGCAGCTCACCGCGGGCCAGCATGGGCTTCAGGATCGACGCGGCATCGATAGCACCTTCGGCGGCACCGGCGCCGACCAGAGTGTGCAGCTCGTCGATGAACAGGATGATGTCACCACGGGTCCTGATCTCCTTGAGGACCTTCTTCAGCCGCTCCTCAAAGTCACCGCGGTATCTGGACCCAGCCACCAGCGCACCCAGATCCAGGGTGTACAGCTGCTTGTCCTTGAGCGTCTCCGGCACCTCGCCCTTGACGATCTTCTGGGCCAGTCCCTCAACCACCGCCGTCTTGCCCACACCGGGCTCGCCCACCAGCACCGGGTTGTTCTTGGTGCGCCGGGAGAGCACCTGCATGACCCGCTCGATTTCCTTCTCCCGGCCGATCACCGGGTCGAGCTTGCCTTCCCGCGCGCCCTGGGTAAGGTTCCGGCCGAACTGGTCCAGCACCAGGGACGTGGATGGGGCCGACTCCGACGGCGCACCGGCCGCGGCTGGCTCCTTCCCCTGGTAGCCGTGCAGCAGCTGGATCACCTGCTGGCGCACCCGGTTGAGGTCCGCACCCAGCTTGACCAGCACCTGGGCCGCCACGCCCTCACCCTCACGGATGAGGCCGAGCAGGATGTGCTCGGTGCCGATGTAGTTGTGCCCGAGCTGCAGTGCCTCCCGCAGGGAGAGCTCGAGCACCTTCTTCGCGCGCGGCGTGAACGGGATATGCCCGGAAGGTGCCTGCTGGCCCTGGCCGATAATCTCCTCAACCTGCTGGCGTACGGCCTCCAGGCTGATCCCCAGGGACTCCAGCGCCTTGGCCGCCACGCCCTCGCCCTCGTGGATCAGGCCAAGCAGGATGTGCTCGGTGCCGATGTAGTTGTGATTGAGCATCCTGGCTTCTTCCTGTGCCAGGACCACAACTCTCCGCGCCCGGTCGGTAAACATTTCGAACATCGCCTCGCTCCTCACAGAGCGGTCGGGGGGACCCAGATGTCCGGTGCTCCGGGGCCCGTCCCTTCCGCATGGTAGCCCGCATGCCGGACGATGTGCCGCGCGATGTGCCGCACATGTGTAGAGCGTTCCCCGGCAGGAGGACCTTCATCCCATCCAACCCCCTGCGGGGGGCCAGGTGTTCCCTGTACGCCGCAAGCGAACGCCGCCCGACCAGCACCGGCGTACCCCCGGTAGCACGGAGTGGGGGGCGGCGGAGTTCACCGGCGGCGGGTCACGGGGACGGCCGGGGGCGCGCCCGCACGGGCCGCTTAACCGTTTGAGACGCGGCCGGCCGCGGTGGCCGCGGACCGTCCGGCGGCGGCTCAACCGGGTCCGGATGATGCCGGTGCGTCCCGGTCTGGGGGCCGTCCGGGCCCGGCCGGCCGCACCGGGCGGCCCGGTCCGGGACTGTGCCGGGCGCCCGGGGGTACCGGCCAGCCCGGGTACGCGGGAACCGCGGAAATGCGCCCCGCGGCCCCGCGGCGAAGCGGCGGGATGGAAACTCGCGCGGACAGCAGCCTAAGGATAAGCAGTCCCCAGGCTAAGAAGTTCCTGAGCAGAAGCGTGGGCCCGCACGAGCCCCACGGCGCAGTCCGGAGCGTGAACTGATGCGCCGCGAGGCACCTGCGGGCCCTCGGCCGCAGCCTTCGTGGCTGCGTCTTGCTCTTGGTCAGCCTTAGTGGGCGGCGTCGTACTCCGAGATGATCGTGGCGGGAATGCGCCCGCGCTCACTCACCTTGTAGCCGCGCTGTTTGGCCCAGGCCCGGATTTCCGAGCTGCGCTCCCGGCCCGGCCCGGTACGTGCCCGGCGACGCCGTCCGCCACCGCCAGCACCGCTTGCCTTGCGCGCGTGATCGACGTAGGGCGCAAACTCTTTGCGGAGCTTGCCTGCGTTTTCGGTACTGAGGTCGATCTCGTACAGAGTGCCGTCGAGACTGAAGGCCACGGTCTCGGTCGCCTCGCCCCCATCGAGGTCGTCGACCAGGAGTACCTGAACCTTTTGTGCCATGGGTGCCAGCCCTTCCGCTGGAGCAAGTCTTTTAGGTTGCCAAAGATATACCATGACTCGCTTGTGTTTGCCAATTCATGGTAGCGGAATCGCAGTGGAGTTCTCCATCCAGCATGCTGCGGCGGACTAGCCGGAAGATTGCTGTAACTCTCCGTAATCAAGCAAGGATAGGGGGTGCGGCGCCGATCTATGCAGCACTACTGGTAGAACCTGCTTGGTTCCAGAACGTCGGCTAGCCGTCACCACGATCGGGTGATGTGGCTGACCTGGAACGCTCAGTGTGCGGAATCCCGCTGTCACCGGAAATATCGTCCGGGTACTCGTCTTCTGCGGACTCCTGCTTGGGACCCAGCTGGTGCCGAAGGAAGATCCCGAGCCCGATCAGGAAGGTCACGCCGACAACCGTTGGCGGGGTCAGTGCGGCCAGGTCGCTCAGCATGGCACACTCCTTTTCGCCCGCTTACTTGATCGTCCGGCCGGTGCACCATCAGGTGATCAGGCAGCGCACCGCACTTATGCATTGTCGCGCATAGCCAAAGCGCACCGCGGCACCCCCTCCCGGTTGCGGGCAGGCGGGCCCCGGCCGCAGCCGGTTGTTGCCCGGATCCTCTCGCCCGGGGTCCGGCAGAGTGGCAGTATCCGAAGACGGTGGCCAGCGCAGCGCGGCCAGAAAGCAGCACATGACCCGGATGTTCCACGCCGACCTGCACGTTCACTCGCGGTTCTCGCGCGCATGCAGCAAGAACTGCGATATTCCCAGCCTGGCCTGGTGGGCACGGCGTAAGGGCATCACGGTCGTCGGCACCGGCGACTTCACCCATCCCGGCTGGGCCGAGGAACTCCGCGAGACACTCGAGCCCGCCGAACCGGGCCTGCTCCAGCTTCGCCCGGAGCTAGCCAGCCGGCTGGACCGCGACTCACCGCCGAGTTGCCGGCAGCCGGTGCGTTTCATGCTGTCCAGCGAGATATCGACTATCTACCGGGCGGGCGATCGCACCCGCAAGGTACATCACCTGCTGTATGCCCCGACGCTAGACGCGGCGGCCGCGATCACGGCCGCACTGAGTAAGGTCGGCAACCTCGCCTCGGACGGCCGCCCCATTCTTGGCCTGGACTCGCGGCACCTGCTGGACATCACGCTGAACGCCGGGCCTGGGTGCTATCTGGTTCCCGCGCATATCTGGACGCCGTGGTTCGCGGTACTGGGTTCAAAATCCGGTTTCGACTCCGTTGCTGACTGTTACGGCGACCTGGCAGAGCACGTGTTTGCGGTCGAGACCGGACTGTCCTCGGATCCACCGATGAACTGGATGTGCTCTTCGCTGGACGGTTATCGGCTGGTCAGTAATTCGGATGCGCACTCGCCGCCGATGCTCGGCCGCGAGGCAACCACGCTGGACACCGAACTCGACTACTTCGCGATCGAAGACGCGCTGCGAACTGGGGCTGGCCTGCACGGAACCATCAATTTCTTTCCGGAGGGCGGACGATACCACCTCGACGGGCACCGGAAGTGCGGGATCCGGCTGGAACCGGCCGAGTCGGCCGCGTGCGGTGGGCGGTGCCCGGAGTGCGGCAAGCCATTAACCATAGGTGTGCTGAACCGAGTCACTGAGCTGGCCGACCGGCCCGGCGGATACCGGCCCGCGGGCGCAGCACAATCCAGCAGCCTGCTCGCACTGCCAGAGGTCATCGGCGAGATCCTGGGCACCGGGGCGAAAAGCAAGAAGGTCACCGCCGAGGTGGACCGGCTGGTCGGCGCGCTCGGGCCGGAACTGGCCATCCTGCTCGAAGTGCCGCTGGCGGAACTGAGCCAGGCCGGCGGCAGCCTGCTGGCCGAGGCCGTGTCCCGGCTGCGGGCCGGCACCGCACGGAAAGACCCCGGCTACGACGGCGAATACGGGGTAATCCGGCTGCTTTCCCCGGGCGAACTCGGCCACGGCAGCGCACTGTTCGACCTCCCCGAGTCAATGCCGAGTCCGCGGCCCCAGGGGGTTCCGGGGGGCCGTCCTCCCGGGCCAGCACTCGACGGCCGGGCACCCGACGGCCGGGCACCCGACGGCCGGGCACCCGGGTCGCCGCAGTCGCGGGCCGCCGGCGTTAAGCATGCGGGGTCTGCCGACGTGCGGCCGGCCGCGGCGCTGCTGGCTGAGCTGGATCCGGAGCAGCGCGCGGCGGCCGGGGCGGCCGCGCCACTGATGATCATCGCGGGGCCGGGCAGTGGGAAGACCCGGACGCTGACCCACCGGATCGCCGCCGCGATCGGCAGCCAGCAGGTCCGCCCGGAGCAATGCCTGGCGCTGACGTTCACCCGGCGGGCCGCCGAGGAGATGCGGCAGCGGCTGACCGCGCTGCTCGGCCGGCGCGCGGCGCGGCTGACCGTGACCACGTTCCACGGGCTGGGCCTGATGCTGCTGCGCGAGCAGCACGAGCTGGCCGGGCTGGCCGCCGACTTCACCGTGGCCGACGAGCAGGCCGTGCTCGACGTGGCCACCGAGCTGGCCGGCTCGCCACGGGCGGCCCGGGCCTGGCTGGCCGCCGCGGCCAGCGACGCGGAGCAGCGTGACCGGTTGCGCCAGGCGCTCGCCGCGCGCGGGCTGGTGGACTACGACGGCCTGGTCGAGCTGAGCACCGCGGTGCTCGGCCAGGCACCGGCTGTGGCGGCCGCGTTGCGCGAGCGGTGGCCGCAGATCAGCGTGGACGAGTACCAGGACATCGACGCGGCGCAGTACGCGCTGCTCCGGCTGCTCACCGCGGATGGCGCCGGGCTCACCGTGATCGGCGACCCGGATCAGGCCATCTACGGCTTCCGCGGCGCGGACGTGGGTTTCTTCCTGCGCTTCGCGGCCGACTACCCGGCGGCCGGCACCGCCGCGCTGAGCACCAGCTACCGGTCCAGCCCGGGCATCGTGGCGGCCGCCATGCAGGCCATCGCACCCGGCACGCTGGTGCCCGGCCGGGTACTTCGCGCCGCCGGGCCAGACCAGCCGGGGACGATCACCTGCCACGAGGCGGCCGACCCGGCCGGCGAGGCGGCCTGGATCGCGGCGGGCATCGACCGGCTGCTCGGCGGATCCTCGTTCCACTCGCTGGACTCCGGGCGGGCCGATGGGCACGGTCACGACGGGATCGGGCTGGCCGACATCGCCGTGCTGTACCGTACCGACGCGCAGGCCGCGGCGCTCGGCCAGGGACTGACCCGGGCCGGCCTGCCGTTCCAGAAGCGGTCGCACGACCTGCTGGAGCGGCGGCCGGGAGTGGCCGAGATCGTCCGGGAAATCCAGTGCCGCGAGGCCCCCGCGCGGAGCGCACCCGACCAGCTGCGCGCCGCGGTGGCCCGGCTGGCCGCGATCGCGGACGGCACCCGGCTGGGTGACGGCGAACCGGGCCGGCTGTCCGGCACCGATCTGCGGGCCGCTGGTGAGGTGCTGGCCCCGCTGGCCCGCCGGTGCGGCGATGACCTGCACCAGTTCTATACCGAGATCGCGCTGGGCGCCGAGGTGGACGCGCTGGACCCGCGGGCGGACGCGGTCAACCTGCTGACTCTGCACGCGGCCAAGGGGCTGGAGTTCGAGGTGGTGTTCCTGGCCGGCTGCGAGCGGGGCCTGCTGCCGCTGTGGCTGCCCGGACGGGGGCCGGGAGAGGGCCCCGACCCGGCCGAGGAGCGGCGGCTGCTGTTCGTCGGGATGACCCGGGCCCGGTCGCACCTGCTGCTGAGCAGCGCGGCCCGCCGGGGCCGTCCGGGCGGGCCGGCCGAGGCGGGCCCGTCACCGTTCCTGGCCGCGATCGACCCGGGGTTGCTGAACCGCTCCGCCCCGCCGCGGGCCCGCCGCCCAGCCGACCGCCAGCTCCGCCTGCTCTGACCCGCCGGTGCATGAGTGCGGTGAGTTATGCCCCGCCGGTGGGGCCCAACTCACCGCACTGTTGGTGGAGGCCAGTTTTAGAGGTACCGCAGCATGCGGGTGTTGCCGAGGGTGTTGGGCTTGACCCGGTCCAGGTCGAGGAACTCGGCCACGCCCTCGTCGTAGGAGCGGAGCAATTCCGCGTACACCTCATGGGACACCGGGGTGCCCTCGATCTCCTTGAAACCGTGCCGGGCGAAGAAGCTCACCGCGAACGTCAGCACGAAGACCCGCTGCACGCCCACCTCGCGGGCACTGTCCAGCAGCGCGTCCACCAGGCGGTGGCCGACGCCCTGGCCCTGGCAGCTCGGCTGCACCGCGACCGTGCGGATCTCGGCCAGGTCCTCCCACATCACGTGCAGCGCGCCGCAGCCGACAACCGCGTGATCGGTGCCGCGTTCGGCGACCCAGAACTCCGGCACGTCCTCGTACAGGGTGACGGTGGCCTTGCGCAGCACCCGGCCGGAGGCCACGTTGTCAGCGACCAGGCCGGCAATGGCCCGGATGTCGCGGGTGCGGGCCCGCCTGATCGTGTGCTCCATCGCCCGCACACCCTAGCCCGTGCCCGCTGCCGCCCAGGACGGGCTGACGGCAGTTCGCGCCGACTGCGGCGCAGCCAGAGAGCAGATTCTGTCGTTCGGGTCGCCGGGCGGGCCGTGATCCATTAATGTCCAACGCTGTCACCGTGCTACGCCGCAACCCCCCGGACGTCAGCACGGGCCCGCCGAGTTCCTGTGCCGCGACGGCGGTCCGGGAAGCCGGGGACCCACGTTCCCGGGGTGAATCCGCTGCAGACACCAGTGGGTGCGCGTAGCGGTAGGGCTCCCTTGGCCCGAACCCGTCAGCTAACCCGGCAGGCGGTTAAGGAGAGGAGAGCACGTGAAGCGCTTGCCCGTAGCCGGGCTCGCGGCCAGCGAGAGATCGATCCAGCCCACCCGGTTGCGGCGCGTGCTGCGTCGCCCTGCCGCCTGGCGGCGGACCGCGCTGGCCGGTGCCGTGGCCGTGCTGGCCACCGCCGTAGCGCCGGCCGCGGCGAGCTACGCCGCGAGCAGCCGGCCGGCCCAGCCCCAGCCCAGCCTGGCCAGCCTGGTCGCCCAGGCCAAGGGCCTGGCCCGGCAGATCGAAGTGCTGAGCAACAGCTACGACGGGCTGCAGATCCAGCTGACCGAGGCCCGCGCGGAAGCCAAGACCGCGCAGATCACGTTCCGCCAGGACGCGGCCCGGCTGGCCGGCGGTCAGGCCGCGATCGGCCAGCTGGCCGCGGAAAGTTACATGAACGGCGGGATGGCCACCCCGCTCCAGGTGCTCACGTCCACCGACACGGGGTCGATGCTCAGCCGGGTCGCGATCATGCAGCAGCTCCAGCTGGAGAACGGGGACCGGGTCACCGCACTGTCCACCGCGGAAGCGGCCGCGCAGCGCGCCCACGACACAGCGGTCCAGCAGGCCAAGCGGGTGGCCGCGCTGTCCGCCTCGATGGCCAAGCAGAAGCAGGTCATCCAGAGCAAGGTGAACACGCTGAACAGCGCCGCGTTCGCCAAAGCGATGTCCATCTTCCAGCAGACCGGCAACTACCCGACCATCAACCTGCCCACGGCCAACACGGTCGGCGGGCAGGCACTGCAGGCCGCGCTCACCCGGCGCGGCGACCCGTACGTGTGGGGCGCCGCCGGGCCGAGCACATTCGACTGCTCCGGCCTGGTCAAGTGGGCGTACGCGCAGGTGGGCATCAACCTGCCGCACTACACGGTATCCCAGTGGAACATGGGCGAGCACATCTCGAAGAGCCAGCTCGAACCCGGTGACCTGGTGTTCTTCTTCCCGACGATCGAGCACGTCGGCATCTACGTGGGCGACGGGCTGATGCTGGACGCGCCGCAGACCGGCCAGGTCGTGCAGATCCAGCCGATCTTCTGGAGTGAGTACGTGGGTGCGGTCCGCATCGTCGCCTGACCGCCGCCGCTAGACGGCCCTGGTCCGCCGGCTACTGGGGGCGGACCAGGGGGAACAGCGTGGTTTCCCGGATGCTCTCGCCGGTCAGCATGATCAGCACCCGGTCGATGCCCACGCCGACGCCCCCGGTGGGCGGCATCCCGTACTCCAGGGCCTGCAGGAAGTCCTCGTCCAGTTGCATGGCCTCTGGGTCACCGCCGGCCGCCAGCAGCGACTGGGCGGTGAGCCGCCGCCGCTCCTCGACCGGGTCGACCAGCTCGGAATAGCCGGTGCCGATCTCGGTGCCGAACGCGACCAGGTCCCACCGTTCGGCCAGCCGCGGGTCGGTCCGGTGCGCCCGGGTCAGCGGGGACACCTCGACCGGGAAGTCGCGGTAGAACGTGGGCTCGACGGTCCGCTCCTCGACCAGGCGCTCGTACATCTCCAGCACGATCTGGCCGTGCCCCCAGCCCGGCTCGGTGGGCACCCCGGCCTGGGCGCACAGCTCGCGCAGCCGCTGCTCGCTGGTGCCCGGGTCGATCTCCTGGCCGAGCGCGGCCGAGATCGCGCCGTACACCGGCACCGACGGCCATTCGCCGCTGAGGTCATACTCCTGGCCGCCGCGGCGGGCCACCTGGGCGCCGAACGCCGCCTCGGCCGCGGCCTGGATCAGCTCGCGGGTCAGCGTGCCGATCGAGTTGTAGTCGCCGTAGGCCTCGTACGCCTCGAGCATGGTGAACTCGGGGTTGTGCGTCGCGTCCACGCCCTCGTTGCGGAAGATGCGGCCGATCTCGTAGACCTTCTCGATGCCGCCCACGATCAGCCGCTTGAGGTACAGTTCCAGCGCGATCCGCAGGTAGAGGTCCAGGTCGTAGGCGTTGATGTGGGTGCGGAACGGGCGGGCGTTGGCGCCACCGTGCACCGTCTGCAGCACCGGCGTCTCCACCTCGAGGAAGCCGCGCGCGTTCAGGCCCTGCCGGAACGAGGCCAGCACCGCGCCGCGCAGCTCCGCCAGCCGGCGTCCCTCCGGGTTGACGATGAGATCTACATAACGCCGGCGCACGCGTTCTTCGACGTCGCTCAGCCCCCGGTGCTTTTCCGGCAGCGGGCGCAAGCCCTTGGCGGTTATCGCGTAGCGGTCGGCCAGGATGGACAGCTCGCCGCGGCGGGACGAGATGACTTCGCCTTCCACCCCGACGTGATCGCCCAGGTCGACGTCCCGCTTCCAGGCGGCCAGCGCGTCCGGGCCGACCCGGTCCAGCGACACCATCACCTGGATATCGCCGGTGCCGTCCCGGATGGTCGCGAAGCTCAGCTTGCCGCCGATGCGGGACAGCATCACCCGCCCGGTGACGCCGACCTTGTCTCCGGTGTGGGCGTCCGGGGCCAGGTCCGGGTAGCGGGCGCGCACCGCGGCGATGGTGTCGGTGCGCGGAAAGCCGACCGGATAGGGGTCCACCCCGGAGTCGAGCAGCCGCTGGCGCTTGTCCAGCCGGACCTTCATCTGCTCCGGCACGTGATCGTCGTCCACCCGGTCGAGGCTACCGGGGCGGGCTCTGTTAGTCCGGGGGGACGACCCCCCGGACCCCCCGATCGCCGCTCCGCGCCGAGCGGCGGCAAGCCGCCACGGTCAACCCCGGACCCCCGGATACAGTCCAAGGCGTGCAGATCACCGTAGGGCAGTACGAACTGGACGACGACCGGAGCCGGGTGGACCGGGACGTGCTGTGGACATTCCTGTCCCAGGAGGCGTACTGGGGCCGGTGGCGCACCCGCAGCGTGGTCGAGCAGCAACTGGACACCGCCTGGCGGGTGGTCGGCGTGTACCAGGCCGGCACCGGCGCGATGGTCGGCTTCGCCCGGGCCGTCTCGGACGGAGCCGGCTTCGCCTACCTGGCCGACGTCTTCATCGACAAGGAGCACCGCGGCCACGGCCTCGGCGTCGAACTGGTCGCCACGATGATCGACCGCGGCCCGGGCGCCACGTTCCGCTGGACGCTGCACACGGCGGACGCGCACGGGCTCTACGAGCGGTTCGGCTTCACCCGGCCGGACCGGACCTATCTGGAACGCCCCGGGCAGCCCCCGGCCACGAGCTGAGGTTGCGCTCGAACACCAGCCGCAGCCCGATCAGGGTGAGCCACGGCTCGTGCGCGTCGATGATGCTCACCTCGTCGATGACCAGCGAGGCCAGGCCGCCGGTGGCGATGATCGTCACCGACTCGGGATCGTCCGGGGCCAGTTCGGCGGCCATCCGCCGGGCGATGCCCTCGACCTGCCCGGCGAACCCGTAGATGATCCCGGACTGCAGCGCCTCGACGGTGTTCTTGCCGATGACGTGCTGCGGCCGGGTCAGCTCGACCTTGAGCAGCTGGGCGGCCCGCCGGGTCAGCGCGTCCACGGATATCTCGATGCCGGGGGCGAGCGCCCCGCCGACGAACTCGCCCCGCTCGCTGACCGCGTCGAAGTTGGTCGAGGTGCCGAAGTCGACCACCACGGCCGGCCCGCCGAACAGGTGGGCCGCGGCCACCGTGTTCATGATCCGGTCACTGCCAACTTCCTTCGGGTTGTCCATCCGGACCGACACCCCGGTGCGCACGCCGGGCTCCACGATCAGCGCGGGCACGTCGGCGTAGTAGCGGCGGAACATCTCGCGCATCTCGTGCAGCACCGACGGCACCGTCGAACACAACGCGATCCCGCTCACGTCCGGGTCCTTGACCAGCGAGCTGTGGCCGATCAGGCCCTGCAGCACGACGGCGATCTCGTCGGCGGTGCGGACCGGGTCGGTGGCGATCCGCCAGTGCTCGACGATCTCGTCACCGTCGAAGATGCCCAGCACCGTGTTGGTGTTCCCGACATCGATGGTCAGCAGCAAAGCCACTCCTGGCGGTTGTTAGCCCGCGACACCGAGGCGCAGCGGGGTGTTGTCGATCAGCCGGGTCGCCCCGACCCGCGCGGCGACCAGCAGCCGGGCAGCGCCGGTGAAGTCCTCCGCCACCGGCTGGAACGACTCCTGGTCGGCCAGCACCAGATAGTCCAGCCGCAGCGGCGGGGCGGTGGGCTGGCCGAGCACGTCGCCGGCCGCCTTGAGCACCGCCCCCAGGCCGCCGGGCGCCGCCTCCCGCCCGGCGCGCAGCGCGGCCGGGATCAGCAGCGCGGTGCGCCGCTCCGGCCCGGACAGGAACCGGTTCCGGCTGGAGATGGCCAGCCCGTCGTCGTCCCGTACGGTGGGCACCCCGGTGATCTCCACGCCGAGTTCGAGGTCGGCCGACATCTGCCGGATCAGCGCCAGTTGCTGCGCGTCCTTCTCGCCGAACACCGCCACGTCCGGCGCGGTGAGCTGGAACAGCTTGAGTACCACGGTCAGCACGCCGGTGAAGTGACCGGGCCGCGACGCGCCTTCCAGCCGCTGCCCCAGCGGCCCGGGGTCCACCGTGATGAGCTGCGGCCGCGGGTACATCACGCTGCTGTCCGGCGCGAACACCACGTCGGCGCGCTCCTCGGCGCAGACCCGCACGTCGTCGTCCAGGGTGCGCGGGTAGCGGCCGAGATCCTCACCCGCGCCGAACTGCAGCGGGTTGACGAAGATGGAGACCAGCACGCTGCCGTCCGGCCCGGCCAGGTCGCGGGCCCGGCGGAGCAGCACCCGGTGCCCGTGGTGCAGCGCCCCCATGGTGGGCACCAGGACGACTGGGCAGCTCAGCGACCGCCGGGCCGCGTCCAGGCCGAGCCTGGTTCGGGCCACCACGGGCATCATCGCGGGGCCCCGGACAGCACGTCCAGCAGGCGTTGGGCATCGGGGGCGCTGAGGATGCCGGCGGCGAGCGCCCTGTCGGCGGTCAGCCGGGCTAGCGCCAGGTAGGCGCGCAGCGCCTCCGGGGAGGTGTCCCGGAGCGCGGCGATGTGCCCGGCCACGGTGTCCGCGTCGCCGCGGGCCACCGGCCCGGTGAGTCCGGCGTCGCCCAGCCGCAGCGCGTTGTCCAGGGCGGCGGACAGCAGCGGCGCGAGCATCCGGGACGGGTCGGCCACCCCGGCCGCGCGGAGCAGATCGGCGGACTGGGCGACCAGCGCGACCAGGTGGTTGGCCGCGCTGGCCAGCCCGGCGTGGTACAGCGCCCGGTTCGCTTCGTCGATGACGACCGGCTCGCCGCCCATCTCGATGACCAGGGCCTCGGCCGCGGGCAGCACGGGCTCGGGCGCGGTCACCCCGAAGCTGATGCCGGCCAGCCGGTCCAGGTCGTCCGGCCGCCCGGTGAACGTCATCACTGGGTGCAGGGCCATCGGCAGCGCGCCCTGCCGGGTGGCGGGCTCCAGCACCGCCGCGCCGTGGCGGCCGCTGGTGTGCGCGAGGAGCCGGCCGGCCACCGGCGCGCCGGTGCTGGCCAGCCCGGACACCAGGCCGGGCAGCACGTCGTCGGGCACGGTGAGCAGGACCAGGTCAGCGGCGGCCAGCACCTCAGGGGGCGGTTTGACCGGCACACCGGGCAGCATCCGCTGCGCGGCGGCGCGCGATCGCTGCGACACCGCGGACACCGCGACCACCTGGTGGCCGGCCCGGGCCAGAGCGGCCCCCAGCACGGCGCCCACCCGGCCGGTCCCGATCACACCGGCCTTGAGCCGGGCCGGGAGCAGGCTGGCTTGATCCGCCATTGCCTCCGTCCTCTCGCTGGCGTCCGGGGTGGGTACCGAACGGCAGTGATCAGCATAACCGTGCCGACCTGGCGGACCGCCCGCCTGCGGGGAGCGCGCGGCACCGGCTCTCCCGCCGCGCGGCACCGGCTCTCCCACCACGTGGCACCGCCCCTCCCGCCGCGCGGCACCCACCCCCCGTCCGGCGGCACTAGAGTCTCCTGGGTGTGGACGACCTGGCAGGAGGCCATGCAGGCGGCGCTGTACGAGCCGGGCGGCTTCTACGCCCGGGGTGAGCGCCCGGCCGCGCACTTCCGCACCTCGGTGCACACCTCCCCGCGGTACGCCGCGGCGGTGCTGGCCCTGCTCCGCCAGGTTGACGCGGCGCTCGGCCAGCCGGCCCGGCTGGATGTGGTGGATGTCGGCGCTGGGCAGGGCGAACTGCTCAGCCAGCTGCTGGCCGCAGCCGGGCCGCCGCTGGCCGGACGGCTGGTCCCGCACGCGGCCGAGCTAGCGCCGCGGCCGCCCGGGCTGGACGAGCGGATCCGCTGGGCGCCGGTCCTGCCATCCCGGATCACCGGGCTGGTCATCGCCAGCGAGTGGCTGGACAACGTGCCGCTCGACGTGGCCGAACTGACCGCGGACGGGCCACGGATCGTGCTGGTGGACACCGCGACCGGGGCGGAGCGCAACGGGCCCGCGGTGAGCCCGGCCGACCTGGCCTGGCTGCGCCGGTGGTGGCCACTGCACCGGGCCGGCGACCGGGCCGAGCTGGGACGGCCGCGCTGCGCGGCGTGGGCCGAGGTGATCGGCCGGCTGGACCGCGGGGTGGCCCTGGCCGCCGATTACGGCCATCGGCGGGCCAGCCGCCCAGTGGCCGGGACGATGGCCGGTTTCCGCGACGGCCGGCCGGTGCGGCCGATCCCGGACGGCTCCCGGGACATCACCGCGCACGTCGCCATCGACGCGTGCGCCGCCGCCGGAGTGGCGGCCGGGGCGACCGGGACGCTGCTCACCACCCAGCGGGCGGCGCTCCGGGCGCTCGGGCTGACCGGGCGGCGGCCGGCGTTGCGCCAGGCGGACCGCGATCCGGCCGGGTATCTGGCCGCGCTGTGCCGGGCGGCCGAGGAGGCCGAGCTGACCGATGCCGCGGGTCTGGGCGGGTTCAGCTGGCTGGTTCAGGCGGTTGGCCTGCCGGTGCCCGAGTCGCTGGCTGGTCTGGACCGGCCACCAGCCGGCGTTGGGCAGGAAGGTCCGGAGCTGGTGCCGGAGCTGAGCCGATGAGCGCGGCAGCGCAGCGGCAGGTGCAGGCGGTCACCAGCGGATGGGCGGCACCCGGCACCGAGCTGGTGCTCAACCTCGGCGCCGGGCACCCGTCCGGGCACGGCCTGCTCCGGCTCCGGCTGGTGCTGGACGGCGACCGGGTGGTGTCGGCCGAACCGGTGATCGGGTACGTGCACCGCGGCGCCGAGAAGCTGTTCGAGGCCAGGGACTACCGGCAGATCATCGTGCTGGCCAACCGGCACGACTGGCTGGGCGCGTTCGCCAGCGAACTCGGCGTGGTGCTGGCCGCGGAGCGGCTGGCCGGGATCGAGGTGCCGCCGCGCGGGGTGTGGGCCCGGACGCTGCTGGCCGAGCTCAACCGGGTGCTCAGCCACCTGGCGTTCCTCGGCTCCTACCCGCCGGAGGTGGCGGGTGCGGCCGGGGTGGGGTCGGCCGGGGCGGCCCGGCAGGCCCGGGAGCGGCTGCTCGCGGTCATGGAGGAGATCTCCGGGGGCCGGATGCACTACATGTTCAACCGGGTCGGCGGGCTGAAGGAGGAACTGCCCGCGGGCTGGCTCGGCCGGGTCGGCGGGGCCGCCGCCGCGGTGCGCGCCGACCTGCCGCGGATCGGGGCGGTGGTGGCCGGCAGCCCGGCGTTCCGCAGCCGGGCCGCCGGGGTCGGCGTGCTGTCCGCCGGGCAGGTGCGGCAGTACGGGGTCAGCGGGCCCGCGGCCCGGGCCAGCGGGGTGGATTTCGACCTGCGCCGGGACGAGCCGTACCTCGCGTATGCCGACCTGGCCGACACGCTGCGGGTGGTCACCCGGGCGGCGGGCGACTGCCTGGCCCGGTTCGAGTGCCTGCTCGATCAGGTCGCGGTGTCGCTGGACCTGGTGGACGTGTGCGCCAGCCGGCTGGCCAGCCTGCCCCGGGGCCCGCTCAGCGCGCGGATCCCCAAGGTGCTGCGCATTCCGCAGGGGCACGTGTACACGTGGACCGAGGGGCCGCTCGGGCTGAGCGGTTACTACCTGGTCTCCCGGGGCGGGAAGACGCCGTGGCGGCTCAAGGTACGGTCCGCGTCGTTCAGCAACGTGCAGGTGCTCGGCGAACTGCTGCCCGGGCACCGGGTGGCCGACCTGACCACGATCCTGGGCTCGATGTTCTTTGTCGTGGGCGACATGGACCGCTAGCGGCCGGACGGTCAGTTCTCGGGGTCGTCGGGGCGTACGCTGCGGGCGCCAGCGACGAACGTGCCGCGGCCCTGCCGGGTGATGATCAGCCCGCGTTCCCGGAGCAGCTTCATGGCGTGCCGCACGGTCTGGTAGGCGACGCCGTACTCCTCGGCCAGGTCCCGCTCGGACGGCAGCCGGTGGGTGATCTCGCCGGCCTCGATGCGCACCTGAATATTGTCCGCGACTTGCACGTACGCGAAGTCGGCGGCCAGCGGATCGACCGGGGACACACCCACATGATCAAGGTATGCACCACCGCGAGCAGTCTAAACTTCTGCTAGCTCTTAGTGCTCTACATGCTCTACAATGCTGTCATGGCTGAGAGCGAAGCTGACGACCTGGCTGATGGGGTGCCGGCCTGGTGGCCGTACGGCGCCGAACTGCCGGACTGGCATGTCTGGCGGGGCATCAGCGGGCTGGTCTATGCGCGGCGCCGGGATACCTCCCCGCCGGTACTGGTCCGCGGCGAGGACGCGGTCGATCTGCGCGACGCGATCCGCCGCGAGGAGTTCCTCCGGTCCTGCTGACCGGCTGGGTTAGCTGCGGCGGGTCTCGGTTGGCTCGTTGTCGTGCTCGTCGTCGGTCGGCACCCGGCAGCTGTTCTCCAGGTAGAGCGCGCCAAGCAGCAGCACGATCGCGGCCAGGACGGTGCCGCCGGCCGCGAACGCGTCGTTGCGCGGCACCGACTTGCTCAGCGAACTGGTCAGGTAGATGAGGAACCCGAGGGCCAGGCCGCCGATCACCGCGGCGGCATGCGAGCTGGCCTTGCCCAGCGCGGCCATCCGGACCGCGGCCAGCGGGGCGACCGGCTTCAGCCCGCGGCCGCCGCGGATCCTGGCCCGCAGGTTCCGGCCGCTGAGCGCCTCGGCCACCCCGAGCAGCACCATGGCCACCGCCGCCGTCCAGGGCAGTGGCGGCAGCGAGGAGTACACCTCGCGGAGCACCAGCCAGGCCAGCAGCGCACAGACGGCCGCGATGACCGCCAGCACCCAGAGCCGGGTTGGGGTCATGACGGCGGCCGCAGCATGACGTCGTCTCGCCGCCGGACGCCGGCCCGGCCGACCGTGGCCAGCAGGTCGGACACACGGCCCTGGCCGGGGAGCTCGGCGTCGGGTTCGGCATCGAGCCACGGGGCCAGGACGAAGGCGCGCTCCCGGGCCCGCGGGTGCGGCAGGGTCAGCACCGGATCGTCACTCACCAGGTCACCGTAAACGATGATGTCGACATCCAGCGTCCGCGGTCCCCAGACCTGTGTCCTGGTCCGGTGGAACGCCTGCTCAGCGTGCTGGCACCGGAGCAGCAGGGCCATCGGGGTGAGGGCGGTCCGCGCGACGAGCACGGCGTTGAGGTACTCCGGCTGCGGCGGTCCGCCCACCGGGACCGTCTCGTAGACCGGTGAGAGGGCGATCAGGGTCAGGGCGCGCTCGTTGAGCAGGACCGTTAGGCCGCCTTGCAGGGTGGCCAGGCGGTCGCCGAGGTTGCTGCCCACGGCCAGGACGGTGTGCTGCCCGGGACCGTCCGTCATGAGATCTGGTCCCTGCGGCGGCGGATGGTCACCGCCACGTCCTGGAAGCGGTAGCCGACCGGGGCGTGCGGCTTGTGCACGGTAATCTCCACTTCGCGGGCCAGCGGTTCGGCGGCGGCCGCGGCGGCCAGGCGTTCGGCCAGCGTCTCGATGAGCTGGACCGGCGGGCCGGCCACGATGGCCGCGAGCCGGTCGGCCAGCGCCGCGTAGTCCGCGGTGAGGGCCAGGTCGTCTTGGGCCGCGGCGGGCGCGGTGTCCAGCCAGAGCACCGCGTCCACGGTGAACTCCTGGCCGTCCCGGCGTTCGGCGTCCAGCACGCCGTGATGCCCGAAGACGCGCAGCCCGCGGAGCGTGATCCGGTCCGCGGCCGCCTCGTCGGCGCTCACCCGTTCACCCGCCCGGTCCGGCCGGGCGGCTGTGTCCCGCCAGGTCCGCCGCGCCGGGCTGAGCCGCGTCGGGCTGGGCCGCGTCGGGCTGGGCCGTGTCGGGGTGAGCCGCGAGCCGCCAGGCTTCCGCCACCCGCACCGCGTCGGCGTTCCCCGGCACCTGGTGCACCCGGGCGCACCAGGCGCCAGCCGCCGCGGCCAGCGCGGTCACCGACACGGTGGCGTCGTCGCTGCCGGCGAACGGCCGAGGGGTGCCATCGGGCGCGGCCAGCAGCCGGCCCAGGAACCGCTTGCGCGATGCGCCGATGAGCACCGGGAAGCCCGCCGCCCGGCCGCCCAGCGTGCTGATCTGGTCCAGGTTGGTGAGCAGCGCCCAGTTATGTTCTGGCCGCTTGGCGAAGCCCAGCCCCGGATCCAGCACGATCATGGCCGGGTCGACGCCCTGCGCGGTGACCACGTCCACCCGGCGGCACAACTCCTCGCTGACCTCGCGGACCACGTCCTGGTACACGGCCCTCGAATCCATGCTGTGGCTGTGACCGCGCCAGTGCATCACCACATAGGGCACCCCGGCCGCGCCGACCAGCCGGGGCATCTCCGGATCGGCCAGGCCGCCGCTCACGTCGTTGACCAGCCGGGCACCGGCCCGCACGGCCCGCTCGGCGACCTCGGCCCGCATCGTGTCCACGCTGACCGGTAGGCCGGCCGCGACCAGGCCGTCGATCACCGGCCGGACCCGGCGCAACTCCTCCTCGGCGGTGATCCGTTGCGCGCCGGGACGGGTCGACTCGCCCCCCACGTCCACGATGTCCGCGCCCTGGGCGGCGAGTTCCACGCCGTGTGCGATGGCGGCGTCCGCGCCGAACCACTGGCCTCCGTCGGAGAACGAATCCGGGGTTACGTTCACCACGCCCATGACCAGGCAGCGGCCCGGTCCTGAGAGCCCAGGCGGGCCGGCCGGCCGGGCTGCATTGCTGATCACGTGGGTAACCCTACGCGGCCCGCTACCAGCCCGGAACGGCCCGCGCCCAGGACCACGCAGCCAGGCCGGCGCTGGTTTGTGCTTAGCTGCCGAGCCGCTTGTCGGCCGAGGTGGCCTCGACCCGGCTGGCGCCAACGGGGGCAGATTCAGCCGGGCCAGACTCATCGGGGCCGCCGTCGTCCGGGTTGGCCTCAGTCACGGTCGGCCGCTCGAGTTCACCGTCAGCCGCCGCAACATCGTCGGCCGTGGACGCCGCAGCGGGCGGCCGCGAGATGGGCGCGGCGGGGCGGGCCGGTGCGGTCATCAGCCGACGCTGCGCCTTGCCCAGCCCCAGCCGCCGGAACAGCCGGTGCACCTCCAGCTTCGGCCAGACCAGGAACGCCTCGGCCTCCAGCGCGGCGAGCGCCACCCGCGGCGTGTCCCTAGTGCCCGGCCAGACGAAGAACCGGGGCACCCACACCGGCGCGAATTTGGCGTTGAACTTGTACAGCGACTCGATCTGGAACCAGCGCGAGGCGAACAGCAGGATGCCCCGCCAGGCCCGCAGCACCGGCCCGGCGCCGATCCGCTCGCCGCGCTCCAGTGCGGCGCGGAACACCGCGAAGTTCAGTGAGATGCGCTTGACCCCGAGTTCGCCGGCCGCGTTGATGGCCGCCACGATGAGGAAGTCGTTCACCCCGGGCTGCGCGGACCGGTCCCGGCGCATCAGGTCCAGCGATAGCCCGTCCGGGCCCCACGGCACGAAGTGCAGGATCGCCCGCAGCACGCCGTTCTCGTGCGCGGTGGCGATCACGCAGTCGTCGTCGCCGGGCGCGCCCATCCGGCCCAGGGCCATCGAGAAGCCGCGCTCGGTCGGGTTGCCCCGCCACGACCCGGCCTGCCGGGCGAACAGAGCGATCTCCGCAGGCGGGATGTCCCGCACCCGGCGTACCTGGGTCGTGTAGCCGCTGCGCTCCACCCGGTTCACCATCTGCCGGACGTTGCGCATGGATCGGCCCTTGAGGCTGAACTCGGCCACCTCCACGATGGCCTCGTCACCAAGTTCGAGCGCGGTCAGGCCGCCTTCCCGGCACCACACCTCGGCGGCCTGCTCGCCGCAGCCCATCACGGCCGGCACCCAGGCATGCCGGGACGCCTCGTCCAGGAACGCGTGGATGGCACCCGGCCAGGCCTCCGGGTCGCCCAACGGGTCACCGCCGGCCAGCATCACCCCGGACACCACCCGGTAGCCGATGCACGACTTGCCGGTCGGTGACCAGATGACGCTCTTGTCGCTGCGCAGCGTGAAGTAGCCGAGCGAGTCCCGGTAGCCCTGCTTGCACAGCAGGTCCCGGACCCGCTGCGCGTCTGGCTGGCCGGGCCGGCCCGCGGGCCGAGCCGGCCGGAAGAACAGGTAGACGGTGACGAGCAGGGTGAACAAGCCGAGGCCACTGGTCAGCAGGACGAACAGGTCACCGCGCGAATCAGGCACGAACCGGACCGGCCCGGACACGCCAACCAGGCCGTAGACCACGTGCACGGTCCGCTGCCACAGCGAGTAGTTCTCGGCCAGGCCCTTGGCCAGCAGCATGTAGGTCAGACCGATGATGATGTCGGCCACGACCAGCCCGCAGAACACCCACAGCGCCCGCCACCGGGTCCGCGGGTCGCCGACCGCGTAGAACTCCTTGCGGAAGTAGAGCAGGGCGGCCAGCAGGATGGCCGACACGACCGCGGTGATGACCCGGTCGTGCCGCGGGTGGATCAGGTGCACCACCACGCTGGCCGCGAGAATCAGGGTCACCGCTTCCCAGGCGCGGCGCTTCCGGCGCCGCAGGCCGTGCGACAGCATCAGCAGCAGCAGGCCGATGATGACCGACAGGGTGTGCGCGACGTTGGTCAGCGTGCCGGGCAGGAAGGCGTGGATCTTGTGCAGATGCGTGTACGTGTACAGGCTGGGGCGGACCACCTGGACGATGTCGGCCAGCCCGATCAGCAGGCAGAGCCAGCCCGCCGCCACCGGTACCCAGGTGTGCTGAGTCCGGCGGTCCGGCGGCCGGACCACCTGCTGGGATACGTGAGGGGGCGAAGCGGCGTTATTTGCCGGTTCGCCCTCACTCGACGGCTTTTCTTCTGCTTCAGACATCCGGGTCACGCCCTGAATCACGGACCACTAGCGTACTCATGGGTCCTGCGTACTGCGGGCATTCCGCACAAGGGGAACGTTACCCGCTGGCGCGCCGCCCAAATAGGAGACTCATGGCTTCCATCCTGGTCCGATCGCTGTCGCGGATGATCCCGCGGACCGCCGAGGTGACGGTCTTGGCCCCAGGCTTGCGCACGCCGCGCATGGACATGCACAGATGCTCAGCCTCTATCACCACCAGAACGCCGCGCGGCTCCAGGACGTTCATCAGGCCGTCCGCGATCTGGCTGGTCATCCGTTCCTGTACCTGCGGTCGGCGCGCATAAACATCGACCAGCCTGGCCAGCTTCGACAGCCCGGTAATCTGACCCTTTTCATTTGGTATATAGCCGACATGGGCCGCACCAAAAAACGGTACCAAATGGTGCTCACACGTGCTGTACACCTCGATGTCGCGGACCAGCACCAGTTCATCGTGATCCGCGTCGAAGACAGTGGTCAGCACGTCCTCCGGACGCTGACCCAGCCCGGAGAACTGCTCGGTGAAGGCCCGCGCCACCCGGGCCGGGGTGTCCCGGAGCCCATCGCGCTCCGGGTCCTCCCCGATGGCGAGCAGGATCTCTCGCACCGCTCGTTCGATGCGCGGCCCGTCGAAGTCGGTGCTCACCGGCCTTCGCCGGGTGTGCCCTGCTGGCCCTGGCCACCCTGCTGGCCGCTGGACGAGCCCGGGCCGCCGCCGATCGCGCCCGCGGAGCCGTTGCCGGCCGCCGGGTGGTCATTCATCTCAGTCGCGGCGGTCAGCGCCAGCTCCTTGGGGGTCAGCACCGGCGGCCGGTCGGACGGCAGCCGCTTGCCGTACCCGGTGTAGGAGCCGCGGGACGGGCGCTTCTGGATCGGGGCGAAGATCGCCAGCACCTCTTGCCGGCTCAGCGTCTCCTTGTCCATCAGCTGCAGCACCAGGTCGTCGAGAACCTCCCGGTAGGTGACCAGGATCTCCCACGCCTCGTCGTGCGCGGACTCGATGAGCCGGCGGACCTCCTCGTCGATGGTGGAGGCGATCTCGTCGGAGTAGTCCCGGGTGTGCGACATCTCCCGGCCCAGGAACGGCTCGCCGTCGCCGGTGCCGAACTTGCGCGCGCCCAGCCGCTCGCTCATCCCGTACTCGGTGACCATGCCTCGGGCGACCGAGCTGGCCTTCTCGATGTCGTTGGCCGCGCCGGTGGTCGGCTCGTGGAAGACCAGTTCCTCCGCGGTCCGGCCGCCCAGCAGCATGGCCAGCTGATCCATCATCTCGGACCGGGTGACCAGGAACTTGTCCTCCTGCGGCGCGGACGCGGTGTAGCCGAGCGCGCGGCCGCGGGGAATGATCGTGATCTTGTGCACCGGGTCGGCGTTCGGCAGCGCGTGGCCGACCAGCGCGTGCCCACCCTCGTGGTAGGCGATGATCTTGCGCTCCTTCTCGGAGAGCACGACGCTCTTGCGCTCCGGGCCCGCCATCACCCGGTCGATGGACTCCTCGAGCGAGGCCATGGTGATCAGCGTGCCGTTGTGCCGCGCGGTGAGCAGCGCGCCTTCGTTGATCACATTGGCCAGGTCGGCGCCGGTGAAGCCGGCCGTCCGCCGGGCGATTATGTCCAGGTCCACGTCCGGGGCGAACGGCTTGCCGCGGGCGTGCACCTTGAGGATGCCGCGCCGCCCGGCCAGGTCTGGCTGGGCCACCACGATCTGCCGGTCGAACCGGCCCGGGCGGAGCAGCGCCGGGTCCAGGATGTCCGGCCGGTTGGTCGCCGCGATGACGATCACGCCGCCCTTGACGTCGAACCCGTCCAGTTCGACCAGCAACTGGTTCAGCGTCTGCTCGCGCTCGTCGTGGCCACCGCCGAAGCCCGCCCCACGGTGCCGGCCGACCGCGTCGATCTCGTCCACGAACACGATGGCCGGAGCGTTCGCCTTGGCCTGCTCGAACAGGTCACGGACCCTAGACGCGCCGACGCCGACGAACATCTCCACGAAGTCCGAGCCGGAGATGGAGTAGAACGGCACGCCCGCCTCACCGGCCACCGCCCGGGCCAGCAGCGTCTTACCGGTGCCAGGCGGCCCATACAGCAGCACGCCCTTGGGGATCTTGGCCCAGATGGCCTGGAACTTGGCCGGGCTCTGCAGGAACTCCTTGATCTCCTGGAGTTCCTCGATCGCTTCGTCCGCGCCGGCCACATCGGCGAAAGTGGTCTTGGGCGTGTCCTTGGTGATCAGCTTGGCCTTGGATTTCCCGAAGTTCATCACCCGGGAACCGCCGCCCTGCATCTGGTTCAGCATGAAGAAGAAGATCAGGATGACCACCAGGAACGGCAGCCAGCCGAACAGCACGCCCCAGATCGAGCTGCTCTTCGGCACCTGGACGTTCCAGCCCTGAGTCGGCGGGTGGGCCTGCAGTTCCTGGACAAGCTGCGTGCTCTGATTGCCCACCCAGGAGGCCTGAAGCTTCTGCCCCGAATCGGTGGTGACCTGAATCGTCTGTTCCTTGTCGATCAGCAGCGCCGACTTGACTTTGCCCTGCTCGATCAGCGCGACGACCTTGGAGGTGTCCGACTGCGTGTACGAGCTGCCAGAACTGGCGTACTCGTAGACGACGAAGAAAACCAGCAGCATCACTAGGACCGCCACGAACGGTCCGCGGAAATAACGCTTCAGATCCATCGGTGAACGGCCCCGCCGGTCCTGCGCGGGTTCCTCCTGACCAGCATCATGTCCTGCCTAGCCCGGCAGAACTGCCTTGCGCTTGAGTGAGCATGCCCGGCTTCCTGTTGTCACCGGCAACGCCGCCCTACCTGGCAGCGCTGTCATTCCCGGCCGCACCACCGTGAATACCCGACGGTACACCCCGGCCGACTATGCCGTCGGGGAAGCGCCGCCGGGACTCAGCCAGCCTTCGCCAACGTCAACGCTCCTGATCGCTGATCCTGTTCCCTTCTCCGGCGGGCCCGGGATCGGCTGCCGCGTCGGCAGCGTGATGACCAGCATCTGGCGGCTCGTCGTCCTTGTACACATGTGGGGCCAGCGTCCCGATGAAGGGCAGATTGCGGTACTGCTCGGCGTAGTCCAGGCCGTAGCCGATGACGAACTCGTTCTCGATGTCGAAACCGGTGTAGGCCACGTCCACGTCCATCCTCGCGGCGGCCGGTTTGCGCAGCATCACGCACACCTGCACCGAGGCCGGCCCGCGCGACCGCAGGTTGCCGACCAGCCAGGACAGGGTGAGGCCGGAGTCCACGATGTCCTCCACGACCAGCACGTCCTTGCCGGTGATGTCGGTGTCCAGGTCCTTGAGGATGCGGACCACCCCGGACGACCGGGTGCCCGATCCGTACGAGGAGACCGCCATCCAGTCCATCTGCACCGGCAGATGCATGGCCCGGGCCAGGTCGGCCATGATCATGACGGCGCCCTTGAGCACCCCGACGAGCAGTAGTTCGCGCCCGGCGTAATCCCGGTCGATCTCCGCGGCCAGCTCGGTCACCCGGGCCTGCAACCGCCCGGCTGGGATCAGCACCTCCTTGAGGTCGGTGCCCACGTCACTCGCGTCCACCTGTCGCCTCCGCCTCAGTCGGTTCTGGCTGCCCCGCCCCGGCTGGCCCGCCCTTGCTGAAGAGCAGCTTCCCATACCTCCGCCGGACGCGGATCACCCCGGGCAGGTCTGCCCAGCGCTGCCCGTGCCATCCCGTCACCAGCGCGTCCAGCGCGGCGATGTGCCCGGCAGCCAGCGATCCGGCCGGGCACCCCGCGGCCAGCGCCGCCTGGCGCAGCACTCGCGACCGCACCGCAGGGGCCAGACAATCCAAACCCTCAATATCCATAACGATTACCCCGTGGCCGGTGCCGTCCGCCGGTTCCCCAGCCGCCAGCTCCTGTGTGGCCGGCTGCGCCGACCTCGACCGCGGCGGCCTGCCGCCGCTCGGCGCGAAGCGGCGATCGGGGGGCTCGGGGGGTCGTCCCCACGGGCTAGCACTGGCTTGAACCGCCATGTCTCGGCGGCGGCGATCGCGTCCAGCGCGTCGCAGTCCTCGCTGAGCTGGGCGGCGCTGCGGGCCAGCGCCGCGGCCACGCCCGGGCCGAGTGCTTCCTCCAGGGCGGGCAGTGCCTGGTGCCGGACCCGGGCCCGGGCGTAGGCCGGGTCGGCGTTGTGCGGGTCGTCCCACGGTTCGAGGCTCAGCGCGGCGCACGCCTCGCGCAGCGTGGCCCGGGCCACCCCGAGCAGCGGCCGCCGGAACCGGCCGCGCCGGGCGGGCATCCCGGCCAGCGCCCGGCCGCCGGCGCCCCGGGCCAGCCCGAGCAGCACGGTCTCCGCCTGGTCGTCGCAGGTGTGGCCGAGCAGCACGGCGGCCGCCCCGGCCTGCTCCGCGACCTGCTCCAGGGCGGCGTACCGGGCGGTCCGCGCGGCCGCCTCCGGGCCGCCGCGGCCTGGCCCGGCGGGCACCGTCACGCTGACCTGGTGCACTGGGTCGAGGCCAAGCTGGTCCAGCACTCGGGCCACCCGGCCGGCCCGTTCGGCCGACCCGGCCTGCAGCCCGTGGTCCACGGTCACCGCGCCGCCGCGCAGGCTGAGCCGGGGCGCCTCGTGGGCCAGCGCGGCGGCCAGCGCCAGCGAGTCGGCGCCCCCCGAGCAGGCGGCCAGCACCAGATCGCCCGGTTCCAGGTCAGCCAGGCAGCGCCGGACGCCGCCCCGGGCCTGGGCTACCGCTGGATGCGGGCCCATCTCCGGTCAGCCACCGGCGGCCAGTGCACCGCCGTGGCCGACCCGGTCGAGCCAGAGCTGCGGGGTGACGAACTCGTCCTTGGTCGGCAGCGTCTCCGGCGAGGTCCACACCTTGTTGAAGGTGGCCATGCCCGCCTCGTCCACCACGATCCGGACGAACCGTGAGCCCTGCGCGTACTGCTTCATCTTGAGGTCGATGCCGAGGATGCGGCGCAGCGTCCGCTCCAGCCGGCCCGCCGAGCCGCGGCGCTCGTTGAACCGGGCCCGGATCTGCGCCACGGACGGCACCACCTGTGGGCCGACCGCGTCCATCACGTAGTCGCCGTGCCCCTCGACCAGGGTCATCACGCTGGTCAGCCGGTTCAGGATCTCGCGCTGCCGCGGACTCTGGATGGCCTCAATGACACTGTCCCCGCCGTTGTCCCGGACCGCGCCCGCCACCGCGTCCGCGGCCGAGCGGAGCCGCTCCAGGATGGTGCCCGGGTCCAGGTCGGAGGCGAGCAGGAACTCGGTCATCTGCTGCTGCACGTAGCCGCGCAGCCAGGGCACCGCGGTGAACTGGGTCCGGTGCGTCTCCTCGTGCAGGCACACCCAGCGCCGGAAGTCGTGCGGGTTCACGCCGAGTTCGCGCTCGACCATCATGATGTTCGGCGCGACCAGGGTGAGCCGGCCGGCTGGGGCGGCGCCGCGCGGCCCGCCCGGGTCCGGGGGCAGGAACAGCTCGTACTGGCCTAGCACCCGGCCGGCCAGGTAGGCCAGGATCAGCCCGGCCTGCACACCGGTAATCCGGGAGCCGACCGCGCCGATCACCGAGTTGGCGCCGGGGGCGGCGCCGCGTTCCCGCAGGTGCTCGGCCAGCGGGTCGAGGACGACCCGGAAGCCGTCCACGTTGGCCCGGATCCAGCCCGGCCGGTCCACCACGGCTACCCAGCCACCGTCATCCGGGCTGGACATGCCGGTCAGCGCCTGCACCGGCTCCGACACCGTGGCGGCCAGCGCACGCAATTCGGCCACTACCGCCCTGGCCTCGCCCAGGCCAACCTGCGGCCCCGGCCGGGCAAACCTCGTCCCGGTCGAGATGGCCACGTCCCAATCGATCATCTGCCCGCTGCTCACCCCTCCACCGTACGTGGTCAGCCGGGCCCGCAGGGCCGGGCCGACCCTGTCGGCCTCGACGCGAAGCGGCGATCGGGGGGTCCGGGGGGTCGTCCCCCCGGGTCAACACTGCTGGCCCATTACCTACAGCCGCAGCGGGCGAGGGCCGATGCCATCGCGCCGATGCCCTTCGCGGCCTGGTTCAGCCGGGCGGCCGGGACCCCGTTGGTCATGAACGCGAAGCCGAGCACCCGCCCGCTGCTGTCGTAGACCAGCCCGGCCAGGGTGGCCACGGTGCTCAGGTTGCCGGTCTTGGCCCGGACCACGCCGAGCCCGGACCCGCCCAGGCTGCCGAACACGCTCTGCCCCGGGGCCAGTGTGCCCAGGAACCCAGCCACCGGCAGCCCAGTGATCGCCGCCCTGAGCTGCGGATGGCTGCGGCTGGCGGCCAACCCGACCAGGCGGGCCAGCAAACCCGGGGCGATCCTGTCCTGGGGCGAGAGCCCGGATCCGTCCACCATGTGGATACCGCGACGCAGGCCCAGCGAGCCGAGCACCCCGGTGACCGCCGCCGCCGCGCCGCTGAACGAGGCCGGCTGGCCCCGGTGCAGCGCCACCTGCCGGGCCAGGTCCTCGGCGATCACGTTGTTGCTCTCCCGGAGCATCCAGCCCACCATCGCGGACAGCGGCGGCGAGGAGACCGCGGCCAGAGTGCGGGCCCGGCGCGCAGCGGTCTGCTGGCTCACCTGGCCCAGCACGTGGATTCCGTCGGCGGCCAGGAAGCCGCGGAACGCGGCCGCCGCCTGGCCCGCCGGGTCGGTGGACCGGGGCCGGAAGTTCACCGGGTCGTCGGCGTCCTGCGGGGCACCGGACGGGGTCAGCCTGCCCTGATCCACCTCGAGCGCGGTGATCCCGGTGACATTGCCGGTGCTGACGTAGGCGGCCGGCCAGCCTGGGGCCAGGGCTGGCCCGGTGAACAGGGAGGTGTCGTAGCCCAGCCGGACCGAGTCCCGGCCACGGGCATGCAGCGCCCGGGCGGTGGCCGCGGCCAGCGCCTTCAGGGTGGCCGGCCGCGGGTAGTCGCTGGCCGGTGGCGGCCCGGCGGCCAGCGTGGGGTCGCCGCCGCCAACCAGCACGATCGAGCCCGGTGCGGGGCCCGCGGTGACCCGGGTGGTGAACCTGGCGTCCGGGCCGAGCACGTCCAGCGCGGCCACCGCAGTGACCAGCTTGGCCGTGGAGGCGGGCTGCAGCATGGTGGCGGCGCCGTTGGCGTAGAGCACCCGGCCGGACACCGGATCGGTGACCACCGCGCCGACCTGATGGCCGAGCTTGGCCGAGGACATCACCTGGGACAGCGCCGCGGCCAGGCCGCCCCGGGTCGGCAGTGGAGCGGTGACCGCGGCGCCGGACAGCACCTGGCCGGCCACCTGCAGCGGGCGGCCCGACACCCGGGGCACGTCCCACCGGCCCAGCTGGCCGGGCATCAGCGCGGACACCGCGGCCCCGGCGCCCAGGGTGAACACGTTGAGCAGCGCCAACGTGATCACCGTGGTGGCCAGCGGCCGGTTGGCCCACGCCCGGTTCGCCACTGCCCACCCCCTCACGAGATGCTTAGATTCCCGGTCCGGGAGTCACCGCCGGGGACCGAAGTCAACCATCTTGGCCCCAAGGGAGCGACATCGTGCCATTCGACGTAACCATTGAGATCCCCAAGGGACAACGCAACAAGTATGAGGTGGACCACGAGACCGGCCGGATCCGGCTGGACCGGATGCTGTTCACCTCTACCCGGTACCCGTCCGACTACGGGTTCATCGAGAACACGCTGGCTGACGACGGTGACCCGCTCGACGCGCTGGTGCTGCTGGAGGAACCCACCTTCCCGGGCTGCCTGATCAACTGCCGGGCGATCGGCATGTTCCGGATGCGGGACGAGAAGGGACTGGACGACAAGGTGCTCTGCGTGGCCGCCACCGACCCCAGGATGGCCGGCCTCACCGACATCGAGGACGTCCAGGAGTTCGACCTGCTGGAAATCCAGCACTTCTTCGAGGTCTACAAAGCCCTGGAGCCAGGCAAGGAAGTCGAGATTCATGGCTGGGTGGGCAAGGCCGAGGCCGAGAAAGAGATCGAGGTCTGCCGCCAGCGGCTAGCCCGGGCGGAGGGCTGACCCGAGCCTTCCCGCACCTGCCCTGACGTCGGCGGGCCCCGTCGCGAGCAGACCGTGACATGCGCCACACTGTGCATATAACGTGCACAAGGAGGCACCCGTGGATCACGCGGATGACGTGCTCAGCCGGGCGCCGCTGTTCGAAGCGCTCGATGAGGAGAGCGCCAAAGCACTGCGGGCGCTGGTCACGGACGTGGATCTGGTCCGGGCCGAACGGCTGTTCGATGAGGGCGATGCCGGCGACCGGCTCTACGTAGTGCTCGACGGCAAGATCAAGCTGACCCGGGCCGCCCCGGACGGCCGGGAGAACCTGCTCAGCGTGCTCGGCCCGGGCGAGATGTTCGGCGAATTGTCGCTGTTCGACCCGCGGCCCCGGACGTCGAGCGCGGTCGCGGTGACCGACACCCGGCTGGCCGCGCTGGCCCACGACGAGCTGCGCGACTGGCTGACCGGCCGCCCCGACGTCTCGCTGCACCTGCTGCGCGCACTGGCCCAGCGGCTGCGCCGGGCCAACGACGTGATGGCCGACCTGGTGTTCACCGACGTGCCGGGCCGGGTGGCTAAGGCCCTGCTCGACCTGGCCGACCGGTTCGGCGAGAACACCCCGGAGGGGCTGCAGGTCCATCACGACCTGACCCAGGAGGAACTGGCCCAGTTGGTCGGCGCGTCGCGCGAGACGGTGAACAAGGCGCTGGCCGATTTCGCCGCTCGCGGCTGGCTGACCCTGTCGGCCAAGTCAGTGCTGATCATCGACGCCGACCGGCTGGCCAAGCGGGCGCGCTGAAGGGGGCGCGGCGCCCGCGCCGAAGGGGGGCGCCGCCGACTGGACTGACGAGCGAGGAACGAGCGAGGAGGGAAGGCGGCGGGTCCAAGCCCCCCGGAGGCGCAAGGCAAGCAGAGCGCGCGCTAGTAGGTCACTCCGCGGGGCAGCTCACTCTGGCTGTCCAGGTAGCGGAGCTGGGCGCGGACCGACAACTGCGCGGCCGGCCACAGCGACCGGTCCACATCCACGTACACCCGTTCGACGATCTGCTCCGGGGTCCGGTCCCCGGCGGCCAGCGCGGCGCGCACCTCGGCCAGCCGTTCCTGCCGGTGCGCGATGTAGAAGTCGAGCACGCCGGCCGGGTCAGCCAGCGGCGGCCCGTGCCCGGGCAGCAGCATGCGCAACTGCTCCGCGCCGGCCAGCGCGCGCAGCCGGTCCAGGCTGGCCAGGTAGTCGCCCAGGTTCCCGTCCTGGGCGATCACCGTGGTGCCCCGGCCCAGCACGGTGTCCCCGGTGAGCAGCGCCCCGTCGGCGGGCAGCAGCAGGCTCACCGAGTCGGCGGTGTGCCCGCGCGTCGGCACCACCCGTAGCTCGCAGCCTGCCACGGTCAGCACGTCGCCCGGGGCCAGGCCCTCGTCGCCCAGTCGCAGCGCGGGGTCGGCCGCCAGCACCGGCGCCCCGGTCAGCGCGGCGAACCGGGCCGCCCCCTCGGCATGATCCGGGTGGCCGTGGGTGAGCAGGATGCGGACGATCCGCTGCCCGGCCGACTCGGCCAGCCCGGCCACCCTACGCAGGTGCGCTTCGTCGTCCGGCCCCGGATCGACGACCACCGCCGACGTCGCGCCTGGCTCGGCGATCAGCCAGGTGTTGGTTCCGTTAAGTGTCATAAGGCCTGGATTGGGGGCCAGCACGCAGGTCGCGCGGGCGGTACCGGCCCCGTCCAGCGGCGGGTCGCCGGCGGTCACAGCGGATACCCCACGTCCTCGGGAACGGTGAGCCAGAACGTCCCGTCTACCTGCACCACGGCCGGGATGACCGGCCGCATGGAGTGCTCGGCGCGCAGCGCGGCGGCCACATCGGGGTAGCCGGCCAGCCCGGCCAGGCAGGTCGCGGTGGGCGGCAGCAGGAACAGCTCGCGGGCCCGGGCGGCCCGGAGAGCTTCGCCGGGCCGGGTCCAGGCGACTTGTTCCGCCTCGCCGCCGACGTCCCGGGTGCGCTGGCCGGGCGGGAGCGCCGCGGCGAAGAACCGGGTGTCGTACCGCCGCGCCTCGGTCACCGGGGTGATCCACCGGGCCCACGGGCGGAGCAGGTCGGAGCGCAGCACCAGGCCGCGCCGGGCCAGCAACTGAGCCAGCGACAACGACCGGTCGAGCAGCGCGGTCCGGTCCGCCTCCCAGTCCGCGCCGCCGGTGTCCGCCACCAGGCTGTCCGCGGCCGGGCCGGCCAGCAGCACCCCAGATTCCTCGAACGTCTCCCGGACCGCCGCGCAGACCAGCGCGCGGGCCAGGGCGGGCGGCGCGTCGAGCAGCTCGCCCCAGGCCGCCGCGTCCGGTCCGGCCCAGGCCACCTCGTCCTCGGCGTCGCGCGGGTCCACCGAGCCGCCCGGGAACGCCGAGGCGCCTGGCGCGAACGCCATCGAGCGGGCCCGGCGCAGCATGTACACCTCGACGCCGGATTGCTCCGGCGCCGCGCGCAGCAGCAGCACCGAGGCCGCGTCACGCGGCTGCGCTACTGGCCGCCGGCCAGCGAAATAGTCACTGGCCTGCTCGGCGTATCCGCCGCCGAGCCGGAAGATCGGCCGGTAGGCCGGCGCCGGGTGCTCAGTCACCGCACCGCCTCACTCGACCTCGGCGATCAGCTCGACCTCGACCGGGCTGTCCAGCGGGAGCACGGCCATGCCGACCGCGCTGCGGGCATGCCGGCCGGCCTCGCCGAACACGTCCTGCAGCAGCTCACTGGCGCCGTTGATGACCTGGGCCTGCCCGGTGAAGTCCGGGGCGCTGGCCACGAACCCGGTGACCTTGACCACCCGCCGCACGGCAGACAGGCTGCCGGTCACCGAGACGACGGCGGCCAGCGCGTTCAGCGCGCACACCCGGGCCAGCCCGGCCGCCTCCTCCAGGCTGACCCCGGCGCCGACTTTGCCGGTCATCATCAGCTGGCCACCCGTGGTGGGCAGCTGGCCGGCCGTGTACACGTAGTTCCCGGTCCGCACCGCGGGCAGGTAGGCCGCCTGTGGCGGGGCGACGGCCGGCAGCGCCAGGCCCAGCGCGGCCAGCCGCTCTTCCGGCGTGCCGCCCGTCACGCGCCCTCCTTGGGCCGCTTCATGTAGGCGACCAGTTGCTCGGCGTTCGGCCCGGGCACCAGCGCCACCAGTTCCCAGCCGTCGTCGCCCCAGTTGTCCAGGATCTGCTTGGTGGCATGCACCAGCAACGGCACCGTCGCGTACTCCCACTTTTGCATGGCAGAACTGTAGTGGTCCGGGGGGACGACCCCCCTGGACCCCCCGATCACTGTGCTAGCCGACGGCTAGGTCTTGCGTCGCGTGCGGGAGCCGCCACGCGCCCTGGCCGGCGGGCTGTCCGGTGCCGGGGCGGCATCAGGCTGCCCGGCGGCCGGGTCACTCGCGGCCGCCTCCGGGGGCGGCG
Organism: Streptosporangiaceae bacterium; assembly: GCA_036497945.1. Lineage (GTDB taxonomy): Bacteria > Actinomycetota > Actinomycetes > Streptosporangiales > Streptosporangiaceae > RYN-230. Next base: position 8,541 of record DASXIN010000086.1, on the reverse strand, counting down.
GCGGGATGGCCGCCTCGTCCAGCTCGGGTACCGTCGGGTCGGGGATCTCCGGCAGCGGCGCTTCGGCGACCTCCGGCAGCGGGGCGTCGACGAGCTCCGGCAGCGGCGCTTCGGCGATCTCCGGCAGCGGGGCCTCGGCGATCTCAGGCAGCGGCGCTTCGGCGATCTCCGCCACCGGCGGCGCGCCGCCAATTTCGGCGGCCGCCTCGGCCGCGGCGAGCTCAGCGTCGCCGGTGTCCTCGAGCGGCGGGGCCGGCTGGGCTGGGGGTGGCGGCGCGGGCGCGTACCGATCGAAGAACCGGAGCAGCTCGACCGGCACCGGCATGACCAGCGTGCTGTTCTTCTCCGCGGCCACCTCGACCACCGTCTGCAGCAGCCGGAGCTGCAGCGCGGCCGGATCGCGGGCCATCACGTTGGCCGCCGCGGCCAGCCGCTTGGACGCCTGGTATTCACCGTCGGCGGAGATGATCCTGGCGCGCCGTTCCCGCTCCGCCTCGGCCTGGCGGGACATGGACCGCTTCATCCCTTCCGGCAGGTTCACGTCCTTGAGCTCGACCCGCTCGACCCGGACGCCCCACGGGCCCTCGGTCGGCTCGTCGATGATCCGGCGCAGCTGCCCGTTGACCGTGTCTCGCTCGGCCAGCAGCTGGTCCATCTCGGACTGGCCGATGATCGACCGCAGCGACGTCTGCGCCTGCTGCGACACGGCGAACATGTAGTTCTGCACGTTCACCACGGCCTTGATCGGGTCGATCACCCGGAAGTACACCACCGCGTCCACCCGGACGCTCACATTGTCCCTGGTGATGCCCTCCTGAGCGGGCACCGCCATGGCGATGATCTGCATATTGACTTTCTGCATCCGGTCGCCGATGGGCCGCAGAATGGTCAGCCCGGGCCCGCGGGTTCCCGGCAGGACCCTGCCGAACCGGAACACGATGCCCTGTTCGTACTGCTGCACCACCCGCAACGAGCGGCCTACCGTGACCAGCCCCCCCAGGACGATCAGCACGAGGATGACCACCAGGGCTGCCACCATCGGACACACCTCTTTCCGTTTAAGGGGCCCGCTTTCGCGTACCCCAGCCTAGTGACAACCGCGCTACGCGCCAGTAGACCGCCGCACGGCGGGTGCAGTATGTGGTCCTCAGGCAGAGATAGCCTCCATGGAGTGAGCGCGCGGGACACGGACTGGGAAGGTGTCCGGCTGCATGTCGTTACCGGCAAGGGCGGGACGGGGAAGACGACGGTAGCCGGGGCACTCGCCATCGCCCTCGCCTACGGCGGCCGCCGGGTCCTGCTCATCGAGGTGGAGGGCCGCCAGGGCATCGCCCGGCTGTTCGACAGCCCACCGCTGCCTTACGCGGAGCGCCGGGTGGCGGTGGCGCCGGGCACCCCGACGCTGCCTGGCGGGGACGTGTACGGGCTGGCCGCGGACGCCGAGGCGGCGCTCATCGAGTACCTGGAGATGTTCTACAACCTGCGGCACGCGGGCACCGCACTGACCAAGCTCGGGGTGGTCGACTTCGCCACTACGATCGCGCCTGGCCTGCGCGACGTGCTGCTCACCGGCAAGGCGGTGGAAGCCACCCGGCGCCGGTCCGGCGGCCGCCGGCAGTACGACGCGGTGGTCATGGACGCCCCGCCCACCGGCCGGATCGGCAAGTTCATGAACGTGGCCACCGAGGTGTCCGGGCTGGCCAAGGTCGGGCCGATCCGAGGGCACGCGGACACCGTGCAGAGCGTCATCAAGTCGCCGCAGACCGCCGTGCACTTCGTCACGGTGCTGGAGGAGATGCCGGTCCAGGAGACCCTGGACGGCATCGTCGAGCTGCGCGGGCTGGCCCAGGGCGGGCTGCAGCTGGGCGGCATCATGATCAACATGGTCCGGCCGCAAGACCTGCCCGAAGACCAGCTGCAGGCGGCCGCGGCGGGCCGGCTGGACGAGCACGAGCTGGACCTGGGCCTGAAGGACGCGGGCATCGAGGACCGCCGTGGCCTGGCCAGCAGCCTGGGCATGGAGCTGACCGAGCACGCCCGGGAGGCGCTGGCCCAGCGGGCCCAGCGGGCCAGGCTGGCCGAGGCCGACCAGCCGCACTATGAGCTGCCGCTGATCACCAGCCAGATGGACCTGGCCGGGCTGTACCAGCTGGCCGCGGCGCTGCGCGAGCAGGGAGCGGCCTGATGCGGGCCGACCAGCCGGCGCCAGCGCTCGACGTGGACCGGCTGCTGGACGACCCGCGGACCCGGATCATCGTCTGCTGTGGTTCCGGCGGCGTGGGCAAGACCACCACCGCGGCGGCCCTCGGGCTGCGCGCCGCCGAGCGCGGCCGGCACGTGGTGGTGCTGACCGTGGACCCGGCCCGTCGGCTGGCCCAGTCGATGGGCCTGTCCTCGCTGGACAACACGCCCCGGCCGGTACCCGTATCGGCGGCCGAGGCGGCGGGCGGCAGCCTGCACGCGATGATGCTGGACATGAAGCGGACGTTCGACGAGATCGTCGAAGCGCACGCTGACCCGGACCGGGCCACCCAGATCCTGGCCAACCCGTTCTACCAGTCGCTGTCGTCGAGCTTCGCCGGCACGCAGGAGTACATGGCCATGGAGAAGCTGGGCCAGCTCCGCCGGGCCGACGAGTGGGACCTGATCGTGGTGGACACCCCGCCGAGCCGGTCGGCGCTGGACTTCCTGGACGCGCCGCAGCGGCTAGGCCGGTTCCTGGACGGGCGGCTGATCCGGCTGCTGACCACGCCGACCAAGGTAGGCGGCCGGGCCTACATGAAGGTGTTCACTGCCGGGTTCAGCATGGTGACCGGCGTCTTCACCAAGGTGATCGGCACCCAGTTGCTACGCGACGTCCAGACGTTCGTGATTGCGCTGGACACCATGTTCGGTGGGTTCCGGGAACGGGCCGAGGACACCTACCGGCTGCTCCAGGCACCGGGGACCGCGTTCCTGGTGATTGCCACGCCGGAGCCGGACGCGCTGCGCGAGGCGTCGTACTTCGTGGAACGGCTGTCCGCCGACCAGATGCCGCTGGCCGGCCTGGTCGTCAACCGAGTGCACCGGTCGGCGGCGCCGCAGCTGTCCGGCGCCCGCAGCCTGGCCGCCGCGGAGGCGCTGCAGACCGTGTCAGCGCAGGCAGCGGCGTCGCGGCATCCGCTCGCGGTAACCGCGCTGCGGCTGCACGCGGAGCGGATGCAGCTGGCCGAACGGGAACACCGGCTCGAAGAGAGCTTCACGGCGGCCCACCCGGTCATCCCGATGGTGGAAGTGCCGGCGCAGCCTGAGGACGTCCATGACCTCGATGGGCTGCGCGCGGTTGGGGGCGAACTCGCCCGGGGAGTAAGGCTCAGCTAGGCGACGCTGCCAGCCGAGAACCAGACCCTAGAAGCTGGGGGGTCGGCCAGCGTCAGCTGGCCACCAGCTCGTCGTCCGAGATCCGCTCGTACTGGTTACGGGCGTGCTCCAGCAGCTCGCGCCACGACGTCACGTCGGGGCGGCGGCGGAGCAGCGCCCGGCGCTCGCGCTCAGTCATGCCGCCCCAGACGCCGAACTCGATGCGGTTGTCCAGCGCATCGGCCAGGCACTCGGTGCGGACAGTGCAGCCGCGGCAGATCAGCTTGGCCCGGTTTTGCGCCGCGCCCTGGACAAAGAGCTCGTCCGGGTCGGTTCCCTTGCATGCGGCGCGGGCGGTCCAGTCTGTGATCCACATGTGGGCCCACTCCTCCTGATCGTCACGGCCCGGAAGGTCGTCACGCCGGATGGCGTTCACCTACGGTCCCGGGCAGGCGGTTACTCGCCTGCTTTCGTTGTCGTCGTTGCGAAAAAGTAACTTACGGAAGTCCAGGGGGTCAGCGCCAGAGCCCGTTGGGCCCATTTCCCGCATAGTCCGCCTGGGCCATGCCATGGTTACCGAGTGGTCGCCTACCTTGCCGGATAGTGACCATTCCGCACGGGGCGCCAGTGACCCGTTCCGCGACATCTTACGCAAAGCGTGACGCGACATCGGGACAACGCGCCAGGGCGTACCCTGGCACCGTGCTGACTACAGGGGTGTTCGGGAAGATCGGCGTGGTAGGCCAGGTCGGCGTGCTCGCCGGCGTGGCCGGCCTGCTGGTCGGGGGCCTGGCCGTGCCTGCGGTGGACGCGACCGGGCTCATTGTGCGTAACGGGGCGAACAAGTTCAACAACCTCAAGGCCGGCACGATCGGCGAGCTTCCGGTCCGCTCCGAGATCCTGGACAGCCAGGGCCACCTGCTCGCCTACTACTACCCCCGGGGCATCGACCGGCAGCCAGTCAGCTATAACCAGATCGCCCCGGTGATGCGCGACGCCATCGTGGCCATCGAGGACTCCCGGTTCTACCAGCACGGCGCCATCGACATCCGCGGCACGGTCCGCGCGGTGATCAACGACTTGCAGCACAAGGCGGTGCAGGGCGGCTCCACGCTGACCCAGCAGTACGTGAAGAACGCCCTCATCCTGACCGCGCCGAACATCCAGATGGCCCAGCAGGCCTCGACCGACACGCTCAGCCGCAAGATCAAGGAACTCCGGCTGGCCATCGAGGTCGAGAACAAGATGAGCAAGAACCAGATCCTGGCCGGCTACCTGAACACCGCCTTCTGGGGCACCTACTTCGGTAACCAGGCATGGGGCATCAAGACCGCCGCCATGCGCTACTTCAGCACCTCCCCGAAAAGGCTGGACCTGGCTCAGTCAGCCCTGCTGGCCGGCATGGTGGAGAACCCGGTCGCCGACGACCCGATAGCCCACCCCGGGACGGCGCTCAAGCGGCGCAATGTGGTGCTGGCCCGGATGGCCCAACTGCACTACATCACCGAGGCGCACGCGGTCGCCGTGGGCAAGCAGGGGCTCGGGCTCAAGCTCACCCCGCTGCAGACCGGCTGCACCAGCGGCTCGGCCAAGAGCGCGGCGTTCTTCTGTGACTATGTCGTCTCGCTGATGAAGCAGGACAGCACGTTCTCGCAGGCCTGGAATCAGCTGAACGGCGCCGGCGGGCTGAAGGTGTACACCACGCTGAACCCGCAGGACGAGCACGCGGCCAAGCAGGCGGTGAACTACATGGTGCCGCAGCCGCCGAACGGGGGGAACCCGGGCGGCAACGCCGCATCCGAGGTGCTGATCCAGCCGGGCAGCGGGCGCATCCTGGCCATCGCCAACGACCGCTCCTTCGGCACCGGGAAGAACCAGACCACCCAGGACTACGCGGTGAACTCGAAGTACGACGGCGGGGTCGGAGTGCAGACCGGTTCGTCGTCCAAGCTGTTCACGCTGATCACCGCGCTGGAGCAGGGGGTGCCGTTCGGCTTCCCGCAGACCGTGCCGGCGTCGGCCACGCTGACCGGCTATACGGACTGTGCGGGCGGGCCGACTGGGCCCTACCAGCTGATCAACGACTCACCGTCGGAAAAGGGCGCGTTCACCCTGTACACGGGGACCACCCAGTCGGTGAACATCTACTTCGCGATGCTCGAGCGCAAGGTCGGCCTGTGCAACGTGGTCAAGACCGCGATGGATATGGGGGTGACCCGGGCCGACGGCAGGTCGCTGATGCAATGGGACGGGAAGAACTTCCCGCCCGCCGACGAGCTGCCGTCGTTCACCCTCGGCTCGGTCAACGTCTCGCCGATGAGCATGGCGGCGGCCTACGCCACGGTGGCGGCCCGGGGCGTGTACTGCAAGCCGGTCGCCGTGGCCAAGATCATCAGCCCCGGCGGGGCCAAGCTGCCGGTCGAATCGGCCGGCTGCCACCAGGCCATCCCGGCCGGAGTGGCCGACGCGGCCAGCTACGTCCTGCAGGGCGTGCTGACCTCCGGGACCGCGGCCGGCCTGGGCATCGGCCGCCCGGCGGCGGGCAAGACCGGCACCTCGGACAACTTCGACTTCGCGGCGTTCGGCGGCTACACCCCCGACCTGGCCGGGTACGTGTCCGTGTTCAATCCGATCGACCCGGTCAAGTTCCCGATGCAGGGCACCGGGTCCTGCTACCGGCTCGGCTGCTCGGGCCAGATGTTCGGCGCGGACGCGCCCGCGCACACCTGGCAGATGACGTTCCAGCACGCTGCGCTGGGCAATCCACCGCTCGGCTTCGTCATGGCCGACATCAACCCGGAGCTGTGGTCGATGGGCGACGGGCAGACCAACCCGAACCAGAAGAAGCACGGCAAGCCGCCCGGCAACGGTGGCGGTGGCGGTGGCGGTAACGGCAACGGGGGCGGCGGGAACAACCCGGGCGGCGGCGGTACCGGCGGCGGCCCGCCGACCCACTAGCCCGCCACCCGCCAGCCGGCCGTCCTATTGCGCGCCGAGCTGGCGGCGCACCTCGGCCGCTACCCGGGCACCGTCCGCCCGGCCGGCGATCGTGGGTGTGACCAGCTTCATCACCTCGCCCAGGGCCCGCGGGCCGGCCGCACCGGACTCGCTGATCCCGACGGCCACGATCGAGGTCAGCTCGTCGTCGCTGAGCTGCGCGGGCAGGTAGCCGTCCAGGACGTCACCCTCGGCTTGTTCCGCGGACGCCTGCTCGGCGCGGCCAGCCGCCGCGAACGCATCGGCGGCTTCCCGGCGCCGCTTGGCCTCCCGGGCCAGCACTTTGATCACCTCGTCGTCGCTCAGCTCGCGGGACGTGGCGCCCGCCACCTCCGCGGTGGATACGGCGGTCAGTGCCGACCGCAAAGTGCGGGTGCGGACCTCATCCCGGGACTTCATCGCGGCGGTCAGATCGGTGCGCAGCCGGTCCTTGAGTGCAGCCATGGGGTCTATCCTGCCTCGTCCTTGCGTGGTCCGGGTGCGCTGGGCGCATGGCACCATAGGGGGATGTCATCACGAGTGCTCAAGGCTCTCGGGACCACGGCTGCCCTCGGCGGGGCAGCCTTCGTCTATGGGTCGGTGCTAGAGCGGAACTGGTTTGCGCTGCGCCGTATCGAGGTCCCTGTGCTCCCAGCCGGCGCGGCGCCGCTCCGCCTGCTGCACATCTCCGACGCGCATCTGACGCCCGGCCGGCACCGGCTGATGTCCTGGATCCGGTCGCTGGACGCACTGGCCCCCGACCTCGTGGTGAACACCGGGGACTCCATCGCCCACCCAGACGCGGTGCAGCCGTTCCTCGACTCGCTCGGGCCGCTGCTGGACCGGCCCGGGGTCTTCGTCTATGGCTCGAACGACCTCTACTCGCCGCTGCCCAAGAACCCCGTCCGCTACCTGTGGCGGGACAGCAGCCGGGAGCACCTGCGGCACATCCCCGACCTGCCCTGGGCCGAGCTGGGCGCCGGGATGGCCGCCGCCGGGTGGCTGGACGCCAACAACAAGCGCGGCCGGGTCAAGGCCGGGGACCTGGACATCGAGGTCGGCGGCGTGCACGACTCGCACACCAAGCGGGATCGCTACCAGAACATCGCCGGGCCCACCGACCCCGCGGCCGACCTGCGGCTGGGCGTGATGCATACCCCGGAGCCACGGGTACTCGACCAGTTCACCGCCGACGGCTACGACTTGCTGCTGGCCGGGCACACGCACGGCGGCCAGCTCCGGGTTCCGCTGTACGGGGCGCTGGTGACCAACTGCGGCATCGAGCCGGAGCGGGTCAGCGGCCTGCACCGGCACCCGAATCGGCTGCCCGAGCCGGGCCAGCCGCAGTCCTGGCTGCACGTATCCGCCGGGCTCGGCACCTCCCCCTGGGCACCGGTGCGGCTCGCCTGCCGGCCCGAGGCAACCCTGCTCACGCTGGTCCCGCGGATCGGCTAGACTGCCGGAGGTTCCGGGAAATCGACCCTCCCGGGGCACAGCCCCAAAGCGGTCGGCGGGGTGTGGCGCAGCTTGGCAGCGCGCTTCGTTCGGGACGAAGAGGCCGCCGGTTCAAATCCGGCCACCCCGACTCAAGTTCCCAGGTAGACGGCTCGGCTATCCGCAAGGATGCCGGGCCGTTGATCGTTTGACCGTCATTTGACCGTGAGATCGGGCGTCAAATCCCGTCAGATTTTGCCCTTGACCGTCATCGTGCGGCCCTCCGCGTAACGACGGTCAGCTGAGTCTTGCCCCAGTGGCGGCCATGCCGAGCTGCCCGATGGCGGACACCGCGATTACTTCGTGTGACTGCTGTCCATGGCGGAGGCGCGCGCGTACCCGCCGATCTGTACTGCCGGACTTCACAGACGGCTGAGTGTCCGTGGCCTCCAGGTCAGGGTGTTCTGGATGCGGATGCAGGACAGCGCGCTGGCTGCTCTCGACTTCGGTGGGCCGGGCATCAGTTCCCCTGTCGACCGCTCCGCATATGCCAAGCGCAGCACGCCAGTGTCGCACAGCAGCATCTCAGCAACCGAGCGGTACTGTGCCGTAGCGAAACGATCCCGTAGCGGAAGCGTGGCGGTGCGGCGAGGATCGCGCGGATGATTCGGGGAGTAGTAGGTGGCCCATACCCTGAGGCTTCGATGGGAAGGTGAGCAACGAATGATCGAAGTGCATCAGCTGAGCAAGCGATATGGCGACAAGCTCGCGGTTGACGATCTGACTTTCACG
>DASXIN010000085.1:0-1596 GCA_036497945.1 Streptosporangiaceae bacterium | reverse complement strand
GCGCGGCTTCGCGCCCGGGTGCGCGGAGGCAGCGTGGCCGACAGCGTCCGTGGTGGACGTCACCACGACGCGCTTTACCGAGCCGCTCGCGGCACTCGCCCGCAGTACGCGCAGTGTCCCGTCCACCGCCGGGCGGATCAGCTCGTTCTCGTCCGCCGGGGCGGTGAGCGGAAGCGGCGAGGCGACGTGCAGCACGTAGTCGCATCCAGCGGCCGCGTCCGCCCAGCCGCTGTCCGATTCCAGGTCGGCGCGGACCACTTCGGAGACGCCCGCCAGGTGCCGGACTCTGGCCGGGTTGCGGGCCGCGACCCGCACCTCGTACCCGTTGGCGATCAGTTCGGTGACGCAGTGCCCGCCGACGAACCCCGAAGCGCCCGTGACGAGGACCCGTTCCCGCATGGTGGCCATGACAGCTCCTTACTCGATCTAGACATCGTTTGTAATCTGGTGTGTGGTGTCACCGGCCGGCGCCGACATCGGATCTGCGCCGGACAGGTCCTGGCGCCTGATCCGGATCAGGGCCACCGCGATGATCACTGCGAGCGCCATGACGCCCGCCGAGACCAGGTAGCCGCGGGAGAACCCGGTGGCCAGCGCGTGGTGGTAGATGCGGGCCTGCACCGCGGCGGCCCTGGCGCTGGTCGCGTGCACGCCGGCCTTCGCCGCGGCGGCCGCCTGGGATCGCAGGCTGCTGGCCACCGCGCTCCAGGCCACCGTGCCGATGACCGCCAGCCCGATCGACCCGCCGACCTGCTCCCCGACGTTGACCAGGCTGGACGCCACGCCGGTGTCGCCGGGGCTCACCCTGGTCAGCCCGACCAGGAAGGTCAGCACGAACAGCGGGCCCAGGCCGGCCCCGAGGACCAGCTCCGGCCCGAGCATGCCGCCGGCGAACGTGCTGTGCTCGGTGATCCGGGACAGCCAGAACATCCCGCCGCCCGCGATCGCGCTGCCGGCGATCAGCAGCGGCCGGGCGCCGATCCGGGTCACCGCATGCTGCGTGACCACGGTCGCCGCCAGGACCGCCGGGACGAACGGCAGGTAGGCCAGGCCGGTGTTCAGCGGGCTGTACCCCCACACTTCCTGGATGAACAGGGTGAGGAAGAAGAACATGCCGATCAGCGCGGTGCCGACGCACAGGCTGATCAGGTAGGCCCCGGACCGGTCCCGGCTGCGCAGCACCCGGATGGGCAGCAGCGGGTGCGTGCTGCGCGTCTCGATCACCGCGAACGCCGCCAGCAGCACCGCGGCCGCGGCCAGCGGCGCGACGACTTTGGTGTCCCCCCAGTGCGAGACGCCGTCCGGGGTGGTGGCGGCGTTGGACAGCCCGTACACCAGGGCAGCGACCCCGGCGGTCACGGTCAGGGCGCCGGGCAGGTCGAACCGTCCGCCGCCGCGCGGTGACCGCGGCAGCACGCGGGTGGCCAGTGCCGCCACGGCCAGCCCGATCGGCACGTTGACGAACATCACCCACCGCCAGGACAGGTAGGTGACCAGCAGGCCGCCGGCGATCAGCCCGGCCACGATGCCCAGGATGGCCGTCGCCGAGTACACCGCCGTCGCGCGGTTGCGCGGCGGGCCCTCCGGGAAGGTGAC
>DASXIN010000084.1:0-16155 GCA_036497945.1 Streptosporangiaceae bacterium | reverse complement strand
GCTGCCCGTGCTGATACAAGCCGCGCCGATACGAGCGGCCCCGGGGAGCAGGCGCTGGTCGTGTTCAACACGCTGTCCTGGCCGCGGTCCGGCCTGGTCAGCACCGAGCTGGAGTTCGCCGCGCCCGGGCCGGCCTGGATCGCGCTGCGCGACGAGGCCGCGGCGGTCCCGTTCCTGGCCGAGCACACCAGGCGGCACCCGGACGGCCGCCTGGCCGGGGTGACGCTGACGTTCCGCGCCGCGGATGTGCCGGGGGTGGGCTACCGGACCTATTGGGTCGTCCCGGCGGCCGGCGGCGACCCAGAGCCGGCCGACTGGGAGCCGCAGCCCGGCGCCCGGCTGGAAAACGACCGGTTCCTGGTCGGGGCCGACCCGGCCCGGGGCGGCACGCTGACCCGGCTGCGCGACAAGCTGACCGGCACCGAGCTGCTCCGGCCGGGCGGCAACGAGCTGATCGTGCAGGAGGAGTACGCCGCCCACCCGCGCTGGGGTGAGGGCCCGTGGCTGCTCTCGCCCAAGGGCCCGGGCACCGGCTCGGCGGCCGGGCCGGCCAAGGTGACCGCGCAGCGCTGCCCGCTGGGCGGCCGGCTGCTGGCCGAGTTCACCGTGGGCGACCTGCGGGTCACCCAGGAGACGCTGCTCTGGGACGGCGCGCAGGAGGTGCAGTTCCGCAGCCACGTGGACGGGTCGATCGGCCACGACCGGCTGCTGCGGGTGCGTTTCCCGGCCGACGTGCCCGGCGGGCTGCCGGTCTACCAGGGCGCCACGGCAGCGGTCGGGCGGCCGTTCGGCAGCATCGACGCGGACGTCGCCGAGCACAGTTTCACCCTGGACAACCCGGCGCACGAGTGGTTCGGCACCGGGTCCACCGCGCGGGTCAGCTGGGCCGCCCTGTCCGGCCAGGCTGAGCAGCGTGCCATCGGCGTGGCCGAGATCATCCTGCCCGGACCCGAATTTCGGGGCGCCAGCACGGGGCCGGTCACCGACCTGGTGGCGGCGCTGGCCGGGCAGGGGGTCACGGCGACCTGTTCCTGGCCGGACGGCCCGCGCTACGGCGCCCTCGACCTGGACTCGAACCTGCCCGACGTACGGATCGCACTGGGCGGCCCGGAGCACAACCCGTGGACGGCCCGGCTGCTGGAGACGGTCGACCCGTCCGGCGCGGAGTTCAGCCGGGCGCGGGCCGGTGGCCTGCCGCTGTGGCTGCCCGCCGCGCAGTCCCGGGCCGCGGCGTTCGCGCCGGGCGCCGACGTGCGCGGGGCGCGCGACCTGCCGGTGCTGATCGTGGCAGGCCAGGACCTGGCTGTGTCGGTGGCCGCGGTGGCCGCCGACCTGGCCGACTCGGAGATCCAGGTGACCCCGCTGGGTGACGACGTGGACTCACGCCTGGCCGGGCACTCGGTGGCGCTGCTCAACCGGGGCACGCCGAGCAGCCTGGTCACCCCGGACGGAACGCTGCACATCGCGCTGATGCGGTCGTGCAGCGCGTGGCCGTCCGGGGTGTGGATCGACGGCGATAAGCGGACCGCGCCGGACGGCAGCAGCTTCGCCTGGCAGCACTGGAGCCACACGTTCGAGTACGCGCTGGCCGCCGGGGCCGGGGACTGGCGGTCGGCCGGCTTCGCCGCGGCCGGCCAGGAGTACAACCACCCGCTGCTGGTCACCGCGACCGGTGTGCAGGCCGGCCCGCTGCCGGCCGCGGCCAGCCTGTGCCGGGTCGACGGGCCGGCCATGCTGGCCGCGCTGAAGCCGCGGGGCAACCCGCTGGCGGCCGGTCTGGCTGGCCTGCCGGACCGGGGCGCTGGGGTGACCGCCCGGCTGCGCGACCTGGGCGGCCGGGCCGCGGGCCAGGCGCGGCTGAGCTTGTTCACCGGGATCACCGGCGCGTCGCGCACCCGGCTGACCGAGGATGGCGCCGGCGGGTCCGCGCTGCCGGTCGAGGACGGCGCGGCGGTGACCGCGATCGGCCCGGCTGGCACGGTGACGCTGGGCCTGGCGGTGCCGCAAACCACGGTGCCGCAAACCACCGTGCCGCCAACCACGGGGAACCCGGCCCCCCCTGAGGTCACACCGCCCGAGCCGGCCCAGCCGGTGTTCACCCGGTACTGGCTGCACGGCAAAGGCCCGGCCCCGGCCGGTAACCTCCCGGTCGCCGTGCACCTGTCCCCCACCCGGCTGGTGCCGCCCGGCGTGCTCCGGCTGACCGTGGCCTGCGGGCCGGACGGCGCGGCCGGGGCGGTCGAGCTGGACGTGCCGGACGGGCTGACGGCCGCGCTGCCCGGTCCCGAAGGGATGACCGCGCTGCCCGGTCCCGAAGTGGCGCTGCGCTATGAGCTGCCGCCGCTGGGCCACACCGAGTGGGAGCTGACCGTGCGCGGAACGCCGGGTGCACCGGCAGGCCACTATTTCCTGGCCGCGCGGATCCATGACCGGCTTGGCCAGGTGCTCGAGGACGTGGTCGCCGTGCAGCTCGGCCTGCCCCCGGCGCCCGCGCGCGGCCTGCCGCTGGACGAGCTGATGCCCGCCGTCGAGGCCGACCGGCGGGCCATCGCCGCCGAGCTCGAGGTGACCGTGCTGACCCCGGAGCTGCGGGTCGCCGCCGGTCAGCGCGGTGAGCTGGCCGTCCGGCTGGCCAACCGGGCGGCCAGCCCGATCCGCGGCGAAGCCCAGCTGATCTCCCCGTTCGGCAGCTGGGCGGCGGTGCATCCGTGGACGCGCGGTTTCGCCGTCTCGCCCGGAAAGGAGATCACTCTCCGTTATCATGTGCGGGTACCGGTTACTACTCGACGCGGCACGCAGTGGTGGACAATGGTCAAACTCATGTATTTCGGTCGGCTGCACTACACCAGCGCTGTTCCCGTTGACGTCCGCGATTGACCATCCCAGCCGGGTGAGGCCCCCGGCCACCAACCAGACGGTCCGCATGCCATGACATCCGCTGCTCCCCGCACGTCGGGCAACCTCCCTGCGGAGCCGAACAGCTTCGTCGGCCGGGAGCGGGACCTGGCTGAGCTGGCGCTGCTGCTCAGCGACGTCCGGGCGCTGACCCTGTGCGGGCCGGGTGGCATCGGCAAGACCCGGCTGGCCGTCCGGCTGGCCTGCGAGGTGGTGCCCGACTTCCCGGACGGCGCCTGGCTGGTGGAGCTGGCCGACACGGCGGATGCCGAGCTCATCCCGCGCCAGGTGGCGGCCACCTTCGGGGTGCGCGAGGAGCCGGACCGGCCGCTGCTGGCCACTCTGGTCGAGGCGCTGCGCGGGCCCCGCCTGTTGCTCATCCTGGACACCTGCGAGCACCTGGTGGCCGGGTGCGCCGGGCTGGTGCAGCAATTGCTGGCCGGCTGCCCGCAGCTGCGCGTGCTGGCCACCAGCCGGGAGCCGCTGCGGGTGCGCGGCGAGACGGTGTGGCGGGTGCCGCCGCTGTCCCTGCCCAGCCGCCTGGACCCGGGCTCCGTGGCCGACCTGGCCCGGCACGAGGCGATGCGGCTGTTCGCCGACCGCGCGTCGGCCGCCCGGGCCGGGTTCGAGCTGGGCAGCGGCAACGCCGCGGCGGTGGCCCGGCTGTGCCGCCTGCTGGATGGCATGCCGCTGGCCATCGAGCTGGCCGCGGCCCGGGTGCGGGCGCTGTCGGTGGAGCAGATCGCCAGCCGGCTGGATGACCGGTTCCGGCTGCTGGCCTCCGGGGACCGGACCGCGCCGCCGCGGCAGCAGACGCTGCGGGCCGCGGTGGACTGGAGTTATGAGCTGCTGTCCGGGCCGGAGCAGATCCTGCTCCGCCGGCTGTCGGTGTTCGCCGGCTGGAACCTGGAGATGGCCGAGCAGGTGTGCGCCGACGAGCAGATCCCGGCCACTGCCGTGCTCGACCTGATGGCCGCGCTGATCGACAAGTCGCTGGTCACCTTCGACCACGAACTGCGCGGCGAGTCCCGGTACCGGCTGCTGGACACGATCAAGGAGTACGCGGCCAGCCGGCTCACCGGCTCCGGTGAGCAGGACGCGGTCCGGCTGCGGCACCGCGACTACCTGCTCCGGCACGCCGAGTGGGTGGTGTCCCAGGCGTTCGTCCGGGGCGCGCCGTCCTGGCCGCGCCGGGTGGCGCTGTACCGGCAGATCGCCGGTGACCTGGACAACTACCGGCTGGCCCTGGTCACCTCGCTGCACCGCGGCGACATCGCGGAAGGGCTGCGGATGTGCGGGGCCATGCGCAACCCATGGCTGACGCACGGCGACACGGCCGAGGGCGTGGCCTGGTTCGACCGGTTCCTGGGCCAGGCTGGCGGGCTGCCGGCCGCCCTCCGCGGCCCGGCCCTGGTGTTCCGCGGCGACCTGGCCTTCGAGCAGGAGGACTACGACACGGTGGCGCGCTGCGCGGCGGAGGGCCTGACGCTGTGCCGGGAGGCCGGTGACCCGCACGAGGCCGGGGCACTCCGGTTGCTGGCGGTGGCCGCGCTGCGGGCGGGCCGGGTGGATGAGGCGGTGGCCCGCATCGACGAGGCCGCGGCCACCGCGCACAAGCTGGGCAACGACTGGGAGGAAGGGCTGGCGCTGAGCATCAAGGCGGCCGGCCTGGCCCGGCTGGGCAGCCTGCGTGCGGCCCAGGCCACCTATGAAGCGGCGCTCGAGGTGCTCCGGGACAACAACGGCTGGGGGGTGGCCCAGGTCCGTTATGGGCTGGGCGCGGTGGCCCGGTCCCGGGACGACTACCTGGCCGCGCTCAGCCACTACCAGGCGGCGCTCAGCCTGTACCAGGAGATCGACGCCCGCCCGGAGATCGCCCGCTGCCTGGCCGGCATCGCCTCGGTCGCGCTGACCCAGGGTGACCTCGGGCTGGCCCGGACCAGCCTGACCGAGAGCCTGCGGCTCAGCCTGGCCACCGGGCAGCGGCTGCCGGTGGCCCGCGGCCTGGAGGCGGTGGCCGCGCTGGAGGCCCGGGCGGGCGACCCGGCCCGGGCCGCCCGGCTGGCCGGGGCCGCGCTGCAACTGCGGTCGGCGGCCGGCCATGCCCCGCTGAGCGGGGCCCGGCTGGCCGACCTGCTCGGCCCGGCCCGCAAGGCGCTGGGCGAGCCGATGGCCGCCGCCCTGCTGGCCGAGGGCCGGGCGATGACCGCGGCCGAGGCGGTCGGCTACGCGGTACAGCCGCCATCCGGGGGCAACGGCGCGGCCAGCCCAGAGCCCGGCAACTGGGCGCCCATACCGCGGCCACGGACGGCCGCGGGCAGCGAGGTGTCCACGCTCACCCCGCGTGAGCTGGAGATCGCCGGCCTGATCGCGCGCGGGCTGAGCAACCGGGCCATCGCCGAGGAACTGGTCATCAGCCAGGCCACCGTGGCCCGGCATGTAGCCAACATGCTGACCAAGCTGGGGTTCAACTCCCGGGCCCAGGTCGCCGTATGGATGGCCCGGCAGCGGGACTCCTGACCGCGGCCGGCTACACCTGCCGCCGGGCCGCGTGCACAGCGCAGAAACTCCACGTACATACCCATCCAGGGCGCCGCTGGCCCCGAAATACACACGGCACTGCATAGTTCGGCGGATGTGCCCGGGGCCCGTCCCTACATAGAGTCAGCGGCAGAGTTCCGGGTGGGCCCCGGGCGGTTACGGGGGCCCGTGCGTGGCCCATCCGGAACTGCCGGACGCAGAGCCAAGGCTCCTCCGGCCGTCAGGAGGGGGATGGCCGGAGGAGCCTGGGAAGAGGCACGGATGAGGGTCACGGGGATGCCTGCCCCCGATACCGTGACGCAGCGACTGGTGGGCCTCGGGGTAACCCGGGGTGACCGCCCAGCGCTCGTCGGCGGCAGCGCGGCCTGGCCGGGCCGGACTCTGAGCCATGCCAGCCTGGCTGCGGTGCTGCAGGCCGCCGCGGCCGGGCTGGTCCGGCACGGACTGCGCGACCAGGACATCGTCGGGGTCTGCGTGCCAGACGCGGTGAGCTACGCGCTAGCCGTGCACTCGATCCGGGCGGCGGGTGGGGTGCCGTCGCCGCTGTGCGGCACGGGCACCGCGGCCGAGATGGCCAGCCAGCTGACCGACTGCGCGGCCCGGCTGCTGATCACCGCCGACCCGCTGGCCGGGACCGCGCTGGCCGCGGCGGACGGCTCCTGGGTCCGGCAGGTCATCTCGTTCGATGAGCTACCGGGGACCACCGGGTTCTGCTCGCTGCTGTCCCGCGGCTCGCGCGCACCGGCCGCGGCCGGGCCGGCCGACCTGGCCCTGGCGCCGTACCGGACCGGCCCGGACGGCACGCACCAGGCGCCGGTCAGCCACGGTGAGCTGACCGCCGACCTGCACCGGCTAGCGGCGGTCATCCCGATCAGCGAGCGGGACGTGGTGCTGGCCGCGCCGCCCGGCGGCAACGCCCGGGACTACACCGTGCTGCTCGACCTGGCCCTGCTGCAGGGTGCGACCGTGGTGGCCAGCCCGGCGGAGGGGCTGCCCGACGCGGCCCGGGCGCACGGCGGCACGGCCGCCATCGTGCACCCGGGCACATCGCTGCCCGCGGGCCTGGACCTGCGGATGGTCACCGCCGTCTGCTGAGCGCCCCACCCGGCGCCGCAAAACCCAGTGCCCCGCTGCTGAGCAGGATCACCAGCAGCGCGCAGCCGTCGAACACGGCCGCCACGGTGAAGGCCGACGAGACCCCGTGAATCAGCGCGCCGTGCGCCGCGGTCCCCGCCGCCACCGCGTGCCGGTACGCGGTGCCGAACACGGTGACCAGGATGGCCAGCCCGAGCGCCCCGCCGAGTTGCTGCATCACGTTGACCATGCTGGACGCGGCGCCGGAGTCGGCCGCGGCCACCCCGGCCAGCGACACCGTGGTGAGCGGCACGAACACCACACCCAGCCCGGTGCCGATCAGCAGCATCGGCCCGAGGATGCCGCCCAGGTAGCTGGTCCCGGCCGACACCTGGGCCAGCCAGGTCATCCCGGCGATGACCGGGAGCATGCCGACCAGCATGAGCCGGGTGGTGCCGAACCGGGGCATCAGCCGCGGCGCCAACCGGGACACGCCGAACACGGCCAGCGTCATGGGCAGGAACGCGACCCCGGCGGTGAGCGGGCTGAAGCCCAGGATCTCCTGCACGAACTGGGTCAGGAAGAAGAACATCCCGAACATGCCCGCCACCAGCAGCAGCCGGGCCAGGTAGGAACCGGACCGGGCCAGGCTGCCGAACAGCCGCAGCGGCGTGATCGGCTGCTGGGTCCGCGCCTCGGTCAGCAGGAACAGCGCGAGCAGCACCGCCGCCGCACCGAACGCGGCCAGCGCCAGCCGGTCCGCCCAGCCGTCCGACGCGGCCCGGATGAACGCGTACACCAGCGCGGTCATCCCGCCGGTGGAGGTGAGCGCGCCGGCCAGGTCGAACCGCCCCGGCTGACGCGGCGACTCGACGATGAACAGCGGCGTCACGGCGATGACCAGGATGCCCACCGGGACGTTGACGAACAGCACCCAGCGCCAGGACGCCCACTCGGTGATCAGGCCGCCCAGCACCAGGCCCAGCGAGGCGCCGCCCATCACCACCGCGGAATAGACGCCGAGCGCCCGGGTCCGCTCCCGGCCCTCCGGGAAGCTGCCCACCACCAGCGCGAGCACGGCCGGTGAGGCCAGCGCGCCGCCGACGCCCTGCAGGGCGCGGGCGGCCAGCAGCCACCACGACGTGGTGGCCAGGCCGCCGGCCAGCGAGGCCGCGGTGAACAGGATGATCCCGGCCAGGAACATTCTCCGCCGGCCGAGGATGTCGCCGGCCCGGCCGCCGAGCAGCAGCAGCCCGCCGAAGGTGAGCGTGTACGCGTTCAGCACCCAGGACAGGCCGTCGGTGGAGAAGTGCAGCCCGGCCTGGATATGCGGCAGCGCGATGTTCACCACGGTCAGGTCGAGGATGATCATGAGCTGCGCGGACAGCATGATGACCAGGGCCAGGCTGGGATGCCCGCGGGCGCGGGATGCGCCCGGCCGGCGCAGCGCGAGCGCTGGCGAGGTGGACGAAGCAGGCATGCGTATCTCCTGAGCTTGGTGTCCGGGAGCGATCAGGGGTAAGCTAGCGAAGCTAATCGGAGCTTGTCTCCGATTAATATACGGAGGAACCCTCCGGTTAGCAACTTCTTTTTATGCGGGTGATGGGATGAGCGCGACGGGCACCCCGGCCGGCCCGGCCATGCGCGCCGACGCGCGGCGCAACCGGCAGCGGCTGCTCGACGCGGCGCTGCAGGTCTACGCCGAGCGCGGCGCGGACGACGCGTCGCTGGATGAGATCGCGCGCCGGGCCGGGGTCGGCATCGGCACCCTGTACCGGCACTTCCCGACCCGCCGGGCGCTGCTCGAGGCGGTCTACCGGGACCAGGTGGAAGAGTTGTGCGCGGTGGCCCGCGAACTGAAAGACCAGGCCCCGCCGGAGCAGGCGCTGGAAGGCTGGCTCCGGGCGCTGATGGCCTTCGGCACCACCAAGCGCAACCTGTCCAGCGCGCTCATGTCCGGCCCGGAGAAGTCGACCGAGGTGGCCACGTCGTGCAGCGCCATGGTCCGCGATGCGGCCACCGGGCTGCTGGCCGAGGCGCAGCGCACCGGCCAGGTCCGCCGGGACGTGGACGCGACCGACCTGCTCCGGCTGTCGCACGCCCTCGCGCTCGCCGCTGACCTGCCGCACTCGCACCCGGACCAGGGCGAGCGGCTGATGTCGGTGCTGCTGGCCGGCCTCCGCCCGCAGCCTGCCGATCAGGCCTGATCCGCGATCTCCGCCTCGTCGTCGGCGTCCGCCCCGGTCCCGTCCGCGGCCAGCCGGTCCACCCGGGCCGGCCTGCCACCCAGATCCGGCGCCCGGTTCTCGTACGGCGTGCTGAGCACGATCGTGGTCCGGGTGGACACCCCGGCGGCCGCCCGGATCTGTTGCAGCAGGTCCTCCAGCTCGGCCGGCGAGGCGACGCGGACCTTGAGGATGTAGTTCTCGTCGCCGGCCACGCTGTGGCAGGCCTCGATCGCGGGCAGGTGGGCCAGCCGTTCCGGGGCATCATCCGGCGACGCCGGGTCGAACGGCTTGATCGAGATGAACGCGGTCAGCGGCAGCCCGGCGCCCGCGGGGTCGATCAGTGCGGCATATCCCTTGATCACCCCGCGCCGCTCCAGCCGCCGCACCCGCTGGTGTGTCGCGGACACCGAGAGCCCGGTCTGCCGGGACAGCTCGGTGAAGCTGATCCGGCCATCGCGGCAGAGCAGCGTGACGATCCTGCGGTCGATGTCTTCCACCCCGTTACGGTAGTCCGCAACTGGCCGGCTCCGCCTCTCCGGCCGTAACGGCCTGATAACGGGCTTTACGCTCTGGTAACAGCATGGGCGGCCAGCCTTAACTCCGCCCTGGTTAGCCGGTTACGCTGCCCGCCAGACGTGGTGCCGCAGCGGAGCGGTGCCGCCCCCGGACCGGTGGAGCGCGCTGATGGCCGAAATCGTCCTTGACCAGGTGAACAAGGTGTATCCAGGCGGCGTCAAGGGAGTCGACGAGCTGAACCTGGAGATCAAGGACGGCGAGTTCATGGTGCTGGTCGGCCCGTCCGGCTGCGGCAAGACGACCGCGCTGCGGTCTATCGCCGGCCTGGAGGAGATCAGCTCGGGGACCATCACCATCGGCGGCCGGGTGGTGAACGACCTGCCGCCCAAGGACCGGGACATCGCGATGGTGTTCCAGAACTACGCGCTCTACCCGCACATGACCGTCGAGCAGAACCTGGCCTTCGGGCTGCAGCAGCGTAAGACCCCCAAGGACGAGATCAAGCGCCGGGTCACCGAGGTGGCCAAGATGCTCGGCCTGGAGCAGTACCTCAAGCGCAAGCCGGCCGCGCTGTCCGGCGGTCAGCGGCAGCGGGTGGCCATGGGCCGGGCCATCGTCCGGGAGCCGCAGGCGTTCCTGATGGACGAGCCGCTGTCCAACCTGGACGCCAAGCTCCGGGTGTCGATGCGGGCCTCGCTCACCCAGCTGCACGAGCGGCTCGGGGTGACCACCGTGTACGTGACCCACGACCAGGTCGAGGCGATGACCCTGGGGCACCGGGTCTGCGTGCTGCGGGACGGCCAGCTGCAGCAGGTGGACACCCCGCAGACGCTGTTCGACTCCCCGGTCAACCTGTTCGTGGCCGGCTTCATCGGCTCGCCCGCGATGAACATCGTGACCGCGCAGCTGGTCCGGGACGACGGCCCAGCGGTGACGTTCGCGGGCCACACGCTGCCGCTGCCCGCGTCGCTGTTCGACAACAAGCCCGGCCTGGACAGCTACTTCGGCCGCGAGGTGATCCTCGGCGTCCGCCCGTCCGACTTCGAGGACGCGACGCTGGCCGACAGCAGCTGGGCCCGGATGTCGGTGCGCGCCGACGTCACCGAGGAGCTGGGCAGCGAGATCCACGTGATCTTCTCGGTGGACGCTCCCCCGGTCCGGCACTCCACGATCAACGAGATCGCCGGGGACGACGAGGACGCGGACTCCACCGCGGTCGTGCTGGCCTCCGGCAAGTCACTGTGGACGGCCCGGGTGGCGGCGCGCAGCCACGTCCGGTCCGGCCAGCCGGTCGAGCTCGCCGTGCAAACGTCCAACCTGCAGTTCTTCGACCCGGTGAGCGCGCTGTCCATCGGGCACCCGGCCGCGGACGGCGTCACCGATAACTAGACCACGACCAGCTCGCGGGTGACATTGTTCAGCCGCTCGTAGCCCTGCTCGGTGCACACCACGATGTCCTCGATCCTGGCCCCGTGCGGGCCGGGGTAGATGCCCGGCTCGACCGAGAAGGCCATGCCCGGTTCCAGCCGCTCGTCGTTGCCCGCCACGATGTACGGATCCTCGTGCGTCTCCAGCCCGATGCCGTGCCCGGTGCGGTGCATGAACTGGGCGCCGTAGCCGGCCGCGGTGATCGGCGCCCGGGCGGCCGCGTCGACCTGCTCGGCCCGGACGCCCGGGTGCACTGCCGCGCAGGCGGCCTCCTGGGCGTCCTGGAGCACCTGGTAGTAGGCGGTGAAGCCGGCCGGCGGCTGGCCGATCGCGTACACCCGGGTGCAGTCCGAGCAGTACCCGCTGGGCATGGTGCCGCCGATGTCCACCACGACCGCGTCGCCCGGCTGCAGCACCCGGCTGGACGGCTCGTGGTGCGGGCTGGCCGCGTTCGGCCCGGACCCGACGATGACGAAGTCGGCCCGGGCGTGCCCCTCAGTGGTGATCGCCTGGGCGATGTCCGCCGCCACCTCGAGCTCGGTGCGGCCGGCCCGCAGCCACTCCGGCACCGCGGCATGCACCCGGTCGATGGCCGCCCCGGCCTCGCGCAGCGCGGCGATCTCGGCCGGGGTCTTGCGCGATCGCAGCCCGCGCAGCGCGGTCGAGGCCAGGCCCTGCCCGGCCGCCGGCAGCACCTCGCGGAACCGCAGCACCATCAGCGCCCACATCCGGTCGGACAGGCCGACCGACTCGACCGCGCCGAGCCGCCCGGCGACCAGCTGGTACGGATCATCGGTCTCGTCCCACGGGATGATCTCGAGCCCGGAACCGCCGGCCGGCGAGGCCTGCGCGGCGGGCAGTTCCAGCCGCGGCACGACCAGGAACGGGTCACCAGCGGCCGGCACGGCCAGGCAGGTGAGCCGCTCCAGCTGGTGCGCGTCGTAGCCGATCACGTAGCGCAGGTCCGGCCCCGGGGTGAGCAGCAGGGCGCCCAGCCCGGCCTGATCCGCGGCCTTGGCGGCCAGCTGCAGCCGCCCCGCCGGGTAGAGTTCAGCTGCGGTAGCGGAGAATGGGTTCGGCATGATGGCCATCCAATCACGATGCGGGGACCCGCTGTCCTGGGCAGCTGTCTGCCTGTTTGGGGTGCTGCACCTCCCTGTTTAGGGTGCACCCTGTCCCCATCTAGACAGGAGTGCCGGTCATGCTTCACTCTTGGTGTACCTCAGCTCACTCATGTGAACGGCGATGACTCCAGAGATCGTTAGTTCCCCGGCTCCGTTGGAGCCAGGCGGCTCCGCCGGGGTCGACCGTGCCGCGGCCCGGTCCGCGTTCACGGCGGCTTCCGGGCCGTTCACGCTCCGTCCGCGGCACGCCGAGCGGGCTCCCGGCGACCCAACCGCCCTGGCCGCCGCATTACTGCAGGAGCGGCACGTCACACTGGAGCTGCAGCGCGCCATCCTGCCGCTGCACGAGGCCCCGTTCGACCTGCCCGGCCTGCGCGCGGTCGTGCGCTACCTGCCCGCGTCGGCGAACAGCCGGGTCGGCGGTGACTGGTACATCACCGCGGAGATGCCGGCCGGCAATGTGCTGCTGGCCATCGGCGACGTGGCCGGGCACGGCCTGGACGCCGCGGCCGGGATGGCCCGGCTGCGCGGCGCGCTGGCCGGTCTGGCCATCACCGGGGCGCCGCCCGAGCGCCTCGTCGGCTGGCTGAACGACCTGGTGCATCACGTCGCGCCGGAGCACACCGCCTCGGTCATGGCCGGCTACTTCGACCCGGCCAGCCGGGACCTGACCTGGGCCCAGGCGGGCCATCCGCCGCCGCTGCTGGTCCGCGGCAGCTGCGCGCGCCCGCTCGGCCAGCCAGCCGGCATCCTGCTCGGCGCGGGCCGCGGCGGCTACGCGGCGATGACCGTGCGGCTGGAGCCCGCCGACATCGTGCTGCTGTACAGCGACGGGCTGGTCGAGCGGCGGAACCGGTCCCTGGATGAGGGACTCAGCATGCTGGCCCGCGCCGCGGCCGGCCTCTCCGACCCGGAACAGCTCATCGCGGCCGTGCTGGACGCACTCAGCTCGACCGACTCGGAGGACGACACCTGCCTGGTGGCGCTGCGCGTGCTGTAGCGCCGAGTACCCGGCACTGGCGTTCAGTGTGCGGCGTCGGCTAGCGAACTGGACGCGCGGCGGAGCGAAGAGCCCAGGTCCCAGCGCTCGTCGAGCGCGGCCAGCCGCGCCGGGTCAGCGGCGGCGGCTGGCAGCTCGCCGGACACCTCAGGCACCGGCGCGTCCGGCGCGACCCGGACCACCGGTATGGCCACCGCCAGGTAATCCCGGGCCGCCGCGAGCTTGGCCCGGCTGCCCTTGGGGAAGCCGCCGTGCCCGCGGTCCAGCGCGTCGATGATCGCACTGATGCTGCCGAACGCCTGGACCAGCGCCGCGGCCGTCTTGTCCCCCACCCCGGGCACCCCGGGCAGGCCGTCGCTGGGGTCGCCGCGCAGCACGGCGAAGTCGGCGTACGCCCGGCCCGGGATGCCGTAGCGCTGGGTCACCGCGGCCTCGTCCACCACGTCGAGCTTGGTCAGGCCGCGGGCGGTGTACACGATCCGCACCGGCCGCCGGTCGTCCACCAGCTGGAACAGGTCCCGGTCCCCGGTGACCACGTCGACCGGCCCGGTGGACCGCGCGGTGAGCGTGCCGATCACGTCGTCCGCCTCGAAGCCGGCCGCGGCCGCCGTGGCGATGCCCATCGCGCGCAGCACCTCTTTGATCACCGGGATCTGCGGGGTGAGCGCGGGCGGCTCCTCCTCGGTGCCGTCCGGGCGGGCCCGGTGCGTCTTGTACGACGGGATGGCGGCCACCCGGAACGCGGGCCGCCAGTCCGCGTCCAGGCAGGCGACCAGGGCGCCGGGCGGCCGGGCCCGGACCAGCCGGGCGATCATGTCCAGCAGGCCGCGGATCGCGTTCACCGGGGTCCCGTCCGGGGTGGTCAGCGTGTCCGGCACGCCGTAGAACGCGCGGTAGTACAGCGCGGCGGTATCCAGCAGCATGAGCGGGCCCACCTGGGCCATCTTGCCAGGCTGCACCCAGACCGCGCAGCCGCGCTAGGTATCGTCCCTGGGGTGCTCCCTGGCCCCGCTGCCGAGGCACTGTCCTGTCTGCTGCTCGGCGGCGTGCTGCTCACCGCGATCGTCCGGCCCAGCCGGGTGCCCGAGGCGGCGGTGGCCGTGCCCGCGGCGCTGATCGTGATCGTGACCGGCGCGCTGCCGCTGCACCCGGCGGGCGAAACGGTGCGGCGGCTGCTCCCGGTGCTCGGCTTTCTCGGCGCCGTCCTTCTGCTGGGGCACTTCTGCCAGCAGGAGGGCCTGTTCACCGCGGCCGGGGCCCGGCTGGCCCGGGCCAGCCGGGGTTCTCCGCGGCGGCTGCTCCGCGGCGTGTTCGGGCTCGCCTCGGTGACCACCGCGGTGCTCAGCCTGGACACCACGGTGGTGCTGCTCACCCCGGTCGTGCACGACACCGCGGCCCGGCTCCGCCTGCGGCCCAAGCCGCCGGTCTACGCCTGCACCCACCTGGCCAATTCGGCGTCGCTGCTGCTCCCGGTGTCCAACCTGACCAACCTGCTCGCGTTCGCGGTGGCCGGGCTCACCCTGGTCCGGTTCGGTGCGCTGATGGCCCTGCCCTGGCTGGCCGCGATCGCCGTGGAGTACCTGGTGCTCCGCTGGTTCTTCGCCGCCGACCTGGCCGTCGCCGGGCAGCGGGTGGACGGCCCGGTGCCCCGGATCCCGCGCTTCGCGCTGCTCACGGTGGCCGCCACCCTGGCCGGCTTCGTGGTCACCTCGTTCGCGGGCCTGAACCCGGCCTGGGCGGCCCTGGGTGGCGGCTGCGTGCTGGCCGCCCGGGGCCTGGCCCGCGGCACCGAGACGCCGGGTGGCGTGGTCCGCGCCGTCGGCCTCCCGTTCCTGCTGTTCGTGCTCGGCCTGGGCGTCGTGGTGGCGGCGGTGGTGCACAACGGGCTGGGCGCGGCCATCGCCCGGCTGATCCCGGCGGGTACGTCGCTGCCCACCCTGCTGGCCATCGCCGGCCTGGCCGCGGTGCTGGCCAACCTGGTGAACAACCTGCCCGCCATTCTGGTGCTGCTGTCCGTGCTGGGACCAGCCGGGCCCCGGGCCGGTGCTGGCCGCGCTGATCGGGGTCAACATCGGCCCCAACCTCAGCTACGCGGGCTCACTGGCCACGCTGCTCTGGCGGCGCCTGCTGGCCGACCGCGACCACGACGTCGAACTGGCCGAGTTCACCCGGCTCGGCCTGCTCACCGTGCCGGCCGGGGTGGCCCTGGCCACGGTGGCGCTATGGGCCGCGCTGCGCATCTGACAGCGCGCAGGCGAACTCCTCCTCGTCCAGGTCGGCCGCACCGGGCCGCGGGTACCGCTGCCGCCGCCCTGTCGGCGTGAACCCCATCCGCCGGTAGAACGCACGAGCCCGGTCATTGCCGACCGCGACCCACAGCGTCACCCGGGCCGCTCCCGCCGACCTGGCGTGCGCGGTGACCGCGCCGACCAGCGAGTCGGCCAGTCCAGCGCCGCGGGCGTCCGGGCTGACCCACATGGACACCAGGTGCCAGGTCGGCTCCTGGCCGGGCAGCGGCGACTGCGGGAAGGCCGCGATCAGGCCGGCGGGCTGGCCACCCCGGAAGCCCAGGAACCACGGCCGGGCGCTGATCCGCGCCCGCCACTGGCCTTCTGGCTGGCCGGCTTCCCTGGTCAGCGTCGAGCCGAACGCGTCCGGCGCGTCGGCCAGCGCGGCCAGCCGGACGTCGCGCAGCATGGCCCAGTCATCCGGCTGCACCCGGCGTACCGTACCCAACCGGTTACTCACCGCCGCCGAAGTTGCGCCGCAGCGTCTCCCCGTTCGGTGACCCGCCCAAGGCGGACGAGATCCGGTCCCAGGACCACTCCGCGGCGCGGGCTTCCCGGACCGCCACCCTGATTGCGTTCTGCGCCACCCGTCGCGCGTCTACCGCGCTCTTCATGAGTTCTTCCACGGTGGTCGTCATACCACAAAGCGGAAACTGTCGGTGGGTATCCATAGAGTCGAACATAGTTTCGAGATAGGCCGAGGAGGTGGGGCCAGGTGTGTACTGAGCAGCCGTCTACCGTGGGTGAGGCGCTGGCTGCCGTGCAGTCCGGCCTGGCCTTCCTCAACCAGGTGGCGGTGGGGGATCTGCCCGGCGTGGTGCAGGCGGGGTGCTTGCGGGAGCTGGCCCGGGCCGAGTCGGCCTACACGGCGGCGCACGCCCGGATGCTGGGCGCGTTCAGTGCCAGCCAGGTCCACCACCTCCGCCCGAAAGCCAAAGGCGGCAAAACCACGCTCACCAACCTGGTCCTGCTCTGCGCCTTCCACCACCTCATCGCCGTGCACCAATGGGGCTGGACCCTGACCCTGAACGCCGACGGCACCACCACCGCCACCAGCCCCA
>DASXIN010000083.1:0-13966 GCA_036497945.1 Streptosporangiaceae bacterium | reverse complement strand
CCCCTGACACCTCACCCCAATCCGGTGAACGTAGCTGGGAATTGTGCCGTGCCGGGGACGCATGTTTGCTCGGATGTCGCGGCACGGGCCGGTGGCGCGCGGCACCACGCGGCACCGCCTCTCCCGGTTTGCTGTACAGCCCGGCACGTCATAGCATGGCCCGGCACGATGCGCCGCTAGCTCAACTGGCAGAGCAGCAGACTCTTAATCTGCGGGTTCGGGGTTCGAGTCCCTGGCGGCGCACCCACCACCTGCGCACCACCACCCTCCCGCCGGGCATCCGGGACTGGCCTGGGCGTTACTCGCCCAGTTCGCCGAGCCGCCACCCGCCCGCACACTGCACCGGCACGTTCCGCATGTCAGCCCGGCCCGCCGGCTGACTGCGGCCTATGCTCCCTACCATGGCCCTCAGCGAGGCACAGTTCACGTTCCTGGACACGCACCACTCCGCGGCGATGATCACGATCGGCGACGGCAGCCTGCCCAAGGCGGTCCGGGTGGGCGTCGCGCTGGTCGACGGCAAACTGTGCAGCAGCGGTACCCGGGACCGGGTCCGCACCCGCCGCCTGCGCCGCGATCCGCGCTGCACCCTGTTCGTGTTCGACTCCGGTTTCGCCTGGCTCACGCTGGAGACCACCGTCACCATCCTGGATGGCCCAGACGCGCCGGCCCTGAACCTGAACCTGTTCCGGGTGATGCAGAACCGCCCCCGCGGGCCGCTGAGCTGGTACGGTGCCGAACTCGACGAGGCAGCCTTCCTGCGTACCATGACCGAGGAGAGCCGCCTCATCTACGAGTTCGAAGTGCACCGCAGCTACGGGCTGACCTGAGCAGGGCCGCACAGCGTGAACACGACCACCTCCAGGCACCCCGTCATGACCGCGCGGATGGTCGTATCGGCGGGGACGGGCATCATCGCGACGCTGGTGACGGTCTTCCTGGGCAATTGGCGTTATGCACCGAGCCTGGGCTGGGTGGCCGGCGCGGCGGTCTTCTGCACCTGGACCTGGGTGGAGATCTGGCCGCTGCCGCCCGGGCAGACGGCGGCCCACGCCACCGGCGAGGATCCCAACCGGGCCCTCCGGGAGGTGATCGTGCTGGGCGCTTCGGTGGCCAGCCTGGGCGCCGTGGGACTGCTGCTCGTCTATGCCCATCAGGAGGGCGGGCTAAGCCGGGCCATGCTGGCCTTGCTGGCCCTGGTCAGCGTGGCCGTGTCCTGGTTCAGCGTGCACACGATCTTCATGCTGCGCTACGCACGCCTGTACTACGCCGAGCCAGCCGGTGGCATCGACTTCAACCAGGCCGAGCCGCCCGGCTACCGGGATTTCGCTTACCTGGCGCTGACCCTCGGGATGACGTACCAGGTCTCGGACACCAACCTGCGGAACTCAGCCGTGCGCTCGACGGCCCTGCAACACGCGCTGCTGTCCTACCTGTTCGGCTCGATCATCCTGGCCGCAGCCATCAACCTGGTCGTGAGCCTGGGCACGGCGGGCGGGTAGCCCCGGCCGGGTAGAACCGGTCAGTCCCGGCTGGCGCAGCCCAGCACGGCGGCCAGGCTGCGGTCGATGTCGGCCGCGGTAGTGTTCCAGGCGCTGACGCTGATCCGCATGGCCGGGCGGCCCTGCCAGCTGGTCGGCCCGCACCAGCAGGTCCCGTCCCGCTGCACCGCGGCCACCACCGCCGCGGTCCGGTCCGGGCCGCCGAAGTCCACCAGGACCTGGTTGAGCACCACGTCGTTGAGCACCTGGTAGCCGGCCACGCGCAGGCCGTCGGCGAACCGGCGGGCCAGCCGGCAGGTCCGCTCGACCAGCCCAGCCACCCCGTCCCGGCCGAGCGAGGCCAGCACGGCCCACACCTCCGCGCCGCGGGCCCGCTGCGAGGACTGCGGGGTCAGGTTCATCGCCTCCCGGTGCTCGGCGGCGGGCAGGTAGGCCGCGGTGGCCTGCATGGCCGCGCGCAGCGCGGCCGGGTCACGGACCAGGGCGATCCCGCAGTCGTAGGTGGTGTTCAGCCACTTGTGCGCGTCGGTGGCCCAGGAGTCAGCCGCGGCCACCCCGGCCACCTGGTCCGCGCGGCCTGGGTCGGCCGCCGCCCACAGCCCGAACGCGCCGTCCACGTGTACCCACGCACCCTGCTCATGAGCCCACGGGATGAGGTCCCCGAAGGGGTCGCTGGCCCCGCTGTTCACGTTGCCCGCCTGCAGGCAGACCAGCGCCGGGCCGGCGTTGAGTATGGGGAGGGAGTGGGGAACGATGCGGCCCTGGGAATCGGTGGCGAGCACGATCGCGCGGTCCCGGCCGAGGCCGATCAGGCCGAGCGCCTTGCGCACGGTGGTGTGCACTTGCTCGCCGACCAGCACCGTGACCGGGGGCGCGCCGACCAGGCCCTGGGCCGCCGCATCCCAGCCGTGCCGGCTGAGCACCGCGTCCC
Organism: Streptosporangiaceae bacterium; assembly: GCA_036497945.1. Taxonomy (GTDB): domain Bacteria; phylum Actinomycetota; class Actinomycetes; order Streptosporangiales; family Streptosporangiaceae; genus RYN-230. Next base: position 11,533 of record DASXIN010000083.1, on the reverse strand, counting down.
GGGCCGCGGCCAGGCAGGTGGCGTTGGCCATGCTGGCGCCGGTGACGAACCCGCCGCCGGTGCCCGGGGGCAGGCCGAGCAGTTCGGTCACCCAACGGAGCGCTACCGCGTCCAGCCGCGCGGCGGCCGGCGACATGACGGTGAGCGCCGCGTTCTGGTCCCAGGCCGCGGTCAGCCAGGCGGCGGCCTGCGCGGCGGGCAGCGCGCCGCCGATCACGAAGCCGAAGTAGCGCGGTCCGCCGCTGGCCACGGTGGCCGGCGAGGCGGCCTCGTCGAGCAGCGCGAGCACGTCTTTCCCAGGCCGCCCGGGTCCGGGCAGCGGGAAGTCGAGCCGGTCCAGGCCGGCCAGCGCTGCGGCGGCCGGGGCCACCGGGCGGCTGTCCAGCCCGGCCAGGTAGCGCAGCGCCCGCTGGGCTGCGTCGGCCAGCAGGTCCGGGCGTTGCGCCAGCTGGGCGGCCACGTCGTCATTCGGTGTCGTCATCGGCAGGCCTCCCCGCTGCATCGCGACGGAGTCTATGAGTCCGCCCGCCAGCCGCGGCATCGCCCGGGCACGCCGGGGACCGTGGGCTGGGAACGAGCCCACGGTCCCCGGCACCTACCTCCCACCTCCACCCCAGCCGGCCGGTCCCGCTTTCACCCAACCCCGGCGCCAGAGGGGGCCGCGGGCTGCGGGGGACAGCCCGGGCCCCAGAGAAGAGGCTCCAGTCATGAGAAGCGCCGGCCGGGCAGGCCGTGTTACGCGTGCTCGCGGAAAAGGTTCGCCAGCACGTCACCCGGGCCGCCCGGGCGGGCCGCGGTCTATGGTCTCGGTATGGCGGGGGACGCGGCGGAGCTGCAGGCCGGCGGGCGGACGGTGCGGATCAGCAACCCGGGCCGGGTGTACTTCCCGGCGCGCGGTGAGACCAAGCTCGACCTGGCCCGCTACTACCTGTCGGTGGGCGACGGCATCGTCCGCGCGCTGCGCGAGCGGCCGTGCATGCTGCACCGGTTCCCGGCCGGGGTGAGCGGCGAGAAGGTGCACCAGAAGCGGGTGCCCGCGGGCGCGCCGGACTGGCTGCAGACGGTCCGGGTCAGCTTCCCGCGGTACGGCCGGCACGCCGACGAGCTGTGCGTGACCGAGCTGGCCAGCGTGCTGTGGGCGGTGCAGATGTCCACCGTGGAATTCCACCCGTGGAACTCGCGGCGGCCCGACACCGAGCGGCCGGATGAATGGCGGATCGACCTGGACCCGATGCCGGACTGCGCGTTCTCGGTGGTCCGCCGGGTGGCGCACATCGTGCACGAGGTGCTGGACGAGCTGGGCATGACCGGGTGGCCGAAGACCTCCGGCGGGAACGGGCTGCATGTGTACGTGCGGATCGAGCCGCGCTGGGGGTTCGGCGAGGTGCGCCGGGCCGCGCACGCGTTCGCCCGGGAGGTGGAGCGGCGGGCGCCCGGCGAGGTGACCACGGTGTGGTGGCGGAAGGACCGGGACCCGGCCAAGCTGTTCGTGGACTACAACCAGAACGCCCGCGACCACACCATCGCCAGCGCGTACTCGGTGCGCGGGGTGCCGGAGGGCACCGTGTCCACCCCGATCCGGTGGGACGAGGTGGACTCGGTGCAGCCCCGGGAGTGCACCATCGCCACCGTGCCGGGGCGCTTCGCCGAGCTGGGCGACCTTCACGCGGGCATCGACGACGTGGCCTACTCGCTGGACACGCTGCTGGACTGGGCGGACCGCGACGGCCTGGACTGAGGCCCGGGCGGCTGGCTGACCCAGACCGGCTCGCCACCGTCGATCTGGCCCTCGCCGGACCCGGCAGGCTGCGCTGCACCCAGCTCGTCCAGCCGGACCAGGGCCACCCCGGCCAGGATGAACACGCCGCCCAGGATCTGCATGGCGGTGGGCAGCTGGCCGAGCAGCAGCCAGGCGAACAGGATGGCGAACAGTACCTCGGCCAGGCCAGCGAACGAGGCGAGCTTGGCACCGAGACGGCGGGCGGCGCCGATGCCGGCCACATACGGGACCGCCGAGGAGATCAGGGCCAGCCCGGCCACCGGCAGCACCCAGCTGACCGGATGGCCGAGCACGGTCACCTGGCCGGTGCGGACGGTCAGCGGCACCAGGCCGGCCCAGCCGAGCAGGCCCAGGGCCGCACTCCCGGTGCACATGGCGGCCCAGGTCATCGCGATCGGCGGCAGCGGCTCCGCTGGGGCCCGGCTGGCGGAGCTGGTGCGGCTGGTGCGGGCGGACTGGCCGGTGGCGGCCGAGAGGAGGAAGTAGATGGCCAGGCCGACGGCGGCCAGCAGGCCCCACAGCACGCCCACCGGGTCGATCCGGACGTGCCCGGTCACGCCGAGCACCAGGGCCAGCCCGGCCAGTGCGGCCGCGGTCCCGGCCACGGTGCGCCGCCGGGGCCGCTGCCCATGCCGCAGCCACAGCCAGCCGACCACCAGCAGCACGCCGAGGTACTCGAGCAGCAGCGCCACCCCGACTGGCAGCCGCTGGATCGCGTTGAAGTAGAACAGCTGGCAGCCGGCCACCGCGATCAGGCCGAACGCGGCCACCGGGGCCGCGTCCCGGCGCAGCAGCGCCCACCGGCCGCGCAACTGCAGGACCGCGGGGACGGTCAGGATCAGCGCGGACAGGCTGATCCGGGCGGTCACCGCGGCGGCCGGGCTCCAGCCGCCCTGGATCAGAGCCGAGCCGAACGTGCCCGACGTGCCGAACGTGGCGGCGGACAGCAGGGCGAGGGCGAGGCCAGCACCCGATCCGGTGTCGCGGCGTCCGATGATGGTCACTGAGGGCACTCCAGCCGGGGTTGGTAAGTGGTAAAAACGTCTTATGCTTGTGACGGTAGCCGTCAGGCCCGAAAGGAGTCAAGGTGCTTTTTGCCCATGACACCGAGGTGGCGCTGACCTCTGCCGCCGCACTGGTCAACACCGGCCAGGGCGGTGAGGAGCTGGCCGACCTGGCCGCCCTGGACCGGTTCGTCACCGACTGTCGGTGGACCGGCTCACGCGCGCATGACCAGGCCGAACTCGATGCGGTCCGACGGCTGCGGCTCCGGCTGGCCCGGCTCTGGGAGCTGCCCGAAGACGGCGCGGTCGAGCTGGTCAACGCGCTGCTCCGGGAGGCCAACGCGCTACCCCAGCTGGTCAAGCACGACAGCTGGGACTATCACTTGCACGCCACGCCGCCGGACGCTCCGCTGGCTGACCGGATGGCGGTGGAGGCGGCGATGGCGTTCACCGACGTGATCCGGACCAAGCAACTGGACCGGTTGCGCTGGTGCGCCGCGGCTGACTGCAGCAGCGTGCACGTGGACCTGTCCAAGAACCGGTCCCGCCGGTTCTGCAGCACGGCCTGCGCGAACCGGACCAACGTGGCCGCTTACCGCACCCGGCACGCCGCCCGGCGCTAACCAGCCGGCGCGGGCCTTGGCGCGGGGCTTGCCGCTGCCGGGGGGTTGCTGGCAGGCTGCCGGTGGTTGTCACCGAGCGACGGGAGTGTCATGCGCCTGCCTGCCCGCCTGAGCGCCCTGGCCGCGACCCTGGGTCTGGCGCTGGCCTCACTGACCGCGGCGGCACCAGCCGACGCGGCGACCAACTATCCGGGTGGCGTGCTGGCCAAGGGCGCCGCGCTGGAAGACGCGAGCACGGGCGCCATGCTGTGGAGCCGCAAGCTGAGCACCGAGCGGCCGATGGCCAGCATCACCAAGGTGATGACCGCGTTGCTGGTGCTGCAGGCCGGCAACCTGAGCCGGCGGATCAAGGTGCCCGCCGCGGTGGTCGGGTACGTCAAGAAGTACGACGCCAGCAACGCCGGGCTGCACCCGGGTGACTGGCTGACCGCGCGGGAACTGCTCGAGGGCCTGCTGCTGCCGTCCGGCGCCGACGCTGCCTACACACTGGCCAAAGCCTACGGATCAGGGCTGAATGCGTTCATCGCGAAGATGAACACCGAGGCGGCGGCGCTCGGCATGGCGCACACCCACTTCGCCAACTTCGACGGGCTGCCCTGGCCCACCGAGTACACCACCTACTCGACACCCGCCGACCTGATCAAGCTCGGGGTGGCGGCGATGAAGTACGGGGCCTTCCGCTCGATCGTGGACCAGCGCAGCTACCAGCTGACTGGGAACGCACGGCACCACGGCTACCGGTGGCGGAACACCAACACGCTGCTGCACAGCTACCCGGGCGCTATCGGCATCAAGACCGGCAACACGCTGGCCGCCGGGTACTGCCTGCTGTTCGCCGCCCAGCGCGGGGGTGTGCTGCTGATCGGCGTGGTGCTGCACAGCTCACGCACCGTGGACACAGCCGGCTTCAGCGATGCCACCAGGATCCTGAACTGGGGTTTCCGGCACGCCTGAACCCAGCGAGTCGCCTCCCGTCTCACCCGCAGGTGGGGAGGGGCCACAATACTGGGGGAAACTGACGATATTTTCCGGCTTTTCGGGGCAGGGGCGGAGCCATGCGGTTGCGGTCTGGGGTAGCGATCGACCTAGGCACGGTCAACACGCTGGTCAGCGTGGCCGGCCGAGGGCTCATCATCGATGAGCCCTCGGCCATTGCGATTGACCGGGCCACCGGGCACGTCGCGGCGGTCGGCCAGGCCGCGGACGCGCTGGCCGGCAAGGAGCCGCAGAACGTCGAGGTAGTCCATCCACTGCGCAACGGGGTGGTGGCCGATCTGCAGGCGGCTTCGGCCATGCTGCAGGGCTTTTTGCGACGGGCCAAGGTACGCCGCGGGCTGTTCCGCACCGCGGCGGTGATCTGCGTGCCCGGCGGCGCCACCTGGGTGGAACGACGCTCGCTGATCGCCGCGCTCAGCGCGGTGCGGCCGCGGTGCACCGTCCAGCTGGTGGACGAGCCGGTGGCCGCCGCTGCGGGCGCCGGGTTCGACCTGGCCGAAGGGTCCGGCGTCTTCATCGTGGACGTCGGCGGCGGGACCACCGAGGCGGCGGTGGTGGCGGGCGGCCAGATCGTCCGGGCCGAGTCGCTGCGGATGGGCGGCAACGCGATGGACGACGCAATCGTGGCCGCGGTCAAGGCTGAACTCGGGCTGCTGCTCGGCCGCAACGCGGCGCGGAGCCTGAAGACCACCCTCGGCCTCGCCGAGGACGGCACCGGGTGGATGGAAGCGGTCGGGGTGGACGCCGCGCGCCGCACCCCGCGCGTCGAGCACGTGCCTGGCCGCCTGGTCGCCCGGGCGCTGGAGCACATCGTCATCGCGATCGTGGACTGTGTGCAGGAGATGTTGTCCGACATCCCGCCGAACCTGGCCGAGGACGTGGTGCGGGGCAAGGTCAGGCTGGCCGGTGGCGGGGCCCTGCTGCCCGGGCTAGCCAACCGGATCGAGGCGGCCACCGACATCCCGGTGCTGGTGGTAGACGACCCGCTGCGCTGTGTGTTGCGCGGCGCGGCGGAGATCCTCGAGCACGGCGACGGCCTGGACTGAGCTGAGCTGAGCTGGGTCGGCCGCCCGGCTAAGAGCAGGTAACATCGGGCCGAACAACACGGGAGCTCGGGCTGACCGGGCTGAGAGGGTGGCTGGCCACCGGCTGCGCGCCACCGACCGTCTGAACCTGACCGGGTAATGCCGGCGTAGGGAGGATGCCGTGGCTACGACCGCATCGACCAGGTCGGCACCGGGCAGTTTCCGCACCGTCCCCGGCGACAAGCATGCCGAAGTAGGCCGCACCCTGGCCGAACCAGTCCCCCAGGCGCTCAGCCTGATAGACCAGCTCGGCCTGTGGGGCAATCTCGGGGTCAGCCTGCTCGGCTTCACCGGCGCGATCTTCGTGCTGCAGCCGGGCGGCAGCGGCACGCCGGAGCTGTCCCTGGCGGCCGGCCTGTGCGCGATCGTGGTCGGGACGCTGCTCGGCACCACCGCGGTCGCGCTGTCCGGGCTGCCTGGCACCCGCACTGGCGCGCCCGCCATGGTGCTACTCCGCGGCCTGTTCGGTGCCGAACTGTCCTACCTGCCGACCGCGCTGAACATCCTGCAGTGCCTGGGCTGGGGCATCTTCGAGCTGGTCACCATCGCGACCGCGGCGCACACCGTGGCGCCCGCGCTGCCCCGCTGGGGGTATGTGCTGCTGGCCGGGGCGGCCACCGGGCTGCTCGCGGTCCGCCCGCTCGGCGCCATCCGCATCCTGCGCCGCTACGTGACCAGCGCGGTCATCGTGGTACTGGGCTACCTGCTCATCCAGCTGCTCCGGCACCCGCTGCCCGCGTTCAGCCATGGCACCTGGTCGGGGTACTGGGCGGCCACCGACACGGTGGTGGCCGTGGCCATCTCGTTCGCGCCGCTGGCCGCCGACTACACCCGGCACTCCCGGTCGCAGCGGGCGGCGTTCGCCGGCACGCTGGTCGGCTACAGCGTCACCCAGGTGCTCTGCTACGTCATCGGGCTGCTCGCGCTGGTCACCGTGGCGCGCAACCCGGGCGACATCTACGGCGCGTTCATCGCGCTGCCGGCCGGCGCGATCGGCTTCGCCATCCTGGCCGCCCGCGAGCTGGACCAGTCGTTCGCCAACGTGTACTCGACCGCGGTGTCCACCCAGAACCTGCGCCCGCTGTGGGACCGGCGGGTGCTGGCCAGCGTCATCGCCGCCGCATGCACCGCGGGCGCGCTGCTGCTCAACATCGCCGACTACGAGAACTTCCTAGTGCTGCTCGGCTCGGTGTTCGTGCCCATGTTCGCGGTGCTCGTGGTGGACTTCTTCGTGCTGCGCCGAGGCCGCTGGGACTTGTCCGGTCAGGCGCCATCCCGCTGGCTGATGCTGCTGCCCTGGGCGGTCGGCTTCGTCATGTACCAACTGATCAACCCGGGGTACATCGGGTGGTGGGTGGCCATGTGGGGCTGGATCGGCCGGCACCTCGGCTTCACCGCGGAAAGCTGGATGTCCGCGTCGATCCTGTCCTTCCTGGCCGCCGCGCTGGTCACGCTGCTGGTCGGCGGGACCGGGCGGCTGCTGGCCCGGCACCGGGGCACGCCCGACGCGGCCGACGCGGCCGACGCGGCCAGCGCGGCGGCGCCGTGACCGGGGGTGCCGCCCTGCCCGGCCTGGTGCACGGCATGGGCACGGAGCTCGTCGCGCCGGACTGGCCTCCGCTCAGCAGCGCGGAAGCGCGCACCGTGCTGGCCAGCTACCCGGCCGTGGACGCCACGGCAACCGTCACGTGGACCAGCCCGCGGCCGTGGTCGGCGGCGGGCCTGGCCCGCTGGCCCGGCGGCGCCGTCTTCGTCAAGCGGCACCACGTGCGGGTCCGCACCGCCGGGCAGCTGGCCGCTGAGCACCGTTTCATCGGCTGGCTGCGCGACCGCGGCATCCCGGCCCCGGCCGTACTGCGCACCGCGACCGGGGCGACCACCACCCAGCGCGGAGATTCCGTCTACGAGGTGCACGAGCTGGCCGGCGGGCTCGACCTGTACCGGGACGCGGTGTCCTGGTCACCGTTCGCCAGCCTGGGCCACGCCCGGGCGGCGGGCGGCGCGCTGGCCCGGCTGCACCGGGCGGCGGCGGGTTTCCCCGGCCCGGCCCGGCCACCCGGGGTGCTGCTCAGCGGGTGCGACCTGGTGCTCGCCGCGGATCCGGTGGCCGCGCTGAGCCGGCTGCTCGGCCAGCGCCCCGGCCTGGCCGGTTACCTGGCCGCCCGGAACTGGCCTGACGACCTGGCCCGGCACGTGCTGCCCGCGATCCGGCGGGCCGCCCCGCTGCTCACCGGGCTGCCCCGGCAGTGGGGCCACGGCGACTGGCATCCGTCCAACCTGACCTGGACCTCGGCCGCCAGCATGGCGGACGTGGCCGGCGTCTTCGACTTCGGGCTGGCCAACCGGACCCTGGCCGTACACGACCTGGCCATCGCGCTGGAACGGAGCACGGTCAGCTGGCTCGACCTGGCCGGGTCCGGGCGGGCCGAGGCGGACCTGGACAGTATCGACGCGCTGCTCGACGGCTACCAGGCGGTCCGGCCGCTCAGCCCGGCCGAGGCGGCCGCGATGGCCGAGGTCTTCCCGGTGGTGCACGTCGGGTACGCGCTGGCCGAAGTCGAATATTTTCACGACGTGGTGCACTCCCCCGGGAACGCCAGCCTGGCCTACGACGGCTACCTGCTCGGGCACGCCCGGTGGTTCGACGGGCCGGACGGGGCCGAGGTGCTGGCCCGGCTGCGCCGCCGGGCCCGGGCAGTGGCCGCGGTGCCTGCCAGCAGGCACTCATGCCGGCCCTGATCAACCCCGGGCGGCCACCCCTACGCTGTCGACCGTGGATCTAAGTCACTGGGTCGGCCAGGCAGTACGCGCCATCGATGACTGGTCGGACGGCTTCGGCCCGTACCAGAAGCATCCGTCGCTGCAGGTCAGCGACGAGCGGTTCGCGGCGGCGTTCGGCGAGCTCACCAAGCAGCTGACCGACAACTACCCGTTCTTCCATCCCCGGTACGCGGGCCAGATGCTCAAGCCGCCGCACCCAGCCGCGGTGGCTGGCTACCTGACGGCGATGCTGATCAACCCGAACAACCACGCGCTCGACGGCGGCCCGGCGACCGCGCGGATGGAACGGGAGGTGACCGCGCAGCTGGCCACCATGTTCGGGCTGGACAGCCACCTGGGCCACCTGACCACGAGCGGCACCATCGCCAACCTGGAGGCGCTGTTCGTGGCCCGGGAACTGCATCCGGGGCGGGGCGTCGCGTTCAGCGCCGACGCGCACTACACGCACGGCCGGATGTGCCATCTGCTGGGCATCGAGGGACACCCGGTGCGCACCGATGCCCGGGGCCGGATCGACCTGGCTGCGTTGGAGGAACTGCTGCGCACCGGCCGGGCCGGCACCGTGGTGCTCACCGCGGGCAGCACCGGGCTGGGCGCGGTGGACCCGATCGACGAGGCGCTTTCGCTGCGGGAGCGGTACGACGTGCGGCTGCACGTGGACGCGGCCTACGGCGGTTTCTTCACCCTGCTGGCCGGGGCCGGCGGCCGGGCCGGGCTGCCCGCGGCGCAGTGGCGGGCCATCGCCGAGTGCGATTCGGTGGTGGTCGACCCGCACAAACATGGCCTGCAGCCCTACGGCTGCGGCGCGGTGCTGTTCCGCGACCCCAGTGTGGGGCGGTTCTACCTGCACGACTCGCCATACACCTACTTCACCTCCGACGAGCTGCACCTGGGCGAGATCAGCCTGGAGTGTTCCCGGGCCGGGGCGTCCGCCGCGGCGCTTTGGCTCACCTTCCGGCTGCTGCCGCCCACCCGGGACGGGCTCGGCCAGGTGCTGGCGGCCGGGCGGCGGGCCGCGCTGGACTGGGCGGCGCTGCTCCGCGAATCGGCCGTGCTGGATCTCTACCAGCCGCCCGAGCTGGACATCGTGAGCTATTTCCCGGTCACCGAGCCGGCCACGCTGCAGCGCATCGACCAGGCATCGGCACGCATCCTGCAGGCCGGGATGACCGGCCCGGATCCGGTCTTCGTCAGCACGCTGCGGGCCGATGCGGCGGCGCTGGCGGCCCGTCATCCGGCGGTGCGCCGGGACGCGGCCGGGGCCCGCATCCTGCGCAGCGTGCTGATGAAACCGGAGTCCGAGCACTATGTGCCGCGGCTGCACAGCCGGCTGGAGGAACTGGCCCGGGGCTGAGCCCTGGGCACGGCTTGCGCGCTACTCCGGCCAGCACGGCCAGGCCGGGTGTGGGATGGGCCGGGCCGCGGGCCACCACCGGGTGACCGGCACCAGCCCGCTCGGCCCGGGTTGTGCCGGGCGGCGTGCGGGTTTAACATCCTGGTCATCGAAGCGCTTCGAATCCTCGGACGTGGCCTTGGTCAAGATCTCTGACGTGGCACGGCACGCGGATGTCTCGCCGAGCACGGTCTCCTATGTGCTCAGCGGCAAGCGATCGATCTCGGAGCAGACCCGGCGCCGCGTGCTGGCCAGCATCGCCACTCTCGGCTACCGCCCGCACGCCGGCGCCCGGGCGCTGGCCAGCAGCCGGTCCAACGTGATCGCGCTCGTCGTCCCGCTCCGGTCCGGGATCTACGTGCCGGTGCTGATGCAGATCGTGGTCTCGGTGGTAACGACGGCGCGCGGCCACGATCACGACGTGCTGCTGCTCACCCAGGACGAGGGGGTCGAGGGCCTGCGGCGGGTGTCCGGCAGCGCCCTGGTGGACGCGATCATCGTGATGGACGTGGAGACCCGGGACACCAGGCTGCCGGTGCTCCGCTCGCTGCGGCGGCCCGCGGTGCTGATCGGGTTCCCCGCCGACTCGGCCGACCTGACCTGTATCGACCTCGATTTCGAGGCGGCCGGGAAGGCCTCGGCCGAGCACCTGGCCGAGGTGGGCTGCCAGGAGGTGGCGCTGATCGGCGCGCCGCCCGAGGTGTACCAGCGGGGTACCAGCTTCGCCCAGCGCACCCAGGCCGGCTTCGAGCGGGCCGCCCGGGGCCGCGGCCTGCGCCCGGTCACCTGGCCGTGCGATCCGGCGCCCGGTGCGGTCCGGGCCACCGTGCGCAAGCTCCTGCAGCAGCGGCCCGGGCTGGACGGCGTGCTGGTACATAACGAGTCCGCTCTCGGCGCACTGCTGGACAGCCTGCGGGCCGCTGGCCGGCGGATCGGCGACGACCTGGCCGTCCTCGCCATCTGCCCGGACGACCTGGCCGAACAGGCCACGCCCCCGCTCACCTCGATCGCCATCCCGGCGGACGAGGTGGGCGCCCGGGCGGTCGGGCTGCTGATGGCCAAGCTGGCTGGGGAGCCGGTACCGCGAGCCACCCTGCTCCCGCCGCGGCTGACCGTGAGGGCCAGCACGGCACGGATCAGCACCGGGCTGGCCAGCACCGGGCTGGCCAGCACCGGGCTGGCCGGCACTCGCGGCCCGGACCGCTAACCCACCGTCCAAGTGGCCAGCGGCTGCGATGATCAGCGCCTGTGGTGAAGCGCTTCGACAACCGCCCTCAGCACGGGTCGAAGACGATTACTCTGAGCATTGTAGCTTTACCCTGTGTAGGCATCGCTCATGCCGGTTCCCCAGCCCGCGCCAATATCCCCACCCCGCTGCGCGCCGCCCGACCCGAACTGAAAAGCTGGGACCCCCGTGCGAGGAGGTTTTCATGACGAGCCAACCGACGGCCGAGGCGGCCGGGACCATCGACATCGGCGGCGACCTGACCGTCAACCGGATGGGCTTCGGCGCAATGCGGATCACCGGCCCGGGCATCTGGGGTGAGCCCACCAACCGCGAGCAGGCGAAGGCAGCCCTCCGCAAGGGCGTTGAGCTGGGCGTGAATTTTATTGACACGGCCGACTCCTACGGCCAAGATGTCAGCGAAATCATCATCGCGGAAACCCTGTATCCCTATCCGGACGAGCTGGTCATCGCGACCAAGGGCGGCCTGGTCCGGCCGGGCCCGGGGCAATGGAACGCGGACGGGCGCCCAGAGCACCTCCGCGCGGCGTGCGAAGGCAGCCTGCGCCGGCTCAAGCTGGAGCAGATCCCGCTGTACCAGCTCCACCGCCCGGACCCGCGGGTGCCCATCGCCGAGTCGATCGGC
>DASXIN010000082.1:0-12149 GCA_036497945.1 Streptosporangiaceae bacterium | reverse complement strand
GGCAGCCTGACCGCGGCGCAGCAGAGCATCCTGCAGAACTCGGCCCAGGCCATCGGGACCAACCTGCGCAACCACCCGAGCGTGTTCAGCTTCCAGTGGAGCGACAACCAGCCGAGCAGCCAGCAGGAATCCGTGTCGATCACCGGGTTCACCCAGGCGGACTTCTACCCGCAGACCCCGCTGATCGCCTCGGCCGAGTACAAGTCGACCACGACACTCGGCGCCTCCGGGGAGAAGGAGGGCCCATACGACTGGGTGCCGCCGGACTACTGGTACGACACCACCCACCTAGGCACGGACACGACGGTGACCAATGCGGGCGGGGCCTGGGGCTATGACAGCGAGGAAAGCGCCGGGGACACGGTGCCCACCCTCGACTCGCTCAACCGGTTCATGTCGGCCAGCGACCTGTCGAACCTGTGGCAGAACACCAAGGCCAACCAGTACCACCTCAACTACGAGCCGCGCTGCAAGACCGGCTACTCGTTCGGCACGCTGTGCAACTTCGATACCGCGCTGAGCAGCCGGTACGGCACCTGGTCCAGCCTGGCCCAGTACGTGGAAGAAGCGCAGGCCCAGGACTACGAGAACACCCGGGCCCAGTTCGAGGCGTTCATCGACCACGCCAACGCCACCCCGCTGCCAGCCACCGGGACCATCTACTGGCAGATGAACAAGGGCTGGCCGAGCATGCTGTGGAACCTGTACAACTTCGACGGCGACCAGGCCGGCAGCTACTTCGGCGCCCAGGAGGCGAACCGCAGCCTGCACGCGCTGTACGCGCTGGACAACGGCACGGTCACGCTGGACAACCTGAGCAACACCAGCCAGTCCGGGCTGTCCGTGGAAGCCAAGGTGTACAACCTGGCCGGCACCGTGCTGGACGACCAGACCGCGAGCAGCATCACGCTGGCCAGCCAGCAGGTCCGCACCAGCCTCCTTACCCCGAAGGTGCCGACCGGCAGCCCAGCCCAGGTCTACTTCGTCGAACTGCAGCTCAAGCAGAACGGCACCCTGGTGGACCGCAACGTCTACTGGCTGTCCACCCAGCCGGACGTGGTCAACTGGTCGAAGACGCTCGGCCAGCCGCAGGGCACGCTGTCCCAGTACGCCAACCTGCAGGCGCTGCAGACCCTGCCGCAGTCGTCGGTCACGGCCACCGCCGCCACCACCAACCAGGCCGGGCCGGATGGCGCGGACCGGGCCACCACCGTCACCGTCACCAACACCTCATCGTCCACCGTGGCCTTCCTGCTCCGCGCGGACATCCGCCGCGGCACGGCTGGCGGCCAGGAGCTGTCCGGGGACAACGAGCTGCAGTCTTCGCTCTGGCAGAACAACGACATCACCCTGTTCCCGGGTGAGTCGCAGACGCTCACCGTCACCTGGAACTCCGCTGACCTGCAGGGCGCCTCCCCGGTGGTCAGCCTGTCCGGATGGAACATCGCCAAGACCGACATCCCGGCCTCCTGACCATCATCCCGAGGGGAGAAGCCCGATGAGCCTTCGCCATCGCCTCGCAGCCGGCCTCGCCGTGACCGCCGCCTTGTTCTGGTCAGCCGGCTCCGGCCTCACCGGCGCGGCGGCCGCCACGTACACGCCGCTGCCCGCACACGTCTACGCGCCGTACTACGAGACCTACCTGGCACCCAACACGCCGAGCATCGCCGCGACCGCCCAGCAGTCCGGGGTCAAGTACTTCACGCTGGCCTTCCTCCAGTCCGCCGGCAGGAGCTCGTGCTCCCTCGACTGGAACGGCAACGCGGCCCAGCCGCTGAGTTACTACGCGTCCGACATCGCGGCGCTGCGTGCGGCGGGCGGTGACGTGATCCCGTCGTTCGGCGGGTACAGCGCTGACCAGGGCGGCACGGAGATCGCCGACTCGTGCACCAACGTCAGCCAGATCGCCGCCGACTACGAGCAGGTGATCACGACGCTCGGCGTCACCCGGCTGGATATGGATGTCGAAGCCAAGTCGCTGAACAACACCGCGGGCATCGACCGGCGGAACAAGGCGATCGCGCTGACCGAGCAGTGGGCGGCGGCGAACGGCATCCCTCTGCAGATCCAGTACACCCTCCCGGTGGAGCAGTACGGCCTGGACCCCAACGGCGAGGCCGTGCTGCAGAACGCCGTGACCAACGGCGCCACGGTGACCTCGGTCAACATCATGGTGTTCGACTACTACATCGCGGGCGAGGGCACAGTGAACATGGGCCAGGCGGCCAGCAACGCGGCGACCAACACGCACACCCAGCTGGCCAGCATCTTCCCGGCCCTGAGCTCGGCCCAGCTGTGGACGATGGAAGCGATGACCCTGCTCCCGGGCATCGACGACTACCCGAAGAAGACCGAGGTCACCTCGCTCAGCGACGCGCAGACCATGCTGAGCTTCGCGCAGGCCAACGGCATGAACCTGCTGTCGATCTGGGCCATCCAGCGGGACAATGGCGGCTGCCCCGGCACCCGGGACAGCAACACCTGCTCCGGCATCGCCCAGAACACCTGGGACTTCAGCCACCTGCTGGCGCCCTTCACCGGCTGACGCCCGACGGCAGCGGAACGCAGCCCGCGGCTACCCGCCGCACCGGTGCGTCGAGGAATGCTGTTATGCCGCCATGGGTCGGCGGACGTTTGAGGAGTTGGCCGTTGATGAAGGTGGCGTAGCAGCTACCGCCCGGACTCCCCGGCCGCCTCCCGGGCCGCGGCGGCCGCCTTGGCCAGCTCGGCGTAGTCGTAAGCGACCTCGGGATAGGCCCGCACTGCCCGGTCCACCCCGTGAGCGTCGTCACCGACCAGGATCCGCCACGCCCCGGCGCGCACCCCGTCCAGGATGATGGTGGCCGCCGCGGCCGCGCTGAGCGGGGCCTTGTCCTTGAACTCTGACTCCAGCTTCACCACCGCCTGACGCAGCTCATCGACGGACGCGTCCTCGACCGGCAGGCCGAGCCGGACCAGCACGGGCCGGGCCTCCTCCAGCTCGTCCGTGCTCATCTGCTCCGGCCCGGGGTGGCCGAGGATCCGGCGGCTGTTGGCCACGATGTCGGTGCCCACGTGGCCGGGCATGACCACGGCCACGGTCACCTCCGGCGCGTTGGTCCGCAGGTCCTCGATGAGCGCCTCGGTCAAGCCCTTCACGGCGAACTTGGCCGTGCTGTACGCGGAGTTCGGCATGCTCGGGCCCAGCGAAGCCCAGAACCCGCTCACGCTGCTGGTGTTGACCAGGATGCCGTCGCCGCTCGCGATGAGCAGCGGCAGGAACGCGCGGGCGCAGTAGTACACGCCCCAGAAATCAATGGCGAACGTGCGCTCCCAGTCCTCCCGGGTATCGCAGACGAAACTGCCCGCGCCGCCGATGCCCGCGTTGCTGAACACCAGGTCGACGTGATCCGTGTCGTGCGCCTTCAGCAGCTCGTCGCGGAACCGCAGCACCTGCGCCTCGTCCGCGACGTCGCAGGCATGGCTGGTAACCAGGACGCGGTCGTCGGCGGCCGCCCGGGCCTGGGCCGCGGTCTCCGCGACCGACTCCGCGTTGATGTCGCACGCCGCGACCGAGCACCCCTGCGTGGCGAGCTGCCGGACCAGCTCGCGACCCATGCCGGAGCCACCGCCGGTCACCGCCGCGAGCTTTCCGGTGAACGAGTCCATTGCCGACCGCCTCCCACTCTCGATAGCAGCAAGTGCTGATCATCGCCTACAAACTAGGCGCCACCGCCGAACTGCCCCGCCCATTCACCGCCCAGCCGCTCGGCTGACCGCTCAGCCGGCCTCCCACCGCCACTTCGCATGTGCGCACGGTACGGCCAAACCGGGCAAATCGCCCCGCGGACCGCACGTCCTGCATGCCAAGTGGTCGCGACCATGATCAACGTGACTGGTGAGGCTCAGGGGGCGAGGTCGGGAAGGACTTGGCCGCGCGGGACTGGGCGGCTCGGGGGGCGCCACGGGCGTTCGGGGCGGCCGGCGTTCGGGCGGCGGGGGGTTCGGGCGGCGGGGGTTCGGCGCGGCCGGCGTTCGGGCGGCGGGTTCGGGGCGCCTCAGCCGGCCAGCTCGCGGACCTGCTCGATGAGCCGGACCCGGTCGGCGTGCGTGGCACCCAGCGGGGTGACGTTGAGCGTGCTGACCCCGGACTCCTGCATCGCCGCGATCCGCTCGGCGACCAGGCCCTCCGGCCCGACCAGCGCGGTTCCCTCGAGCAGCTCGGCGGGCACCAGGCCGGCCGCCTCGTCCTTCCGGCCCGCCAGGTAGGCATCCTGGATCTTGGCCGCTACGTCGGCGTAGCCGAACCGCACCGCGAGCTCGTAGTAGAAGTTGTGCCCGTGGTCGCGGTGCGGTCCCATGCCGCCGATGTACAGCGCGAAGAACGGCCGGGCCAGGTCCAGGTACCCGGATACGTCGTCGCCGATGGCCAGCGGGACGGACGCCATCACGTCCAGCGGGCCGAGCGCCGGATCCCGCTTGGCCCGGCCCGCGGCCAGCGGCTCGGCCCAGGCGACGGCCGCCTTTTCCGGGTAGTAGAAGATCGGCTGCCAGCCCTCGGCCAGCTCGGCGGCCAGCGCGACGTTCTTCGGCCCGAGCGCCGCGATCATGATCGGGATCCGCTCGCGCACCGGGTGGTTGATCAGCTTGAGCGGCTTGCCCAGCCCGGTGCCCTGGTCCGGCGGCAGCGGGATCGTGTAGTGCTTCCCGGCGTACTGCAGCCGCTCGCGCCGCCACACCATGCGGCAGATCTCGATCAGCTCCCGAGTCCGGCCGACCGGGGCGTCGTACGGCACGCCGTGCCAGCCTTCGATCACCTGCGGCCCGGACGCCCCGATGCCGAGGGTGAACCGGCCGCCGGACACGTAGTCAAGCCCGGCCGCGGTCATCGCGGTGAGCGCCGGGGTCCGGGAGTACAGCTGGAAGATCCCGGACGCGATCTCCAGCCGCTCGGTCCGGGCGGCGATGAAGCCGAGCTGGCTGACCGCGTCGAAGCTGTACGCCTCGGGCACGGACACGATGTCCAGCCCGGCTTTCTCGTAGTCGGCCAGCTCGGTCACGGTCTCGGCGAAGCCGCCGGCGTAGTTGAGGTGCATTCCGATGCGCATACTGCGGACCTTCCCGGGACAGCCACCACCGAATGGCGTTCGGTAGGCGTTTTGCTGAGCGTAGCGGACGGCGGCGCGGCGGGCTCAGGGCCGCTCGGCGGGCGTCCGGCCGAGCCGGGCCAGGATGTCCAGGCAGATCGCTTCGGGGCACCGCCCGCCGGTGGGCACGGTCTGCGTGGCCACCACCTGGTAGCTGGCCAGCCGGCGCCGGAAGATGCCCTCCAGGCCGGGGTCGCGCAGCAGCGGGCGGTAAGCGTCCTGGCCGACCCGCAGCATCGATTCGGCGTACCCGACCTCCAGGTAGATGACGTGATGGCCGTGCAGCGCCTGCCGGGTGGCGGGGTGCTGCACCGCGCCGCCGCCCAGCGCGAGCACCGCGTCCGGCCCGGCCAGCAGTTCCGCGGTCACCGTGTGCTCCAGGTCGCGGAACGCGGGCTCGCCGTCGGTGCCGAAGATATCCCGCACGCTGCGCCGGGTGCGCTGCTCGATGACCAGGTCGGTGTCCATGAACGGCAGGCCGAGCCGCTCGGCGAGCAGGTGCCCGACGGTGGTCTTGCCCGCGCCCATGAACCCGATCAGCACGATCATGGCGGGCTGCCGTCCGAGACGGTGTCCTGGCCGGCCGCCTCCTGCACCGCCGCGAGTTCGGCGATGGCCTGCAGCGCCAGCTGGTAGGACATCAGGCCGAACCCGGCTATCGTGCCGTCGGCCACCCCGGCCACCACCGAGGTGTGCCGGAACTGCTCCCGGGTGGCCGGGTTGCTCAGGTGCACCTCGACCAGCGGCGCGGTCCGCATGGCCAGCGCGTCGCGCAGCGCGTAGGAGTAGTGCGTGAACGCGGCCGGGTTGAGCACCACCGGCAGCCGGGCCGAGGCCGCCTCGTGCACCCAGCTGATCAGTTCTGCCTCGTCGTTGGTCTGCCTGACCTCGACGTGCAGGTCCAGGGTCCGCCCGGTCATCCGGCAGGTTTCGACCAGCTCGTCGAACGTCTGCGAGCCGTACACGTCCGGCTCGCGGGAGCCCAGCTGGGCCAGGTTGGGCCCGTTCAGCACCAGCACCTGCCTCATTGGCTGCACACCTCCCGGTAGGCATCGCCCAGCAGCGCTTCCGGCGGGCTGACCACGGCCGGCTGGGCCAAGCCGTCCAGCAGGACCATCCGGAGCCGGGCGCCGCGCGCCTTCTTATCTACGGTCATCGCGTCCCGCAGTTCCCGCCACATGCCCGGCCGGTATCCGGTGGGCAGCCCGACCGCCTTGAGCACCCGGCGGTGCCGGCCCACCGTCACCTGGTCCAGCCGGCCCATCAGCCGGGCCACCTCGGCCGCGTAGACCATCCCGATGGCCACTGCCTCGCCGTGCCGCAGCTGGTAGCCCTCGACCCGCTCGATGGCGTGGCCCAGGGTGTGCCCGTAGTTGAGGATCTCCCGCCGCCCGGACTCGCGCAGATCGGCCGAGACCACCTCGGCTTTCATCCGCACCGCGCGCTCGATCAGCTCCCGGGCGTGCTGGCCGTGCGGGACCTGGGCGCCCGCCGGGTCGGCCTCGATCAATTCCAGGATCACCGGGTCGGCGATGAACCCGGCCTTGATCACCTCGGCCAGCCCGCTCACGTACTCGGCCTGGGGCAGCGTTTCCAGCGCGGTCAGGTCGGCCAGCACCCCGGCGGGCGGGTGGAACGCGCCGACCAGGTTCTTCCCCTCCGGGATGTCCACCGCGGTCTTGCCGCCGACCGCGGCGTCCGTCATGGCCAGCAGCGTGGTCGGCACCAGCACCAGCCGCACTCCGCGCAGCCAGGTGGCGGCGACGAACCCGGCCAGGTCGGTGGCCGCCCCGCCGCCGACGCCGACGATGCAGTCGCTGCGGGTAATCCGGCTGGCCGCCAGGCGGGACCACAGCGCCGCGGCCACGCCGATGTCCTTGGCCGCCTCCCCGGCGGGCACCTCGGCCGTGTGCACCTGGTAGCCGGCGTCGGCCAGCGCACGGCCGACCGGCCAGGAGATCTCGTCCAGGCCCTTCGGCGCGATCACCATGACCGACGACGGCTGCGGGCCGACCAGCGCGGGCAGCTCACCGAGCACGCCGGTGCCCACCACGACGTCGTAGGAGTGCTCGCCGCGGACCGGGATCCTAGTCGCGGTCACGGCTGCGCCGCAAGCTCGGCCGCGAGGGACCCGGCCAGGTCCTCGGGATCACGGTCGTCGGTGGCCACCGTGCGCCAGGCCAGCCCGGCGTACACCGGGTGCCGCTCGTCGAGCATCTGCTTCAGCCGCCCGCGCGGGTTGCCCGGGATCGGCGGATGCGGTCCGCCCATACCCGACCGGTGCACCACGGTGCGGAACCCGGTCTCCAGATAGATGACCCGCTGTCCATCCAGCAGTTTCTGGGTGGCCGGGTCGAGGACGGCGCCGCCACCGAGCGCGAGCACCCCGGGCTGGCCGCCGATCAGCTGGGCCGCGGTGGCTCGCTCCAGGGCGCGGAACGCCGCCTCGCCGTCCTGCACGAAGATGTCGCTGACCGGCTTGCCCGCGGTCTCCGCGATGACGCTGTCCGCGTCGGTGAACGGCACCCCCAGCTTGGCCGCGAGCAGCGCGCCCACGGTGGACTTGCCCGCGCCCGGCGGGCCGATGATGATCGCCACCGGGCCGGTCACGTGATCACCAGCGAGTCCAGGTAGCCACGCAGGTTGCGGCGCGCCTCGGCCACCGAGTCGGCGCCGAACTTCTCCGCCGCCGCGTCGGCCAGCACCAGCGCGACCATGGCCTCAGCCACCACGCCGGCCGCCGGTACCGCGGTCACGTCGCTGCGCTGGTTGATGGCCTTGGCCGGCTCCCCGGTGCGGGTGTCCACCGTGTCCAGCGCACGCGGCACGGTGGAGATGGGCTTCATCGCCGCCCGTACCCGGAGCACCTCGCCGGTGCTCATGCCGCCCTCGATCCCGCCTGCCCGGTTGGTCCGCCGCCGGACACCGCCGGCCGTGGCCTCGATCTCATCGTGCGCCTGCGAGCCACGGCGGCGCGCGGTGGTGAACCCGTCGCCCACCTCGACGCCCTTGATGGCCTGAATGCTCATCAGCGCGCCGGCCAGCCGCCCGTCCAGCCGCCGGTCCCAGTGCACGTGACTGCCCAGCCCAGGAGGCAGCCCGTAGCCGAGCACCTCGACCACGCCGCCGAGCGTATCGCCGTCCTTGCGGGCCGCGTCGATCTCCTCCTGCATGGCCAGGCTGGCCTTACTGTCCAGGCAGCGCACCGGGTCCGCGTCGATCCGCGCCCGATCGCCCGGCTCCGGCTGGGCACTGGCCGGCGCGGTGACCGCCCCGATCTCCACCACGTGACTGAGGACCTCTATACCGAACGCCTGTACCAGGAACTGCCGTGCTACCTCGCCCAGTGCTACCCGGGCGGCGGTCTCGCGTGCGCTCGCTCGTTCCAGGACCGGCCGGGCGTCATCGTGCCCGTACTTCTGCATCCCGGCCAGGTCGGCGTGGCCGGGCCGGGGCCGGGTCAGCGGCGCGTTGCGGGCTAGCTCGGCCAGGTCCTCGGCGGGCACCGGGTCGGGCGACATGACCGTCTCCCACTTGGGCCACTCGGTGTTGCCCACCCGGATGGCCACCGGGCTGCCCAGCGTCCGGCCGTGCCGGGTCCCGCCGGTGATCTCGACCTCGTCCTGCTCGAACTTCATCCGCGCGCCGCGGCCGTACCCGGCCCGCCGCCGGGCCAGCGCGGCCGCGATGTCCGCGCTGGTGACCTCGACACCCGCCGGGATCCCCTCGCAGATAGCGACCAGCGCGCGGCCATGCGACTCACCCGCGGTCAGCCAGCGCACCATGTCCTGATCCTCCCACCCGCGGCGACCCGCGGGTCATGTCGTCCAACTGCGACGGCGTGCCGCGCCCGTCACCGGCGCGCGCGGCCCCCATCACCGGGCGCGCGCGGCGCGGCGTCCCGCCCGCCACTACCGGGGGCGCGCGGCGCGGCGGGGTGGCGCGACTGATATTTCCATCCCCCGGCGCAGCCGTCCGCCGGTCGCGGTGAGCAGGGCCTCCGCCACCCGGCGCACCGCCGCCGTGGCCGCCGCCGGATCACACCCGTCAGCCAGCGTCACCTGCAGCGCCAGGTCAGCCGTGTCCTGGGCCGCCGTGTCCTCGGCTGCCGTGTCCTGGGCCGCAGCATCTGGGCCAAGCGCGTCGTGGCCCGCACTGCCCGAACCCGCTCCGCCCGCCGCCGCACCATCCCCGATGGCACTAGTTCCAGCCACACTAGTTTTGACGGCATCGGCCCCAGCGGTACCAACCTCCTTGGCACTGGCCCCAATGGCGCTGGCCCCGGTGGCATTGCCGCCAGCCGCGCTGTCCCCGTCGGCGCTGTCCTGGGCGGCGCTGTCCCGGGCGGCGCTGCCCCGGGCTGCGCTATATCGGG
This sequence comes from Streptosporangiaceae bacterium, assembly GCA_036497945.1. Lineage (GTDB taxonomy): Bacteria > Actinomycetota > Actinomycetes > Streptosporangiales > Streptosporangiaceae > RYN-230. Next base: position 2,648 of record DASXIN010000082.1, on the reverse strand, counting down.
CGGCGCTGTCATGGCCCGCGCCGTTCTGGCTGGCATTGTGCCGGGACGCGGTGTCCGGGCCGGTACTGTCCGGGACGGCACCGGTCTGGCTTGGGTTGCCTGTGCCGGGCAGGTCCAAGCCCAGCGCGCCCAGGTCGGCGTTGCTCCGCGCGGCCAGGTCGGGGAGGTCCTCCGGCCGCGGCCCATGTTCCCAGCCGGCCCGCTGGTCCGGGGTGGTCAGCGAGGCCTGCACGATCAGCGGCTCGCTGCCCAGCGCCCTATGCAGCGCGACCAGCACGTCCGGGTCCTGGTGTGGCAGTGGCGCCGGCCGGCCCGCCGCGAGAGCGGCCAGCCGGGCCCCTTCCACGGTGACCGGGACCGGCCCGGCCACGTCGATGACCACGGCGCTGGCCTCCTCGGCCCCGGCCTGCCAGGCGCGGGCCGCGGGCATGGCCACCGGGCGGGCGTCAGGCCGCCACCTGGTCAGCGCGTCCAGGCTGGTGAACGCCAGGACGGCGGACCGGCCGTCCCGCCCAATCAGGGTGGGCATGGCCATCTCGGTAGTCTTCTCCCGGCGCAGCCCGGTCCCAGGGACATCGGCGGAATCATCAGCCTCGATATCCTCATCGGCCTCTTCGGTGAGCAGGGCCACCACGGGTACCAGGAGCCGGGAGCTGGCCAGGGCATTCAGCGCGGCGTACTCGCTCCCCCGGCCTGCGCCGTACGCGGTCAGTGCGGCGAGCACCGCCGGGTCGGCGGCCCCGTCATCTCCTGGGAACTGCGGCTCCGCCGCGTGGAGGCTGCGCACGGCTCAACCCTAGCCGGGTGACCGGCCTGGTTGGCCCGCCGCCGACAGCTGGCCAGATCCCGGCGGACACCGCTCGCACCCGCCTATCCTGCACGTTCGCCCTGATCGACGGCCCATGCCCGGGCGTGGCGCGGGCCACCCGGCACGGCCCGGGCCAATGCCCGTGACGTTGCCCCAGCACACCGGCTGACGGGTTACGGTCAATTACATCCGCATGATGCGGGCACTGCTGACGAAGCAGTTGAGGGGAAAATCCCCGTATGAGAGTCTTTTGAACTGCACCGCAGGCCTTACGTGAGGGGGCGTGTGACTCAGGCTGAGCCCATGGTCAGGATCATCGAACCCGGAACGCAGATGCAGAAGGTCATTCCACCTCGCCTGGTGGAGCCCTATCTGACCGGGCGGCGATCTGTGATCGCCGGGTACGTGTACCGGGCCAGGGACTGCGCACTCCGCAGCCCGGCCGCTTTTTATGATGCCCTGAACCTTGGCTATGACGGGTCTGACTTCACCGCCGAACTGGCGGAGATCTACGTCATGCGCTGGCGTGCGCTGGATATGGACACGTCACTGGCGCCGCCTCCGGCGGATGGCCCGGCCGGGCCGCCGCCCAGCTCCATCCCCGAGTTCTACACGCTGCCGATCCCGCTCCCGGTGGGTGCCGAGATCCACCGGGTCGTGCCCGGCGGTGAAGAGCTCATCGCCCGCTACGACGGGCAGGCCTGGCTCCGCCCGTCCAAGGGGCTGTGAGCCATGCGCTTCCGGCAGATGGCCACGTACCGCGGGGTCCCCTACGAGGTAGGGGTGGGACCTTCCGAATCCGATGTTGCCTTGTTCGCCGCGTGCCCGCCTCCGGAGGAGCTGGGCTTCGAACCCGCTGCCGGGTACTGGCGCAAGCGCGTGATCAGGGCGGAGGTCGACGTGCTCTGGGAGTCCCGGCCAATTGGCACCTTCCATGGCGAAGCCTGCCTGGTGCTGGATGACCTCGGCGACCGGCTGCACATCGTGTACCTGGGCAAGGATGCCCGGCGGGCCGGGGAACTCGGTTACTGGCAGGTGGACCGGGGCGTGTTCGAGCTGCTCACGCCCCGCGACGAGGTCACCAGCCTGACCGAGGAGAAGGTGGAGAAGAACCTGTCCCGCGCCCGGCCCGAGCCCGCGGCGGCGCCGCAGCCTTCTTATCCGTACGGCGCGCAGCCCTGGTCGGCCGCGCCCACCGCCGCCCCGGTCCCGGCCGACACCCGCGGCCGGGGTTACCCGGCCGAACCGGCCCTGGCCCCCGCGGGTGCCTGGAATGGGACCGGCGCGCCGGGCGGCGCGCCGCAGTGGAACGGCAATGGCACCGGCGGCCACACCGCGCCGAGCGGCCACGCCGCGGCCGGCGGCCCGGACGGCTGGACCGGCCACGGCACCGGCCCGCAGCCCGGGGTGGCCGGGCCGCCGGGCGGCGAGCACTGGAACGGCGCGCCCGGGCCCGGCTCGGGCGGTTACGGTGCGCCGGGCAACTGGAATGGCCACGGCGCCCCCGTCGACACCGGCGGCTGGGACGGCAACGTCACCGGTGGGCACGCGCCGAACTGGACCGGCAACGGCAGCCCGACCGGCTGGAACGGCAACGGCAGCCAGCCCCCGCCGGCGGGCTGGAACGGGAACGGCCCGGCCGAGATGAACGGGCACGGCCCGGTCAACGGCCACGGCACTGGCCCATGGAACGGCATGGGCACGGCGACGCAGGCCCCGCCATCCGGGCCGGACAGCATCCTGGACGGCACCCCGCTGGCCCGCCCGTCCCGCCGCGGGCAGCCCTCGTCCGGCCGCCGGTCCGCCCGCAAGCAGCGGGTGCAGACCAGGTCGATCTTCT
>DASXIN010000081.1:0-24579 GCA_036497945.1 Streptosporangiaceae bacterium | reverse complement strand
TTCGAGCCGGTCGAGTTCGACGGGCTGATGGTCACGCCGTATGTGACCGACCGGGGCCGGATGGCCTACTCGCTGCGCGCTACCGGTATCCGGTCGGCTCGCCCGGTTCCTGCGGCCGGTAAGGACGCTGCGTGATGCCTGCACGTCGGGTCACGTCGGTGACGGTGCCGGTCGATGGCCGCTCGCTGGTGGCCTTCGACGCCTACCGGGACCGCACGCCGCTGCTGTCGGTGCTGGCTCCCCGCTCGTCTCTGGTGATCACCCTGACCCTGCCCGATCGGGTCGATGCCGGGCATGTGCGGTTCGCCCGGGACCTGGCCGTGCAGGCCGCCGCGTACGCCACCGAAGTCGAGCGGGCCTTCCGCGGCCTGCCCACCCGGCCCCCTTGTCTCGCTTCCCCGGGATAAGGGGGTGGCCCCGGCCGGTGCCGGTAACACCGGCCGGGGCTTCCTTCATCTCCTGCCCGAGCACCACTCAGGAAGGAACCCCCAGCATGACCGATCAGCCCGCCCGGGTCACCCCCCGGGAGATCTCCGACCTGCTCGACCAGGCCACCCGCCTCACCCGTGAGGGCGGCTCGCTGGCCGAGCAGATCACCTACCACGAGCGCAAGGCCAGCCTGCTGACCCGCATCGCCGCCGAGCTGGACACCGCCGAAGCCCACGAGGTCGCCGCCCAGGCGTGGCACCACGTGGGCACCCTGGCCCGCCGCCGCGACACCGAAACCCCTGCGGAGGTGACCCGGTGAAAGCCTCGACGTTCTCCGGAGAACAGATCGCCCAGGTCAACAACCCCGACCCGTTCGCCGTCCCGGTGTGGCGCTCACCCGTCTACCACACCCCAAGCTGGATCATCGCCCTGGCCCAGCTCGTCCGCCTGCTGGCCGCCCTGATCGTCTTCCTGGTGCGGCACCCCCTGGCTGATCTGATCACCGCCATCCTGGCGCTGACGTGGGTGGAACTCGCCTGGCCCGCCGATGTCGTCCTGGTACTGTCCGCCGCCGCGGTGCTCGCCCTGTGGCGCTGGCGCTGGCCTGCCTCGTTCGCCCAGTTCATCGCCCGCCCGGTGCGGGGAAAGTGGCGCCGCTGGCACTACCGGCGGCACTGGGCCGCCGTCATGACCATCGGCCGCCTGGCCCCGATGTATCAGGGCCGTCTGCTGCTGCCCGTGCTCGGCAAGGTCACCTCTACCGGCTACACCGACCGCCTCGCCGTGCGGCTGGTCTCCGGTCAGTCGGCCGCTGACTTCGCCGCCCGGGCTGACAACCTGGCCCACGGCTTGGGCGCGATGCTGTGCAGGGTCCGCACCGGCCGTCCCGGCAGTGTGGTCCTGGAATTGGTCCGCCGTGATGCCCTGGCCGCGATCATCCCCGCGCTGCCCATTCCTGCCGTGACGGATCTGCGGGCGCTGGTGGTAGGCCGCCGCGAGGACGGCGCTCCCTGGCTGATGCGGCTGCATGGCACCCATGTCCTGCTGGCCGGATCCACGGGGGCAGGGAAGGCATCGCTCCTGTGGGGCCTAGTCCGTGCCCTGCTGCCCGGCATGCGGCTCGGCCTCGTCCGGCCGCTGGCCGCTGACCCGAAGCTGATGGAACTGGCCTACGGCCGGGCCATCTTCGACCGCTACGGCACCTACGCCGCCGACCCCTACGACATCGTCACTATGCTCGAACAAGCCGTGGCCGACATGCGGGACCGCGCCGCCCAGCTCGCCGGGCGCCACCGCGAGCACACCCCAACCCGGGAGCACCCGTTCGTGGTGATCTTCGTGGATGAGGTGGCGTTCCTGACCGCCTACCAGCCGGACAAGTCCCTGCGTGAGCGGGTCAAGGCTGCGCTGTCCACCCTGACGACCCAGGGACGGGCAGTCGGCTACTGCGTGGTGGCCGCGCTGCAGGACCCACGCAAGGAGGTCATGTCCATCCGCAACCTGTTCCCCGACCGGATCGCCATGCGGCTGGACGAACCCGAACAGGTGGACATGGTGCTCGGGGACGGAGCCCGCGACCGCGGCGCCCTGGCCGACCGGATCTCGTCCGACCCACCCATCGGCGCTGGAGTCGCGTTCATCCGGCTGGCAACTGACCCTGACCCGGTGCGGGTGCGGGCCGCGTTCGTCACCGACGCTGACATCCGCGCCATGGTGGCCGAATATGCCCCGGTGATCGAGGTCCCGGCCATCGAGGCGGGTGCGGCGGCATGACCACACCCACGACCTGGCGCACCGATGACCCGTGCCCGGTCTGCGGCACCGGCCTACACGCCACCGACGACGGCCACCAACTAGCCCAGCACTGCCCGCTGTGCGGCTGGTCCACCACCTGGCAGACCGGCAATGACAGGAGGGACTGACTGGTGACCGGCCGGACGACCAGAGCTGACCGGATGGCCCAGCCCACCGCCCGCGACGCGGTCCGGGCCGTCGCCGAGAACCACGGCGCGTGCCTGCGCCCGGTACAACTGCGCCGCATCGACCAGGACACCGGTCAGGCCGAACGGGTACTCATTCCGTGCGGCGCCACCCTGGCCAACGTGTGCGCCCCGTGCGCGGAGCGTGCCCGCAGCCTGCGGGCGTCCCAGTGCCGGGAAGGCTGGCACCTCGAGACCGAGCCCATCCCGGCCCCACCCGCACCCGACGACGAACAAGCCATGTGGGTGGAGAAACGAGCGCAGGCACAGGCCGACCGCGACCATGCCGCCGAGCATGGGGAGGACACGGCCGAGCTGGACGAGCTGCTCGGCGAGCTAGACGCCGAACTCGCCCGATCTGGGCTGCGCGGCAAGGCCGATCCCGGTCACCCGCAACGCCGCCGCCGCTCCACCCGCCGCCGCCAGGACACGCCTGAGCTGCCCCGGCGGAAGATCAGCCCCCGCACGGTCGGCAAGACCTACACCGCCCCGGACGGCAAGACCTTCCGCCCGTCGATGTTCGTGACCCTGACCTGCCCGTCCTATGGCCGCGTCGGTGAGGACGGCACCCCGGCTGATCCGGTCAGCTACGACTATGTGCGGGCCGCCCGGGATGCACTGGCGTTCGCGGCGCTCTTCGACCGGTTCATCCAGAACCTGCGCCGCTACCTCGGCCACGACGTGCAGTACTTCGCCGCCATCGAACCCCAGCGCCGCCTCGCCCCCCACGTGCACATCGCCATGCGCGGCACCCTCGCCCGGGCCGAGCTGCGGCAGATCATCGCCGCCACCTACCACCAGGTGTGGTGGCCATCCACTGACCAGGTGCGATTCGACGGCGATCACCTGCCGGTGTGGCACGAGCCGTCCGGCCGCTACCTCGACCCCTCGACTGGTGAGCTGCTCCCGACCTGGGATGACGCCCTGGACGCCATCACCGCTGATGACCAGCCCCGGCACGTGGCCCGGTTCGGGGCCAAGTTCGACGCCCAAGGCGTCATCGCCGGATCCCGGGACTCCGCGCGGTGTATCGGCTACCTGACCAAGTACCTGACCAAGCAGCTCGCCGACTGCCACCACGCCGAGACCGACGCCCAGGGCGCGCACACCGAACGGCTGGCCGAGGCACTCCGCTACGAGCCCTGCTCCCCAGCGTGCGCGAACTGGCTGCGCTACGGCATCCAGCCCAAGAACCCCCGCCCTGGCCTGGTCCCCGGTGCCTGCAAGGGGAAGGCTCACCGCCGCGAGCACCTCGGCTACGCCGGACGCCGCGTCCTGGTCTCGCGCAAATGGTCGGGCAAGACGCTGGCCGATCACCGCGGCGACCGGAAGGACTGGCTGACCGAGACGCTCGGTCTTCCGGCAACTGATCCCGGCCGGTACCGGTGGGAGATCGTCGCCCCAGACGCCCCCGACTACATGCCACCCGCCAGACGCCTCCTGCACGCCGTCGCCGACCGTCTGCACTGGGAAAACGCCCTCGCCGAAGCCAGACAGCGAGCCCGGGAAGCCGCCCAGGATCTTCCGGCAGCCGGGAGGGCAGCATGACCGGCTCAGCACCCGATGAGGTCTATCTGACGGTTGATGAGGTGGCTCGCCAACTCAAGATCAGTCGGTGGAAGGTCTATGAACTGATCCGCACTCGCGAGCTCGCTTCCTTCCATGTCGGGCGCTGTCGCCGTGTACCTGCGAGCGCCGTCGTGGACATGGTTGATCGCCTGATGACGGACGCCGCGTGATGGCCGGGAAGCGCAAGTCGAACCGTGAGGGCAGCATCTGGCAGCGCCAGGACGGTCGCTGGACCGGAGCCGCCTACGTGCTTACGGCGGAGGGCATCTTCAAACGGATCTACGTCTATGGCCGGACTCGCGAGGCGACGCACAACAAGCTCATCCAGCTCCAGGAGCGGTCCGCCCGCGGTCTTCCCCATCCGGGCCGTACCTGGAAAGTGGGGGAGTACCTCGACTACTGGCTGGCTAACGTGGCGCAGCCTGCGGTGCGGCCGACCACCTACGCAAAGTATGAGGTGATCGTTCGTCTGTACCTGCGGCCGGGACTCGGACGCCAGAGGTTGGACCGGCTGTCCGTCGCCGCTGTGCAGTCTTTCCTCAATTCGCGGCTGCACACCGGGGACTCAGTGGCCAAGGTGCACATTATGCGGATGGTCCTGGGGGCTGCGCTCACGCGGGCAATGCGCGAGGAACTTGTCTCGCGGAACGTGGCGCGGCTGGCCACGCTCCCGGCTGCCCCGTCCAGGGAGCGGCGTCCCTGGTCAGCTGACGAGGCGCGGCGCTTCCTCGACGTGACCCGGGCGAATCCGCTGTATCCGGGCTTCGTTCTGATGCTTGTCTACGGCCTACGCCGCGGCGAGGTTCTTGGCCTGAGCTGGCATGACGTGGACTTCGATGAGGGCGTGATCCGCGTTCGGCGCCAAATCGTCCGGGTCGGTGGTCAGCTCCACCTCGGCCCGGTGAAGACCCGGGCGGGTGCCCGTGAGCTGCCTCTGCTGGGCATCGCCCGCCAAGCGCTGATCGAGCATGACGAGCGCCAGGTCCTGGGCGGCAGTCCCACCAAGTGGACCAGCGAGGCCCTGGTCTTCACCACCGCGCACGGCCGACCGATAGAGCCCCGGAACCTAGGCCGCTCCTTCGAACGCGTTGTCCAGGCCGCGCGCTTGCGCCCGATCCGGCTACATGACCTCCGACACACCACAGCCTCGCTGTTGAAGAAGCTGGGAGTGCCAGCCCGGGACGCAATGGTGATTCTGGGCCACTCGCGGATATCGGTGACCTTGGAGATCTATACGCACGTGGACGAAGAGAGCCGTCGTGATGCGGTGGGACGGATTGATCGGCTGCTGTCAGGCCCGGCCTCGCGCCCGGATCGGGCGTAGAACCCTCATGCACAAGGGCGCTGTTGCTGTCACCGTTGCTGTCGGCGGGTGCCGCCGACCCGTTAGAGCGGGTGGGACTAAGTCTGTGAGCTGGGTGGGCGTACGTGGACTTGAACCACGGACCTCTTCCTTATCAGGGAAGCGCTCTAACCGACTGAGCTATACGCCCTCATGGCGGACACCGCCGGGATAGGTTATCGCATTCTGCGCGGGACCCGTGTCAGTCGGTCTCCCGCAGGGTTACCTCGATCCCGCCGCCCAGGTGGGTGACCAGGTTGTAGATCATGGAACCGATCGTGCACAGCGCCGTGATCAGGACGATGTTGACCGCGCCGAGCAGCATGGTGTAGCCGAGGATCCGGGATGCGGAGAACCAGTGGTTCAGGTTCATCCCGGACGAACTGGAACTCGACGTCACGCTGCTCAACGTGTGCTGCAGCGAGGTGAACACGCCCAGGCTGGACAGCGTGAAGTAGAGGAACGCCACAGCGACGAACAGCACCACCCAGGCCACCAGCGACATGAGGAAGCTGAACTTCATCACCGACCAGGGTTCGAGCCGGGCCACGACCAGGTCGGCCCGGCGGCCCGCCACCTGAGCGGCTGATTTGCCGGGCTTGGCCGACTTGGCTGACTTGGCTGACTTGGCTGACTTGGCCTTGCCGGGCAGCGCAGCCGCGGCGCCCGCCAGATACCCGCCGCGCGGGATCGCGCTGAACGTGCTGGTCCGGCCGTCCGGCTCGTCCGTCCCGCCGCGCTGCGCGGGCGGCTCGGTCAGTTGCGCCGGGTACGGCGGCACCTGGGGCGTCGCCTCACTGGACGGCTTGTCCTCATAGCTGTAACCCGCCACGGCGGCCCCTCCCTGGCCGAACCCGTCATTGCCATTCGAATAGGAGGATTCCCCGTCAAAGCTGTAGTCAGTCGCACCGCTGTAGTCAGTCGCACTGCCGTAGCCAGTCGCACTGCTGTACTCAGTCGCGCCGCCGGGCGCTGCCTCACCAGCCTGATTGGCGTCGGGGCCGCGCACGTCAGCACCTGTACCCGTCTTCGGCTGCGCCCCGTCAGGCAGCCATGACGGCGGTTCCGCGCGTTGATCCACCCCGTCCTCCTCGAGCAGCTTTCCTACGAGGTTATCTCCGAATGGCGGTGATGCCCGTCCCGTCACCGCACCGTGACCTTAGCTACCCGGTTCGGCCTCCTCCTCACCCTCGGTCAGCACATCGTCCGTTTCCACTTCGGCCAGGGCCTCGGCATTGCGGGCGATAGCCACCACACTGTCCCCCGGCGCCAGGTTCATCAGCCGGACTCCCATGGTCTGCCGGCCGGACAGCTTGACCTCCGCGGCCGAGGTGCGGATGACGCCGCCGGACGAGGTAATCGCGAACACCTCGTCTTCCGGGTGCACCATCAGCGCGCCGACCAGCTCGCCGCGCGAGTCGGTGATCCGGGCCGTGAGCACGCCGTGGCCGCCACGGCCCTGCACCGGGTACTGGTCGGCCGGGGTCCGCTTGGCGTACCCGCCGCCGGTGGCCACCAGCACGTCGGCCCCGTTGCGCAGCACGTGCATGTCGAGCAGCTCGTCGCCGTCGGTGAACCGCATCCCGATCACGCCCGAGGTGTCCCGGCCCATCGGGCGCAGCGCCTCATCGCTGGCGTGGAACCGGATCGACTGTGCCTTCCGGCTGACCAGCAGCAGGTCCTCGTCCGGCGAGACCAGGCCGGCCGCGATCACCTCGTCCTCGTCGCGCAGGTTGATGGCGATGATGCCGCCGGACCGGGCCGAGTCGAACGCGGTCAGCAGCGACTTCTTCACCATCCCGGTGCGGGTGGCGATGACCAGATATGGCGCGACCGTGTAGTCCGGGATGGCCAGCACCTCGGCGATCTGCTCATCGGGCTGGAACGCGAGCAGGTTGGCCACGTGCTGGCCGCGGGCGTCCCGCGCGGTGTCCGGCAGCTCGTAGGCCTTGGCCCGGTACACCCGCCCCTTGTTGGTGAAGAACAGGATCCACCGGTGCGTCGTGGTCACGAAGAAGTGGTCCACGATGTCGTCGGTGCGCAGCTGCGCGCCACGCACCCCCTTGCCGCCGCGGCGCTGCGCCCGGTACAGGTCGGTCTTGGTGCGCTTGGCGTAGCCGCCGCGCGTGATGGTGACGACCACGTCCTCTTCGGCGATCAGGTCCTCGTCGGTCACGTCACCGTCGAACGGGATGATCCGGGTACGCCGCTCATTCCCGTACCGGTCCACGATCTCGCCGAGCTCGTCGCCCACGATCTGGCGCTGCCGCTCCGGCGAGGCCAGGATGGCCTCGTAATCGGCGATCTTGGCCATCAGTTCTTCGTACTCGTCGGCCAGCGCCTGCCGCTCCAGCGCGGCCAGCCGGCGCAGCTGCATGTCCAGGATGGCCCGGGCCTGGATCTCGTCGATCTCCAGCAGCTCCATCAGGCCCACCAGCGCGGTGGCCGCGGACTCGCTGCCCCGGATCAGCGCGATGACCTCGTCGATCCGGTCGATCGCCTTGAGCAGGGCGCGGACGATGTGCGCCCGCTCCTGGGCCTGGCGCAGCAGGTACCGGGTGCGCCGGACGACGACGTCGATCTGGTGCGCGACCCAGTACCGGATCATCTGCTCCAGGCGCAGCGTGCGCGGCACGCCATCGACCAGCGCGAGCATGTTGGCGCCGAACGTGTCCTGCAGCTGAGTGTGCTTGTACAGGTTGTTCAGCACGACCTTGGCCACCGCGTCCCGCTTCAGCACGATGACCAGCCGCTGTCCGGTGCGTCCGCTGCTCTCGTCGCGGACGTCGGCGATGCCGCTGACCTTGCCGTCCCGGACCAGCTCGGCGATCTTCGAGGCCAGGTTGTCCGGGTTGACCTGGTAGGGCAGCTCGGTGACGATCAGGCAGGCCCGGCCGCGGGCGTCCTCGTCGATGTCCACCACGGCGCGCATGGTGATCGAGCCACGCCCGGTCCGGTAGGCGTCCTCGATGCCGCGGCGGCCGACGATCAGCCCGTGGGTCGGGAAGTCCGGCCCCTTGACCCGCTCGATCAGCGCTTCCAGCAGTTCTTCGTCGGTGGCCTCGAAGTTGTCCAGGTACCACCGCACCCCGGCGGCCACTTCACGCAGGTTGTGCGGCGGGATCTTGGTCGCCATGCCGACCGCGATGCCCTCGGACCCATTGATCAGCAGGTTGGGGAACCGGCTGGGCAGCACGGTGGGCTCGGGTGTGCGGCCGTCGTAGTTGGGCCGGAAGTCGACGGTGTCCTTGTCGATGTCCCGGAGCATCTCCATGGCCAGCGGGGCCAGGCGGCACTCGGTGTACCGCATGGCGGCCGGCGGGTCGTTGCCCGGCGAGCCGAAGTTGCCCTGCCCGTCGATCAGCGGCATCCGCATCGACCACGGCTGGGCCAGCCGGACCAGCGCGTCGTAGATGGCCGAGTCGCCGTGCGGGTGGTACTGCCCCATCACGTCGCCGACCACGCGGGAGCACTTGAAGTAGCCGCGATCTGGCCGGTAACCCCCGTCGTACATCGCCCACAGAATGCGGACGTGTACCGGCTTCAGGCCGTCGCGCACATCGGGCAGGGCCCGGCCGACGATGACCGACATCGCGTAGTCGATGTAGCTGCGCTGCATCTCCACCTGGATGTCGACCGGCTCGGTCCGGTCCCGGCCACCCCCGGTGGTGTCCAGCTCAGTCACGTGTAACAACCTCTCCTATGGCCACGGGCGTACCGCGGCCGTCTGCGGGCCATGCCGTCCGTCAGATGTCGAGGAACCTGACGTCCTTGGCGTTGCGCTGGATGAACGCCCGGCGCGCTTCCACGTCCTCGCCCATCAGCACGCTGAACATCTCATCCGCCTGAGCGGCGTCGTCCACCGTCACCTGCTTGAGCACCCGCTTTTCCGGGTTCATCGTGGTCTCCCACAGCTCGGTGGCGTTCATCTCACCCAGACCCTTGAATCGCTGAATGCCATCGCGTGGCCGGGGATCCCGGCGCCCCTCGGCGATACCGGCCTCGATCAGCGCGTCGCGCTCCCGGTCCGAGTACGCGTACTCGGGCTTGGCCCCGCGGCCCTCCCACTTGATCTTGTAGAGCGGCGGCTGGGCCAGGTAGACGTGTCCCGCCTCGATCAGCGGCTTCATGAACCGGAACAGCAACGTCAGCAGCAGGGTGGTGATGTGCTGGCCGTCCACGTCCGCGTCCGCCATCGGGATGATCTTGTGATAGCGCAGCTTGCTGATGTCGAAGTCGTCGTGGATACCGGTGCCCAGCGCGGTGATCAGCGCCTGTACCTCGTTGTTCTTCAGCACCCGGTCGATCCGGGCCTTCTCCACGTTGAGGATCTTGCCCCGGATCGGCAGGATGGCCTGGAACTCGGGGTTGCGGCCCTGCTTGGCCGAGCCACCGGCCGAGTCGCCCTCGACCACGAAGATCTCGGACAGCTCTGGGTCCCCGGACTGGCAGTCGGCCAGCTTCCCGGGCAGCGAACTGCTCTCCAGCAGGCCCTTGCGCCGGGTCAGGTCGCGGGCCTGGCGGGCGGCGATCCGGGCCCGGGCCGCCTGGCTGGCCTTGGTGATGATGTCCTTGGCCTCGCCCGGGTTGCGGTCGAACCAGTCGCGCAGGTGGTCGTTGACCGCCTTCTGCACGAACGACTTGGCCTCGGTGTTGCCCAGCTTGGTCTTGGTCTGGCCCTCGAACTGCGGGCTGGCCAGCTTGACGTGGATGATCGCGGCCAGTCCCTCGCGGACGTCCTCGCCAGACAGCCGCTCGTCCTTGTCCCGGACCAGCTTCTGGTCCCGGGCGTAGTTGTTCACGATCGTGGTCAGCGCGGACCGGAAGCCTTCCTCGTGGGTGCCGCCCTCCGCGGTGTTGATCGTGTTGGCGAACGTGTGCACCGACTCCGCGTAGCTGCTGTTCCACTGCATGGCGATCTCGGCCGAGATCCCGTTGCCTTCCTCGCCGAAGTCGATGACGGTGGCGTGCACCGGGTCCTTGGACGCGTTCAGGTGCCGCACGAAGTCGGCGATGCCGCCCTCGTAGCAGTAGCGCACCGACCGCGGCTTACCGGCGTCCTCGCCGTTGCCGGTGGCCTCGTGCTCCGGGCGCTCGTCGGTCAGGTTGATCTCCAGGCCGCGGTTCAGGAACGCCATTTCCTGCAGCCGCCGGGACAGCGTCTCGTAGTCCCAGTCGGTGGTCTCGAAGATCGTGGTGTCCGGCCAGAACGTGATGATGGTGCCGGTCTCTTCGGTCGGCTCACCGCGGGTCAGCGGGGTGACCGGCTGGCTGAGCTCATAGCTCTGCCGCCACACGAAGCCGTCCCGGCGCACCTCCACCTCGAGCCAGCTGGACAGCGCGTTCACCACCGACACGCCAACCCCGTGCAGGCCGCCGGACACCGCATAGGACTTGCCGTCGAACTTGCCGCCGGCGTGCAGCGTGGTCAGCACCACCTCGACCGCGGGGCGCTTTTCCACCGGGTGCTCATCGACCGGGATGCCGCGGCCGTTGTCGGCCACCCGGACCCCGCCGTCGGCCAGCAGCCTGACGTCTATGCGGTCGCAGTAGCCGGCCAGCGCCTCATCTACTGCGTTGTCCACCACCTCGTAGACGAGATGGTGCAGGCCGCGCTCACCGGTAGAGCCGATATACATACCGGGACGCTTGCGTACCGCCTCCAGGCCCTCCAAGACCGTGATCGAACGTGCGTCGTAGGACAAGAGCAAGCTCCTCTTGGCATAGATAGTGCGCGGCACGGGCACAACGGCCTGATCGGCCATGAAGGCCCCCGGGCGCAGTCCCATTTTACCTGGGAGAACCTTCAGTCTCAGCCGTACGTGTCGCGTGGCCCGCGACTGCCGCGGACGCGCCATTCACCGGGCCGCCGCGGCTGCTCCGGACCGCGGATTTTCACCTTGTTAACGGTGCCGCTGCCGAGCTCCGCGTTGAGCGTGCGGATCAGGTCCTTGGCCAGCCAGCGGACCTGGGTGGCCCAGGCGGTCGAGTCGGCGATGACCACCAGTTCATCGCCGTCCAGCCGGTCCGGCCTGGTGTGCGCGGCCATCTCGGCGCCGACGATCTCCGGCCACCGGCCGAACACCGAGCCCACCGCGGCCGCGGCCTGCCAGCCCTGGTCGCGCAGCAGCCCGGCGATCGCGCTGCCCAGCGGCTGCGGATCGTCGCGACGGGCTCTGCTAGCCCGGGGGGGCGACCCCCCGGAACCGCCGCGTCCGGACTGGGGTCCGGGCGCATCGCCGCGCGCCCTGGCGTCCGCTTTGGCCTTGGTCAAGGCATCCCGGGCCCGCTGCGCTCGATCCTGGTCACCCGGCACGGCTGACCACCCCCTCAGTCACGTCGAACCGGGCGCCAGCCAGGCTGGCCGGCACGTCGGCCGGTACCGCTGCGGTGACCAGCACCTGCTCGGCCCCGGCCACCAGCCGGGCCAGCCGGTCGCGGCGGGCGGTGTCGAGTTCGGCGAACACGTCGTCGAGCAGCAGCACCGGGTCATCGCCGTCGGCCCGGAGCAGCTCATAGGCGGCCAGCCGGAGCGCCAGGGCCATCGACCACGACTCACCGTGGCTGGCATAACCGCGGGCGGGCAGCGAACCGATGGTCAGGTCCAGGTCATCGCGGTGCGGGCCGACCAGGCATACTCCCCGGTCCAGCTCTTCGGCCCGGGACCGGGCCAGCGCTTCACGCAGCCAAGCGGCCAGGACCTCGCGATCTGTAGTTTCTCCCTCACTATTGTCAACGCCCCGTTGACGGTAATTAATCCCGGCCGCGCCGTCCTCGCCGGACACCGCCGCGTAGGCCTTGGCCACCAGCGGGCGCAGCGTCGCGGTCAGCCCGAACCGCCCGGCCAGCAGCTCCACCCCGGTGCACACCAGGTGATCATCCCAGGTCTCCAGCGCGCCATCCGGCAGCCGGTGCGCCCGGGCCGACTTGAGCAGCGCGGTGCGCTGCTTGACCACCCGCTCGTAGTCGGACCGCACCGCCGCGTACCGGGGCGCCGCCGCCACCAGCAGCTCGTCCAGGTACCGCCGGCGCTGGTCCGGATCCCCCTTGACCAGCGCCAGGTCCTCCGGGGCGAACAGCACGGTGCGCAGGATGCCGAGCACCTGGCGCGGCCGCGGCACCACGACCCGGTTGACCCGGGCCCGGTTGGCCCGGCCCGGGTTGATCTCGATCTCGACCAGCGAGTCGCGCTCCGCCGAGGTGACCGCGGCGCGCAGGATGGCCCGCTCCGCCCCTTGCCGAACCAGCGGCGCGTCGCTGCTGACCCGGTGGCTGCCCAGAGTGGCCACGTACCCGGCCGCCTCCACCAGGTTGGTCTTGCCCTGCCCGTTCTGGCCGATCAGCGTGCTCACCCCCGGGCCGAGGGTCAGGTCCACCGCCGCGTAGCTCCGGAAGTCGGTGAGCGCGAGGCGGGTCAGGTGCACATGTGGAGACTACTCGGCTGGTCAGGCACCTGGCTTATTACGAACCCAGGCGGATCGGCATCAGCAGGTAGCGGTAGTCGGGCTGCTCGTCCGGGGCCGGCTTGCCGGTGATCAGCGCGGGCTTGCCGCCCTCGGTGAACGAGATCCGGGCTACGTCGGAGTCCAGCGCGGTCAGCCCATCCAGCAGGTACTGCGGGTTGAACGCGATCTGGATGTCGTCGCCCTCGAAGCTCGCCTCGATGACCTCGACCGCCTGGGCCTCGTCGCCGGTTCCGGCCTCCAGCACCAGCTGACCTGGGGAGAACGACAGCCGGACCGCGGTGTTCCGCTCGGCCACCAGGGCGACCCGCTTGACCGCTTCGGCGAACGGCCCGGTGGCCAGCTCGGCCACCGAGTTGACCTGGTTCGGCAGCAGCGACTGGTAGCGCGGGAAGTCGCCGCCGAGCAGCCGGGTGGTGGTGCGCCGGCCGGCCCCCTCGAATCCGATCATCCCTTCGCCGCCGGTCCCTTCCTCGCCGGGCAGCGCCAGCGCGATGGACACCTCGGCCCCCGCGGTGAGCGCGCGTGCGGTCTCGGCCAGCGCCCGGGCGGGCACCAGCACCGCGGCGGACATGTCCGGCCGGGCCGGGTTCCAGCGCAGCTCGCGGACGGCCAGCCGGTACCGGTCGGTGGATACCAGGGTCAGCGTCTCGCCCTCGATCTCGATCCGCACGCCGGTCAGCGCGGGCAGCGTGTCATCGCGTCCGGCCGCGGTGGCCGACTGGCTGACCGCCGACGCGAAGGCGTCGCTGCCGATGGATCCGGCCGCGGGTGGCATCGCGGGCAGCGACGGGTAGTCCTCGGACGGCATGGTGAGCAAGGTGAACGTGGCGCTGCCACAGGTCAGTGTGGCCCGCGCGCCATCCGAGCTGATCTCCACCGGCCGGGCGGGCAGGCTGCGGGTGATCTCGGCCAGCAGGCGGCCGGAGACCAGCAGGTCACCGTCCTCATCCGTGCTGACCGGCACCGTCGCCTGGGCGGACACGTCGTAGTCGAAGCTGGACAGGGTCAGGTCCCCGGCCGTCTGCAGCTGGATGCCCGCCAGCACCGGGACGGCGGGCCTGGCCGGCAGCGCCCGGGCGGTCCAGGCCACGGCCTCGGCCAGCACGTCGCGTTCCACCTGGATCTTCATAGGAACCCGCCTTCCCTTCTGATGAAAGTGCCCTTCGGCACCAAGACCGGTTTCAAGCTGCCCGTCCGGTGGGTATCCCCGGAGTGGGTATAGCACAGCAGGTTTCCTGGTGTGCCCGGCCCACGGCCTGCCTGTTGCGTAGTTGATTTCTCTTTGAGATACAAGAACGTAGTCGCAATAGGGTCGGTGGACGCTGGGGATAGTAGGCATATTCCCAGCTCAGACCGCGAATGCGGGTCCACAGGGGCTGTGCGGCAGACCCGTGTCGTGGGGGACGTGCTGGGGACGGCCGGCCGATTCCGCCAAAATCCCAAGTCGGCGCCCACCGCTTTAGCGCGTTGTCCCCCGATAGTCCCAAGCCTGTCCACAGGGATTTCCACAGCCTGTGTGTACCCATTGTTACCGCCGGCGCTGTTCTGTGCTTGTTCACCCGGACCGCGCCTGCTGTTTGATTCGGTTAGTGAGTTCGGTTACCTGGTTGTAGATCGACCGCCGCTCGGCCATCAGATTCCGGATCTTCCGGTCCGCGTGCATGACCGTGGTGTGGTCGCGGCCGCCGAACTGCTGGCCGATCTTGGGCAGTGACAGGTCGGTCAGCTCGCGGCACAGGTACATGGCGATCTGCCGGGCGGTGACCAGCACCCGGGACCGGGACGTGCCGCACAGGTCGTCGATGGACAGCCCGAAGTAGGACGCGGTCTGGCCCATGATCGTCGCGGCGGTGATCTCCTGGCCCTGCGCCTCCGGGATCAGGTCCTTGAGCACGATCTCGGCCAGCTGCAAATCCACCGACTGCCGGTTCAGGCTGGCGAAGGCCGTCACCCGGATCAGCGCGCCTTCCAGCTCACGGATGTTGGTCGAGATCCGGGAGGCGATGTACTCCAGCGCCTCGGGCGGTGCGTTCAGCCCCTCCTGGACCGCCTTCTTACGCAGGATCGCGATCCGGGTCTCCAGTTCAGGCGGCTGGACGTCGGTGATCAGGCCCCACTCGAACCGGCTGCGCAGCTGGTCCTCCAGGGTGACCAGCCGCTTGGGCGCCCGGTCGCTCGATATCACTATCTGCTTGCTGGCGTTATGCAAGGTATTGAAGGTGTGGAAGAACTCCTCCTGGGTTCCTTCCTTGTTCTCCAGGAACTGGATGTCGTCCACCAGCAGCACGTCGACGTCCCGGTACCGGCGGCGGAACCCGTCCTGCTTGCCGTCCCGGATCATGTTGATGAAGTCGTTGGTGAACTCTTCCGAGCTCACGTAGCGGACCTTCACCCCTTGGTACAGGCTCTGCGCGTAGTGCCCGATCGCGTGCAGCAGGTGGGTCTTGCCCAGGCCGGAGTCGCCGTAGACGAACAGCGGGTTGTAGGCCTTGGCCGGCGCCTCGGCCACCGCCACCGCCGCGGCGTGCGCGAACCGGTTGCTGGAGCCGATCACGAACGTCTCGAACGTGTACTTGGGGTTGAGCCGGGCCTGGGTCGGCCGCGGCGTCCCGGGCAGCGCCGGGAGCGGCCCCGTGTTGAGTGGACCGGTGTGCTGCCTCCGGTCGGCCAGCGGGTCGAACGGGCCGCCCCCGTGTGGCACGGCACCGAGCGGTATGGCACCGAGCGTGCCGTTACCAGCCGGGCCGGGGCCCGCGTCCGGGGCGCCTGCCTGGCGCGGCACGGACGGGTGCTCGTCCGGGCCGGCCGGAGCCTGGCCCGGCGCGGGCATGCCCCCGTCGGGCGCCGCCGCCGGGAACGCGGTGGCCGCGGAAATCGCCGTCGGATCGACCGTCACCGCCAGCTGGATGCTGCGGCCCAGCTCCCGGGACAGCGCATGCGTGATCAGCGCGCGCAGCCGGGTCTCCAGCTGTTCCTTGACGAACTCGTTCGGCGTGGCGATCAGCGCCGTGTTCTCCACCAGCCCGAGCGGGCGGGTCAGCTTGAGCCACGCCCGCTGGTGCGGCTCGATCTGCATGGTGGCGAGTTCTTCCAGAGACCGGGCCCATACCTCCGCGAGGTCCGTTTCGCTCACTTGTCGTTCACCCCTCGCGCCCCCCACATCTGATCAACAGCTTTGTCCACAGCTTGTGCACGCCGGACATCGCGGCGTGCACGGATCCCGCGGAACCTGGTGCCCGCCGAACCGGCGCCGTCCCGCGTGCCGGCTTCCCCAAGCCGGAGTAGTTGTCCACAGCCTAGGCTCCTCGCCTCGTGGCCGTTCGGCAAACGTCTCTTCCGGGCCGATGCTGGTTTGACCCGTGCCCGGCGGTGCGCGTAACGTGAACAGACCCAGCCACTCGTACAGTGGTTCAGCCCGCATGCGCGCTTATCGCTCGCCCCGTGCAGATGAATTCGTGCCGATGAGCGAGCGCGGCAAAGCCCGTTACCTGGAGTTCTCGTGAGCAAGCGTACGTTTCAGCCGAACAATCGCCGGCGGGCCAAGACGCACGGCTTCCGGCTGCGCATGCGGACCCGGGCCGGCCGGGCCATCCTGTCCGCGCGGCGGCGCAAGGGCCGCGCGCGGCTCAGTGTTTGACCAGCTTGTGCTGACGCGAGGTCATCCTTGCTTCCCGCAGCGGCCCGGATCCGGCGACGTGAGGATTTCTCCGCCGCCATCCGGGGTGGCAGCCGGTCTGGCCGCTCGCTGCTGACCGGGCACCTGCTGGTCCGGGCAGACGATCCGGCCCCGCCCCGGGCTGGCTTCATCGTGAGCCGCGCGGTGGGCGGCGCGGTGGTCCGGAACAAGGTGCGCAGACGGCTCCGCGAACTGGTCCGCGGGCGGCTGAACTCGCTGCCGGCAGGTAGCCTTCTTGTGGTCCGCGCGAATCCGCGGGCCGCGACCGCGCGCCAGTCGGATCTCGCCGCCGAACTCGACTTGGTGATCGACACATTGCTCCGGCGGCAGGTGGGGGCGTTGAGCCCATGACCAGCTCAGCCGGGATGAGCGTAGCCGGGCAGCGGCCAGATCGGCCGTCGGCGGTGGCGACTGTCCTGCTCTGGCTGATCGGCGGGTACCGCCGGTTCATCAGCCCGATGCTGGGCGCCAGGTGCCGCTTCGCACCGTCATGCAGCGCTTACGCCTTGGAGGCGGTGCGCGAGCACGGCGCGCTGCGTGGCTCCTGGCTGGCCGTGCGCCGGATCGGCCGCTGTCATCCGTTCCACCCCGGCGGCTACGACCCGGTACCGCCGCGCCGCGTGGGGCGGCTGTCGCCCCCATCGCAAGGAGCTAGACCGTGAGTATCCCACTGCTTGATCCGCTGTATGAGGCGGTCGCCTGGGTGATCATGCGCCTGCACGCGTTGTTCGGCGCGATCTTCGGCCCGTCCAGCGGGTGGGCCTGGGCCCTGACGATCATCTTCCTGGTCATCATCATGCGGCTGCTTCTGGTGCCGCTGTTCATCAAGCAGATGCACGCGACCAGGAAGATGACCGCGCTGGCGCCGCAGGTCGCGGAGCTGAAGAAGAAGTACAAGAACGACCGGCAGAAGCTCAACGAAGAAACGATGAAGCTGTACCGGGAGAACGGGGCTAACCCGCTGGCCGGGTGCCTCCCGGTGGTGGCCCAGCTCCCGGTGTTCTTCGCGCTGTTCGGCGTGCTGCGGGCGATCTCGCTGGACGAGCCGAAGTACGGCCTCACCCCGGCCGTGGTGCACAGCGCGCAGACCGCCCACATCCTGGGCGTGACTGTCGCGGACCGGCTGCTGTCCAAGCTCTTCCCGCCCGTCTTCTTCCCGCTCGACACCGAGCAGCGGATCGTCATCATCCTGACCGTCATCCTGAGCGCGACCACCACGTTCATGACCGTGCGGCAGAGCATGAAGCGCGGGATGACCCCGCAGGTGGACCCGGACAACCCGATGGCTTCGTCGCAGAAGCTGATGCAGTACATCGTGCCGGTGTTCGCGCTGTCCGGCCTGTACTGGCAGTACGGGCTGGTCATGTACTGGGTCACCACCAACCTGTGGACGCTCGGCCAGCAGTACGTGCTGTTCAAGAGGTTCCCGCCGCCGGTGCCGGTAGGGGCGGCCGGGGCGGTGGCGCAGACCGGCAAGCCAGGCGGTAAGCAGGCTGGCGGTACGCCGGCCAAGACGGGCAGCACCGTGACCGCGGCGGGCCGCGCTGCGGCCCGGCAGCAGCAGACGGCCAAGGCACCGGCTAAGGCCGCGCCCCCGGCGACCGGCCAGTCCGCCAAGACCTCAGGGCAATCTGGAAGAACGCCGGCTGGTGGTCAGTCAGCCAAGACACCTGCGCAGGCGCCGTCCGGGCAGGGCGGTACGCAGCCGATCAACCAGTTGCGCAAGCCGGCCGCCAAGCCCGCGGCCACCCAGGCGTCCAGCGGGCCAGCCAAGCCAGCCAAGCCAGCCAAGGCGGCGTCCGGGTCGGGCGCGGCCAAGGGGTCCGGCTCGAACGGCAACACCAGCGGCGGAGGCATTGGCGGCGGCCTGCGCCGGCTGGTTAAGGGCGGCCAGGCCGAGCCTGAGCCGACGCCGGCGGCCGAGCCCGAGGCTAAGATCGTCAGGCGGCAGCCGGCCCGTCAGTCGCGAAGCCGGCGTTCGGGCAAGCGGTAGAGCGTAGGTCGGCGAATTCCGGCACGTGCCGTGCCAGGATGCACCCACCCGGAACGAGGAGGACCCGGTCGTGAGCCAAGCGGAGAATGCGGGCACCGTTACCAGCGGTGATGTCGCAAGCCAGGCATTGGCAGGGGACGAGGCGGACAGTGCTGCCCGGGTCGAGTCCGGCCTGGATCACGACGCCGACGGGCTCACGGACGCAGAAGAGGTCGACGACGCCGAAGATTTGGTCGACGACGCCGAAGATGAGGCCGATGAAGCCGGTGACGACGAGGAGGAGGCCTCGGCCGAGCCCCCGGTGAACCCGGCCGAACTGGAGCAGGAGAGCGAGATCGCCGCCGACTACGTCGAGGGACTGCTCGACGTGGCCGACCTCGACGGCGACATCGACATGGATGTGGAAGGCGACCGGGCCCTGGTCTCCGTGGTCGGCGCCACGCTGGACGAGCTCATCGGCCCGCGCGGCGAGGTCCTGGAGGCGCTGCAGGAGCTGACCCGGCTGGCCGTGCACCGGCAGACCGGGAACCGCACCCGGATCATGCTCGATGTGGGCGGCTACCGGGCCCAGCGCCGGTCCGAGCTGACCGAGCTGGGCCGGGACGCCGCGGACGAGGTCCGGTCCAGTGGGGTGCCGCAGCGCCTCGAGGCGATGACCCCGTTCGAGCGGAAGGTCGTGCATGATGCGGTCGCGGCCGCCGGACTGCGCAGTGAGTCCGAGGGCGAGGAGCCGAACCGCAGGGTGGTCGTGTTCCCGGTTAGCTGACCCTGGGGTGAGCTTGGGCGCGGTTCCTGCCGAGGCGCCGCCGGATCCCCCGGCGGAGGCGGTCTCGGTGTTCGGGCCGGTGCTGCCCGCCGCCGAGCAGTACGTGCGGATGCTGGCCGGGCCCGGGGTGACCTGGGGCCTGCTCGGCCCCCGTGAGGTGCCCCGGCTGTGGACCCGGCACGTGCTGAACTGCGCCGCCCTCACCGACCTGGTGCCTACGCCGTCCACCCTGGTGGATCTGGGTTCTGGCGCCGGGCTGCCGGGCATCGTGCTGGCCTTGTTGCTGCCCGATGTCCAGGTGACCCTGCTGGAGCGGATGGAGCGGCGGGCGAAGTTCCTCACCCAGTGCGTGTCCGAGCTGCAGCTAGAAAACGCCCAGGTCCGCCGGGCCACCGCGGAGGAACTCGTGGGCAAGGTGCGGGCGGACGTGGTGACAGCGCGCGCAGTGGCGCCGCTGGACCGACTGGCCGGCCTGGCGGCGGGCCTGGTGCGGCCCGGCGGCCTGATACTAGCTATCAAGGGAGCGACCGCGGACAAAGAGGTCGCCGAGGCCCGGCCGGCCCTGCGCCGGCTGGGTATGCGAGAGGTAACCGTAGTGCGGGCCGGGGACGGTAAGGTCGATCGCGCTGCGACAGTCGTGCGGCTGGTCGCTGGTCGCTAGCGGACCGGACTGCGCGGAGCAGGGAGGAGCGCGGCGATGGCTTCCGCAGGTGGCCTGGGCTGGCCGGATGAAGCCGGGCCGGGCCAGATCGCTGGTTCCCCGCAGGGTCTCGGCTGGCCGGTAGCCGGTACCGCTTCAGCTGCCACCCTGGATAGCCTGCCACCCGGGCTGGCCCCTCTACCGGCCGAGCTGGACGGATCGGGCTGGCCAGAGTCGCCGGGCGACGGTGCGCATGCCAACGGAATCGGGGGGAACATGGGACGGCGCCGGGGACCGACCGCGCGGGACACTGGCGAGCAGGGAGACGTGGTGAGTGAGGGCAGCAGCACGGCCGGGAACGTCGCCGTGGGCGGCGGCCGCCCGGAGATGGTGATTCCGGTAGCGAGGCAGCCGGACGGGCCGCCTGGCGGTGACCCGGCTCGCGCCCCGGGCGCGGGCAGTGCACGCGAGCGGGCCTGGCCCCGGCCGTCCGCCTGCCGGGTGATCACGATCGCCAACCAGAAGGGCGGGGTGGGCAAGACCACCACGGCGGTCAACCTGGCCGCCGCGCTGGCTCAGCACGGCTCCCGGGTGCTGGTCATCGACCTGGACCCGCAGGGCAACGCGTCCACCGCACTCGATGTGGAGCACCGGGCGGGCACCACGTCGATCTATCACGTGCTGGTCGACGACCAGCCGCTGGTCGGGATCATCCGCGCGGTAGACGACATCCCGTTGCTGTACTGCGCGCCTGCCACCATCGACCTGGCGGGCGCCGAGATCGAGTTGGTCCCGATGGTGGCCAGGGAAGGCCGGCTGTCCCGGGCACTGGATTCCTACGATGAGTCACAGCTTGACTACATCCTGATCGACTGCCCGCCGTCGCTCGGGCTGCTGACGGTTAATGCGCTGGTCGCCGCGGCGGAGGTGCTCATCCCGATCCAGTGCGAGTACTACGCGCTGGAAGGGCTGGAGCAGTTGCTGCGCACCGTGGATCTGGTGCGGAGCCACCTGAACCCGGAGTTGACCGTCTCCACCATCCTGCTCACCATGTACGACGGCCGGACCCGGCTCGCCTCGCAGGTAGCCGAGGAGGTCCGCAGCCATTTCGGCGACGTGGTGCTGCAGTCCATCATCCCGCGCAGTGTGCGGGTCTCCGAAGCGCCCAGCTACGGGCAGTCGGTGATGACCTACGATCCTGGCTCGAGTGGCGCGGTCGCTTATCTGGAGGCCGCCCGCGAGATGGCGTTCCGGTCCCAGTCAGGCTGAGCCGCCAGCCCTCGGCCTGGCCTGCGACGGTGCAGCCGCTAGTCCCACACCCGCCCTGCGACGCCGCGCTCGGCCGGCTGGCAGTAGGCGCATCTGCCGCTGCGGGATGGCATGCTCTTCTGGGGGAGCTACCCGGCTGGACGCTGGGCACGGTGCACAGCGCCCGGCTGCCCGGTTGATCGGCAGGGTCGGCAGCACGGACCGCAGCGGCAAGGAGAGGCAATGGCTCAGCAGAAGCGCGGGCTCGGCAAGGGGCTCGGTGCGCTCATCCCTACGGGCCCCATGCCCGGCGCCAGGCCATCTGCTGGCTCCGCCCAGGCCGCCCCGGTACCAGGCGCGGCCCGAGCGGACGGTCAGCCGGCCGGCCCGCACGGTTCAGTCGGCGGTGCCTACTTCCAGGAGCTGCGCATCGAGGCGGTGACGCCCAATCCCCGCCAGCCCCGTGAGGTGTTCGACGAGGAGGCCCTGGACGAGCTGGCCGACTCCATCAAGGAAGTGGGCCTGCTCCAGCCGGTCGTCGTCCGCGAGGCCGGCCCCGGGCAGTACGAGCTGGTCATGGGGGAACGGCGCTGGCGAGCATCGCAGCGCGCCGAGCTGACCCACATCCCGGCCATCGTGCGGGCCACCGGGAACGACGACATGCTGCGCGACGCGCTGATGGAGAACCTGCACCGGGAGCAACTGAACCCGCTCGAAGAGGCCGCCGCCTACCAGCAACTGCTCGATGACTTCGGCGCCACTCACGAAGAACTAGCTAAAAAGGTAGGCCGGTCCCGGCCGCACATCTCCAACACGCTCCGCTTGCTGCAGTTGTCCAGCACCGTGCAGCGCCGGGTGGCGGCAGGCGTGCTGAGCGCTGGGCACGCGCGTGCGCTGCTGTCACTCGATGACCCGGCGGCTCAGGATCACCTGGCGCACCGCATCGTGGCCGAGGGCCTGTCGGTCCGGGCGGTCGAGGAGATCGTGACCATGGGTGGGATGCGGCCGGCCAAGACCCGCCGCCCGGCCGTGCGGCAGGCATCAGCCCCCGCGCTGGACCGGCTGGCCGACCGGCTGTCCGATGCGTTCGACACCCGGGTCAAGGTTGAGCTGGGCAAGCGCAAGGGCAAGATCGTGGTCGAGTTCGGCACGATCGAGGATCTGGAGCGGATCATCACCACGATGTCCCCGGAGTGGGCCGCCGCGCTCAGCGCGTAGCCGCGTTTCACGTGAAACTGCCCCGGTTAACCGGGCTGCCCCGAGGAATGAAAGCGGCTGGTATCACGCGGCCAAGTTCGCCGTAGAAGGGCTGAGCGACAGCCTCCGTGTGGAACTACGGCCGTTCGGCATCGATGTGGTCATCATCGAGCTCGGGGCGATCCGTAGCGAGTGGGGTGCCATCTCGGCGCAGAAGCTACGTCAGGCCTCGGCGGGCAGCGCGTACCAGAAGCAGGCGGCGACGATGGCCGAGGTGCTGGAATCGTTCCCCGCACTGGCCTCCCCGCTGTCGGTCATCGCGGACACCATCGCCCGGGCCGCCACCGCGTCACGGCCGCACACCCGCTATGTGGCCGGCCGGGGTGCCCGGACCGTGATCACCGCCCGGCAAGTGCTGCCCGACCGGGCCTTCGACGCCCTCATCTCGTCCGGCTACCGGCTGACCGGGAAGCTGGCCACCCGGCAGCACGGCGCGGCGGAACCTGCTCCGGAGATGCCCGCACCGTGACTGAGGCGATGGACCTGAATCTACCGGGCCAGTACTTCGGTTGCCGGTAGCCGGACAGGTCGGCCGAGTGGCGGGCCGCACACCCGGTTTTGTCGGTGGGCTCCTCTAGAGTCGAATACAGCTTCGAGATACGTTCTGTGCCTGGGAGGAGGTGGTTAGCGTGTGTGAGGGGCAATCGCCGTCCACGGTGGAGGAGGCGCTGGCCGCCGTCCATGCCGGGCTAGCGTACTTAAACCAGGTCGCGGCGGCCGACCTGCCCGGCGTGGTGCAGGCCGGGTGCTTGCGGGAGCTGGCCCGGGCTGAGTCGGCCTACACTGCGGCGCACGCCCGGATGCTGGGTGCGTTCAGTGCCAGCGGGGGGCATGAAGATGACGGGCAGCAGACCGCGCGGGCGTGGCTGAAGTGGCAGACCCAGGTCAGCATCGGCGCGGCGGCCGGGGCGGTCGGCTGGATGAAGCGCCTGGCGGCCCACCCGGCCGTAGACCGGGCGCTGACGGCCGGGACCATCTCGCCGTCGTGGGCCCGGCACATCTGTACCTGGACCGACGCCCTGCCCGAAGACGGCCGCGACGACGCGGATGAGATCCTGCTGGCCGCGGCGGCGGGCGGGGCGACGCTGCCGGACCTGGCCGGGCTGGCGGAGGAGATGCGCCGCCGTACCGCGGCCCCTGATCTGGGTGGCCCGGAGGGCCCGGAGGGGGATGGCGGGTTCGGGGAGCGGCGGGTGCGGCTGGGGCTGACGTTCGGCGGCGCCGGGGTGCTGGAAGGCGACCTGACCCCGGCCTGCGCCGCCGCCCTGCAGGCGGTGCTGGAGGCGCTGGGCAAGAAGGCCGGGCCGGAGGACGTGCGGACCGCGGCGCAGCGCCGCCACGACGCGCTGGAGGAGGCCTGCCGCCGGCTGACCGGCGCCGGGTGCCTGCCCGGCCGGGCCGGGCAGCCGACCCACATCCAGCTGCACCTGACCTTGGACCAGCTCCGCGGCCTGCCCGGCGCCGCCGGCGCCGAAGCCGCCTGGACCACCGCCCAGGCCGCGCAGGAGGCGGCGGAGGCGGCGCGGGCGGCGGCGGAAGGCCAGCCGGGCTGGCTGACCGGCCGCGCCGCCCAGGGGTATGCGTGCGACGCGGCCATCACCCCGATCGTCACCGGCCGCGTCGACCAGGCCGCGCTCGCCGCGCTGGCCGCCGAACTGCTCGCCGCGCTGGCTGACGACAGCGCCCGCAACGGCGGGCCCGGCCACGGCCAGGACGGCGCGAGCAGCCGGGACGGCGAGACCGCCTGGGACGGCGTAACCAGCCGGGACGGGGACCGCGGCCGCGGCGGCCACCGTGGCCCGCGAGCGCCGGTGCACCCGGCCGCGCTGGCCCGGCTGCACGAGATCCTGCTCCGGCACGCCGCCGCCATCCTGTCCGGCCCGGGCGGTCTCGCGTCGTTCCTGCGCACCCGGCTCACCGCCGGCCAGTGCCCCTCGGTCAGCCTGCCCCTGGACACCGGCACCCCCACCCACATGATCACCCCGTGCCTGCGCCACGCCGTCCTGACCCGCGACCGGCACTGCGCCTTCCCCGGCTGCCACGCGCCACCCGCCGCCTGCCAGATCCACCACATCCGCCCGAAAGCCAAAGGCGGCAAAACCACGCTCACCAACCTGGTCCTGCTCTGCGCCTTCCACCACCTCATCGCCGTGCACCAATGGGGCTGGACCCTGACCCTGAACGCCGACGGCACCACCACCGCCACCAGCCCCA
>DASXIN010000080.1:0-95748 GCA_036497945.1 Streptosporangiaceae bacterium | reverse complement strand
CGATGATTACGGTCAGTTGTTCAATATGCCATGCAGATAATCCGGCTCATCACAGATGAGGGTGTGGCGGTCGGCGGCGCGTTCGACAGCGACACGGCAACCGGCATGATGCCGGTGCGCACTGGCGTCGCCGGCGTGCTAGAGTCCCGGTGATCGTGATCTATCGGCAGGAGGTGAGACCCATGTCCGCAGTGTCCGCAGTGGGTGCTTCCCTGCAGTCCACGATCGCGCGACTGAGGTAGTCGCCACCGGGAGCGCCCGCCAGGCAATTCGTGAAAGGCGACTCCCATGAACACAACACCTTCTTCAACTCTGCACTTCACCTCGACGACGGCCTCCGACCGGCCGAGCTCCGACCAGGATCAGCCGCAGGTCGACGCCACAGGGCGGGTGCGCGCCGCGGGTGAGCGAGCGTTGGTCCTCGGTGGTGGCGGATCGGCAGGCAATGCGTGGCTGATCGGTGTCATCGCCGGCCTGTTTGATGCCGGGTTGGATGTGACCGAGGCTGATCTGATCATCGGGACATCGGCCGGATCGACGGCCGCGGCCCAGATAGCTAGCGCGACCCCGACCGAACTGCTTGCCAACATCCTCGCCGCTGCGCCCCAGCCACGGACTGGTCCGGTCGGATCCGACCGTGGGCGCGTTCCGAATAGGCCGGCGGCCGACCATATGGAGAGAACGAGCGGAATCATCGCCGCCGCCGAGGATGCGGCCGACATGCGCCGCGGAATGGGCGCGGCGGCGCTCGAAATGGATGCGGCGTCGGACGGCTCCGGGCAAACGCGGTGGCGCGCTACCGTCGCCGCCCGGTTGCCCAGCCAGCGCTGGCCGGAACGAACGATGCTCATCGTGGCGGTCGATGCCCATACCGGTGAACCGGTCGTGTTCGACCGGCACAGCGGAGTCGACCTGGCGGACGCCGTCGCCGCCAGCACCGCCAACGGCTTCGGTGTCCCTCCCTACAGCATCGGCGGCAGCCGATACATCGACGGCGGCTACCGACGCAACGAGAATGCCGATCTGGCCGCCGGATACGGGCGGGTGCTGGTGCTGTCACCACTTGGCGGCAGAACACGGCACCCGCTGGACTGGGGCATGCAACTTGCAGCGCAGGTCGACGAACTCCGCGCACGCGGCAGCAGAGTCGAAACCATCTTGCCGGATAGCAACTCGCGCAACGCATTCGGCAGCAATCTGATGGATCCGTCGACGCGTCGGCCCGCCGCTCGAGCCGGTTACGAGCAAGGCAGAGCCCTTGCCGAGCAGCTCACCGAATTCTGGCGCTGACGCCCACGAAACCAGTCGACTCGGTAGCCAGGTCAGATGACCTTCAGGGCCTCGGATCTGGTCACGACTCGGCCCAGGGCGCCGACTTCGTGCAGGTCGCCGAGCATCTCGATGCGGATGGATTGGTCCAGGCCGCCCACCCGGACTGGGTCGAAGCCCGCGACCCTGATCAAGTCCGCGACCAGGTCGCCGGCCGCGTCGTCGTCGGCGGCATAGAACAGCACCGCCCGGTCGGGTTCTTGCCGCGCGGCCGCGGACAGGCTGGGAGCCGACAGCGTGCCGAACGCCTTCACCAGCCGGGCCCCGGCCGGCAGCAGACCGGCCAGAATCTGGCCCGAGGACTCCTGCTCGCCGATGACCTTGCGAAAGCCGCCGGCGCCGTCCGGCCCTACCGGGTTGCTCGGGTCGACGATCACCTTGCCCGCCAGCCGCGCGCCGTACTGGGCGATGAGCTGCCTGAAGGCGTCGAGCCAGAGGGCGATCACGAGCACGTCGGCCTGCTCGACCGCCTCATCGATGCTCACCACTTCGGCGTGGCCGTCCAGGTCGGACGCGATCTTCCGGGCGGCCTCCTGGTTGCGGCCGGCCAGCAGGAAGTCCTGACCGCCGACCGCGAAGTTCGCCGCGAGTCTGCCGCCGATGTTGCCGGGGCCGATGATGGCAACCGTGCTGTCCGAGATAGTCATCTTGGTCCACCCTTCACGTGGGTCGTGGCTAGGAGGTCTGGTCGTGCGTTGCCACACCGCGATCGTCCTGCTCGGCGGGCCGGGCCCGAATCTGCTAACCGGCCAGCATTGGTGCTAGCGGCAGCTTCGGCGGAGGGCTGGCCGGGACGCCGGGACTCAGCGGCCAGACGGGGCGCGGCTGAGCTGGTTGCGCGAGGTGATGTCTAGCTTGGTGAAGACCTTCCCCAGGTGGTACTGGACCGTGCGCGGGGACAGGAACAGCCGAGCGCCGATCTCCGAGTTCGACAGCCCGTCGGCGGCCAGCCGCGCGACCTGCGCCTCCTGGGCGGTCAGCTCCACCCTGGCGGTGACCGAGCGCCTGCGGGCGGTACCCCCGGCGGCCAGCAACTCGCGGCGGGCCCGCTCGGCGAATGCCTCCATGCCGATCGCGTCCAGCATCTGGCGGGCGGTGCGTAGCTGCGCGCGTGCGTCGCTGCGGCGCCGCTGGCGGCGCAGCCATTCCCCATACAGCAGGTGGGTGCGGGCAAGGTCCGGGCACATGCCGGTCTGGCCGAGCCGGTCGATCGCCTCCCGGTACAGGCGGTCGGCGGCTTCGCCGTCGCTCAGCAGCGCCCGGGACCGCGTCTCGACCCCCAGTCCCCAGTCGGTCCGGCCAGCTTGGGTCCATTCAGACAACTGGTCGAGGGCATCGGCGGCCAGCCCGGTGTCCCCGGTGCGCGCGGCGGCCTCGACCAGCTCGGGCAGCGCCCACATCGAAAGATGTACCAGCTTGTACCCGGCCGCTTGCCGGGCCGAGGCCAGGGCCTCCTGGTAGCGGCCCAGGCCGTTATACAGGATGGCGGCGACCCAGTGTGCCCACGTCACCGCGGCTCCCTGCCCCGCGGCCGCAGCCTGCTCCAGGGTGCCCTCGATCAACGGGACGGCCTCGGCCTGGCTGCCCCGGAACGCAGCCAGCACCATGGCACCGTAGGCAACCAGGCGCGCCCCGGTGGCCTCGCGGACGGCGTCGGCTTCTGCGATCAGCGAGGCGGCGGCGGCAAGGTCACCCTTCAATGCGGCGGCCACCGCCCGTATGTTCAGCAGGATCGGGAGCTGGTCGAGCGCGCCGACGTCGCGAGCGAACTGGAGCGCTGGCACGATCAGGCACCAGCCTTCGCCGTCCCAGAGCGGGAGGCTCGCCGCTTGGGCCATCCAGCTCCACCGGAGCCGTTCTGCTACCGGGACGTCCGGGTCGGCAAGGGTGTTGATTGCCTGGCGCAGTACCGAGGCGGCGGCGGCCGGACCGTCGGTGACCAGCAACGAAAGACCGTCCAGCAGCAGGTCGGCCGCCCGCGGCGGGCGTTCCGGCGGGGGCAGTGCCCAGGCGGTGCGGGAGACCTCCGCCAGATCGCCGCCGCCGGCCAGGTGCCCGGCGAATACCGCCGCCTGCCAGGCGTCCAGGTAGGTCTCGCGGGCCAGGCCGGGGTCGAGCGGCTCCAGCCGCTTGGCCGCCTTCAGCAGCAGCGGAGGAGCGTCGCTGCCCGGGCCGGAGGCGAACGCGATCTGGCCGCGCAGCCAGTCCGCCCGGGCGCCCTGCAGCTCATCCAGCGGCCCTGCCTCCGCCGTGGCCAGCAGCTCCAGCGCCTTACCGAACGCGCCCGCCCGCAGGCTGGCCTGCGCAGCGGCCAGCGTCCGCCCGGCGCGTCGCACCGGATCGGGCGTCAGCAGCGCCGCGCGCTCCAGGAAGGCCGCCGCCGCGGCTAGGCCGCCGCGGGCCTGCGCCCGCCCGGCCGATTCCTCCAGCTCGGCGGCCACCTCCTCATCGGGCCCGGCCGCGGCCTGCGCCCGGTGCCAGGCCCGGCGATCCGGATCAGCCTGCGGATCAGTGGCGTCGGCCAGGGCCCGGTGTACCTCCTGCCGGTCCCGTGCCGGCACCGACCCGTAGACCGCCGAGCGCACCAGCGGATGCCGGAACCGCACCCGCGCGCCGAACTCGGCCAGTCCTGCCTCCGCCGCCGGTCCCGCGGCCTGGGTACCGATCCCGAGCCGCCCCGCGGCCCGCCACACCAGCACCGGATCGCCGGTCGGATCGGCCGCCGCCAGCAGCAGCAGCCGCCGCGCCTGCGCTGGCAGGGCGTCGACACGCCGGCGGAAGCTGTCCTCAATCCGCCCCGGCAGCGCGCCGGGCAGCCCGAACCCGCCCGCCAGGTGGGCCGGCGTCGCCACGCGCGGCAGCTCAAGCAACGCCAGCGGATTACCCCGCGTTTCGGCGACAATCTGCTCGCGTACCCGCGCATCGACCGGCCCGGTCAGCGCCGCATCCAGCAGCATCCGCGCATCGCGCTCCGGCAGACCCTTGACCTCGAGCTCCGGCAGTGTAGCCAGCTCACCGTCCGCAGCCCGGGCCGAAAACACCAGGCCTACCGATTCGGCCCCCAGCCGACGCGCGACGAACGCCAGCACTTGCGCCGACGCGCGGTCAAGCCACTGCGCGTCATCGACCAGGCACACCACCGGGCGCTCCACCGCCGCCCCGGCCAGCAGGCCGAGGACGGCCAGCCCGACCAGGAACCGATCGGGCGCCGGGCCCGCGTTCATGCCGAACGCGGTCCGTAGCGCCTCCCGCTGCGGCCCCGGCAGCACCCCCAGCCGGTCCAGCAGCGGCGCGCACAACTGATGCAGCCCGGCGAACGCCAGCTCCATCTCCGACTCCACCCCGGACACCCGCAGCACCCGGCACCCGGCCGCCCGCGCGGCCAGGTACTCCAGGAGCGCCGTCTTGCCCACCCCTGGCTCACCGTGCACCACCAGCACCCGGCTCTCACCGGCACGCACCGCCTCGGCCAGACCGTCCAGCACGCCGCGCTCGGCGCGCCGGTCCGTCAGCCCGCGCACACAGCCTCCCAGCCCCCGAAGAGCAGCACTGTCCCTGCCTGGCAGCCTAAGCCTCAGGGCGATGACCTGCTGGCGGCGGCTGCGGGACCGGCACGAGGCGGACCTGTGGCGGCCTACTCAGCGGCTGTACCGCCGGGGGGGCGGAATGCGGGGCCGTGGCCGGGGACGATCACCGTGGCTACGGCCAGGATCCGGCGGCGGCTGCCGGCCAGCGCGGCCTGGTCGGTGGCCAGCGGATCCTGCTCCGGCCCGTCCGGGCCCCACCAGGCGTGCGTGCAGGCGTAGACGCCGTCCGGGGTGGCGGCCAGCGTGGTGATGTCCTCGGCGGTGTGCCCCGGGGTGGCGATCAGCCGCACCGCCGGGGTGAGCGGGAAATCTCCGGGCTCCCGGCTGATCCACAGATCGCCCTGGTAGCTGGCCCAGTGATCGTGGATGGTGGCCCGTGGGAACAGTGCCGCGTTGCTGGTGTGGTCGGGGTGGTGATGGCTGAACACCACGTCGGTCACGTCGCCGGGAGCGGGCCCGCAGGCGGCCAGCGCGGCGAGCAGGGCGTCCCGGCCGGACACCATGCCCGGGTCGACCACGATCACCCGGCCGGCATCCATGATCAGGGTGACGGAGCTGCCCACCCGGTCGCCGCCACTGTCCTCCCGGACGTAGCCCTCGTGCAGCACGGAGACCTGTGCCGTGCCCTGGGTCGCGAAGTCTGCAACGGTCACCATGGCAGACTAGATCAACCGTGGCCGTCCATGGCGCGCTGCACCCGGGCTTGGCTGCTGAGCTAGCCGCTGGCGGCCTTGGCCGCCGCCTTGAGCTGCTGTTTGTACGCGCGGACCTCGGCCAGTGAGTCGTCGTCGGTGATGTCGGCGACCGAGATCCGGGAGCCGTCCTGGCCGAACTGGCCGGCCGCCTCCCGCCAGCCGGGCGGCCGGACCCCGAGCTGCTTGCCGAGCAGCGCGGCGAAGATCTGCGCCTTGGCTGGGCCGAAGCCGGGCAGCTCGGCGATCCGGCGGACGAGTTCCGGCCCGGTGCCCGCGCCCTGCCAGACCTGCGCCGCGTCGCCACCGTACGTGCCGACGATGAGCCGGGCCAGGTCCTGCGTCCGGGCCGCCATCGCCCTGGGGTAGCGGTGCAGGGCCGGCCGCTCGCTGAATACAGCGGCCAGCGCGTCCGGGTCGTAGCCGGCCAGTTCCTCGGCGGTCGGCTCATGGCCCAGCCTGCGCACCAGGTCGCGCGGCCCGCTGAACGCCTTCTCCAGCGGCACCTGCTGGTCCAGCAGCATGCCGATGAGCAGCGCGAGCGGATCGCGGGACAGCAGCTCATTGGCGTCCTGGTCGATGGGCAGCGAAATGCTCATGGCGAATCCTCCTGATCACTGCGGCCATCCTGGCCGGCCAGCGCCGCGCCCGCGACGCCGGGTTGGCGCCGGGTCCGCGCCGGGTTTGCGCCGGTGCCGGGCGCGCCCGGTGCGCCAGCCAGCTAGCCTGGACAGCAGGACGCGCTGGCAAGCTGAAGGCAGCCTGGGAACCAGCGCAGAACCAGCCGGCCGCGGAACTACCTGCGGGCCGGCCGGCGTTGTACATGGCAGGCACGGATGTGTTCGGGGTGGCTCGGACGAGCCAGCCCGGGAAGCGCAAACGGTGCCGCCCTAGGAGGCAGAAGTTGTCCGGTCGAATGAAGCTCGCGATCGCCGGGATCGTGCTCGGCCTTATCTTGTTCATCGTCAGCCCGTGGCTGGCCATCGCGGTCATCGTGCTGGCGATCGGTATCCCGGTCGGCATGTACCTGGCACTCGACCCGTCGCAGCGGCGTCGCATCAAGGGGATCCGCCGCCGCCAGATCGGCGACTGACGCCAGCAGGCCCTGGACGGCCTAGCCAGCCCGGACGACCCGGCTGGCTAGGCCGTAGTCAGCTCAGGTAGCCGGGGTAGAGCAGGGCGAGCTGGTGCGGGTAACCGCCGATGAGCCGGAGCTCGTCGTCGGTCAGCGGTTTGCCGGTGGCCGACGCGCACAGCTGGACCAGCGCGAACACCAGGTCCTCAGCCCCGGCGGCGATCTCGATGCCGAGCGAGTCCAGCACATGCCGGAAGCCCGCTTTGCCGCCGTACTCCCCGGTCAGCACCACCCGGCCCGGCTGTGCGAACCAGTCGTCGGGGAACGGGCCGAGCGTGCCGTCGTCGTACAGCTCGTAGTTGTTCCGGTCCTTGAGCGCGCCGTCGGCATGGATGCCGGACTCGTGCGCGAAACTGTTCCGCCCGACGCCGGGCTGGTTCTGCGGCAGCGGCTGGCCGAACGCGTAACTGGCCCACAACCCGAACCGGCGGGCCCAGGACAGGTCGAGCGGGTCGCCGATGGTGGCCTTCCCGGCCAGCCCGAAGCCGTGCCGCAGCGCGAGGATGCAGGACAGCAGGTCGGCGTTCCCGGCCCGCTCTCCGATCCCGTTGATGCACGTGTTGACCCAGGCGTCCTGGCCCGCGTCCAGGTCGCCGAGCGCGCCGGACACCGAATTGGCCACGGCCATGCCGAGGTCGTTGTGGCAGTGCGTCTCGACCGGGATGCGCACCGCGGCGGCCAGCTTGGCGAACCGCTCGCGGATCCGCTCCGGGGTGTCACCGCCGATCGTGTCGCAGTAGCGCACCCGGTCCGCGCCCGCCTCCCGGGCGGCCGTGGCGAACTCCAGCAGGAACCCGTCGTCGGTCCGTGACCCATCCTCCGCGTTCACCCCGATGGTCTGCGCACCGCCATCCCGCGCGGCGCGCACGGCCGCGGTCATCTCGCGGATGATCGACGCCCGGTCCAGCTTGCCGCGGAACTTGTGCGCGATCATCTGGTCCGAGGTGGAGATGGACAGGTTGTAGTGCCGCAGGCCGAGCGGCACCGCCGCCTCGACATCGCCCGGCACCGCCCGGCACCAGCCGGACAGCCGCAGCTTGCCGAACGCCCCTGCCTCGGCCAGGGCCACGTTGGCCCGGATGTAGGGCACCTCGTGGAACAGGAACGGGAAGCCCAGCTCCGACTGGGCCACGCCGAGCCGGCCCAGGTAGAAGTTGACCATCGTCTTGCCGAACTTGGACAGCCCGGTGCGGGCGGTCTGCACGCCGTCGCGGTTGGTCACGTCAAGGAAGTGAATGGCTGGCATGCAACCACGATGACAGTTCCATCCACTCTCATCAACATTGATTAAAATCAACATGAGGAGCATGCTGTGACCTAGCGCAACGCGGCACGGCGGACAGGGGAGTGACGGTGACGGAGTGGATCAACGCGGCCGAGGCGGCCCACCAGCTCGGCGTCAAGCAGGCCACGCTGTACTCCTACGTCAGCCGTGGCGTGCTCACCCGGCGCCGCGGTACCGGCGGCAAGATCAGCTTGTTCGACGCGGCCGAGGTCGGCGAGCTGGCCCGGCGCGGGCGGCCGCGCCGGCCACCCGGCCTGACCGGGCTGGTTATCGAGTCCGGGCTGACCGACATCGCCGAGGACACGCTGCGGTTCCGCGGCATCGACGCGCTGGACCTGGCCCAGGACCGGCCGTTCGAGGACGTGTCCACGCTGCTCTGGACCGGGTCGCTGACCGCGGACAGCACGGCCGGGACGTGGCGGGCGACACCGGAAGCGGTCCGGGCGGGCAGCGCGGCGCAGGCCGCGCTGCCGCCGGGCACCCTGCCGCTGGAGCGGCTCCAGGTCATCGTGCCCGCGCTGGCCGCGGCCGACCCGCTGCGGCTGCACCTCGACCCGTCCGCGGTGATCGCGGCCGGGCAGGTCATCATCGGCGGCATGGTGGACTGCCTGCCCACCGCGGCCCGCGCCGGGACGGCCGAGCCGGGCGGCCGGATCGCCGACCGGCTGTGGCCCAGGCTCTGCCCGGACCCGCCGCCGGCTGGGCTGCTCGGCGCGCTGAGCGCCGCGCTGGTGCTGCTGGCCGACCACGAACTGGCCGCGTCCACGCTGGCCGCCCGGGTGGCCGCCTCGGTGCGGGCTGACCCGTACGCCGTCGTCGCCACCGGGCTCGGCGCGCTCGGCGGCGCACTGCACGGTGGCGCGTCGCTGGGCGCCGAGACCATGCTGGCCGCGGCCGGTGACCCGGCGGATGCTCCCCGGGTGGTCGGTGACCTGCTCCGCCGGGGCGAGCGGGTGCCCGGATTCGGGCACTTCGTGTACCGGGCCGGCGACCCGCGAGCCGGGCTGCTGCTCGCGATGGTCAGGCGGGCCGTGCCGGCTTCACCCCGGCTGGCGGTGGCCGACGCTGTGCTGACCGAGACGCACCGGCGGGCGCTTCCCGAGCCGAACATCGACTACGCCCTGGCCGTGCTGGCCAGCTGCGCCGGGATGATCACCGGGGCGGGCGAGGCGGTGTTCGCCATCGCCCGCACCGCGGGCTGGCTGGCGCACGGCCTGGAGGAGTACGCCGCGCGTACCCCGTTGCGCCCGCGCGCCGTCTACACCGGACCGCCCCCGGCCAGCTTGTGACGTGCGGTCATTTCTCCGGGGGGCGGTTGCGCACCCGGATTGTGCCCTTGTAGCTGAAGCCGCGCACGTGCACCACCGGTGCGTCGGCCGGCAGTACGGCGCCCACCTCGGTGTCCGTGTCGGCGCCGAAGCCGCCTGCCTCGACCCGGACCCCGGGCGGCACCAGGATGGTGATCGGGGACTTGTACGCCACGGCCAGCAGCGTGGTTTCCGCCGCGGTCAGCTCGGCCGCCCGCAGATCCAGCCAGCCGTTGCCCTTGTAAACCACGGCCCGGTAGTGCTCGGGAACCCGCCACCGGCCGGCCCGGCGGACCGAGCTCTTGAACGCGATGGCCAGCCGCCCCGGCGGCCGGCCCGTCGCGGGCGTCCCGGCGGGTGGACTGGGCTGCGGCAGGTCGGCGAGCAGCTCGTCCAGCTCGGGCCGGGTCCGCGCGGACAGCGCGGTGCGCATCCGCTGGTCGAACTCGGCGTCGTCCAGCCGCCCCACGGCGAACGCCTCCTGCAGCCGCTGGGTGGCCGCGTCTCGCTCCTGGTCTGACGAGCGGATGGCCGGCGCCTGGTTGGCTAGCGCCTGGTTGGCTAGCGCGGTGCCCGCGTCAGCCAGCCTGGCCGGTGCCCCGCTGCCTGTCTCGTGCATGCTGACCCTCCTCTGCCCAATATCGAGATGTATCGTAACTTGCCTGGGCAGCCCGCGACAGCTGCCGACCGTACGGGCGGCCAGGCGTGCCAGGATCGGGGCATGTTGGATGAAGCTCCCGCGCGGGCGGCCGTGCTGGCCGCGGCCCAGGGCATGGTCGGCCACCGGCTGACGTCGGGCACCAGCGGCAACGTGTCCGCCCGGCTCGGCGACGGGCGCATCGTGATCACCCCGTCCGCCCTGCCCTACCCGGAGATGGGCCTGGACGACCTGGTCGTCATCACCCCGGCGGGCGAGCCGGACCGCCCGGCGCCGGGGCGGGTGCCGTCCTCGGAAAGCCAGCTGCACTGCGCGTGCTACCAGGCCTTCCCGGAGATCGGCGCGGTGCTGCACAGCCACTCGCCGTTCGCCACCATGTTCGCGGCCGCCCGGCAGCCGGTGCCGGCCGTGATCGACGAGGCGGTGCTGTTCCTGGGCGGCGACATCCCGGTGGCCGAGTACGCGCTCAGCGGCTCGGCCCAGGTCGGGGACAACGCGGTCCGGGTGCTGGCCGACCGGGCCAGCGCACTGCTGGCCAGCCACGGCCTGGTCGCCATCGCGGCCAGCCCGGCGCAGGCGCTGCATTACGCCGTGGTCGCGGAACACTGTGCTCAGGTGGCCTGGGGCGCCCGGGCGCTCGGCGGGCATGCCGTGCTGCCCGCTAGCACAATGCAGGTGTTCGGCGCGGCGTACCGGCAGGCCCGGCGGTCAGCTCACGGCTGACTTGTCGGCCGGCCGGCGCATCCGCCCGCTGGCCGCCCGGGTGGCCAGGACCCGGGCCGCCGCCACCACCACGCCGAGCGCGATGGCCCAGCCGAGCGCCTCCGCGGTGCCCACCGCCGGGTCATTCGGGTCGTTCGGCGGTTCCTTCCCGGTGAACCGCTTCCAGCCCAGGTTCATCAGCTTGCGGACGGCGAACGCCGCCCCGAAGGCCGCGGCACCGACCAGCGCCTTGCTGGCGCCTTCTCCCTTGTCTGACATGCATCCTCCTTGATGCCGGTGGCGGCACTGCAGCGGTCCGGCCCGACGATCATCCCACGGTCGTGCCACCGGACCGGGCCGCGGCACGCGCCGCTTCGATCGCGGCGGCCAGCTCGGCCGGCTGCCGGGTGCCGATCAGCCAGTACGGGACGACACTGTCGGGGTCGGGCAGCGCGATGTACACGGAACACGGCAGGTACGAGCGGGCCAGCAGAAACGCGGCCGGGTCGGCCCGTGGCCCGCGCAAGGCCCGGGTCTGCTCTGCGTCCAGCGGCGCCACCTGCCCGGCCCGGGCCAGCGGGAGAACCGCTTTACCCACCCTGAGCTCGCGGCCGGTGACCTCAATGCTGAGACGTCCCCAGGTGATCAGCCGGGCGGCCACGAATGCGGTCAGCACTCCATACACGACCAATGCTGGTTCCCAGTCGAAGCCGGCCAGGAAGCCCCCACCTAGCAGGAGCACCGACAGCATGCCGAGCAGCCAGTAGCTGACCGGAACACGCAGTCGTTCATGGTAGACACGCATGAGTCCACCGTAGTTGGTTACATGAAGGCATGATTGGGCGACGCATGTGGCACGGCCTCCGTTCTGGCTCCGCCCGTGCCACCGAAGCAGGCGGGGCGGCACCGGGGACGGCCGCACCGCCGGGCCGCCCAGCCGGGCCAGGCAACGGGGTGCCAGACAACGGGGTGCCAGACAACGGGGTGCGGGACATCAAGCAGGACATCGACGGGACCACGGGGGTCACCGCGGCCGACGAGGGCGGCGCGGGGCGGCCGCCGCCGCCGAGCGGGCAGGTGCCCCGCTGGCTGCGGCATGCGGCGGGCTGGTCCTGGCGGCTGCTGCTCGTCGGCATCGTCGTCTACCTGGCCTTCCGGGTGGCCAGCATGCTCAAGCTGGTGGTGCTGCCCTGCGTGGCGGCGCTGCTGCTCACCGCGCTGCTGCGGCCGGTGCAGGCCCGGCTGCGCCGGTCCGGGCTGCCCGCGCTGGCCGCCACCTGGTGCACCCTGCTGCTCGCGGTGGCCGTGCTGGCCGGGGCCGGCACGCTGGCCGCGACCCGGGCTACCGCGGACTACCCGACCCTGGTCCGTGAGCTGACGCACACCGGGAACGAGCTGCAGCACTGGCTGGCCGGCCCGCCATTCCACATCCGGCACGGCGGCGTCGAGGGCCTGGCCAACCGTGGGCTGACCTACCTCAAGCAGCACCAGTCGCTGGTGGCGGGCACCGTGCTGTCCGGCGGGAGGATCTTCCTGGAGATCCTGGCCGGCCTGGTGCTCATGCTGTTCATCACGTTCTTCCTGCTCAAGGACGGGGACCGGATCTGGGCCTGGCTGACCGGGTTCCTCGGCACGGAGAGCAGGCAGCGTACCCGGCTGGCTGGCGCGGCCGCCTGGCAGGCGCTGATGTACTACGTGCGCGGCACCATCGCAGTGGCCGCCATCCATGCCGTCGTCATCGGGTTCTCGCTGTGGATCCTGGGCGTGCCGTTGCTGGTGCCACTGACCATCCTGGTCTTCCTGGCCGCGTTCGTCCCGCTGGTCGGCATCCTGGTGGCCGGCACGGTGGCGGTCCTCGTCACGCTGGGCACCAAAGGCTGGATCGCCGCGGTGATCCTGGTCGTCATTTTCATCCTGGAGAACCAGCTGGAAAGCCATCTGCTGCAGCCGCTGGTGGTGGGCCGGATGGTGCGGCTGCATCCGCTGGCCGTCATCCTGGCGCTGGCCGTCGGCGGCGTGGTGGCCGGCATCCCCGGGGCGATCGTGGCCGTGCCCACGGCCGCCGCGCTGACCCGCGCGGTGCCCTACCTGAGCGGCCGGGCGGTAGGGTCACCTGAG
The DNA here is from genome assembly GCA_036497945.1 of Streptosporangiaceae bacterium. Classification (GTDB taxonomy): domain Bacteria; phylum Actinomycetota; class Actinomycetes; order Streptosporangiales; family Streptosporangiaceae; genus RYN-230. The sequence continues at coordinate 82,935 of DASXIN010000080.1, read as the reverse complement.
TGAACAGGCAGCTGCGGACCTGGAGTCGGCCATGTCACTGGTGAACCCCGGCCCGGACCCGGTGGACGTGCTCATCAAGCGGCTGGACCCGGACCTGCCGCTGCCCGCCCGGTCCCATCCGGGTGACGCGGGCGTGGACCTGATGGCCGCCGCCGACGTGGACCTGGCGCCCGGTGCCCGGGCCGTGGTACCGACCGGGGTGGCCATCGCGCTGCCCGACGGGTACGCGGCGTTCGTGCACCCGCGGTCCGGGCTGGCCGCCAGGCACGGGGTGACCCTGGTGAATGCGCCGGGCACGGTGGATGCCGGGTACCGTGGCGAGATCAGGGTGACACTGCTGAACACCGATCCGGCTACGGCAGTCTCGTTCCAGCGGGGCGACCGCATCGCGCAACTGGTCATCCAGCGGGTGGCAGCACCGGTATTCCACGAGGTGGACAGCCTGCCCGGGTCAGCCCGGGGCGAGAACGGGTTCGGGTCCACCGGCGGACACGCCAGCGCGGCCACTTCGGGCGGGTGACCGGCGCGAACCGCGCGGGCAGCAGGATACCCCCATGATCGAGAGCAGGGAGAACGGAAGTGTTCCGTCGGCGTCGCCGCGAGGAAGCCGAGCCCGAGCCCATCGAGGACGAGGCACCAGAAGACGCGGAGGACCGGGCAGCAGCGGAGGAAGACGAGGCTGACCCGGACGATCAGGAGCCGGCCAGGGTAGCGGGCTGGGGCCCGTGGGACGCGGCCGACGACGTGCCGGCCGCCGAGCGCGTCGACTTCGGCAGCCTGCAGGTGCCGGTGGCCGAAGGGTTCGAGATCCAGCTCAACATCGCCGATGACCAGGGCCCGCTGATCGCCGTGGTGCGCGGGGACAGCTCGCTGCAGCTGCAGGCGTTCGCCGCGCCGAAGAGCGGCGGGCTCTGGGACGACGTGCGGCAGGAGATCGCCACCGCGGTGACCCAGGCCGGCGGGAGCAGCGAGGAGTCCGGCGGCCCGTTCGGCGCCGAACTGCTCGCCCGGGTGCCCGGGGACCCGTCGCTCGGCCAGGGCGGGCTGCAGCAGGTCCGGTTCCTCGGCGTGGACGGGCCGCGCTGGTTCCTGCGCGGGGTGATCACCGGGCCGGCCGCCCGGCAGGCCTCGGCGGCCGGGCCGTTCGAGGAGGTCTTCGCCGGGGTCGTGGTGGCCCGCGGTGATCACCCGGTGCCGCCCCGCGACCTGCTGGAGATCCAGCTGCCCGAGGAGGCCCGGCGGGCCATGGAGGAGCAGATGGCCGCGGAGGAAGAACGCTTCGCCGATCCGCTCAACCCGTTCGAGCGCGGCCCCGAGATCACCGAGACGAGATGAGTGGCCCGGGGGCAACGACCCCGGACCAGCACCGTCAGCCGTGGCCGTCGGCGAGCAGCTGAGCTAGTTCGTCCTCGACGTCCTCGCTCGTCACGAACAGGAGCTCGTCGCCGGTTTCCAGCGGGTCGTCCTTGGCCGGGACGATGACCCGGCCGTCGCGCAGGATGGCGACCAGCGCGGTATCGGCCGGCCACTGGATATCGCCGATCCGCCGCCCGGCCAGCGGGGCGTCGTCCGGCATGGTCAGCTCGACCAGGCTGGCCTCGCTCTGCCGGAAGGTCATCAGCCGGACCAGGTCGCCGACGCTGACCGCCTCCTCGACCAGGGCAGACAGCAGCCGCGGGGTGGACACCGCGACGTCCACCCACCAGGACTCGTTGAACAGCCACTCGTTGTTCGGGTGGTTGATCCGGGCCACCACCCGGGGCACCCCGTACTCGGTCTTGGCCAGCAGCGACACCACCAGGTTGGCCTTGTCGTCCCCGGTGGCCGCGATCACCACGTTGCACCGCTCCAGCGACGCCTCGTCCAGCGAGGCGATCTCGCACGCGTCGGCCAGCAGCCACTCGGCGCGCGGCACGCTGTCCACCGCGATCGACCGGGGGTTCTTGTCGATGAGCAGGACCTCGTGCCCGTTGTCCAGCAGTTCGGCGGCGATGGACCGGCCTACCGCGCCCGCTCCCGCGATGGCGACCCGCATCAGCGGCCTCCCTTGCTTACCTTGCCGCCGGGGGCCCGGGTGGACAGCGCGGCCGAGATCCGCTCCAGGTCCTGCTCCAGCGCGATCATGTGCAGCACGTCCCCTTCTTGCAGCACGGTGCCCGGCCCGGGGAGAACCACTTCGCCGAGCCGGGACAGGAACGCGACCCGGGCCCGCGCCGCCTCCTCCACCGCGCTCGCCTTCTCGCCCACCCAGTCCTCGGCGTAGGCCACCTCGGCCAGCACCACCGCGCCGGTCGGGTCCCGCCACAGCGGCTCGCTGCCCTCGGGCAGCAGCCGGCGCAGCATCTGGTCCGCGGTCCACCGCACGGTGGCCACGGTCGGGATGCCGAGCCGCTGGTACACCTCGGCCCGCCGCGGGTCGTAGATGCGGGCCGCGACCCGCTTCACGCCGAACGACTCCCGGGCCACCCGGGCCGCGATGACGTTCGAGTTGTCGCCGCTGCTGACCGCCGCGAACGCGTCCGCGTGCTCGATGCCCGCCTCGCTGAGCACGTGCTGGTCGAAACCGATGCCGGTGACCTTCTTGCCCTTGAACGTCGAGCCGAGCTTGCGGAACGCATCCCGGTCCTGGTCGATGACCGCGACCGAGTGGCCCTGGTTCTCCAGGATGTGCGCAAGGGTCGATCCGACCCGCCCACACCCCATGATCACAATGTGCACGACCACCCCTCGGATGAGTACAGTGCGCCAACGCGTGCTGATGTGCCCGCCAACGGTATTCCCTGTCCTGACTAGGTGAGACGGCCGGCCAGGATACTCCCTCCGGCTGAACATGAGGAGCGTCGTGGACCTGCTCGAACTCGAGGTGGGCGAGGCCGCCCAAGGCGGCTGGTGCGTGGCCCGGGAACCGTCCGGGCGGGTCGTCCTGGTCCGGCACGCGCTGCCTGGCGAGCGGGTGCTGGCCCAGGTCACCGAGACCACCGCCCGGTTCGCCCGGGCCGACGCGGTGCAGGTGCTGGCCGCGTCGCCGGACCGGGTCGAGCCGCACTGCCCGCACGCCCATCCGGGCGGCTGCGGCGGGTGCGACTGGCAGCACGCCAGCCCGCAGGCGCAGCGGCGGCTCAAGGCCACGGTGATCAGCCAGCAGTTGCGCCGGATCGCCGGGCTGGACCGCGAGGTGACGGTGGAAGCGCTGCCCGGTGACCCGGCCGGGCTGGGCTGGCGCACCCGGGTCCGGTTCGCGGTCGGCCGGGACGGCACCGCCGGGCTGCGCAAGCACCGGTCGCACGAGGTCATCGACGTGGGCCACTGCCCGATCGCGCACCCGCTGGTCGACCAGGCCGGAGTGACCACCCGGCCGTGGCCGGGCGCCGACGGGGTCCAGGTGGTGTCCGCGCCGGGCAGCGGGCAGCGGGCGATCGTGATCACCCCGTCCGGCAGGCCCGGCCGGCCCGGTAAGCCCGCGCGCCAGCCGGGGCCGCGCGGCAGGGAAGGGCGTTATGCCGGATGGACGGGAGAAGGAACGGACCCGGTGCTGGTCGCGAAGCGGGGCGGGGGACTGGCCGCGCTGCGCGGCGGGGCATTCCTGCAGCAGGCCGCGGCCGGCCGGACCTGGCGGGTCAGCGCGGGCGTGTTCTGGCAGGTGCACCCGGCCGCCGCGGACGTGCTGACCGAGGCGGTGCAGCAAACGCTGCAGCCCCGCGCCGGGGACGTGGCGCTGGACCTGTACTGTGGCGCGGGCCTGTTCGCCGGGGTGCTGGCCGACGCGGTCGGGCCGTCCGGCACGGTGATCGGCATCGAGTCCGACCAGGCCGCGGTGCGCGACGCGCGGCACAACCTGCGGGCTGCCCCGTGGGCCCGGGTGCACCGCGGCGACGTGGCCGAGGTGCTGGCCCGGGCCGACTGGGCGCAGGCCCGGATCGCGGTGCTCGACCCGCCGCGGGCCGGTGCCGGGCAGGCCGTGCTGGACCAGTTGCTCGCGCCGGGGACAAGCCTGGGCCGGGTCGGCTACGTGTCCTGCGACCCGGCCACCCTGGCCCGGGACATCGGGAGATTCCGGCAGGCCGGCTGGCAGCTGGCCGAGCTACGCGCGTTCGACGCGTTCCCGATGACCCACCACGTGGAGTGCGTCGCGACGCTCACCCGCGGCTGACGCGGCCGGTTACCCCTCCTCCTCCTTACGCAGCACCGCCTCGGCCTCGATCTCGATCTGGATACGCTCGCTGACCATCACCCCGCCGGGGACCGGGGCGTTGAAGCTGACCCCGAAGTCCGTCCGGTTGATCTCGGCGATGGCCGAGAACCCGGCCCGGGTGCCGCCGAAGGGGTCCGGGCCGAACCCGTTGATGTCCACGGCCAGCGTCACCGGCTTGGTCACGCCTCGGATGGTCAGGTCGCCCTCCATCACGAGGGTCTCGCCGTCCACCCGGACCCCGGTGGAGGTGAACGTCATCTTGGGGTGGGTTTCGACATCGAAGAAGTTAGTCGAGCGCAGGTCGTTGTCCCGCATCTCGTTCCCGGTGCTGACCGAGGACAGGTCGATGGTGGCGGTGGCGGTGGAGTCCACCGGGTTGGGCGCGGTGACGATCTGGGCTTCGAACGTGGTGAACTGGCCGCGGACCTTGCTCACCATCAGGTGCCGGGCGATGAAGCCGATGGTCGAGTGAACCGGGTCGAGATCCCATGTCCCGGCGATATAGCCGGGAATCTGCACAGCCGGGGATGTCATTGACACTCCTCACGGTTCGGGGGAATTACCTTGACGATAGCCCCGTGCCGCACGGCGCTCCCGGCGGGTGCGCCAGGATGGGGAGCATGCATCTGAGGATCTTCACCGAGCCGCAGCAGGGCGCGGATTACGGGCGGCTGCTGACCGTGGCCCGGGCGGCCGAGGAGCTGGGATTCGACGCGTTCTTCCGGTCGGATCACTACCTGCACATGGGGGCCGGCGGCGGGCTGCCCGGGCCGACCGACTCGTGGCTGACGCTGGCTGCGCTGGCTGTGCAGACGTCCCGGATCCGGCTGGGCACCCTGGTCAGCTCGGCCACGTTCCGCTACCCGGGACCGCTGGCCATCGCGGTGGCCCAGGCCGACGAGATGAGCGACGGCCGCGTCGAGCTCGGCCTGGGGGCAGGCTGGTTCGAGACGGAACACGCCGCCTACGGGATCCCGTTCCCGCCCACCGCCGAGCGGTTCGACCGGCTGGCCGAGCAGCTGGCCGTGATCACCGGGCTGTGGGATGTGCCGCTGGGCCAGACCTTCTCCTTCGACGGGGACTACTACCAGGTCCGGGACTCGCCGGGGCTGCCCAAGCCGGAGCAGCGGCCGCACCCGCCGATCGTGGTCGGCGGGCACGGGGCGAACCGGACGCCCGGGCTGGCCGCCCGGTACGCGGCCGAGTTCAACGCGCCGTTCGCCAGCGTGGCGCAGACCGGCGCGCGGTACGCGCGGGTCCGCGAGGTGTGCCAGTCGGTGGGCCGGGATCCCGAGTCGATGATCTACTCGGCGGCCCAGACGACCTGCTGCGGGCGGGACGAGGCAGAACTGGCCCGCCGGGCCGCGGCCATCGGCTACGACGTGGCCGACCTGCGGGCCAACCAGCTGGCCGGCTCGCCGGCCGAGATCGTGGACAAGATCGGCCAGTTCGCCGGGCACGGCGCCAGCCGGATGTACCTGCAGATCCTCGACCTGCACGACCTGGACCACCTCGAGCTGCTGGCCAGCGAGGTCCTGCCGCAAGTCCGCTAACCGCGCCCGCGCCGAAGGGGGCGCGCCGCCGACTGGACTGAGGAGCGAGGGAGCGAGGAACGAGCGACCGAGCGACGAGGGAAGGAGGCGGGTAAAGCGCCCCCGGAGGCGCAAAGCAAACAGAGCGTCTTGACGTCAGCGCACGGGGCGGGATGATGTGTTGTGCTCTGATAGGTCCTGTTGGATCAGTGGCAGAGTCTGTGTGATTTGGTGGCGGAGCGGCCACCTGGGAGTTCCCCGGCTACGCCCCTGCTGCCCCAGGTGGATCAGGCACGGCAGGCGAAACGAGGGACGCGATGAACAACGACCAGGACAACCACCCAGCCGCCACCGTCAGCACGGCCGCTGCGCCCGGCCAGGCCCGGCCATCTCGCCGCCAGGTACTCCGCGGCGCCGGAGCTGGGCTGGGCGCGGCGGCATTAGGCCCGGTACTCGGCCTGGGCGGCAGCGCGGCTGGCGCCAGCACCAGGCTGACCGCGCGGGCGAGCGGGAGCCGGGCCACCGACTTCGGCCAGGGCTGGAAGTTCGCCCTGATCAATCCCTACGGGATCACCGACCCGACCGGGGCCTACGCGAACGCGCAGGATCCCGGCTTCGACGACTCCGGCTGGCGGGACCTGGATGTGCCGCACGACTGGAGCATCGAACTGGCCCCCGTGCAGAACGCCAGCACGAGCAGCTCCACTGGTTTCCTGCCGGGCGGCCTGGCCTGGTACCGGAAACACTTCACCCTGCCGTCATCCCTGGCGGGCCAGCGCATCTCCATCGAATTCGACGGCATCTACCGGAACTCGAACGTCTACCTCAACGGGAAGCTGCTCGGGAACCACCCGTACGCCTACACCGGGTTCAGCTATGACCTGACCGGCCTGGTGCACACGGATGGCGTTACCGCAGACGTGATCGCGGTCAGCGCGGCGGACCAGCAGCCGAGCAGCCGGTGGTACTCGGGCGACGGCATCTTCCGCAACGTCTACCTCGTCGTCACCGGCGCGGTACACGTGGCCCGGCACGGCGTATTCGTGACCACCCCGGACCTGGCGAGCACGATCACGGCCGGCTATGCCACGGTCCAAGTCCAGGTCGACGTGGCCAACGACGGGACGGCGGCCGCGTCGGTGCAGGCCGGCGTGACCATCGCCGGCCCGGCCGGGAAGACGGCGGCGGCCGGCACCGCCACCGTCAGCGTGCCCGCCGGGCAGACCCAGACCGCGACCATCACCGCGAAGGTGGCCCATCCGGAACTGTGGTCGACCACCAGCCCCAGCCTGTACACCGCGCGGACCGAACTGTCCGTCAGCGGCGCCGTCGTAGACACAGTCAGCAGCACGTTCGGCATCCGGTATGTCACCTTCGACCCGGCCGAGGGGGTGTCGCTGAACGGCGCGTACCTGAAGATCCACGGCGTCGACCTGCACGCGACGGAAGGCGCGGTCGGCTCGGCGGTGCGCTATGACGCGATGGCGCGGCAGATGGAACTGATGCAGAGCATGGGCGTCAATGCCCTGCGCACCGCGCACAACCCGCCCGCCCCGGAACTCGTCCAGGTCTGCGACCGGCTCGGCATCCTGCTGATGGTCGAAGCGTTCGACTGCTGGCACACCGGCAAACTGCCCTACGACTACCACCTGTACTTCGACCAGTGGAGCGACTCCGACATCAAGGAGATGGTGCACGCCGCGAAGAATTCGCCCGCCGTCGTGCTGTGGTCGATCGGCAATGAGACCCCGGACACCGGGTCGTCCCGCGGCCCAGGAATCGCCAAGCAGCTGATCGCCGACATCAAGTCGATCGACACCACCCGGCCGGTGGTGATGGGCTCGGACAAGTACCGCAGCGTGCCCGCCACCGGCTCGCCGCAGGACCTGATCCTGGGCGAACTGGACGGGCTCGGCGTCAACTACAACACCGCCGTGTCCATGGATGGGCTGCACGCGAAATACCCGGGCAAGTTCTTCTTCTGCTCGGAAATGGGCTCGGAGACCTCCAGCCGCGGGGTGTATCAGGACCCGCAGCTGCTCAACACGGGGGAGAACTACACCCCGGGCAAGCGGGCCACGTCCTCCTACGACAACAACCTCGCGTCCTGGACGATGAGCGGGGAATACGAGCTGAAGAAGGACCGGGACCGCAAGTTCTGGAACGGTGGCTTCCTGTGGTCCGGGCAGGACTACATAGGCGAGCCCACTCCCTATAACGTGTTCCCGGTCAAGGCGTCGTTCTTCGGCGCGATGGACACGGCCGGCTTCGCCAAGGACGCCTACTACCTGTTCCGGAGCCAGTGGACCACCGAGCCGATGGTGCACATCCTGCCGATGAACTGGACCGATTACGACCCGGGCGAGCAGGTCCAGGTCTGGGTGTACGCCAACGTCGCCACCGTGGAACTGCTGCTCAACGGCAAGTCGCTGGGCACCAAGTCGTTCGACGTGAAGACCACCACGTTTGGCCGGAATTACCTGGAGACCACCGAGGCGACCGGGGACGACTACAACTACCCGTCCGGCAGCTACACCAGCCCCAACGGCAGTACCGGGAAGCTCCACCTGACCTGGAACGTCCCGTTCCAGCCCGGCACGCTCACCGCGGTCGCCACGGACAGTGGCCGGGTGGTCGCCCGCGACGAGATCCGCACCGCCCGGGAGCCGCGTGCCCTGAGCCTGACCGCCGACAGGCAGGTCATCGCGGCCGACGGGACGTCCCTGGCCTTCCTGGCCGTCGAGGTGACCGACGGGGCAGGCGTGCTGGTCCCCGACGCCAGCAACCTGATCCAGTTCGGCCTGGCCGGGCCGGGCACGGTGGACGGGGTGGACAACGGCCAGCAGGAAAACGCGCAGAGCTACCGCGCGTCCTCCGTCCCGGCCTTCAACGGCCGGGCGCTGGTCATCATCCGGTCCACCGGGAAGCCCGGCAGCATCACGGTCACCGCCACCTCAGCCGGCCTGGCCGGAGCCAGGGTCACGCTGCGCTCGGTGCCAGCGCCGCACGGCGCCGGGGCACCGGGAAACGGGGCCGCCCTGTCCGCGGCCCGCGGCGCGGCGCCCGCCGTCCCGGCCGTCCTGCTGGCCGGTGCGCCGGCCGCGCAGACGGCCACCGCTGACGCGAGCTACTCGGGATCGCCGGGCACGCTGCCCGCCGCCATGCTCGACGGGAACCTGACCACCGGCTGGTCGAACTACTACAACAAGGCGGCCACCGCCAACCTCCGCGCGGTCAGCGTGTCGAACGCCACCGACTGGGTGTCGGTGACCTGGCCTGATCCGCAGTCGTTCGGCTCCGTGGTGGCCAACTTCACCACCAGCACGACGCTCGCGCTGCCCAGCAAGATCGCCGTGTCGTACTGGGACGGCCGGAGGTTCGTGCCGGTCAGGCACCTGTCCATCGACTGGGCCACCGCGTCCAACCAGCCGACCACGCTCACCTTCGATGCGGTGCGCAGCAGCCGGGTCCGGCTGGACATGACCAGCCCGGCGCCGGGCACCGGGACGGGCTTCCTGCAGATCGCGGAACTGCAGGTGCTCAGTAACGGGGTGAATATCGCCTGAACCGGTCAGTACCACGAGGTAATGACGCCGTAACACGGCGGGAGTAACGTTATGTCATGGATGGTGATCTTGTCGGCCGGGAGTACGCGGACCACCTTACGGACCAGGACCTCACGCTACTGATCTCCGCGGTGTCCGGCGGCAGCGGGCCGGGTCAGCCGGGCTCGGGCCCGGTCCAGCTGCCCGCCGGGGCGGACGCCGGCTGGCTGCGCCACGATGCCGAAGCCATCCCCGGGCTGCTCGGCGACCCTCGGGTGTTCGACGCCGTGTTCGGCTGGGGCGATGCCGCCCTGCCCGCCCCGGCCGGGCTGGCGCAGCCTGGCCTGATCTTGGCCGGGCAGGCCGCGCCGGTGTCCCCGTTCCTCACGTTCGCGGTGGCCGTGCACCGGGCCACCGCCGAGCTGGCCTCGATGGACCACGTCACCGAGCGGACCGGGCCGCGGCAGCGGGTCCCGCTGTTCGACGCGCCCGCGCTGCGCGACTTCCTCGGCTCGCCCGCCCGGCGGCTGTTCCTGGCCGAACTGCTCGGCTCGTTCACCCGGGTGGCCAGCGGCCGGTACCGGGTCCGCGGCGGCGGCCGGATGCGGACCCGGCGGTTCAGCGAGCTGGACCCGGTGCGGCTGGCCGGGCTGCTGGACGGGGTGCCGGACGCGGAGCGGCCCGGTGTGTACCGCAGGCTGGGTGACGTGTGCCTGTTCGTAGCCGGGGTCTTCCCCGACTACGCCACGCTGTACGGAGTCGGGCCGGCCCAGGTGGCCCGGCTGCTCCGGGCGGCCCGGGTGCCGGCCGCGCAGCACGACCAGCTGGCCACCATCCCGGCCATCGATCTGCTCGAGCAACTCGGCGCGCGCTGGTACCGGGCGGCCTGCGGGCTGGCCCCGGTGCGCACCGCGCGGCTCGATGTGGTGGCCGAGGTGGCGGGCAGCTTCCGGCAGGCCCGGCGGGTGCTCAACCACGTCGCGGACCGGTACCTGTTCAGCGCCGAGCATCCCTGGCTGGCCCCGCCCGCGCCCTGACCATTTGGCCCAACGCCAGTACCCGGCACCGCCGTCAGCCGGCCCGCCGACGCTGGCGGCCGGTCAGGCCGGCTGCGCCGGCCGGGCGGTCCCGGTCAGGCTGACGCCGACGGCACCCGCACCGCCCGGGCCCAGCCCGGCCCGTCCGGCGCGTCGTCACCGAGCAGCGCGACCACCACCCGGATGCCCCGCGGCGGCTGGGCCGGCCACGGGGTGTACCCGTCGGTGAGCACCACGGTCACCGCGGGCCGCGGCCGCAGCGCCGCGGCCGCGGCGATCCCGGCGCCCATGTCGGTGCCGCCGCCGCCGACCAGCTCCACCTGCCGAGCCGAGGTGATCCGGCGGGCCGGTGCCACCGCGGTGTCACAGGCCAGCACGCGCAGCCGGCGGGCCAGGCCCAGGGACCGCAGCAGGCCCTCCACCTCGGCCAGCGACGCCGCGAGCAGGTCCTCGGTCATGCTGCCCGACGTGTCGCAGACCACCGCGACCTCGGGCACCGGCCGGCGCAGCGCGGGCAGCACCACCTGGCCGGCCACCGAGGCGCGCCGGGATGGCCGCCGGTACGAGTAGTCCACCGCACCCGCGGTGTCCGCCACCGCCCGGCGCAGTTCGGCGGCCAGCACCCGGCGCCAGTCCACCACGGGCTGCAGCAGCTGCTCGGCCCAGCGGAGCAGGCCGGCTGGCAGGGTGCCGGGCTCCTTGGCGTGCCGGATGCAGTCCTGGGCCACCTGCCGGCACAGCAGCCGGGCCTGCCACTGGGAGAGGCCGGGCTGGCCGGCCTGGTCCCAGGGCCGGCCCAGACCGTCCGCACCGCTGCCGCAATCCAGATCCCAGTCCAGCTGGCCGTGCCGCTGGCCGGGCACAAAATACTGCTCGGCAAGCAGGCCGGGCGGCGCGCCTAGGTCGGCGGGCAGCACCGGCCGGCCGGGCAGGTCCAGGCCCGCCGCCACCAGGTCGTCGTTGATCTCCGCGTCGGCGCCGCGGACCCAGGCCTGGGCGTCGTCGTCGCTGACCCCGACCGCCCCGGCCCGCTCACCATGCGCCCGGAGCAGGTGCGACACGTGATGCACCAGCACGCTGCCCAGCTCGGCCGCGGTCCAGCCGGCGGTGAGCTCCGGGTCGGCGTGCAGCCGCCAGTTGTCATCCACCGCCACCGTGCCGATGCCGGTCTTGGCCATCACCTGCGCGCCGAACAGCCCGCTGGCCAGATAGGGGAAGCGGGACGCGGCCCACAGCCGCCCGGCGGCCAGGCCCGGGATCTCGTCGCCGCCCCGGCCGGTCATCCGCGGAGCAGTCCCGCGTCGCGCAGCACCGGAGCGAACAGCCGGACCTCGGCGGGCAGGGCGACCCCGTCCGGGCGGCACCGGGCCAGCGTGCGGGCGGCCACCGCGGCCACGTCGGGCGCGGTTTCCGCGGCCTTGCCCAGCACCTGCCAGCCAGCCACCCAGCGCTGCGGGGTGGGGTCGGCGGCGACCACGGCGGCCACCGCGGCCACCGCCGCGTACGCCCGGTCGCCGCGGCTGGGCAGCAGGAAGGAGGCCGGGTCGGCCAGCACGGCTTCCGGGTCGGGCAGGTCCATCTCGGCCAGCCAGGCCAGGAACTCGACCCCGGCGCCGTCGCCCACCGCGCCGCGGACCAGCGCCGCCCGCGCCTCCTCACCGCATCCCGCCACCCCGCTCGCGGCCCACAGCCGGGCGGCCATCTCCCAGGTCCGCGGGCTGGGCCAGCCACGGCCCGCCGCGTCCGGATCCGACGGCGGGGCACAGGCCAGCGCGGGCCGCGCGTGCAGGAACGCGGCCACCAGGGCCAGCGCCAGGCCCAGTTCGGCCGCCCAGTCGTCCGGCAGTTGCGGCACCTGCGGTGCCGCCCAGCCGCCGGCCAGCCCGTCGGCCACCGCGCGCGGGTCGATGTCCCAGGCCAGGTGGCACAGCCGGTTGGCCAGTGGCGCCGACAGGTCCCACCCGTCGGCCGCCTGGTCCGGCGGGTTGGCCGCGGCCACCACCGCCACCTTGGCGGGCAGATCCAGGTCACCGACCACCCGCTCGAGCACCACCCGGAGCAGCGCCGCTTGCACGGCCGGCGGGGCGGTGGACAGCTCATCGAGGAAGAGCAGCCCGCGGCCGGCTTCGGCCAGACGGCGGGCCCAGGCGGGCGGCGCGAACCGGACCCCGTCACCCACCACCACGGGCAGCCCGGCGAAGTCAGACGGCTCACGGATCGACGCGATCACGGTCTCGCACGGCCAGCCCAGAGCCTGCGCCATGGCCCGGATGACCGACGTCTTGCCGGTGCCCGGGGCGCCCCACAGCAGCACCGGCACCCGCGCCGCCACCGCCACCCCGAGTGCCTCGACGGCGGCCGCCTGCCGCGCGCTGCCTGCCCCGGCGAACCGCCGGCCGTCCTCAGCCACCTGCGCTCCTCATACTCGGCTCGGTGCTGCTCAGTCCGTCTCTGCCACAGACCAGTGTTCCCCGTCATACCGGATGCTCAGGACGGTCGGCGCCGCGCCCGGCCGGGCCAGCGCGCGCACCTGCGCCCGCGGCCAGGCGGCGGCCAGCACGTCGACGACCAGGTGGCCACCGACGACCGGGAATCGGGCCGCCCAGACCGCGGCCAGCCAATGCACCGGGAGCGCGGCGCGGAGCGTACCCCCGGCCAGCTCGACCGTGCCCCAGCCCGGGCCCTCGTGCAGCGAGGCCCGCACCGCCTCGGGGTCGATGCCCAGCCAGTCGGCGGCGGCCGGCGCCAGCCGGCCGGCCAGCGCCCCGGTCAGCGCGGGCCGGGCCGCGGCCAGGTCCCGGCCCGGGGCCGGGCCGGCCGACCAGGCGGCGGCTACCGTCCCGGACAGCGCGAGCTGGAAGTCGCGGCCCAGGGCGAACAGGCCGATCAGCTCGGCCCGGCGAGCCTGGGCCCGGCGCAGCTCGGGAGACACCTGGCGCATCGGCATTGACCTCGGCCGCAGCCGCCCGGTGGGCAGCCGTCCATGCCGTTGCGCCTGGCCGGGACGGATGCCGGGCTGCGGGCTGATCGCGGACCGCAGGCTGCGCACCAGGTCCCAGGTCACCGCGAGCTGGTCCAGCGGGGAGCGCGGGCCGAGGGCCAGCACGTCCAGGTCCTCGGTGTGCGCACCCCACGCCTCGACCAGGGCGACGCACTCGGACTTGTCGCCGCCCAGGGCGGCCAGCACCAACTCGCCCTCGGCGTCCGCGTGGTCGGCCGCGGTCAGCTGGCCGTCCGCCCAGCGGATCAGGTGCTTCCCGGTGCCGCAGCTGATCCGGCTCTCCGCCGGGCACAGCGCCGCCCACCAGGGCGCGCTCACCGGGTGCTCCCCGGCGGCAGCCAGTCCAGCGGCACGGTGGCCGACACCTGACGGGTGCCGTCGCTGACCATGACCTCCAGCGAAACGGCCGCCGGGTGCAGCGGCGGGACCAGCCGCAGCTGGATCATGCCCTGCTGGCTGCCCCAGTGCATGCCGTTGACCAGATGCCAGCGCCCGGCGGAATCACGGGCCCGCCAGGTCAGTGCGAGCTGGCCGGGGTCGCTGTGCGGGCCCAGGCCGTGCACCACCCACCCGTTGCCGTGCGGCGTCCAGCCGCTGGCCATCACGTGCAGGGTGGCGCCGTCACGGGCCGAGCGCAGCCCGGCCAGCGAGAACCAGGCCCCGCCGATCTCCGGCAGGCTGGCCGCGAACGCCGCGGCGCCCTCCGGCCCGTCCGTGGCGTTTCCATCGGCCAGCATGCTGTGCCAGGCCGCCGGGAGCGCGGCCCGCGGAATCCGGCCGTCGGCGGCCAGGCCCAGGTCCACCCCGAGCCGCCAGCCGAGGCCGAGCAGCCGGGCCACCGCCGGGTCGTCGGCGGCCAGCACGCAGCCGCGGGTGAGGTCGGTGATGAGCAGCGCGACCCGGGCGGCCAGCGACCGGCCGGCCGCCCGGCTGGCCGGCCCGGCGGCGAGCAATTCGTCCCCGGCCCGGTCGAGCAGCCGAACCGCGGCGGCGACCGGCGGGATGGGCTGCGTGGCGAGGCCGGCCGACCCGTCCGGGGTGGTCAGCACGACCCGGACATACCGGCCCCGCGCCCCTGGGCCGATGTCCAGCCAGCGGATGCCGTCCGGTGGGGCCGGGGTCAGCCCGAGGTGGCCGTCCCACCACTCCCGGCCGTCCTCGATGCCCATGTCCCACAGCGCGGCCCGGTAGCTGACCCCCCGGTCGTCGACGGCGGCGACCTCGTGGAACGGGGCGTGCCGGGGCCGCGGCGTGGCCGACCGGCGGGTCTGCCCGGCCCACCGGGTGGCCACCGTGATGGCCGCCTCGGTGTCGGTCCGGGCCAGCGCGAGCAGCTGCAGTTCGCCGTACCAGCCCTCCCGCTCCGCGGGCAGCGGCAGGGTGGCCCCGAGGGGCACCGCGGTCGGCGCGGCTGGGGGTGGCGACGCTTCCGGCCGCTGCGAGCTGGACAGGAACGTGGCCACCGAGCGGCGCACCGCGGCCAGCTGGCCGGGCAGGCCGAGGCCGGCCGGCGGCCGGGTCTGCCAGCCCGGCGAGCGCAGGCTCAGCACCGCGGGCAGTGGGTCACCCGCCCGCAGCGCGCAGGCGGCCTGGAAGTCGGCCACCACCCGCCAGGCGGTGTCCAGGCCGATGGCGTCGGCCGAGGCCAGCGCCGTCGCGGCCAGCGCCACCCGGTGCGGTTGCGAGCCCGGGCCGGGGAACACCGGGGCCCGGCGCAGCTCAGCCTCGGCCAGCAGCCGCAGGTACGTTTCCGCCTGCTCGGTGCCGCCTGCCGCCATGCACGCCTCCATCGGCCCGCGCTCCCAGCAGACTAGCCGGACGCTCAGCCGGACTCATCCCGCCAGCGCAGCGGCACCGAGACAGTCACCCGGGACGTCGAGCCGGTCAGGTGGACGTCCAGCGACTTCGCATCCGGGTGCAGCGGCGGGGTGAATTCCACCTGAAACGTCCGGGCGCCCAGGTGATACGGGCCGGTCCGGCCGACGTGCCAGCGCCCGGTGTCATCTCTGGCCCACCAGGAGAACGGCTGGCCGGGGCGGAACACCCGCGGCCGGGGCTGCCAGCCCCAGGCCACGACCGGCATGCTCACCTGGCGTTCCCAGGAGGACAGCCCGGCCAGCACAAACCTGGCCCCGTCGATCTCGGGCAGCGCGACGGCCAGCGGCGCGACGCCGGCACGCCCCTCCTCGGACCCGTCCTGGTGCTGCGCCAGCACGCTCGCCCACGGCCCGGGCAGCCCGGCGGTCTGGGCCCGGGCCGCGAGGTCGCCACGCACTTCAACCGAGCGCCGCTGGCACAGCGCGGCCAGGTGCGCGGCGGCCATGCTGTCCTCCGGCAGCAGGTGCACGGCGCGCAGCGCGGTCTCGACCTCGGCCAGGCTGGCGGCGAGCGCGGTGGCGGCCATGCCAACCATGGTTCCCCCACCCAGCAGGGTGTCGGCCACCGCGGTGAGCAGCTGATCGCCGGCCGACGACGGTGGTATGCGCTGACTGGTCACCCGGACCGCCGGATCCGGCTGGCTCAGCTGGATGCGGAGTACCGGGCCGGTCCCGGTCGGCAGATCCAGCCACCGGGTGCTAACCGGTGGGACGGGGGAGATGCTGAGCACGCCGTACTGATGCCAGCCGCCCTCGCCGGTCTCGTAGTCCAGCCGGTAGCGGTGACCCCGGTCGTCGGTCAGCCCGGAGCCGCCGAACGGGGGGAAGCTGGGCGGCCCGGCCGCCGCACGCGCGGGCAGACTGGCGGCTTCCCGCCAGCTACTGACGAACGTGGTGACGATCATCGCGCCATCGGGGCCCAGGACCAGCGTCTGCAGGTGCACCTCACCCTGATAGCCGTCCAGCTCGGCCGGCACCACCGCGGTGAGGGGAATGGCCCGGTACACCCCGCCGGGCGGGGCTACCGCGGGTTCGTCCGGCCCCGGCCCTGCACCGCCCGGTAGGGCGGGGAGCACCAGGCTCTCCGCCGGGGCCAGCCCCCGGGCGGCCAGCGCAGCGGCGAATTCGCTGAGCACGGACCGGGCCGTCGCATCGCCGATGGCACCGACCCGGTGCAGGGCGTTCAGCACGGCCTTGACCCGGAGCAGGCCCTCTTCCTCGGGTGGCGTGCCGCCCAGCTTGAAGTCCTCATCCAGCCACAGGTACCGGGGTGCCGTGGCGGCCCGGCGGAGCTGGGCTTCGGCCAGCAGCCGGACATGGGTCTCGGCGGCTGCTGCGCTATCCACCGGGGCGGCCGCCACCGCGGGCCCACGGGTCGTAGTCCACCTCCAGGGGTTCCTGCGGCGGCCGCTGCTCGGCGGGCACGTTGCGCAGGTTCAGCCGGATCCTGGTCCAGGTGGAACTGCGCCCGCGCATCGAGTCGACCAGCACGTCAGGCGGTTCCAGGTAGGGCCAGACCGCCGGATGCCGCTCCTTCCACCGGTCCAGCCCGGCCATCGCCTCGTCCTTGGTGGCGGCCCGGGCTACCTCGATGAGCGGCATGGTGGGCTGGCGCCGCCCGGATCGCTGGGCCGGCCTGCCGTCCGCCGCGGGCGCCGCCCGGCGCTTGGACGGCTGCACCCGGGGCGGCTCGCCGGACTGCTTGTCGTAGTGCGGCGGCCACGGGGCATCGGGCAACCCGGCCGCCTCGTCCTGCGCGGCCAGTTCGAGCAGCGGGGCCAGCGAGCCCGCCGCGTCGTCCATGCCCGCCCACGAGTCACCGAGCTGGGCGAACCGCGCGGGCACCGTGTCAATGGTGAACGTCTCCGGCTGGCAGTCCGGCACCTCGGCCCAGGCCAGCGGGGTGGACACCCGGGCGTCCCGGGTGGGCCGGACCGAGTAGGCCGAGGCCACCGTGCGGTCCTTGGCGTTCTGGTTGTAGTCAATGAAGACGCCGTGCCGTTCCTCTTTCCACCATTTGGCCGTGGCCAGTTCGGGTGCCCGCCGCTCCACCTCCCGGGCCAGCGCCACCGCCGCCCGGCGGACCTCGGTGAATTCCCACCGGCGCTCGACGCGGGCGTAGATGTGAAAGCCCCGGGAACCGGATGTCTTCGGCCAGCCGGTCAGCCCGAAATCGGCCAGCACCTCCCGGGTGACCAGCGCCACCTGGCGGATTTGCGGCCAGTCCACGCCCGGAACCGGGTCCAGGTCCACCCGGAGCTCGTCCGGGTGGTCCAGGTCATCGGCCCGCACCGGGTGCGGGTTGAGGTCGATGCAGCCGAGATTGGCCATCCAGGCCAGCGCGGCGGCGTCGTGCGGCACCACTTCCACCGCGGACCGGCCGGACGGGAACCGCAGTTCCACGGTGTCCACCCAGGCCGGCCGGGACTCCGGGGCCCGCTTCTGGAAGAACGGCTCACCCTCGGCGCCGTTCACGAACCGCTTCAGCACCACCGGCCGGCCGGTCACCCCGCGCAGCGCCCCGTCGGCCACGCTGAGGTAGTACCGGACCAGGTCCAGCTTGGTGTTGCCGGTATGCGGGAAGTAGACCTTGCCCGGATTGGAGACGGCCACCTCGCGGCCTGCCACCTCGACGATCTCCTTGCGTTCGGCCATGGCGCCACCATAACCGGCGGCTACCTGCCCCGCCCTTGTCCGCCCATGGCCCGGGTGCTTGACTGGCCGGAGGCGCTGGCTGCTCCCGGGGGTGACCACCATGTACGTCCGGACATACGCGTTGACCGGGGACCCGGCCCGGCTCGGGGCGGCCACCCGCTACCTGGAGGAGAAGCTCCGGCCGCAGGTGGAGGCCCAGCCGGGCAGCCGGGGGATGGCCGTACTGAGCAACGCCGACCTGGGTATCTGCATGATCTCCACGTACTGGGATTCGGCGGACGCCATGGCCGCTGGCGAGCGGGCCGTCGAGGTGCCGCCCAAGGAAGTGACCGAGATGATGGGCGCGACCGTGGCGGCCGAGCAGTACGAGGTCCCGGTGTTCATCCGCAAGGGCCGCCCGGGCCCCGGCGCCGGGGTCCGGATGACCAGAATCGATTGCGACCCCGCCGAGATAAGCACGGCCATCGAGGAATTCCGGCACCGCACCGGCCCGGCGCTGCTGGACATGCCCGGGCTGGACAGCGCGCAGTTCCTGGTCGACCGGAGCAGCGGGCGGGGCATCGCGGTGTCGACCTGGGAGGACATGGAGATCCTGGCGTCCACCCGGTCCCGGGTGGCGGCGCTGCGCACCGACCTGGCCACGGTGACCCGGGCCCAGGTCCGGGGCGTGCAGGAGTACATGCTGAACTTCTCCACGGTCCGCGAGGGCGACAACATCAGCCTGATCGAGCGCGAGGTCACGCTGTGGAACGAGCGGGACCAGGCGGGCTGGCTGGCCCTGGCCGACCTGAACAAGCTGGAGGTCACGGCACCGGGCGGGCTGCAACTGTCCGGCCGGGAGGCGGCCGACGCGGTGTGGGACATCTGGAACGATGCCTTCCCGGACAACCGGCTGACCACGGTGGGCATCTACGCCGACGACCGGGGCGGGGTGCACGAGGGCCGGTTCGTCGGCACCCACTCCGGGCACCTGCGTGGCCCGGCGGGCGAGATCGGCCCGACCGGCCGGATGGTGGACACCAGATTCGCCGTCGTGCACGAGTGTTGTGACGGCAAGATCATCAGCACGCATATCTACTACGACCAGGCCGATCTGCTGGCCCAGCTGGGCGTGCCGCCCAGCCTCGGGGGCGCCGGCTAAGGGCACGATGAACCGGTGAAGGTGATCGTGCTGGCGGACACGCACGCGCCGCGGCGCTGGCGATCCTGCCCGCCCGCGGTGGCCGAGCGGTTGCGCGGGGCGGAGCTGATCCTGCACGCCGGCGACGTGTGCACCGCGGCCACCCTGGACGAGCTGGCCAGCTATGCGCCGGTGCGCGCCGTGCGGGGCAACAACGACGGCCCGGACGTGGCCGCCTGGGGCGCCCCGGACACGCTCGAGCTGGACCTGGCCGGGCTGAGCGTGGCGATGCTGCACGACTCCGGCCCGGCCGCGGGCCGGCCGGCCCGGATGCGGCGCCGTTTCCCCGCCGCGGAGCTGGTCATCTTCGGGCACTCGCACATTCCGCTGGACCACACCGAGAACGGCCAGCGGATCTTCAACCCAGGCTCGCCGACCGACCGGCGGCGCCAGCCGCGGGGCACCATCGGCGTGTTGCGCATTGAACACAGCCTGGTGCTGTCGGCCGAGATCGTGCCGGTCACCCCGCTGCTCGGTGCGGGCGGCGGACGGCACCGGCCACCAGCCGGCGTTGGGTAATAAAGGTTAGGGCTGGCGGGGAGTGTCCAGCGGGCGGAGCAGCGGGAAGATCTGGCACTCGCGCACGCTCTTGTCGATGAAGAACGCGAACACCCGCTCGCTCATCCCGAACCCGCAGGCGGGCGGCATGCCGTACTCCAGCGCTTCGACGAAATCCGGGTCGGGCATCTGCGCCTCGGCGTCACCCGCCTCCCGCATGGCCTGCTGCTCGGCGAACCGGCGGGCCTGCTCCAGCGGGTCGTTCAGCTCGCTGTAGCCGTTGCCCAGTTCGCTGCCCGCCACGATGACGTGGAACCGCTCCACGATGCCGGGCCGGTCCGGGCGGCTCTTGGCCAGCGGGGACACGTCCAGCGGCTCGTTGACCAGGAACCCGGGGCCGGCCAGGCTGCGGCGGCAGTGCTTCCACAGCGCGTCCATCGCGCGGGCCCGGTTCAGGCCGGTGCGGTCCACCGCGATGCCCAGCTCATCGATGGTGGCGGCCAGCTTGCCGGTGGTGGCGGACTGGACGTCGAAGCCGAGGATCTGGCTGATCGTCTCGTAGTAGTCGTAGCGGGCCCAGTCCGCGCCCAGGTCGACCTGGTACTCGCGGCCGCTGCGGTGCAGGGTGAAGGCCAGCCTGCCAAAGGTCTCGCTGATCACGCGCCGGAACAGGTCCTCGACCAGCCGCATGCCGGTCGCGTAGTTGGCGTACGCCCAGTAGAACTCCATCTGGTCGTAGTCGTTCAGGTGCTCGCGGCTCTGGTTCTCGTTGCGGAACTGCCGCCCGATCTCGAACGTCTTCTCCAGCCCGCCGACCAGCAGCCGCTTCTGCCACAGCTCACCCATGGAAATCCGCAGGCAGACCTCGGTGTCCAGGTAGTTGTGGTGCGCGGTGAACGGCCGCGCGTCAGCCCCGCCGGTGGTCAGTTCCAGGGCCGGGGTCTGCACCTCGGTGAAGCCGCGGTCCTCCAGGAAGCGGCGCATCGAGCGCCAGAACCTGGCCTTGGCGTAGATCATCTCCTGGACCTCCCGGTGCAGCAGGATGTCCAGGTAGCGCTGGCGGAGCCGGACTTCCTCGTTGGCCAGACCGGAGTGCTTGTCCGGCAGCGGGCGCAGCGACTTGGTCAGGATGGTCAGCTTCCGGGCGGCCACCGACCGCTCGCCGGTCTTGGTCTGCAGCCGGTAGCCCTCGACGGCGATGAAGTCCCCGATGTCGAGCAGCCTGGTCAGCGCCTTGTACCCGGGGGTGTGGTCGTCGGGCAGGTCCCGGCGGTAGATCATGAACTGCATCTCGCCGCTCTCGTCGTGCAGCCTCCCGAACGTGAGGTTGCCCATCGGGCGGAGCAGCATGATCCGGCCGGCGATGGCCACCGGCTCACCGTCGGCCAGTTCACGGGCGGCTTCGATGGGCGTCCGGGGCACCGCGTCCGGCGGGTACGGGTCCACGCCGAGCTCGCGCAGCTGGTGCACCTTGCCGATGCGCTGCTGCCGGATCTCGCCCAGCACATCGGCCCGGCCGGCCTGATCCTGGTCCTGATCAGGGTGGCTGGTCGGGGTGCTCGTGCTGTCCTCGGCTGACACTGTCTGCTGGCCCTTCACCGTGATGGTCCGCGTGGCCCGGGAGGACCCTTCGCTCGTCGGCACAGTATCCCGCAGCGGATGGCATGGCTCAGCGCCGCTCGCGGGATGGGGGGCACCGCTTCGTGCAGCCGGGCCCGGGTGGGCAGGATAGACGGCATGCGCCTGGATCCTGCTGCCGCCCGGCGGCTGTTCGGCGCGGCGGCGGTGGCCCGGCTGGCCACGGTGAGCCCGGCGGGCCGCCCGCACCTGGTCCCGGTCACGTTCGTGCTGGACAGTGACGCCAGCCACGGGGACCACATCTACACCGCGGTGGACGCCAAGCCGAAGACCACCACCCAGCTGCAGCGGCTGCGTAACATCCAGGCGCACCCGCAGGTCGCGCTGCTGGCCGACCACTACGCGGCGGACTGGACCCAGCTGTGGTGGGTGCGGGCCGACGGCCGGGCCGCCGTGCTCGATGCCGATGCCGGCGCCGGGGCGCTGGCCGGACCGCTGCGCCTGCTGGCGGCGCGCTATCCGCAGTACGCCGCGCAGCCCCCGGCGGGCCCGGTCATCGCGGTTCGGGTGGACCGCTGGACTGGCTGGGCCGCGACGGCTCGGGAGAACGCGACGGCGCGGGAGAGCTAGCCCCGGCCACCGCGAGCTGGCGGTGTGGCGCGGGGCGGAGGGCGGTCCACCAGTGTGGTTCCTTGACCACCACGGTGAGCAGGGTTTCCAGCGCGAAATACGTCACGATCAGCCGGAACACGATGTAGCTGGGCAGCGAGATGACCCGGGCCGGGCCGCCGAGGATGGACACGACAACCGCCATCACCAGCAGCTGGGCGCCCAGCGCGATGGCGCCCGCGGCGGCGATCTCGTGCAGCGGGAAGAAGGAGCTGTCCAGCAGGATCAGGCCGAGCACGGCCACCGCGAACGGGATCAGCATCAGCTTGCGGAACATGACGAAGCAGGCCCAGGGCATGATCCAGATGCCGCGTAGCCCGTCCAGGCCGAAGATGGCATCCCGGTTCCGGCTGATGCTGTTGAACAGGCCGAACGACCAGCGCATCCGCTGCTCGCGCAGCTCGCGGAAGTTCTGCGGCTGCTCGCTGTACACCTTGATGGCCGGATCCGAGATGATCTGGCAGCCCAGCCGGCCCACCCGCATGGTGATGTCCGCGTCCTCGCCCAGCATGCCCTCGGCGATGCCACCCAGCTGGACGACCAGGTCCCGCCGGTAAGCGACACTCGCGCCGGGCAGCACCGGGATGGCATCCACCGCCCCCTGGGCGGTGCGCTTGAACGCTGACCCGTAGTACACCTCGACCGCCCTCATCCGCTCGATCCAGATGGTGAGCTTGTGCGGGAGCGGTACCGAACCCACCCCGCCGACCCGGGGATCCTCGAAGTACGGGGCCATGAGGCGCAATATCGACCGGGATACGAACGTGTCCGCGTCTACCCGGACCACAATGTCCTCGGTGGCCGCGAACAATGCCGTGTTGAGGGCATGCGCTTTGGCGTGCGTTTTGAACTCGGTGGCCGAGGTCAGCAGGACGCCGCGGGCGTGCCGGCAGGCGTCCAGCGCGGCGCGCGCTTCCTCGTACGTATTGTCGGTCGAGCCGTTCTCGACCACATATATGGTGGCGCCGCGCGGCCATTCCGCGGCGGCGTTATCCATGGCCCGGACGCAGTGCCCGATGCGGCCTTCCTCGTTGTGCGCCGGGACGATGAAGCCGAAGGTCAGCAGGGGGGCTGGGGTCAGCTCCGGGACCGCGGCCGCTGATGCCGTACTGGCTTCCCCGATCGGTGGCTCGCCACCCAGTGGCGCACCGGGGCGGGCGCCGGGCGGCTCCAGTGTCTCCAGGGAATGGCGGCGGGCCCGCTCGATGACATATCCGCACAGGCACAGGTACGCGGGGAACAAGGCGAAGAATAGGACCACGACGGACAGCACCCCGCCGAGCAGCGGGATATGCGAGAGCCAATGCAGCCTGTCCGATTCGTAATGGAACAGGGCCCAGATGGTGACCACGGCCGCGGCAAGGCAGCCGACCAGCACCACGGCGTAGTAGCGCGGCCGTTTCAGCAACTTTGGCACGTACACCTTGGGCGGCAGCCTGACGTCAGAGAACACGGCCAGGGCGGCGGCGATGATGCCAACTACGCCATCCAGGATGTTGCCCCGGGTGCTGAACGGCCCCGGGCCGCCGTACCGGGCCAGCCGGGCCAACAGGACATCGAGCAGGACCATGAGCGGGAGGTAGATGAGCAGTTCCCGCCCGGCCAGCCGGGCCCGGGCGGGCAGCGACCCGGCGGAGAACGCGGCGAACAGGATCAGGATGGCCACGGTGAGCGGGCGGACCGCGATCGAGGCCTGCTTGGCCAGCTCGAAGGAGTGAATCCCGGCCAGGTTGCTGATGAAGCGCCCGTAGCGGAAGGTGATCCGGGGCAGGATGACCTGGATGCCCAGCGCCGCGCCGGCGAAGCAGAGCAGCATGACCGGGGTGAGCCAGAGGGGCCGCTGCAGCCGGAGCCCGGGCGGCGCCGAGTAGGGACTGATGGCGCCATGGGCCGGGCAGTGGCCTATCTCGGCCGGGTCCCGGCCTTTCCTGGGGCGTCCAGGGACAGGCAGTTTACTCACGGATCAGCACCTTAATACGCGGGACCAGTTCTGTCACAGGTCGCCAGTGGTATTCGTAACGCTCTGGTATGGTAACTTTGCCTGGTCATTACCAATCGGCCTAGCCCGCCTGCTAAAAGTTGGATTACCCCGCCCGGGCTACTCGTCAATATGGCGTAGCACGGTGCCGGGAAAGTGATTACGCCACTGCGGATAGGACGGTTACAGAAGCAAGTTTTCGCACGTAGATGGCGGGGGTGCGGCCCCCGTTTTTATCGAACATAAATTTCAAACTAGACCACAGCCACGGATCGCGGTAGTATCCGTGACGGTGCAGCCAAGACGGTGCAGCCAATAGGTGGAACGGCACCCCGCGAACCGATCACGGCAAGGGACTACATGAGATCTTGATCAAGGGCATGCCAATGCCCTCGGTCCAGGCTGCCCAGTTTCACTGGGCCCGTCTGATTTCTTCACCATACGCAAATTCCTCGGGGGTGGAATGCGCATTACCTTCCTTGGTCATGCCGGTTTCCTGGTCGAGACAGAATCTGCCATCCTCATCGCCGACCCGTGGCTGTCGCCGTCCGGGGCATTCGACTCGTCCTGGTTCCAGTTCCCGCGTAATCACCAGCTGGCCGCGCTGGTGCAGGAGAAGCTGGCGGACGGCAGCAAGTCGCGCTACCTGTACCTCAGCCACGAGCACAAAGACCATTTCGACAAGTCGTTCCTGGACAGCATCCAGTGCCGCGACTTCACTGTCGTGCTGCCGCACTTCCAGCGGAAGATGCTGGCCGAGATCATGGCCAGCTACCAGTGCCGCGACCTGGTGCTGGCCGACGACCAGGCCGAGATCCCGATCAGCGGCGGCACGGTCAAGCTGTATCTGGACGACTCCGAGCTCAATCGCGACTCGGCCATCCTGGTCAAGGCGGACGGGCAGGCCTTCCTCAACCTGAACGATTGCCGGATCACCGACGCGCTGCCGGTGATCCGGCGCCAGGAAGGCGCAATCGACGTCCTGGCCATGCAGTTCTCCGGGGCCAACTGGCATCCGGTGTGCTACGACTACCCGCCCGAGCGCTATGCGGCCATCTCCACCAAGAAGGTGATGGCCAAGTTCAACTCGGTGGCGCGGGCGGTGAAGACGATATCTCCCCGCTTCTACCTGGCCTCGGCGGGCCCGCCGTGCTTCCTGGACCCGATGCTGCTGGACATCAATTTCCAGCCGGTCAACATCTTCCCGCCTGTTTGGTCGCTGATCCGGTACCTGGACCGCCGGTTCCCGGCGGCCAGCACGGCGTGGCCCGAACTGATGCCGGGCGACGTGCTGGACGTCTCGGCCGGCACGGTGCGGGCCGACGCGGCCGAGCGGGTGGGCGAAGCCGGGTTCCGTGGCTACGTCGAGGGCTACGCGGCCGAGTACGCCGGGTTCTTCCGGGCCCGGCAGCAGCTGTACGGCACCTGGGAGCCCGCTGACCTGCTCCGGCGGCTCGGCGAGGAACTGCGCGGCAAGCTGGGCGCGCTGGACCTGCATGACCGGATCCTGACCAATCTGTACTTCGGCTTCACCGACGCGCCGGGGGCGATGCTCCGGGTGAACTTCCCGGACCGAGACGTCAGCCCGTGCCGCCAGGTCAGCGAGAGCAGCTTCTACCGGATCCAGGCGCCGTCCTGGGAGGTGGCCCGGGTGCTGGACGGCCGCATCTCCTGGGAGGACTTCGCGCACACGTTCCGGATGCGGCTGTCCCGGGAGCCCGATCTGTACCAGACCGCCATCAGCGCGTTCCTGCGGCTGGACGCAGAGGATCTGAACCGGTTCTGCGCCAAGATCCTCGGCATCGAGAGCCGCCAGGAGCGGATCGTCAAGGAAGCGAATGGAAACCGCTACGTCGTCGATCGCTACTGCCCCCACCAGGGCGGTGACCTTCTGTACGGGTGGGTCGAGGAGGACCGCTATCTGACCTGCCCACGGCACGGCTGGAGATTCGATCTCGAGAACGAAGGAGCCTGCCCGGACAGCGTGGGCAGCGTTCATGCGACCTGCCTAGAAGAGGACTAGGCGGGCCGAGCACGGCACCGGACTGACAGTCACCCGCACGGAGCTGGGCAAACGGGATAAGACAGACAGGGGATAGCCGATAATGCGAGTTCTGATCCTTGGCGGCGACGGATATCTGGGCTGGCCGACCGCCATGCACTTCTCGATGCGCGGGGACGAGGTCCACGTCGTGGACAACTACCTGCGGCGCAAGATGCACGCCGAGGCCGGCACCGATTCACTGACCCCGATCGCACCGAACCTGGCCAGCCGGGTGAACGCCTGGCGCGAGCTGACCGGCCAAACCATCCTGGCCACCGAAGGCGACCTGGCGGACTGGTCCGTGGTGGAGCGGGTGTTCCGGGACTGGACCCCGGAGGCCATCATCCACTACGGCGAGATTCCCTCCGCCCCGTACTCCATGATGGACCGGCACCGCGCCGCGCTCACCCAGTACAACAACGTGATCAACACGCTGAACGTGCTGTGGGCCATGCACGACTTCGCGCCGGACGCCCACCTGGTCAAGCTGGGCACGATGGGGGAGTACGGCACGCCGAACATCGACATCGAGGAAGGCTGGATCGAGATCCAGCACGGCGGGCGGACCGACCGGATGCTCTACCCGAAGATGCCGGCCTCGCTGTACCACTGCTCCAAGGTGCACGACTCGACCAACATCGAATTCTGCTGCCGGGCCTGGGGGGTGCGGGCCACCGACCTGAACCAGGGCGTGGTGTACGGCATCGAGACCGACGAGACCCGGATCGACCCGCGGCTGGTCACCCGGTTCGACTACGACGACGTGCACGGCACGGTGCTGAACCGGTTCTGCGTGCAGGCGGTGGTCGGCCACCCGCTGACCACCTACGGCAAGGGCAACCAGACGCGCGGGTTCCTGAACATCGTGGACACGCTGCGCTGCGTCGAGCTGGCCTGCCGCACCCCGGCCGCGGCCGGCGAGTTCCGGGTCTTCAACCAGTTCACCGAGCAGTTCTCGATCAACGAGCTGGCCGAGCTGGTCCGGGTGGCCTGCGTGGAGTACGGGCTCAAGCCGGCCGAGATCCGCCATGTGGAGAACCCGCGGGTGGAGAAGGAAGATCACTACTACAACGCCAAGCACACCAAGCTCATCGATCTGGGCCTCGAGCCGCACCTGCTGTCCGAGACGCTGGTGGGGCACGTATTTCAGCAGATCGATCGGCACCGGCACCGGCTGATCAAGGACCACATCCTGCCGCGGACCACCTGGCGCGGCGGCTACCAGGCCGCCCAGCCGCCCGCGGCGGACCAGGCCGCTGCGGACCAGGCGGCGGCGGTGGTCGGCCGCTAGCGGAAAGCACACCTGATGGCTAAGCGGGCAGGCAGCGCGTTCGGCCGGTTGCTGCTCAACTGGGGCGTCCTCGTCGCGGTGGTCGCCACGCTGCTGTTTGCCCGCCAGCACGCCAACGCGGTGAACCAGGCGCCGCTGCCGCCGCCCCGGGTGCAGCTGTCCGTCGCCACCACGCAGGAATGGGCACACTTCCCGGCCTACACGGGGAGTGTGCCCGTGCTCGTCTACCACGGCATCAACGACTCCGGGAAGAACTACGCGACCACTCCGCAGCTGTTCGCCGAGCAGATGA
Organism: Streptosporangiaceae bacterium; assembly: GCA_036497945.1. Classification (GTDB taxonomy): domain Bacteria; phylum Actinomycetota; class Actinomycetes; order Streptosporangiales; family Streptosporangiaceae; genus RYN-230. The sequence continues at coordinate 55,566 of DASXIN010000080.1, read as the reverse complement.
TGGTCCTCAAGAGGGCCGGGTTCCACGCCATCTCGATGGCCCAGTACGCCGCCTGGGTGCACGGCGACCAGCGCGGGCTGCCGTCCAAGCCGATCCTGCTCACCTTCGACGACGGGCGCCGCGACGCCTACCGGGCGGCCAACAACCTGCTCGCCCGCTACGGCTTTCACGGCACCGTGTTCACCTTCGGCGCGTGGCCGGTGGACAACCCAGGTTTCAGCCTGACCTGGAACGAACTGCAGCGCATGGAGCGCAGCCCGATCTGGTCGGTGCAGGAGCACGGCGGCCGCGGCCACGAATACGTGCTGATCAACAAGGCCGGCCAGAAAGGTGGGGTCTATGCCGACCTGCGCTACGTCCGGAAACCGGACGGTGGCCAGATGGAGACCTTCGCCCAGTTCGAGAAGCGGTTCACCACCGACGTCACGTGGGGGGAGAAGCAGTTCGCCGGGCACATCCCGGGCTACCGGCCGCTGGCCTTCGCGGTGCCCTACGGGGACTACGGCCAGGAGCAGACGAACGACCCGCGGATCCCCGCCTACACCCTGCCCTGGCTGGACCGGCACTTCTCGGTCGTGTTCGGCGGTGACTACCTGGACCGGGTCCCGGGGCAGCGCTACGCGATCCCGGGACGCTTCTCGCCCAAGCTCGCCTACCGGATGACCATGCAGCAGACGATGCAGCTGCCTGCGCTGTACTGCCGGCTCCGGGACTGGGTCACGCACGTACCGATATGGCGGGAATACCAGTGCATGCACCTTGGCCTGGCTGACTGGGGCCCGAACATCGGCCAGGGCCGCGGCCTGTACCACTGGCACCCGCCGGAGCTGAAACCGCCGAAGGGGCCGCGTGGGCCCCGCCAGGGCGCGCCGCCACGGAACGACTAACCCGCCAGGCGGGCTGGCACCGTTCCGTGCCGGGTATCTTGGACCGGAGAGCGGCCTGGGCTCCTGACCTGGGAGGCGATGCGGGCGTAGACATGGGGTCTGGACGGGCGGCGCGCCTTCATCTCGGCACAGCTGGGCTCCTCGCGGCGACGCTGGTGCTGCTCGGCTGCCAAGCGCAGAGCTGGCCGCCGGTCCCGGCGGGGACCGGCCCGCCCGCGCCGATCATGGTGCTGAAATCGTCCATCCTGCATTCGGTGCTGACCCAGCACGGGGAGCTGGCCGACACCTTCGCCGGCCGGATGACCTACCTGGCCGCACCGGCCACCGGGTCGGCCCAGGCCCGGGCGCCGGCCGGCCCGGTGTCCGGCACCGTCCGGAACACGTATATCTACAAGAGCTACGCCGCATTCGCCAGTGACCTGGCCGCGGGCCGGCTGCCCAGCACGGTGCACGCGGTGCTGTACGACATCGAGAAGTGGCCGGCCACCCCACGCGACGAGCAGCAGCAGCCGCAGGTCTACATGCGGCGGTTCAGCGCGCTGGCCCGGGCGCACGGCCTGCTGCCCATCCTGGCCCCGGCCCGGGACCTGACCCTGGTCCCGGGCGGCAGCTGCGTCAAGCGGGGTGGCGAGAACCTGTCCGAGGCGTACATCCGGTGTGGGATCGCCACCGCCGACGCGAGCGCCGCCGCGCTGGTGGTGCAGTCCCAGATCGAGGAGTTCAACGTGGCCGCGTACCGCCGGTTCCTGTCTGTGGTGGCCCGGCAGGCCCGGGCCGGCAACCCGCGGATCGCTGTGCTCGCCCAGCTGGCCACCGCGCCGCTCGGCCAGCCCGCCTCAGTCCCGCAGCTGGTCGCCGCGGCGCGCAGCGTGCACGGGCTGGTCCAGGGGTTCAGCCTGACCGCCCGGCCCGCCGACGCCGAGACGACCGCGGGCCTGCTCTGGGCGTTCGGCCGCCTGGGCCAGGGGCGTTAGACCCCGGCGGGCAACCGGCTCAGCGCGTTCTCCAGCGCCTCCTCGGGCAGCTCGAAGTCGGTCACCCGGCCGGCCTGGTAGCTCTCGTAGGCGGACAGGTCGAGCAGGCCGTGGCCGCACAGCGCGGTCAGGATGACCTTCTCCTCACCGGTCTCCTTGCAGCGCAGCGCCTCCTCGATGCAGGAGGCCAGCGCGTGCGCGGGTTCCGGCGCGGGCACGATGCCCTCGGTCCGGGCAAAGCGCAGGCCGGCCGCGAAGCACTCGGACTGCGGCTTGGCCACCGCCTCGAACAGGCCCAGCTCGTACATGTGCGAGAGCAGCGGCGACATGCCGTGGTAGCGCAGCCCGCCGGCGTGGATCGGGTCCGGCACGAAGTCGTGGCCCAGCGTGTGCATCTTGAGCAGCGGGGTGAACCCGGCGGTGTCGCCGAAGTCGTAGGCGTAGACGCCGCGGGTGAAGGACGGGCAGGCGGCCGGCTCGACCGCGCGCAGCGCCGGGTTCATCCGGCCGGCCAGCTTCTCCCGCAGGAACGGGAAGACCAGCCCGGAGAAGTTGGACCCCCCGCCGGTGCACCCGATGATCAGGTCGGGCGTGTCGCCGGCCTGCTCCATCTGCTTGATCGCCTCTTCGCCGATGACCGTCTGGTGCAGCAGCACATGGTTCAGCACGCTGCCCAGCGCGTACCTCGCGGCCGGGTCCCCGGCCGCGACCTCGACCGCCTCGCTGATCGCGATGCCCAGGCTGCCCGGCGAGTCCGGGTCGGCGGCCAGCACCGCCTTGCCCGACGTGGTCAGGTCGGACGGGCTCGGGTGCACGGTGGCGCCGTAGGTCTCCATCAGCAGGCGGCGGTACGGCTTCTGGTCGTAGGACGCCCGGACCTGCCAGATCTCACACTGCAGGCCGAACGCGGCCGACGCGAACGCGAGCGCGCTGCCCCACTGGCCGGCCCCGGTCTCCGTGGTCAGCCGGGACACTCCCTCGGCCGCGTTGTAGTAAGCCTGCGGCACCGCCGTGTTGGGTTTGTGCGACCCGGCTGGGCTGCCGCCTTCGTACTTGTAGTAGATCCGGGCTGGCGTGCCCAGGTCCTTCTCCAGCCGCCGGGCCCGCAGCAGCGGGGTGGGCCGCCACAGCCGGTAGACGTCGAGCACCTCGTCGGGGATGGCGATGTGCCGCTCGCCGGACACCTCCTGGGCGATCAGGGCGGCCGGGAACAGCGGCGCGAGGTCGTCCGGCCCGACCGGCTGCCGGGTGCCCGGGTGCAGCGGCGGCGGCGGGGGCGACGGCAGATCGGGGATCACGTTGTACCACTGCCGGGGAAGCTCGGACTCTTGCAGTAGGTACTTCACCTGACGGTCCATGACGGCCTCCCTGTCACGCCGGACGACGTCGAGCCAGCGTAACCGGCATTATTCACCATGGGGGCGTTAGGCAACATGGGGTGTGTGGCGGGGCGATTCGGCCTGCCGCTGGGCCTGGACGTGGGCCAGGTCCGGCGCAGTTTGCTGGGCCGGAACCTGGTGGGCGCGAGCCTGCTCCGCCTGGGCCAGCTCGGCTTGGGCGCGGGCTTGGTCGGCCTGGACGCGCTGCTGCAACGCGGCCAGCGTGGCCTCGATGTCCCGGCGCATCCGCGGCGCGGCCAGCACCCGGAACAGCCCGGCCGACCCGCCTTCCACCTGGACGCCCTTGACCACCCGCACCTGACCGCCAGGCAGTGGCTCGACGATGTGGTCGAAGATCACCCGGCCCAGCGGGAGCGGGCTCTCGCTGATCCAGCTCCGGCCCGGCTCCACCGAGGTGATGGCGAACGTGCCGCCCAGCGCGTTGTGCTTCTTCACCCAGCCAGAGGTGCCGGCCTGGAATTCGCCGTCCATCTGGGCGATCTCCTTGCTGGCATCCCACTCTGGCCAGCGGGCCACGTCGGTCCAGATCCGCCAGACCGTGGCCGGCTCAGCCGCGAACGTTACTTCACATTGGAACAAGTACACGACGGTACCCCCGCGACGATCGCAGACAAGCGGACCTCGGTACTAACGAAACTAGGCTATCGGCCCAGCTCGAACCAGTTGGCGTAACTGGCACACCGGTGGCCGGCAATTCCGCGCCGCGGCGATGACCCAGTTCAGTGGGGCGGGGGTGGCGGGTGGCGGGGTGGCGGGGTGGCCATGGCTCGGTAATGTGGTGCTATTAGCGGGTAATTCAGCGAAGATCAGGATTTGGCCACGTAGGTCCCCGCCTGCGGGCCTGCCCCCAGTGCGGCTCCGCCTGCCCGCCCAGGCCCTGCCGGAAGGACCCCGATGATCCCTGCCCTGCTCACGTCCCGCCGTCGTGGCCGCGCCCTGCTGGCCCTGCCCGCGCTCGCCGCGCTGCTCGCCGGGTGCGCGGTCGGCCAGCCCGGCGCCTCCGGTGCGAAGCCAGGCCAGACCACCCAGGCGGCGGACGCCGCGCCGTTGAGCGCCGCGCGGCCGGACAACCCGAACGCACCTGGCTTCTGGTATGGCACGGACAGCGCGACGATCCCGATCACCACCCAGCCGCCGTACCGGGAACCCGCAGTCAGCGGCTCGCCGCCGTACGGCGGGTACATCGGGATGGCCGGGAACTGGTCCCGCTGGTCCGGCTGCGGCGGCGTGCTCGTGTGGTCGTCCCAGGACAGCAGGGCCGCCAACACCAACTTCAACACGTACCACAAGGGCATCGGCACTGGTGTGTACTGGTTCATGGCCGGGCCCGGGGTGGACCCGCACTACAACGGCACCACTTCCGAGGCGTCCGCGTGGGGCGCGGCGCAGGCGGCCAAGACGCTGCGCGCGATCGGCGGCCTGAAGGTCACCTACAAGGTGGTCTGGATGGACATCGAACTGCCCGGCAATGCGCCCAACTACACGCCCGCCCAGGACAACGGCTGGAACAACGTGTACACCTCGACGTGCAGCGGGCGGATCAAGACCCCGTTCATCGCGGCGTCCCTGGACCGGGCCGACCTGAACGGGTACGCGTCCTACCTGACCGCGCACTCGTCCTACACGCCCGGCGTGTACTCCTCCCCGCTGATCTGGAGCTCGATCTTCGGCACCGGCAGCGCCTCGTCCATCCCGAACATCAACGAGTGGACCTACACGGACGGGACCAGGAACATCTCGCCACCCCCGATCGGCTGGTGCGTGCCGCACACCTCGACCTGCGCGCACTTCTTCGGCGGGGTGTCCCAGTCCAGCGCGCACGCGGTCATGTGGCAGTGGTCCGGCGGCGGCGGCCTGACCAACGGCGTCGGCGACTTCGACCAGATCAACACCAACCACGTGAAGTGAGTTAACCGGCGGCACATAATGCACCGCACTCACACAAGGCAGCACAGACGACCAGGGTGAGCAGGAGCCGGGCGAGCCGGGCCGAGGTCCCGTATGGTGTGGCTGGTGGGCTCTGCGTTGATTGACCGCCGCACCGCGCGACTGGCGGTGGGCTTGGCCGTAGCTGGCTCATTAATGCTGACCGCCGGGCTCGGCATCTGGGCGGTCAGCGCGCTGAGCCACGCGATCCCGCACTCCGCGCACACGATGGCCTGGCTGGCGGCGGTGGCCCTGCTGACGGCGGGTGTCTGCTGCGGGGTGCTGATGATCGTGGTGCTGCTCGGCTCGGGTGCGAACGGCCGGGCGACGGCACCAGCCGAGCCGTCCTGGCCGGACGCACGCGGCCGCGGGCCGCGCCCACCGGGGACGCTGCCGCCGGGGGCTCAGGTGGCTGGCTCGCCGCGGCCGGGCCCGCGGTTGCCCGCTGGCCCGCCCGCCGGGCCGCCGCCGCAGCCGCAGCCGCCGGGCCCGGATGCGCCGCCCGATCCGGGACTGCCGCCCGGGGCCGGGCACCTGCTGGGCGGCTGGCCCGCGGCTGGCCTGGAGCAGCCCGCCGGCCCGGAGGTCGCCTCGGGCGCCGGGCGGATGCTGGACATGTGGCCCGTCCCGGGCCCGCGGCTGGGGTCCGGACCGGAGGACTGGCCAGCCGGCGCCGAACTGCCGCCGGATGCCGAGCCCGCGCTGGGCCACTGGACGGCACCCGGGGCCGGGTACGGCCCCGATGGCGGGCCGGAGTTGGCGGAATGGCCGGATCCGCCAGGTGAGATCGGCCACGGCAATGGGTTCGCGGCGGACGAGTGGTCCGGGTCGGCGCACCGTCCGGAGCCGGCGCCGGATGGCTGGCCCGGCCCGGATGACGGGCTGCGGCCCGGGGCGGTGCTCGGGCAGGGTGACTGGGCGGTACCGGATGCCGGCGATGAGCTGCAGGCCGGGCCCGGGCCCGGCGACTGGACTACGCGGGATGCCGGGCTGGCCGGCCCGGCTGAGCCGCATTCGGCGGCCTGGGTGGTGCCGGACAGCCGAACCGATGAGCCGGTGCTGAACCTCTGGCCCACGCCGGATCCTGGCCCGCATGACGCCGAGCCAGCCCCCGGCCTCGCACCTGCCGCCGAGCAGACGAGCGAGGACGAGGAGCCAGCAGACGGGCCGACCCGCCGGGTCGAGTCGGAGTTCAACGTGTGGCAGCGGCCGAGTCCGGCGGTGCCGCCGGACGCCGGCCCGGTAGCCCCGGGCGAATGGGTCCAGCCCGCTGCTGCGCTGCCGGATGCTGACCTGCTGCCGGATGCTGACCTGCTGCCCGGTGCTGACGTGCTGCCGGATGCTGACCGGCCGGCTGCCGGATTGCTGCCGCCCGCACCGGAATTCCTGGCCGAGCCAGCCGAACCTTTCGTCGCCGAGCCGCTGGACCTGGCCGACGACGAGCCTGATCCGGAGCCCATCCGTCGGCCTGCCGCCCCGCGCCGCAGCGGCCCCGCCCCGGGGTGGAACCCCGATTCCGAGGAAGACTGGCTACGCGTGATCCGCGGGCTGCGCTCCTCGGAGGACGGTCCACCCAACCGCTAGCCCGGGTACCGTGCCGGCCGACCTGTCGAACGAGTTCTACTCCCCGACCATCCGCGCGATCACCCTGCTGCTCGACGCGGGGAAGCAGGCGAACGTCATCCGGGCCGATGTCGATGCCGAGGACGTGCTGCTCGGGTAGGACGCCGCGGCCGGCGGAATAGCCGGGCCGCCCGGCTGGTTGGCACACACAGCTATAAACGAAACTAAACGTATCGGATAGGCTGTGACCCCGAGCACTGCTTCACCCCGGAATCGTGCCGCTGATCATGCTGCTGGGCATCTGGAACGGCGGCGAGATGCTCGTGCTCTCGCTGTATTTCCAGCAGGTGCTGCACGACTCGCCGCTGATGACCGGGCTGGCCATCGCGCCGCAGGGCGTGGTCGGCTTCGCCGCCGGGGCGGCCGGCGCCCGGCTCGCGTCCCGGCTCGGCCTGTACCGGCTGCTGGTGCTCACCAACGGCGTGGCCATGCTGGGCTTCCTGGTGCTCACCCAGCTGCCCGCCACCGGCGGGTACAGCCCGCTGCTGGCCGCGGTGACGTTCGTCGGGTTCGGCACGGCGGGCACCGCGTTCGGCTCGATGGTCACCGCCAGCAAGGGAGTGGCCGACGGTGACCAGGGCTTCGTCGGCGGAGTGATCAACACGGGCCGCCAGATCGGGGCCGGCATCGGCGCCGCGCTGCTGCCCGCGATCGCGCTGACGGTGAGCCACGGCGGGCACTCCGCCGGGGTCAGCGGGGACCGGGCCGCCATGCTGGCCGGCGCGGTGGCGGCCGGCCTGGCCACGCTGATCGCGGCCACCCGGGGTACCCGGCCGGCCGCAGGTAACACCCACGCGACCCCGTAGCACGATGGAAGGGCTGGCCGCCGCTCCGGTGACCGGCCCGCGCCACCACTGACCGGAGGACGAGATGAGTTCAGCGCAGCAGGACAAGCAGCCATTGCCCCGGGTGGCGGTGCTCGGCATCGGGACAATGGGCCGCGGCATGGCGCACAGCCTGCTGCGGGCCGGCTTCCAGGTTGATGTGTGGAACCGGACCCCGGAACCGGCCGCTCAGCTCGCGCAGGACGGCGCGACCGCGCATGAGCTGCCGAGCTACGCGGTGGAGCGCGCTGACGTGGTGATCACCATGGTCGCGGACGCGGCCGCGGTGGAGCAGGTGGCCTTCACCGACAGCATGCTCGAAACGCTCCGGCCGGGCACGGTGTGGGCCCAGATGGGCACCATCGGCGTCGAGGCCACCGACCAGCTGGCCGCCCGGGTCAGCAAGGAGCGCCCTGACGTGCTGTTCGTGGATGCGCCGGTGTCCGGGACCAAGGGACCAGCCGAGACCGGGAACCTGCTGATCCTGGCGTCCGGGCCGGAGGCCGCCCGGCCGCGGCTGGACCCGGTGTTCGCCGCGCTCGGCCAGCGGACCAAGTGGCTGGGCGACGCGGGCGGCGGCAGCCGGCTCAAGCTGGTCATGAACACCTGGCTGGTCACCCTGGTCGAGGGCGCCGCGGAGGTCATGGCGGTGGCCGACTCGCTGGGTGTCGCGCACCAGGATGTGCTGGACTTCCTGGCCGAGGGGAACCTCTCCGCGCCGGTCGCGAGCGTCAAGGCGCGGAAGATGGAGGCCGGCGACGACTCGCCGGAATTCTCGCTGCAGTGGGCGCTGAAGGACATCGACCTGGCCCTCGCGGGCACCGACCTGGCGCTGCCCGTGGTCGAGGCGATCCGGGCCCGCTGGACGGCGCTGGTCGATGAAGGGCTGGGCGGCCTCGACGTGGCCGCGGCCCGGCACGGCCTGAGCGAGCCGGCCTCCCCGGCACGCTAACCACCGGGACCGGACCCCCACAGCAGCCGCTGCCAGAACCGCCGGGTGCCGATCATCCGCAGCCGGGCGCGCAACGACCCCCGGGGCAGCGGGCGGTGGATGCACAGGCCGCTGTCCCCGGGCAGCAGGCAGTCACCCGAACACGCGCCAGCGCAGTGTCGGCAGTGCCGGGCCCGGGGCATGGTCGCTACCCGGCGGGCTCGCTGCGGCCGTAGTCGTCCTCGAGCCGGACGATGTCGTCCTCGCCGAAGTAGTCCCCGTGCTGGACTTCGACGAACACGAGCGGCTTCGTGCCGGTGTTGTGCATGCGGTGCGCGACACCCAGCCCGACGTCGACGGTGCTGCCCCGTTTCACCGGCACCGCCACCCCGTCCAGGGTGACGGTGCCCTGGCCGGTCACCACGAACCAGTGCTCCGCGCGGCGGGCGTGCTTCTGGTAGCTGAGCCGCTGCCCGGGATGCACCTCGATGGTCTTGACCTTGAAGGAGTCGCCCTCGGTGAGAACCGTGTAGCTGCCCCACGGGCGCTCGGAGTGTTCAGTCACCGGCCATATCCTGCCCGATCCACCGCCGACTGGCACCCCCACCGGGTAGCTTGACGTCGAGATAAGCGCATCATAACGTGGGAAATGGAACTTAGCTCGATATCAAGATATCTGCGATCGGGAGGCGGACCCTGATGACCGCGAACAGCTTCAGCAGCCTGGCCACGCTGCGGGCCGGCGGGACCGAGTACCAGATACACCGGCTGGATGCGGTGGACGGGTCGGCCAGTCTTCCGTTCAGCCTGAAGATCCTGCTGGAGAACCTGCTGCGCACCGAGGACGGGCGCAACGTCACCGCCGGGCATGTCACCGCGCTGGCCCAGTGGGACCCGCTGGCCGAGCCGTCCACCGAGATTCAGTTCACCCCGGCCCGGGTGATCCTGCAGGACCTGACCGGGGTGCCGGCCGTGGTCGACCTGGCCACCATGCGCGAGGCTATGCGGGACCTGGGCGGCGACCCGGCGAAGATCAACCCGCTGGTGCCCGCCGAACTGGTCATCGACCACTCGGTGGTGGCGGACATCTTCGGCCGGCCGGATGCCTTCGACCGGAACGTGGAGCTGGAGTTCAGCCGCAATCGCGAGCGGTTCCAGTTCCTGCGCTGGGGCCAGGAGGCGTTCCACCAGTTCAAGGTGGTGCCGCCGGGCACCGGCATCGTGCACCAGGTGAACATCGAGCACCTGGCCCTGGTGGTGATGGCCCGCGACGGCGCGGCCTACCCGGACACCTGCGTGGGCACCGACTCGCACACCACCATGCAGAACGGCCTGGGTGTGCTGGGCTGGGGCGTCGGCGGCATCGAGGCCGAGGCGGCCTTGCTCGGCCAGTCGATCAGCATGCTGATCCCGCGGGTGGTCGGCTTCCGGCTGACCGGCCAGCTGCCGTCCGGCGCCACCGCCACCGACCTGGTGCTGACCATCACCGAGCTGCTCCGCAAGCACGGCGTGGTCGGCAAGTTCGTCGAGTTCTACGGCGACGGGGTGAGCTCGGTGCCGCTGGCCAACCGGGCCACCATCGGCAACATGAGCCCCGAGTTCGGCTCCACCTGCGCGATCTTCCCGATCGACGAGCAGACGCTGGACTACCTGCGGCTGACCGGCCGCCCGGACGAGCAGGTCGCGCTGGTCGAGGCCTACGCCCGGGAGCAGGGCCTGTGGCACGACCCGGGCGCCGTGCTGCACTACTCCGAGGAACTCGAGCTCGACCTGGCCAGCATCGTCCCGTCGCTGGCCGGGCCCAAGCGGCCGCAGGACCGGGTGGCGCTGGCCGACGCCAAGCACGCATTCCGCGACGCGCTGGGCAGCTACGTGTCCGCGCCCAGCCTGGACAACGGGCTGGCCGGCACGTTCCCCGCGTCCGATCCGGTGGCCGACGACGAGTTCCCGCGCGCGTCCGCGCCGGCTCAGGTCGTGCTGGACGACGGAACGAAGACCGCGGTGGATCACGGCTCGGTCGTGATCGCGGCCATCACCTCGTGCACGAACACGTCGAACCCCTCGGTGATGGTCGGCGCCGCGCTGCTGGCCAAGAAGGCGGTCGAGGCCGGGCTGTCCCGCAAGCCGTGGGTGAAGACCACGCTGGCGCCCGGCTCGAAGGTGGTCATGGACTACTACGAGCGCGCGGGACTCACTCCCTACCTGGAGAAGCTCGGCTTCAACCTGGTCGGCTACGGCTGCACCACGTGCATCGGCAACTCCGGGCCGCTGCCCGAGGCGATCAGTGAGGCGGTGGCCGAGAACGACCTGGCCGTGGTGTCGGTACTGTCCGGCAACCGCAACTTCGAGGGCCGGATCAACCCGGACGTGAAGATGAACTACCTGGCCTCGCCGCCGCTGGTGGTGGCGTACGCGCTGGCCGGCACGATGGACTTCGACATGAACCGCGACCCGCTCGGCTCGCGGGCCGACGGCAGCCCGGTGTACCTGGCCGACATCTGGCCGTCCGCGGCGGAGATCGCCGCAGTGGTGCAGGACGCGGTGGCGGCCGAGATGTTCAGCCGGGACTACGCCGACGTGTTCGTAGGCGATGACCGGTGGCGGTCGCTGGACGTGCCCGCCGGGGACACGTTCGCCTGGGGCGCGGACTCCACCTACGTGCGGAAGCCGCCGTACTTCGCGGGCATGCCGGACCAGCCCGCGGCGGTCACTGACATCCACGGCGCCCGCGCGCTGGCCATGCTGGGTGACTCGGTGACCACCGACCACATCTCCCCGGCCGGCGCGATCAAGACGGACAGCCCGGCCGGGACGTACCTGACCGAGCACGGGGTGGAGCGGAAGGACTTCAACTCCTACGGCTCGCGGCGCGGCAACCACGAGGTGATGATCCGCGGCACGTTCGCCAACATCCGGCTGCGAAACCAGCTGGCCCCGGGCACCGAGGGCGGGGTCACCACGCACCTGCCGGACGGCGAGCAGATGTCCATCTACGACGCGTCCCGCAAGTACCTCGACGACGGAGTGCCGTTGCTCGTGCTGGGCGGCAAGGAGTACGGCTCCGGCTCGTCCCGGGACTGGGCGGCCAAGGGCACCCTGCTGCTCGGCGTGCGCGCGGTGCTGGTCGAGTCGTTCGAGCGGATCCACCGGTCCAACCTGATCGGCATGGGCGTGCTGCCGCTGCAGTACCGGCCGGGGGAGTCGGCCGCCACGCTCGGCCTGACCGGGCGCGAGGTGTTCGAGATCACCGGCATCGAGGAGATGAACAGTGGGCCGGTTCCGCGCGAGGTGACGGTGCGGGCGGACGGCACGGAATTCCAGGCCGTGGTCCGGATCGACACGCCGGGCGAGGCCGAGTACTACCGGCACGGCGTGATCATGCAGTACGTGCTGCGCTCGCTGCTCGCCCAGGGCTGAAACCCCTTTCGCGCTGGCCATGTAATCGTGTAATCATGGCGTGGAAGGGACGGTACTGAGCAGCCGGGGGAGTGCCATGGCCGAGCCGAAGATCGTGGTCGAGCACCGGGAGCACCTGTGGTACCTGCTGACCGAGGCCACGCAGCTAGAGCACATGATCATGTGCCAGTACCTGTACGCGGCGTTCAGCCTGAAGCGGGACCCGGCTGAAGGTCTCACCGCGGAGCAGGCCGCCGCCACCGAGCGCTGGCGCCAGGTGCTGCTCGGCATCGCCATCGAGGAGATGCTGCACCTGGCGCTGGTCTGCAACCTGATGTCGGCCATCGGCGCGGCGCCGACGTTCACCCGGCCCAACTTCCCGCAGCGCTCGGCCTACTTCCCGCCCAGCGTGCAGCTCGACCTGCTGCCGTTCGGCGCGGCGGCGCTGACCCATTTCCTCTACCTGGAACGGCCGGAGGGGATGGAGCGGATGGACGCGGCCGGCTTCGTGCCCGCCGCGCCGTCGCACGCCCCGGTCGAGCCGGGCGAGGTCATGCCGCGGACCCAGGACTTCCTCACCGTCGGGCATCTCTACCGGGCCATCGAGCAGGGAGTGCGCGACCTGGCCGGGCGGCTCGGCGAGCGGGCGCTGTTCGTCGGGCCGCCGCGGGCCCAGGCCACGCCGGAGATGTTCCGCTGGCCAGAACTCATCGCGGTCACCGATCTGGCCTCGGCGCAGCAGGCCATCGACACCATCATCGAGCAGGGCGAGGGCGCCCGGGGTGACTGGCAGGCCGCGCACTACGGCCGGTTCCTCGGCATCTGGGACGAGTACTCCCAGCTGGCGATGGCGGACCCAACATTCCAGCCGGCCCGGCCGGTGCTGACCGCCTTCACCCAGCAGCCCTTCGATCTCACCGTTGAGCAGCCGGTGATCAGTGACCCGGCGACCCGCCAGGTGGCCCGGCTGTTCGCCCTCGGATATGAGGCGCTGCTCCAGGTGCTGACCCGGTTTTTCACCCACACCGACGAGACCGACGATCAGCTCGGCCTGCTCACCGGAGCGGCGTTCAGTCTGATGAGCGGGGTGCTGGCCCCGCTCGGGGATGCGCTCACCCAGCTCCCGGCCGGGCCGGACCACCCGGGCCGCACGGTCGGGCCGGCCTTCGAGATGTTCTACCTGATGGGCAACTTCGTGCCCTGGCAGGACGCGGCCTGGGCGGTGCTCAGTGAGCGGGTCGCGGTGCTGGCCAGCCAGTGCGCCAGTGCAGCCGGGCGAGACGGCACGCTGGCCGCCGTCGGCGCGGCAGCGGAGTGCGCCGCCGGGATCCAGGCCCAGCTCACCACCCAGGTCCCCGCCACCCTGCACCCTCGCGCCCGCTGACTGCCCAGCCGACCCATCTCATCCCACCGACCACCCCCACCCAGGCGGGCTGCAGCATCCATGTTGTGCGGTGTTCGGCCGGCCGCCGCGGGCGGTGGCTGGACAGGTAGCGTTGTCGGGAAATGGCCGAACCTGCCGCCCCAGTCGCCCCGCCAGCATCAGCCGCCCGCCGCCGGGCCCAGCGCGCCGCGGTGTTCATCCTCGGCGTGGTCGCACTGGCTTTCAACCTGCGCGCCGCCATCACCAGCCTGCCGCCGCTGTTCCCGGAACTGGCCGACAGCCTGCACCTGTCTAACGCGGCGCTGTCCGCGCTGGCCGCGCTGCCGGTGCTGGCCTTCGGCGTGTTCTCCGGGGTGGCCGCGCCGCTGAGCCGCCGGTTCGGCGAGGAACGGGTGCTGGGCGCCGCACTGGTGCTGCTGGCGGCCGGCTTGCTGCTGCGCGGCGCGCTGCCCGGCAGCATGCTGTTCCCGGGCACGGCCATCGCGGCCGCCGCGATCGCGCTGATGAACGTGCTGCTGCCCAGCCTGGCCAAGCGGCGCAGGCCGGAGCAGGCCGGGCTGCTGATCGGGATCTACCTGCTCAGCCTGTCCGCCGGGTCGATCGTCGGCTCGCTGATCGCGGTCCCGGTGTACCGGCTGTCCGGCGGCTCGGTGCCGCTGTCTCTCGGGCTGTGGGCCATCCCGGCCCTGGCCGCGGCGGTGTGCTGGCTGCCGCAACTGAGGTTCCACACCCGGCCCGGGGGCGGGCTGGGGCCGGCCGCAGGCCGCCGCCCGGCCCAGCCGGGCCGCCGCCTCAAGGTGTACCGGCACGCGCTGGCCTGGCAGGTCACCGGGTTCATGGGGCTGCAGAGCCTGACCTTCTACGCCACCCTGTCCTGGCTGCCGACCATGTTCCGCGATCGCGGGGTCAGCCCGGGTGGCGCAGGCACCCTGCTCGCCCTGATGTCGCTGGGTGGGGTGCCCACCGCGCTGGTCATCCCGGTGCTCGCGCAGCGGGCCCGCAACCAGCGGGCGCTGATCGCCGGGACCGTGGCGGTCAGCGTGGCGGGCCTGGCCGGGGCCTGGTTCGCCCCGCTGGGCAGCGCCGCCGCCTGGGTGCTGCTGCTCGGCCTGGGCCAGGGCGCCGCGCTCGGCCTGGCCATCTACTTCACCATGGCCCGCGCGCCCGATCCGCGGGCCGCTGCCTCGCTGTCCGGGTTCGCGCAGAGCGTCGGCTATCTGGTCGCCACGACCGGCCCGCTGGCCGTCGGGTTCCTGCACACCGCGACCGGTGGCTGGACGGTCCCGGTGAGCTGCCTGCTAGTCATCACCGGGCTGGAGTTCATCGCGGGCTGGCAGGCGGCCCGGGACGTCACGCTGCCGGTGGACCAGCCGGCCGCCAGCGGCTAACCAGCAGGCCGAAAGTTTTCCGAAACTTATTGCCCGGGTAGCGGGCTGGTGCGGCCCGCTGATCTGGGCCCACCTCGCCGAGTTACGCACAGATGGACGGCCCGGGTGCGGGTTGGGAACAATAATGGTGCGGGTGCCCCCCATGGAAATGCGCCTGACCGACGGCGACGGCTGCTCGCTCCGGTTCAGCTACCAGGAAACCGAGCTGCTCCAGTACGTGTACCGGCCGGACGACCCGCAGGTCGAGTCGCCGCGGCCGTACTTCCACCCGGTGCGCACGCTGCACGGTGACGTGCTGACCAGCTACCGGCCGAAGGATCACGCCTGGCACAAGGGGATCGCCTGGTCGCTGCCGCACGTCGGGCCGGAGAACTTCTGGGGCGGCCCCACCTTCCAGCGCGGCTACGGCTACCGGCAGCTGCCCAACAACGGCCGGGTCCGGCATGAGGAGTTCACCGCGGCGGCGGTGACCGACAGCGTGCTCCGGGTGGACGAGCAGCTCAGCTGGATCACCCAGGACGGCGAGACCTGGCTGCACGAGCGGCGGCAGATCGGGGCTCAGGTGCTGCCCGGGGCGGACTCCTGGCGGCTGGCCTTCCGCACCACGCTGCGCAACGTGCGCGGCGCCATCATCCCGTTCGGCAGCCCCACCACGGCGGGCCGGGACAACGCGGGGTACGGCGGGCTGTTCTGGCGCGGCCCGCGGTCGTTCAGCCCGGGCCGGGTGATCACGCCCGACGGCAGCGGCGGGGACGAGCAGATGGGCGTGCGCAGCCCGTGGATGGCCTTCGCCGGGCGGCACGACGAGGACCGCGCGTCGACCGTGCTGTTCCGCGACGCCCCGGCCAACTTCGGCCACCCGACCATGTGGTTCGTGCGCAGCGAGCCGTTCGCCTGCCTGTGCCCGGCCCCGTTCTTCGGCGCCGAGTTCATGCTGGCCGACGGGCAGAGCCTGACGCTGCGCTACGACCTCGCGCTGGCCGGCCGCGAGCTGTCCGCCGGCGGCTGCGCCGAGCTGGTCACCGAGATGGAAAAGGAGGACGTTCTGGCCGTGCCGGGAGCGGCGGCGTGACCGCGGACCAGGCGAGCTGGTCATCCGGGACTCCACCGTGGGACCGGCGGCAGGCCGGGCCCACCCAGCGGAGTAGGTTCATGACCGTCGTGGCAGGAGGAACCGCATGCTGGTAGCCGGGGTGGATTCGTCGACGCAATCCACCAAGGTGCTGCTCTGCCAGGCGGAGGACGGCGCCGTGCTGGCCCGGGGCAGCGCGCCGCACCCGCCGGGCACCGAGTGTGCGCCGGCCGCCTGGTGGTCCGCGCTGGAGCAGGCCGGGCAGGGCCTGCTGGACCGGGCCGACGCGGTCGCGGTGGCCGCGCAGCAGCACGGCATGGTCGTGGTAGACGAGGACGGCCAGGTCATCCGGCCCGCGATGCTGTGGAACGACCTGCGGTCCGCCGCGGCGGCCCGGGAGCTGATCGCCGAGCGGGGCGGGCCAGCCTGGTGGGCCGAGCACACCGGCAGCGTGCCCAGCGCCTCGTTCACCGTGACCAAGCTGCGCTGGCTGGCCGAGCACGAGCCGGGCCACGCGGCCCGGGTGGCCCGGGTCATGCTGCCGCACGACTGGCTGACCTGGCGGCTCAGCACGGCCGGGCCGGCCGGCCGCACCGCCGAGCCGGTCACCGACCGCGGCGACGCATCCGGCACCGGCTACTTCTCGACCGCGCACAGCCGCTGGCTGCCCGAAGTGGCCGCGGCGGCGCTGGGCCACCAGCCCGGGCTGCCCCGGATCGCCAAGCCCGCCGAGGTCGTCGGCGAGACCGCGGCCGGCGCGGTGCTGGCCCCCGGGACCGGGGACAACATGGGCGCCGCGCTCGGGCTCAGCCTGGAACCGGGGGAGCTGGTCACCTCGATCGGCACCTCGGGCACCGCCTACGCGGTCACCGAGCGGGCCGCCGCGGACGAGTCCGGCATGGTGGCCGGGTTCGCCGACGCCACCGGCCGGTACCTGCCGCTGATCGCCACGGTCAACGCGGGCCTGGTGCTGTCCGCGGTGGCCACGCTCATCGGCACGGACCTGGACGGCATGTCCGCGCAGGCACTCCAGGCCGGGCCGGGCTCGGGCGGCATCGTGCTGCTGCCCTACCTGGACGGCGAGCGCAGCCCGAACCGGCCCGACGCCGCCGGTGTGCTGCGCGGCCTGACCACGCAGAACATGACCGGGCCCAACCTGGCCCGGGCCGCGATCGAGGCGGTGCTGGGCACCCTGGCCGAGGCGGCCGACCTGATCGCCGCGCAGGGCGCGTCCCGGCAGCGGGTGCTGCTGATCGGCGGCGGGGCCCGGTCCGAGGCCGCGCGGCGCATCGCACCCACCATCTTCGGCGTCCCGGTGCTGGTGCCCGCGCCGGAGGAGTACGTCGCGCTGGGCGCGGCGCGGCAGGCGGCGTGGGCGCTGGCCGGCACCCCGGAGCCGCCGGACTGGCCGCGGCACCGGCCCGCGGAATACACCGGGACGCCCGACCCAGGCGTCCGGCAGCGGCTGACCTGGCTGCAGCAGGCCACGGCGGACTGGGACACGGCCGGCTGGGACACACCGGTCTGGGAACGATAAGGGAGAGGACCAGCTGATGGCGTACGAACCGACCCCCGAGGACAAGTTCTCGTTCGGCATCTGGACGGTTGGCTGGCAGGGCGTCGACGTGTTCGGCGGCGCGGTCCGGCCGCCGATGCCCGCCGACCGGGCCGTGCGCATGCTGGCCGAACTGGGCGCGTACGGGGTCAACTTCCACGACAACGACGTGTTCCCGTTCGGGGCCAGCGACGCCGAACGGGACCAGAAGATCGCCGCGTTCCGGTCGGCCCTCGAAGAGACCGGCCTGGTGGTGACCACCGCCACCACTAACCTGTTCGGCCACCCGATGTTCAAGGACGGCGCGTTCACCGCCAGCGACCGGGACGTGCGCCGGTTCGCGCTGGCCAAGGTGATGCGCAACCTGGACCTGGCGGCCGAGCTGAGCGCGAAGGTGTACGTGTTCTGGGGCGGCCGGGAGGGCGCCGAGTCCGGCGCGGCCAAGGACATCAAGGCCGCCCTGGACCGCTACAAGGAGGGCCTGGACCTGCTGTGCGGCTATGTCCAGGAGCAGGGCTACGGGCTGCGGTTCGCCATCGAGCCCAAGCCGAACGAGCCCCGCGGCGACATCCTGCTGCCGACGGCCGGTCACGCACTGGCGTTCATCAAAGAACTCGAGCACCAGGAGATGGTGGGCATCAATCCCGAGGTGGGGCACGAGGAGATGGCCTCGCTCAACTACGCGCACGGGATCACCCAGGCGCTGTGGCACGGGAAGCTGTTCCACATCGACCTGAACGGGCAGAACGGGCCGCGCTACGACCAGGACCTGCGGTTCGGCGCGGGCAACGCACGCGGCGCGTTCTGGGTGGTGGACGCGCTGGAGGCCGGCGGGTATGACGGCCCGGTGCACTTCGACTACAAGCCGCCGCGCACCGAGGACGACGACGGCGTGTGGGTGTCCGCCGCGGCGTGCATGCGCAACTACCTGATCCTGCGGGACAAGGTCCGGGCGTTCCGGGCCGATCCCGAGGTGAAGGCGTCGCTGGCCGCGTCCGGGGTGGAAGACCTGGCCACGCCCACTCTGGCGGCCGGCGAGACGTGGCGGGACGTGCAGGGCTTCACCCCGGACATCGAGGCGCTGGCCACCCGCGGGCTGGCCTACGAGCACCTGGACCAGCTCGCGCTGGAGCACCTCTACGGCGTGCGCTGACCCAGCCGGATCAGCCGCGGACGCCGCGCCTTCCGTGCCACAGGCCAGTCCGGCCAAATAGACTCGCCACAGATTCCCCCGCATCCGCGACAAGGGAGCAGTTCACGTGACCCTGCTGGAAACCCTCTCTGGCCCGCGCGATCTCCGGGAGCTGGCGCCGGATCAGCTGCCCGCCCTGGCCAGCGAAATACGTGACCTGCTGATCGAGACGGTGTCCCGGACCAGCGGCCACCTCGGGCCCAACCTCGGCGTGGTCGAGCTGACCATCGCGCTGCACCGGGTGTTCGACTCCCCGGTGGACAAGCTCGTGTTCGACACCGGCCACCAGTCCTACGTGCACAAGCTGCTCACTGGGCGGGTCGCCGAGTTCGGCACGCTGCGCCAGCGCGGCGGGCTGTCCGGCTACCCGTGCCGGGCCGAGTCGGAGCACGACCTGGTGGAGAACTCGCACGCGTCCACCAGCCTGTCCTACGCCGACGGGCTGGCCAAGGCGTACCGGCTGCGCGGCGAGACGGACCGCACCGTGGTCGCGGTGATCGGGGACGGCGCGCTGACCGGCGGGATGGCCTGGGAGGCGCTGAACAACATCGCGGTGGCCAAGGACAGCCGGCTGGTCATCGTGGTCAACGACAACGGCCGCTCCTACCAGCCGACCATCGGCGGGCTGGCCAACCACCTGACCCTGGTCCGGGTCAACCAGCGGTACGAGAACGTGCTGGACTACATCAAGACCACGCTGACCCGCACCCCGGTGGTCGGGCCGCCGCTGTACGGCACGCTGCACGGGGTGAAGAAGGGCCTCAAGGACGTCCTGCAGCCCCAGGTGCTGTTCGAGGACCTGGGGCTGAAGTACCTCGGCCCGATCGACGGGCACGACGAGCAGGCGGTCGAGCACGCGCTGCGCCGGGCCCGGGACTTCGGCGGCCCGGTGCTGGTGCACGTGATCACCCGGAAGGGCTTCGGCTACCAGCTGGCCGAGGACAACGAGGAGGACCGGCTGCACCAGGTGCCCGCGGCCGCGCCGGCCGGCAGCAAGCCCGGGGTGGCCAAGCGGACCTGGTCGGAGGTGTTCGGCGACGCCCTGGCCGGGATCGGCGCGCGGCGGCCGGACGTGGTCGCGATCACCGCCGCCATGCTGCACCCGACCGGGCTGGCCAAGTTCGCCGCCGCCTACCCGGACCGGGTCTTTGACGTGGGCATCGCCGAGCAGCACGCGGTGACCAGCGCGGCCGGGCTGGCCATGGGCGGGCTGCACCCGGTGGTGGCCATCTACGCGACGTTCCTCAACCGCGCGTTCGACCAGGTGCTGATGGACGTGGCGCTGCACCGGCTGCCGGTCACCTTCGTGCTGGACCGGGCGGGCGTGACCGGCCCGGACGGGGCCAGTCACAACGGCATGTGGGACGGCTCGATCCTGCAGGTCGTGCCCGGTCTGCGGATCGCCGCGCCGCGGGACGCGACCCGGATCGGCGAGCTGCTGGCCGAGGCGGTCGCGGTCAGCGACGGGCCGACCGTGGTCCGGTTCCCCAAGGGCAGCGTGGGCAGCGAGGCCGAGGCGATCGGTCAGATCGGCGGCATGGACGTGCTGGTCCAGCCGGCTGGCGGCGCCGCCCCGGACGTGCTGCTGGTCGGCGCCGGGCCGATGGCCGTGATGGGCCTGGCCACCGCGAGCCGGCTAGCCGACCAGGGCATCCGGGTGACCGTGCTGGACCCGCGCTGGACCAAGCCGGTGGACCCGGCGCTGGCCGGCATCGCCGCCCGGGCCCGGCTGGTGGCCACCGTCGAGGACAATGGCATGGTCGGCGGGTTCGGCGACGCGGTATGCCGGCTGCTCCGCGACGCGGACGTGCGCACGCCGGTCCGGACGTTCGGCCTGCCGCAGCGGTTCCTGGACCACGGCTCGCGGGACCAGGTGCTGGACGAGATCGGCCTGGTCCCGCAGCACCTGGCCCGGCAGATCACTGAGGCCGTGGCCCGGCTCGACCCCGAACTGGCCGATAACCCCCAGGGATCACCGCAGTGACCACACTTCAGGTGGCCGTCGTCGGTTCCGGCCCGGCCGGTATCTACACCGCCGAGGCGCTGATCAAGCAGGCGGCCAAGCTGGACCCGCCCGCCACCGTGCAGGTCGACGTGCTGGACCGGCTGCCCACCCCGTATGGCCTGGTCCGCTACGGGGTGGCCCCGGACCACCCGTCGATCAGGTCCATCGCCGACTACCTGCGCAACGTGCTGGAGGACTCCTCGGTGCGCTTCCTCGGCGGGGTGCACCTGGGCGACGACGTCACCCGGGAGGACCTGCTGGCCAGCTACGACGCGGTGGTCTACGCGACCGGCGCGATGCGCGACCGCCGGATGGGCATTCCCGGCGAGGACCTGCCCGGCAGCTACGCGGCCACCGACTTCGTGAACTGGTACTGCGGCCACCCGGACTCCGACGCGGGCGCGTTCACCCTGGACGCCGAGTCGGTGGCCGTGGTCGGGGTGGGCAACGTGGCCGTGGACGTGGCCCGCATCCTGGTCAGGGACCCGGCCGAGCTGCGCCGCACCGACATCCCGCAGTCGGTGCTCGAGGCGCTGATGGCCAGCAAGGTCCGCGAGGTGCACATGATCGGCCGCCGCGGCCCAGCGCAGGCCAAGTTCACCACCAAGGAACTGCGCGAGCTGGGCGAGCTGTCCGGAGTGGACATCGTGATCCACCCCGACGAGCTGGACCTGGACCGGTTCGACCCGACCGGGCAGAGCGCGCAACTCGCGGAGAGTGACCGCCGGGTGCGCGGCAACCTGGCCGTGATCCAGGACTGGGCCGCGCGCGAACCGGCCGGCGCCGAGCGCAGGCTGACCGTCCGGTTCTGGCTGCGCCCGGTGGAGATCGACGGCACCGAACGCCTGTCCGGGCTGACTGTCGAGCGCACCCGGCTCGATGAGCAGGGCAAATTCACCGGGACCGGTGAGTTCGAGACGATTGGCGCGCAGATGGTGTTCCGCAGCGTGGGCTACCAGAGCGTGCCGCTGCCCGGGGTGCCGTTCGACGAGCGCAGCTACACGGTGCCCAACGCCGACGGCCGGGTCCTCGGCCGCCGCGGCGCGCCGCTGCCCGGGGAGTATGTCGCCGGGTGGCTCAAGCGCGGCCCGACCGGGGTGGTCGGCACGAACAAGTCCGATGCGGCCGGCACCGTCCGGTCGCTGCTGGCCGACCTGGCCACCGGCGGCGGCGGGCCGGCCCGGCGGCAGTCCCGGGATGAATTCGTTGCGCAGCTGGCGCAGCGCGGGGTGCGGCCGGTCAGCTATGCCGACTGGCTCCGGGTGGAACAGGCCGAGGCCGAACTGGCCAGCTCCCTGGGGCGGGGAGAGCGGGTCAAGATCGGCGACCGGGTCGCCATCGAGGCGCTGTGCCGCCCGCCCGCCGGCTAACCCGGCCAGCGCTCCGCGGGCTGAGCGCCACCAGTTTGCGCACGCTGATCCCGTCGGCCTTGCACGGCCTGACGGGGCTGGCGCTGGGCGGACTTGAGCTGGGCGTCCTCCCGGCACCGCCGCGTTTTCTCGGCGAGTTCGCGATTCGTACCGCTCTGCGAATCAATCACGCGGTGCTGAACTGGACAAATACGGCCACCAGCGAGGGTGAAAACACCCCGCCAGGGTGTCTTGGCCGGCCGGACACTGGGGACAATGACGGCATGAGTTTGGGCGAATTGAGCATTCAGCAGGGCGAAGGGGAGATGAGCGCGGGCACCGCGCCGGAAAGCACGGGGGCTGGTCCAGCCGACGATCTGCCGCCCGACCGGTACATCGAGCGTGAGGGAAGCTGGCTCCGGTTTAACCAGCGGGTGCTGGAACTGGCCGAGGACGAGAATGTGCCGCTGCTGGAGCGGGTCCGGTTCATGGCCATCTTTGCCAGCAACCTGGACGAGTTCTTCATGGTCCGGGTGGCCGGCCGGATGCGCCGGATGGCCACAGGGCTGCCGGTGGAGGGGGTCACCACCGAGATCCCGCCGGACCAGGTGCTGGAGAACACCCTGGTCACAGCGCGGGAACTGAGCCTGCGGCACGCCGAGTACTTCAACAACACGATCCGCCCGCTGCTGGCCAACGAGGGCATCGAGATCCTGCGCTGGAAAGAACTGTCTGAGGAAGAGCAGCGCGACCTGCAGCAGCTGTTCCGGGACCGGATCTACCCGGTGCTCACCCCGCTGGTCGTCGACCCGGCCCACCCGTTCCCGTACATTTCCGGCCTGTCGCTCAGCCTGGCGGTCATGATCGCCGAACCGGAGACCGGCGCGACCATGTTCGCCCGGGTCAAGGTGCCGCCGCTGCTGCCCCGGTTCCTCAGCGTGGGCCGGTACCGGTACGTCCCGCTGGAAGACGTGATCGCCGCCCACCTGCCCGAGCTGTTCGTCGGCCTGGACATCCTGGAGCACCACATCTTCCGGGTGACCAGGAACCGGGAGCTGGAGATCGACGAGGACGTCACCGAAGACCTCATGCAGTCCATGGAGCGGGAACTGCTGCGCCGCCGCTTCGAGCCCGCGGTGCGGCTGGAGGTCGAGGAGACGATCTCGGCCGACATCCTGGAGCGGCTCGTCACCGAGCTGGGCGTGGACCGGCGCGCGGTGTACCACCTGCCTGGCCCGCTCGACCTGACCGGGCTGAACGCGATCGCCGACCTGAACATCCGGCGGTTCAAGTACCCGCCGTTCGTGCCGCGGGAGTCGGCGCTGCCGCAGGACAGCGACGTGTTCACCACGCTGGACCGCGGCGACGTGCTGGTGCACCACCCGTACGACTCGTTCACCGCGACGGTGGAGCGGCTGACCGTGGAGGCGGCCGCCGATCCGCGGGTGCTGGCCATCAAGCAGACGCTGTACCGGACCAGCGACTCCTCGTCGATCGTGGACGCGCTGATCGACGCGGCCGAGGCGGGCAAGCAGGTCGTGGTGGTGGTCGAGCTGAAGGCGCGGTTCGACGAGCGGGCCAACATCATCTGGGCCCGCAAGCTGGAGGAAGCGGGCTGCCACGTGGTGTATGGCGTGCCTGGCCTGAAGACGCACTGCAAGATGGTCCTGGTGGTGCGCGAGGAGCCGGACGGGTCGCTGCGCCGGTACTGCCACATCGGGACCGGGAACTACAACCCGTCCACCGCCCGGCTGTATGAGGACTACGGCCTGCTCACCTCCGACCCGACGGTCGGCGGTGAATCGACCGACCTGTTCAACTACCTGACCGCGTACAGCCGGAAGGACGACTACCGCCGCTTCCTGGTCGCCCCGCAGGCGCTCCGGCCCGGCCTGCTGGACCGGATCGAGCAGCAGACCGCGCTGCAGCGGGCGGGCAGCCCGGCCCGGATCCAGCTCAAGTGCAACGCGATCGTCGACGAGGCGGTGGTGGACGCGCTGTACCGGGCGTCCCAGGCCGGGGTGCCGATCGATGTGTGGGTCCGCGGCATCTGCGCGCTGCGCCCCGGGCTGCCGGGGGTGTCCGAGACGATCCGGGTGCGCAGCATCCTCGGCCGGTTCCTGGAACATTCCCGGATTTACGTCTTCGGCGCGGGCGGGCCTGACGATACTGAGGTCTGGATCGGCAGCGCCGACCTGATGCACCGCAACCTGGATCGCCGGGTGGAGCTGCTCTGCCTGGTGAAGGTGCCCGAGCACAAGAGAGAGCTGCGGTCGCTGATCGACATGGCCATGAACGAGTCCACCAGCTCCTGGTGGCTGGCGGGCGACGGCACGTGGACCAGGCACCACCTGGATGCGGAGGGCAAGCCATTGCGGGACCTGCAGTCGTATCTGCTGGAGCGGCGCGGTCACCTCGCCGATAGCTGATGCTGGCCGACGGGGGGGCTGGCGGAGGCGCGATCAGGGCGGCCGGCGCGGTGCTCTGGCGGCCCGGCCCGGCTGGCCCGCAGGTGGCCCTGGTGCACCGGCCGAAATACGACGACTGGAGCCTGCCCAAGGGCAAGACTGAGCCGGGTGAGCATGTCCTGCTGACCGCGGTCCGCGAGCTGGCCGAGGAGACCGGGATCCGGGTGATCCTCGGCCGGCGGCTGCCGTCCACGCACTACACGGTGCGGGGCCGGCCCAAGGTGGTGGACTACTGGACGGCCAAGGCGGCCGACGGGCCGCAGCCCGGGTTCACCCCGAACGCCGAGGTGGACCAGCTGGACTGGCTGGACGTGCCGGCCGCCCGGGTGCGGCTGAGCTACCCGCACGACGCCGCGGTGCTGGACGAGTTCGCGGCCGGGCCGCCGGACACCGTCCCGCTCATCCTGGTCCGGCACGCCTCGGCCGGCAGCAAGGCGGAGTGGCGGGCGGGCGGCCACCCCGACGACCTGGCCCGGCCGCTGGACGCGGCGGGCCGCGGGCAGGCCGCGCTGCTGGCCCAGCTGGTCCGCTGCTACGCCCAGGCCAAGGTGTTCAGCTCGGCCGCCGAGCGGTGCGTGGCCACGGTCCGGCCGTACGCCATCGAGGCGGCCATGTCCGTGCAGGCGGACCAGGCGTTCACCGTCGGGGCCGGTTCCGGCAGCGACGCGCGGCGGCGGACCGATGAGATCCTGGCTGGTGCGCTGCCCGCGGTGATCTGCGGGCACCGGGAGAACCTGCCGCTGATCCTGGAGGAAGCCTGCGCCGTGCTCGGCGCCAAGCCGCCGGACGGCCGTCCGCTGCCGCCCGGCGGGTTCTGGGTACTGCACATCGGCTGGAACGCGCTGGCCTGCGCGGAGCGGCACTACGCCGCGATTCGCTAGACCAGGCTGGTAGCTGGGGCCGGGCCCGCCGGGCCGGTCAGATCCCGGCCGCGGTCCAGTCCAGCGTGGCGGGCAGCGCTCCCTCGAAGATGAGCAGCCACCGCTTGACCTCGATGCCGGTGCCGCCGCTGTACCCGCCGAGCCCGTTGCCCGCCACCACCCGGTGGCACGGCACGATCACCGGGATCGGGTTCGAGCCCATGATCCCGCCGATGGCCCGGGCGGGCAGCGAGACCCCGTCCGGCCCGGCCACCGCGCGCTGCGCCAGTTCCCCGTAGGCGACCGTGTCGCCATGGCCGACCGTGCGGAACAGCACGTCCAGCACCTGGCGCTGGGCCGGTGACGTGCCGGTCCAGTCGATCGGCAGGTCAAACTCGGTGCGCTGCCCGGCGAAGTACTCGGCCAGCTGGTCCCGGGCCGCGGCGAGCATCTCGTCCGGGACCTGGGCGCCGCCATCCGCGGCGGGCTGCGCGGGCAGCCCGGCCCGCAGCCGGTCCCGGGGGGAGGTCCGGAAGCGCACCTGGGCCACCCCGGCGTCGGTGCAGCCCACCGCCAGCGGCCCGACCGGTGAGCTCAGCGTGGCCCAGGTCAGCTCGCTGCCGAGCCGCCGGTCCCGCCGCGGGCTGGGCGCAGCAACTCCGGGCATGTCAGCTACCGCCTTTCCGTCCGGCCGACGCGGCCTTGCCTGCCCGACAGTACGCCATGGCACCGACAGTTCAGCGGGCAGCCGGAAGCCCCGGCAGGCGGTGCCCGCCGGGCTTCCGGCCGTCCCCGCTACCAGTTGGTGAAGGCGTCGTGGGTTCGGCACTCTGGGGCTGGCTAGTCGGTCAGGACCAGCCAGGTCCGGCCGTCGATGAGCTCACGCACCGCGTCGAGGTGCCCGGCGTGGCAGGCGGTCTCGGTCAGCACGTGCAGCACCGTGTCCCGCAGCGGGCGGGGGGCTAGCCCGGGAAAGATCTCGGCCGGCCACCAGGCGGGCTCGGCGTCCGGTGCCCGCGCCGCGATGATGTCGTTCGCCAGGTCCGTCTCCTGCCGGTACAGCCCGAAGATGGCCTCAGCCGGCACCTCGGGGGCCACCTGCCAAGCGTCGGCCCCCGTTTCCAGGTCGACCTGCTCACCGGCCACCACCGCGCGGAACCAGAACCGCTCGACGTCCAGGGCCAGGTGCCGTACCAGCCCCAGGCAGGTCCAGCCGGACGGCAGCACCGCCCGCCGCAGCGCCTCGTCAGGCAGCCCCTCCAGGCAGCCGAGCACATGATCCCGCTGCCCGTTCAGCGCGGCCAGCAGCGCGGCGATCTCGTCGCCTGGTCTGGGCTGCGGCATGGTCCCTCCGGGCGGGCTGGCTGGGTTACTCGTCGTCTTTTTCGGCCAGCCGGAGCAGGGCGCCGGCGATCGGGACCGAGACCAGGTCCACCTGCCAGCGGCGCGCGCCGTAGCCGAACAGGTCGGCGGCGACCCGCTCGGCGCTGACCGGCTCGGGTGGCTGCCAGGCCAGCCGGCGCACCGCGTCCGGCTGGACCAGGTTCTCGGCGGGCAGTATGTGCTCGTCGGCCAGCGCCGCGACCACGGTGCGCACCGCGGCCAGCCGCTTGGCCGCCTCCGGGTCCCGCTCGTGCCAGCGGTGCGCGGGCGGCGGCCCGTCCGAGGCCTGCCCGGCCGGCCGGGGCAGCTCCTGGTCGGTTTCCTGGTTGGCCCGGCGGATGGCGGCGAACCACTCGCCGGCATGCCGCTTGGCGCCCCGGCCACGGAACCCGGACACCGCGATCAGCTCCGCCACCGACGTGGGCGCGGCCCGGGCCGCCTCGACGATGGCCGAGTCGGGCAGCACCCGGCCCGGGGACAGGTCGCGGCGCCGCGCGATCCGGTCTCGTTCCAGCCACAGCTCACGGACGATGGCCAGGCCGCGCCGGGTGCGCACCCGGTGGATGCCGGAGGTGCGCCGCCACGGGTCGGGCCGCGGCGGCGGCGGGCCGGCGTTGAGCACGGCGGTGAACTCCTGCTGCGCCCATTCGTCCTTGCCCTCGGCCTCGAGCTGGGCGGCCAGCGCGTCGCGCAGGTCAACCAGGACCTCGACGTCGAGCGCGGCGTAACGCAGCCAGTCCTCGGGCAGCGGCCGGGTCGACCAGTCCGCCGCGGCATGCCCCTTCTCCAGGGCCAGCCCGAGCACGATCTCCACCAGCGGGCCCAGGCCGACCCGCGGGTAGCCGAGCAGCCGCCCGGCCAGTTCGGTGTCGAACAGCCGCTTCGGCCGGTAACCGAGATCGGCCAGGCAGGGCAGGTCCTGCGACGCGGCGTGCAGCACCGCCTCGGTGTCGGCCAGCGCCATGTCCAGCGCGGACAGGTCGGGGCAGGCCACCGGGTCGATCAGCACGGTGCCGGCGCCCTCGCGGCGGAGCTGGACCAGGAACGCCCGGTGCCCGTACCGGAAGCCGGAGGCGCGTTCCGCGTCCACCGCCACCGGGCCCTGCCCGGCGCCCAGCGCGCGGACCGCCTCGTCCAGCGCGGCCGCGGTCTCGACCAGCGGCGGCAGCCCATCCCGCGGCTCCAGCAAGGGCACCGCGGGCGGCGGGCCTGGCTCGTCGGGTTCCTGCGCAGGCAGCTGGCCCGGCCCGGTCACCGCCGCCGCCGGGTGGTCGAGGCCGGCTTGCGGAGCGCGGTCACGCCCGGGGCTAGCGGGGGCAGCCCGGCCGCCGAGCACAGCGCGTCGCACCACGCGGCGAGATGCCCGTCCAGCGTGCCCGGCCCGCCGATAGCAGCGGGCTCGTCCGGGCGGTCCGCATCCGAAGGGTCATCGAGACCAGCCGGCGACCACGAGGCGCGCAGCTCGAAACCGGTGACGGCGGGCTCGCTCTCTTTCGCCCCGAAACCCTCGGTGACCACCCGGGTCACCGTGCCACTCGGCTGCCCGTAGCCGGCCGTCCGGTGATCCAGCGCCTCGGTCAGCCAGTCCCAGCCGACCTGGCCGATCAGCGGGTCGGCGGCGATCTCCGGGTCGAGGTCGGCCCGGATGTACACGATGATCCGCAGCGGGCCACCCCAGCCGTCCTGGCCCGCCGGGTCGTAGAGCAGCACGAGCCGGCCGCTGGCGATGTCGTCCTCGCCGTCCAGCACGGTGGCGGCCACCGCCGTGGCGTACGGGGCCAGCGTGCGCGGCGCCGGGACGTCCTCGAAGCTCAGTTCCGGGCGCAACGCGGTCACCTGATCGCGCTGCTCGTGGAGTTCGGCCACCAGGGCACCGAACCCAGCCGCCGTGTCCCCCGGCTGCACTGCCTCAGCGCGCGTCATGATCTGAGCGTACGTCGTTCCCACCCGCCGTCACAGGACGCGTCCGGCCGACTCCGGCCCGCCGGGCCAGCCGCGGTGAACTGGCGGGATGCCGACCCGCGGCGGCACCAGGCCACGAGGGTTCGTTCAGCGATCTGGCTCACGGCTGCATGACCTCCTCAGCAGCGGGCCGCAGCCGTCACTGGTTGGGTGGCCGCGGCGCCAGGCTGCCCCTGATGGTGACACGCGGACCACGCGGATCGGTGGAACTCGGGCGGCGTGTCACAAGGATGCCACCTGGGCAGATGCCCCGGCGCGGCGGCCGTCGTGTGAGAACATCGCTGGTGTGACAGAGCAGAATTCTCCGCTCGCGGAGTCCCCGTTCCTGCTCGCCTGCCGCCGCCAGCCCGTGCCGTACACGCCGGTCTGGTATATGCGCCAAGCGGGCCGCTCGCTGCCCGAATACCGCCGCGCCCGGGGCGGCATGCCGATGCTGAAGGCGTGCACGCTGCCCGATGTCATCACCGAGATCACCCTGCAGCCGATGCGCCGCTACCCGGTCGACGCGGCCATCCTGTTCAGCGACATCGTGGTCCCACTGCGCGCGGTGGGCCTGGACATCGACATCAAGCCGGGCATCGGCCCGGTGCTCGGCGAGCCGATCCGCAGCGAGCGGGACCTGGCCCGGCTGCGCCCGCTGGAGCCGTCCGACGTGGGCTACGTGACCGAGGCGGTCACCGCGCTGGTCAATGAGCTCGGCCCCCGGCCGCTCATCGGCTTCGCCGGGGGCCCGTTCACGCTGGCCTCCTACCTGATCGAGGGCGGCCCGTCGAAGGGCCACGACCGGACCAAGTCACTCATGTACGGCGACCCGCCGCTGTGGCACGCGCTGCTCGGCAAGCTGGCCGACATCGCCATCAGCTTCCTGCAGGTGCAGGTGGCCGCCGGGGCGTCCGCCGTGCAGCTGTTCGACTCCTGGGCCGGCGCGGTCAGCCCGGAGGACTACCAGGCCGGCGTGCTGCCGCACAGCAGGCGGATCTTCGACGCGCTGGCCGCCGCCGGAGTGCCCCGGATCCACTTCGGCGTCACGGCGGGCGAACTGCTCGGCATGATGAGCGAGGCCGGCGCGGACGTGGTCGGGGTGGACTGGCGGGTGCCGCTGGATGAGGCGGTCCGCCGGGTGCAGGCCCGCACGGCGCTGCAGGGCAATCTGGACCCGGCCATCCTGCTCGCCCCGTGGGACGTGATCGAGCGGCGGGCCCGGGACGTGATCGGGCGCGGCCGGACGGCCGAGGGCCATGTGTTCAACCTCGGGCACGGCGTGCTGCCGGACACCAACCCGGATGTGCTGGCCCGGCTGACCGAGCTGGTGCACGAGGTGTCCGCGCGCGAGCCGGCCGGCTAGCCGGCTCACTCGGCCGCGGCCGAGCCCGGGCTGGCCGGCCCGGTCCCGCCGGCCGCGGACCGGTGCCGGAGCAGCCAGCGCCGCCCGCGCCAGCCCAGGTAGCCGGCCGCGGCCAGGATGACCGCGAACGGCAGCGCCGCGCCGGCCGCGGTGAGCAGCGCCGCGACCACCCGGACCAGCCCGTGCCAGCCAGCGGCCAGGCCACGCAGGAAACCACCGGACTGCCCATGATGCTTAACGCCGGCCGCTGGCTTGGCCACCAGCAGCAGGCTGACGGTGCCGTAGGCGGTCTCGTGCGCTAGCGCGCGCTGTTGTGCCTGGAGCGCCTCGAGGCCGGCTTCCTCGGTGTTGATCTGGTTCTGCACATCGAGCAGGCTGCTGACC
Organism: Streptosporangiaceae bacterium; assembly: GCA_036497945.1. GTDB lineage: Bacteria > Actinomycetota > Actinomycetes > Streptosporangiales > Streptosporangiaceae > RYN-230. Next base: position 25,258 of record DASXIN010000080.1, on the reverse strand, counting down.
GAGCCGGCCCGGGCCAGCAGCTTGCGCAGCTGGGCGATGGCGGCCTGAGCCGAGGCGACCCGGCTGGTCACGTCGGCCACCGTCTTGGTGACGTCCTGGGCGTGCTGGGACTCGGCCTGCCGGGTGCCCAGGCCGGACAGCGCGCCGAGCACACGCTGGTAGCTGGCCACCGGGATCTTCAGCTGGAGGCGCACCGTGGACTGGTCCGGGTGGGCCCGGTTCAGCGCGGTGTTCTCCGCGGACACATAGCCGCCCGCGGCCTTGGCCAGCTGGCTGGCCTCGCCGGCGGCCCGGGTCAGCTGGCCGGCCCGGACGGTCAGGCTGGCGGTATAGATGATGGACTGGGCGCTGGCCAGGCCGGTCACCGCGGCGGCCCCGCTGGCCGCGCTGTGGCCGCCCGCCGCGGCCGGCCGCGCGGCGGCCCGGGGCACGCCAACCGCGGAGGACGACGATGCGGAGTTGCCAGCCGCCGAGCATCCGGCGGCCAGCAGGCCGGCCAGGGCGGCCAGCAGAATGCTGGTGATGCGGGTGAATCTGGGTGCTCCCACTGTCATGCCGGTCGGACGCGACGGCACGCTGGCCTGGTTCCGGCGCACTGGTCACAGCTTCACAACGTAAGAATCACGCTGCGGTCTGGGCTGTCTCGCTCTGCTGTTCTTTCCGCCCGCCCTGGGTCCACGGCCGGAGCAGCAGCGCGGCCGCCGGGAACAGCAGCACGGACAGCAGCGACGCACCGATCAGCGCGGCCGCGGCCGCCGGGCTGAGCAGGCCGAGGGAGCGCCCGAGCGTGGCCACTACGACCGGGAAGGTGAGCGTGGTCGCCTGGAGCAGGCCGGCCGCCAGCGCGGGCCGCAGCCCGACCCGGCGCCGGTACAGCAGCGCCGGGCCGCCGCGGACCACCAGGATGGTCAGCACCAGCAGCGGCACCAGGGCCAGCGCAGAGGGGTGCGCGAACAGCGCGCGGATGTCGAACTGGACCCCGGTCATCACGAAGAACACCGGGACCAGGAACCCGTACCCGATCGCGCGCAGCTTGGCCTGGTAACGCTCCTGGCTGGGCCGCTCGTCGCCATCGGACACGGCCACCACCATGCCGGCGATGAACGCGCCGAGCAGCGCGTCCACGCCGAACTCGTGGGCCAGCGCGGTGAACACCAGCAGCACGACGAACGCGCCGCGGACCCGCAGCTGGGTGGTGTCCTCGTCGGAATCGGCGAACGTGCGGGCCATCCACCTGGTCCGCCACAGCGCCTTGAGCAGCACACCGAGCAGCACCGCGGCCGCGCCCATGGCCAGCACGTACAGCACCTGGACGGTGGTGGGCTCCGGCTGCGCGGAGAACAGGATGGTGAGCAGCAGCAGCGAGCCGAACTCGCCGACCGAGCCGGCCACCACCACCAGCTGACCGAAGTCAGTGGCGATCTCCCGGGCGTCGCGGAGCACCGGGACCAGCACGCCCAGCGTGCTGGCCACCAGGGACAGCGCCAGCAGCCGCACGTCCGCGCCGGTGGTGATCAGCCCCAGCCCGAACGCGGCGGGCACGGCGAGCGCCCCGGAGACCAGGAAAGCCGCGGCGGCCAGCCGGAACGCCGGCCCGCGGAACCGCTCCGGCCGCACATCCTGGCCGGCCAGGAAGAGCAGGAAACCCAGGCCGAGCAGGTACAGCAGCTCGGCCGCGCCGCGCGGCTGGACCAGGTTCAGGCCCTGCGGGCCGACCGCGAGGCCGGCCAGCACCTCGAGCACCACCGGCGGTACCAGCCGCCGCGGCACCAGCCGGGCCAGCAGCGGCGCCACGAAGGCGGCCACCGCGAGCACCAGCAGGCCGCCGAATTCGATCGTCACCCCGGCCCCCTACAACTGGGGTACCCGCAGCAGGCGTCCGGCACCCTTAGGGTGAACGGGTGGAGCAACCCGGGCCCCGGCCGGTCATCGCCATCGTCGGCGCGGGCATCGCCGGGCTGGCCGCGGCGTTCTTCCTGCGCGACGGGCCGGCCGACGTCATCGTGCTGGACGGCGCGCCGCGGCCGGGCGGCAAGCTGGCCGTGGCCGAGGTGGCCGGCTGCCCGGTGGACGTCGGCGCCGAGGCGCTGCTGACCCGCCGGCCCGAGGGAACCAGCCTGATCGAGGCGGCCGGCCTGGGCGGCGAACTGGTGCCGGCCGGCACCACCGCGGCGCGGATCTGGAGCCGGGGCACGATGCGGCCGCTGCCGGCCCGGCAGTTCATGGGTGTCCCCGCCGACGCCGCCGAGCTGGCCCAGACCGGCCTGCTGACCGCGGCCGGGCTGGCCCGGGCCCGGCAGGAGGCGGACCTGCCCGGCACCGACCGGGACGGCGACGTGCCGGTAGCCAGTTATGTGGCCGCCCGGTTCGGCCAGGAAGTGGTGGACCGGCTGGTCGACCCGCTGCTCGGCGGGGTGTATGCGGGGCGGTCCGAGGAGCTGTCCTTCGAGGCGACGCTGCCCGCGCTGGCCGGGGCATCCCGCCAGCACCGCACGCTGACCGCCGCCGCGGCCGCGCTGCTGCCGCCGCCCGGCAACGGCGCCGCGGCCGGGCCACCCCGGCGGCCCGTCTTCAGCACGCTGACCGGCGGGCTCGGCGGGCTGCCGCGCGCGCTGGCCGCCGCGTCCGGCGCGCAGCTGCGCACCGGCACGATGGTGCGCGAACTGGTGCCCGCGGCCCGGGGCTGGCGGCTGACCATCGGCTCGGCGCACGCGCCGCAGTGGCTGGACGCGGACGCGGTCATCCTGGCCCTGCCCGCCCGGCCCGCCAGCCGGCTGCTGGCCGGGGTGCCCGGTGCCACCGCGGCGTCGGCCGCGCTGGCCGAGATCAGCTACGCGAGCATGGCCATCGTCACGCTGGCCTACCCGCGCGCCGCGTTCCCGCAGCTCCCGGAGACCAGCGGGTACCTGGTCCCGGCGGTAGACGGCCATCCGGTCAAGGCGGTCACGTTCTCCTCGGTGAAATGGCCGCAGCTGCAGCAGCGGGCCGAGGACCTCATCTTCGTGCGCTGCTCGGTGGGCCGGATCGGCGAGGAGCAGGTGCTGCAGCGGGACGACGCCGAGCTGACCGCGCTGGCCGCGGCGGACCTGGCCGCCGCCACCGGCGTCCGCGGCGGGCCAGCGGCCAGCCTGGTCACCCGCTGGGGCGGGGCGCTGCCGCAGTACACCGTGGGGCACCTGGACCGGGTGGCCCGGATCCAGGCCAGCCTGGCCAGCCTGCCCGGGCTGGCCGGGTGCGGCGCGGTGTACGCCGGGGTCGGCATCCCGGCCTGCATCGGCACCGCACGGAACGCGGTAGACCAGATACTGGCCGGGTGGCCGGCCCAGGGGGTGGCGGCTGGCCGCCAGGACCAGCGCGGAGAATAGGGATCATGACGGAGACTGAAGAGCCCGCGCCGCAGCGGCCGCGCGCCCGGGACCTGAACGAGATGATCCGGTACACGATGTGGTCGGTGTTCCGGGTGACCGGTTCCGGCGCGCTGGAAGCGGCCGGATCGGTGGCTGGCCTCAGCCGGGACGGGCTGGCCGACGAGGTCGCCGAGCTGTGCCAGCAGGCGGCGGGCAAGGGCGTGGTGACCCGCGGCTGCTACGACCTGCAGGGCATGCGGGCCGACGCGGACTACATGTTCTGGTGGATCGCCCCGTCCTCCGACGACCTGCAGGAGATGTACACCAGGTTCCGCCGCACCGCGCTGGGCCGGGCCAGCGAGCCGGTCTGGTCGGTGATGGCGCTGCACCGGCCGGCCGAATTCAACAAGGGCCACATCCCGGCGTTCCTGGCCGAGGAAGAGCCCCGCGGGTACGTGTCGGTGTACCCGTTCGTCCGGTCTTACGACTGGTACCTGCTGGATCCGCAGCAGCGCCGCGAGCTGCTGGCCGAGCACGGCCAGATGGCCCGCGAGTATCCGGACGTGCGGGCCAACACGGTGGCCTGCTTCGCGCTGAACGACTACGAGTGGATCCTCGCGTTCGAGGCCGACGAGCTGCACCGGATCGTGGACCTGATGCGGCACCTGCGCGGGGCCCGGGCGCGGCTGCACACCCGGGTGGAGATCCCGTTCTACACCGGCCACCGCAAGCCGATACACGAGCTGGTCGCCGCGCTGGCCTAGCCGGCCAGCAGCCAGTGCACCTCGGTCCACACCTCCGCCGGGTCGTCGTGGTGCGGCCCGTAGATCTCCCAGCGCGGGCCAGCCGTCCGCAGCCCTTGCCCGGCGCACCAGTCCAACACGGCCCGGTGCGCGTCAGCCAGGCCCGGATACGGCCCGTAGTGCACGGTGGACGCCGCCTGCCCCGCGGGCAGCGCGGAGGCCACCACCCGGCCGGTGAGCGGGCAGGGCTGGTCCAGCAGCACACCCACCTCCACGTGCGGCACGTCGTCCAGGTACAGCATGACGTTCCGGCAGCCCCGGGTGATGCCGCCCGCGCGCAGGCAGGCCCACACCTCGCCGCTCAGCTGCGGCCACAGCGTGGGGAACTCTGCCCAGCTGGTGGCCGCGGGCACCACCGCGGTCGGCCGGGCCGCCACCTCAGTAACGCTGACCTGGTAGCTCATGGTCAGGACTCCGATCCGGGATCCCAGTCGACGTCACGGGGCGCGGCGACCTCGTCCGGGCTGGGCGGGACGATGTACACGGCCAGGCCGAAGTCCCACAGTTCGGTGACGGACCAGAGCTCCACCGCCGGGCCGGGCGGCGGTTCGGCGCTGATGGCCACCCGGCGGACCAGGCCCGCCGCGTCGAGCCACACCTCGGCGGGCATCCGGAGCAGCCCGCGGTACGGCCCGGCGGGCACGCTCAGGCCCGCTGGCACGGCCGCGTCCGCCCGGGCCAGGTCAACGGTCAGCCGGTACCGGTCCGCGGCCACCCCGCGGACTTCCTCGGGGCCGGCCGATATGACGTCGCCCCGCGCCCCGAACAGCGCGTCGAGCGGCCACAGCGGGTCGTTCAGGCCGCGCGGGCCGGCCGGGTCGCCGAGGAAGAACCCGGTCCACTGGCCGGCCACGTTGAGGTACGCGTTGGCCCCGTCGTAGATGGTCTCGCGCGGTTCACTCAGCCCGGTCAGCGCTGGGTCGTCGTCCCCGTTCTCCGGGAGCAGCGTCGCCCAGCTCGCGGGCAGCAGCACCTCGGTCACCCGGGCGCGCCGGGCCCAGAGGTCGGCTACTCCTTCGCCGGACTGCTCGGCCTCACCGGGCACCGGTGATCTCGCGCCCCGGGCGGAGAACACCCGGGCCGTGCCCGCCGCGAGGGTCCGCCCGGGAGCGGCCGCCACCCGGGCCGCGGCTGGCTCGTCCACACTGGACACCAGTCCAGCATAGGCCGCCGGCCGGGGCAGGCCGAGGCTCACTCACCGGCCGGGTCGCGCGCGCCGCGCACCGTGGCGATGGCCAGGCCGGCCAGGAACACCAGCCCGGCGCAGAGCGCCGCACCGACGTCGTGCGGCGAGCGGGCCGGCCAGATCCACGGGGTGCTCAGCGCGGGCGGGTGCCACTGCGTGTACAGCGCGTACGCCCCGACCATCAGGTAGGCCACCGGGCCGGTCCAGGCCAGCCCGCCGCCCAGCAGCGCCGCGCAGAGCAGGCCCAGGCCGGTGATCCCGGCCACGTTGCGCAGCACATCCAGCGCGCCGCCGGCCAGCGGCGCGCCCGCCCCCGCGGCGGCCAGCGCGCCGGCCGCCAGCGCGGTCAGCGCCAGCGCGGTGGCCAGCCGCAAGACCGGCAGCCACCGGCCGGCCACCCGCTCCGGCTCGCCGAACGGGCTGGCCGTGCTGACCACGATGGCCGTCGCAGCGACGGTCTCGAAGACCAGCGGCAGCTGCAGCGCGCCGTAGCTGTCCCAGTGCCCGGCGGCGAGTGCGATGCGCAGCGCGATGGCGCTGGCCACGATCACCGCTACGGTGGCCGGCAGCCGCCGGCCCACGGCGTACAGCCAGGCCAGCCGGCGGCCCGGCCTGATTCGCGGCCCGCTCACCCTGGTGCCTGACCGCGGCGCTGCGCGTACCCGGCCGGCCGTCACGGCAGCTGGGCCACGGTGACCTGCCCGGCGCGCAGCGCGGCCAGGTGCTGCACCAGCCAGGCGTGCCGGGTAGCGGCTGGCCGTGCAGCGAACCGCTGGGCGGCGGCAAGGCCCGACGAGCCAAGGGCCAGCCCGGGCGATGGCCGCGGCCCACCGTTCCTGGGCGGCGGGCTGCCCGGGACGGGCACCGCCGGATCGACGCCGGCCGCCAGCATGATGGCCGCCGCAACCGCGTCCTGGGCCGGGGACGCACCGGGACCGGCCCCGGTGACGCAGGCCACGATGTCGCGCCCGGTGCCGATCCGCAGCTGGCTGGCCCATGCTTGCGCGGTCAGCGGGGGTCCGCCCAGCTGGTCGGGAAGCAGCAGCCGGTAGACCGGTGGCGTGCCGGTGAGCTGAGGCCCAGCCAGGCCGATTGCGATCCCGTTACCGGCTCCCTGGTGATAGACGGCGGCGGCCTGGCTGATCCGGGCCGGCGCCCCGGGCAGGCCGGCCAGCTGGCTGAGCACCGGCCGCAGCGCGGCCGCGGTGGCGGGCAGGTAGCTGGCGAAGGCGGGATTCAGGCAGACCGGGATAGTGGTGTGGCTGCACACCGGGGTGAACGGGATCGGCCGGTCGCTGGCCGCGTCGTGCAGCGCGGGGATGGCGATCATGCCGTGCCGGTCCATCGTGCCGGTGCCGGCCAGCCCGGCGGCGGTGGCCGCGGCCAGCAGCCCCGCCGCGGTGACCGCCGCGGCGGGCCGGCCCAGCCGCCGCCCGCCGGGGCCGGCCGCCAGGGCCAGCCCGCCCAGCACGGCCACGGTGATCCCGGCCAGGAACATGAACTGGGCGATGGCCAGGTCGGGGACGTAGGGATAGAACGTGGCCACCCCGGGGTCCGGCCCGCCGTTCCAGGGGCCGGTGACGATCGGGGAGACCTGCCAGTACGACTGGCTGCCCACGATCAGCTGCGTGCTGAGCGCGAGCACGAAGAACGCGGCGACCGCGACCACCGGTGCGGTGAACCGGCTGGGCAGCAGCGCCCCGGCCGCGAAACCGAGCGCGGACACCGCGGCCAGGCTGGCCGCGGTCACCGCGGCGGGCCACCACAGCGGCCCGCCCCAGTGCACCTGGTGTGCGGTCACCCCGTACACCGCGGCCAGGCAGACCAGATAGCCGACGATGGCCCAGCCCGCGGTGGCCGCCCAGCTGGCCAGCTGCCGGGCCCAGCGTGGCCGGGCGGTGACGCTGACCAGGTCGGTGACGTGGCGGCGGGCTTCCCGGGAGCCCATCCAGGCGGCCGCGCCGGCCACCGGGGCGGTGAACACGATCACCACGCCGGTCTGCAGGCTGTCGGCCCGCAGGCTCCACAGCGGCGGCAGGGCCATGGTCTTGCGGTAGGTGGTAAGCCAGAACACCGCGATGACCACCGGCAGCAGCCAGAGCATCGCGTTGTGCCGCAGCTCTAGGCGGAGCAGCCGGGCCGCCGCCAGACCGGGCCGTCCTGCGGCTGGCTGGGGCCGGGACCGGGCCGGGGCGGTCGCCGCGGTCATGACCGGGCCGCCGCGAGAACCGCGCTGTAGCCGCGCTCCAGCGGCGCATCGCCCACTCCGCTGTCCTGGCCGCGGGCGGCCAGCTCAGCCGGGCTGCCGTGAAAGACGATCTTCCCCTGGTCCAGCAGCGCGACCTGCGCGCACGCGGTGCCGACGTCTTCCACCAGGTGCGTGCTGACCACGACGGTGGCGTGCTGGCCCAGGTCGCGGAGCAGGACGCGGAACGCTACCCGCTGCTCCGGGTCGAGCCCGGCGGTCGGCTCGTCGAGCAGCAGCAGGTCCGGCTGGTTGACGATGGCCTGCGCGATGCCCACCCGGCGCAGCATCCCGCCGGACAGCGTGCGCAGCCTGGCCCGGGCCCGGCTGCCCAGGTCGACCCGGTCCAGGGCGCTGACCACCGCGGCCGGCACCCGGGCCGCGGGCACGTCCTTGAGCAGCGCGAAGTACTCCACGAACTCGGCCGCGGTGAAGCCCGGGTAGTAGCCGAGCTGCTGCGGCAGATAGCCGAGCCGCTGCCGGATCTCCCGGCGCGGGCCTGGGCGGCCCGGGTCCCGGCCGAGCAGCCGCAGCCGGCCCGAGGTCGGCGGGACGGCGGTGGCCATCATCCGCAGCAGCGAGGTCTTGCCCGCCCCGTTGGGCCCGAGCAGCCCGAACACCCCCGGGCCAGCGTGCAGGTCCACTCCGGCGACGGCCAGCGTCCGGCCGAACCGCCGGGTGAGGCCGGTCATCTCGACGTTCATCATGCGGCCAGGCTGCCCTGGCCGGCCCGGCCGCGTCGTCACACCACAGGGCCGACTCCGCGGTCATACCCCAGCGGCAGCCCGGCCCCGCGGCCAGCGCCGGTGATACCTGGGTATGACAACGCTGGCGTGACGATCGGGCCGCCCCACGCGGCCTACGCTGGGCTGGTGACGCGGATGCTGGGCAGTGCACCGGCTGCGGGCCGAGCCCCGGCGGCCAGGTCCGCCCTGTCTGCCGTGGCCCGGGGCTGGTGGCCCGCGCTCGTCCAGGTGCTGGCCCGCCCGGCCCCGCCGCCGACCTGGCGGTGGCGGTCCCCAGCGGAGCGCCGGGCGGCGTACGCTGCGCTGGCCCTGGCCACGGTGGCACTCTGCATCGTCAACGCCGGTACGTTGCACGGGGTGCCGGCGCTGCACGGGCCGCCGGTGGCGTCGACCATCCAGCTGCCGCCCACCATATGGCAGCGGGCGCTGGCCGTCGTCCTGGTGCTGCCGCTGCCGCTGGCCGCCCGGTACCCGATGCTGGCCTGGCGGGCCGGCTGGCTCGCGCTGCTGCTATCCCCGCTGGTCCCGGCGGCCTGGTGGGGCGGCTGGCCGTGGGGACCGCCGCAGGTGGCCGCGCTGCTCGGCGCGTTCGTCCTGGCCGGGATCCGCCAGCCGCGGCCGGCCTTGGCCTGGATGTGGGCGCTGAGCCTCATTCCGTGGGGGCTGTGGCTGATCGCCGACATACCGCACCTGAACGGCCCGGCCAGCGCCACCATCGTGTTCACTGCCATGGCGATCGCGGTGGACAGCATCGGCTCCCGGCTGCGCGCGCAGCGCGCGCTGGCCGCGCAGACCGAGCGCACCGAGGCCGCGCAGGCGCAGCGGGCCGTGCTGGAGGAGCGCACCCGGATCGCGCGGGAACTGCACGACGTGGTCGCGCACCACCTGTCGCTGATCGCGGTGCAGGCCGAGACCGCGCCGTACCGGCTCAGCGGGCTGCCCGACCCGGTCCGCGCCGAGTTCGGCTCGCTGAGCGCGGCGGCCCGTGAGGCGCTGGCCGACATGCGGCGGCTGCTCGGCGTGCTGCGCCACGATCAGCCGGCCCTGCGGGCGCCGCAGCCCCGGCTGGCCGACCTGCCCGGGCTGGTCGATGCCGCCCGGCGGGCCGGGGTGCCGGTCGAGCTGTCGCTGGCCCCCGCGCTGGGCCAGGTGCCGTCCGGGGTCGCCGTGTGCGCATACCGGATCGTGCAGGAATCGCTGTCCAACGCCAGCCAGCATGCGCCCGGCGCCGCGGTCACCGTGTCGGTGGGCCAGGACGGCCACGCGGTGCTGCTCCGGGTGGCCAACGGCCCGGTTGCGGCCAGCGGCCCGGCCGGGAACGGGTCCGCTGGTCCCGCCGGGAACGGGCTCAAGCCGGGGCACGGGCTGACCGGGATGCGGGAGCGGGTGGCGCTGCTCGGCGGCTCGCTGTCGGCCGGCCCGGCGCCCGGCGGCGGCTTCGTCGTGTCGGCCCGGCTCCCGCTGGGCGAGACGGCGTGACGGCCGGCGGCGGGACCACGCGCTGCCTGATCGCCGACGACCAGGCCATGGTGCGCGAGGGTTTCGCCGCGGTGCTCACCGCCCAGCCCGGCCTGGTCGTGGTGGGGCAGGCCGCGGATGGCGCCGAGGCGGTCCGGCAGACCCGGCAGCTGCAGCCGGACGTGGTGCTGATGGATGTCCGGATGCCGGTCCTGGACGGTCTGCAGGCCACCCGCCAGATCTTGTCCGGCACCAGCCCGGCCCGGCCGCGGGTGCTCATGCTCACTACGTTCGACCTGGACGATTACGTGTACGAGGCGCTGCGGGCCGGTGCCAGCGGGTTCCTGCTCAAGGACGCCACTGCGGCCGAGTTGGTGCAGGCGGTCCGGGTGGTGGCGGCCGGGGACGCGCTGCTCGCCCCGTCGGTGACCCGGCGGCTGATCGCCGACTTCGCCAGCCAGCCCCGCCAGGACGCGCCCGTGCTTCGCCCGCTCACCGCGCTCACCCCGCGGGAGACCGAGGTGCTGCGGCTGATCGCGCGTGGCCTGTCCAACGCCGAGATCAGCGGCACGCTGGTCATTGCGGAGCAGACGACCAAGACCCATATCGGCCGCATCCTGGCCAAGCTGGATCTGCGCGACCGCGCCCAGGCCGTCGTGCTGGCCTACGAATCCGGCCTGGTCACCCCGGGTGGGCCCGGGCCGGCGCAATGATAGGCGGGCAGACCCAGGCCGATCAGATCTAGAGAGGTGTCACCATGCCCGCTCCCGTGGCTGGGTTCGAGGTAGTCCCGGTGGACAAGCCGGCCGACGTGAACGTCATCATCGGCCAGGCGCACTTCATCAAGACCGTGGAAGACCTGCACGAAGCGCTGGCCGGGGTGAGCGCGCACCTGCGGTTCGGCATCGCGTTCTGCGAGGCGTCGCAGGCGCGGCTGGTCCGCCGGTCCGGGAACGACGCGGAGCTGACCACCCTGGCGGTGCGCGGTGCGGAGGCGATCGGCGCCGGGCACTGTTTCGTGATCATGCTTCGGGACGGGTTCCCAGTCAACGTGATGAATCAGGTCAAAGCGGTGCCGGAGGTGTGCACGGTGTTCTGCGCCACCGCCAACCCGGTGCAGATCATCGTGCTGACGGCGGGCGAGGGCCGCGGTGTGGCCGGGGTTATCGACGGGCTGCCCCCGGTGGGCGTGGAGACCGACGCCGACGTGGCGGCCCGGCACCAGCTGCTCCGCGACATCGGCTACAAGCTCTGATCTCCGGACAGTTGGCTGGCTAGCTGCGCCCCGCTGGCGGCCGGTCAGGCCTTGACTCCGGCGCTGGGGGCGGGGGCGGCCGCGATCTGGGCGCTGCGCCGGGAGAGCCGGGACGGCCACCAGTTCCAGCGGCGGCAGAGCACCACGATGGCCGGCACCATCAGGGTGCGGACCAGGAACGTGTCGATCAGCACGCCGAGCGCGATGGCCGTGCCGAGCTGCTTGATCTGGCTGGTCGCACCGGTCACCCCGGCGACCGCGAACGTGGCGGCCAGGATCAGGCCGGCCGAGGTCACCGTGGGGCCGGTGTGGTGGCAGGCGGTGCGCACCGCCGCGCGCAGCGGCGAGGTGTGCGCTTCTTCCCGGATCCGGCTCATCACCAGGATGTTGTAGTCCTCGCCGAGGGCCATCAGGAAGATGAACAACAGGAACGGCAGCACGAAGTTCAGCCCGGAGTCACCCGCGCCGACCTGGAAGATGAGCACGCTGAGCCCCAGCGCGGCGAAGTAGCTGAGCAGCACCGTGGCCACCAGGTACAGCGGGGCGATCGCGCTGCGCAGCAGCAGGCCGAGCAGCAGGGCGAGCAGCACGATCACGACCGGCACGATCTCGGTCAGGTCGCTCTGCGACACGCTGCTCACGTCGTAAGAAGCGGGCGCGAGCCCGGACGCGCCGCTGTCCACCGCGCCGGCCGAGTGCTGCACGCTGGTCACCGCGGTGCGCACCGCCGGGGTGGCGTTCAGCGCCGCGGTGCTCGACGGTGAGCCCGCCTTGAGCGACGTGTAGTACTGCACGGTCTTGCCGTCCGGGCTGATGAACTGGGCCTCGGCCCGGTACAGCGCGTACTGGTCGGCTGGCACCGGGGTGCCGGCCGGCTCGGTGGCGGGCAGCTTGCCGGGCGGCCCCAGCTCGCTGTACAGGCTGCTCAGCTGGCTTGGCGTGAGCTTGCTGCCGTTCGGGTCGAACGGGCCGCTGACCGAGGCGAACACGGACTTCTTGGCCAGGTCGTTCTCGGCGTTGCTGGGCTGGGCGAGGTTCTTCCACACCGACGACTTCCAGACCATCAGCACCTGGGTCGGGTTGGCCACCGCGGGTGGGTAGTGGTCGTTGAGCACGGCGGTGCCGTGCGCCGACTGGCTGCCGTCCGGCCCGGTGGTCTGCCCGCCGAAGCCGGCCGAGGTGTACCCGAACGTGAAGACGCCGAGCGCCACCAGGAACACCACCCCGCAGACCAGGGTGACCACCGGGTGCGCGATCACCTTGTCGGCCAGCTTGGCGTACGTCCCCTCCTGCTTGGCGGGCCGCACAGGGCGCGGCCAGAACACCGCCCGGCCGAACACCGCGAGCAGCGCGGGCAGCAGGGTCAGCGCGGCCAGCAGCATCAGGAAGACACCCAGCGCCAGCGCTGGGCCGAGCCCGGAGTACAGCCCGAACGACGCCAGCAGCAGGGTGACCAGCGCCACGATGACGGTGCCTGCGGAAAACGTGATCGACTCGCCGACGTAACGCCCGGCCTGCTCGATGGCCCGGTGCGGCGGGGCGCCGTCGGCCATCTCCTCGCGCACCCGCATGATGAAGAACAAGCCGTAGTCGGTGCCCGCGCCGAGCAGCAGCACGGTGAGCATGGTCTGGGTGATGGTGGACACCTGCAGGCCCGCCTTGGAGATCTCGGCGATGATGGCCCCGGACATCAGCAGCACCCAGATCGCGGGCAGCAGGGTGACCAGCGGCGCGGCCACCGCGCGGAACACGATGATCAGCATGACCAGGATGATCAGCACGGACAGGTCTTCGGTCAGCTTCTGCGCGTGCGCCTGCGAGTCCTGGTTGTCCACCGCGCTGGGCAGCTGCCCGGTCAGGTAGCTGGACAGCCCGGACGGCAGGTTGAAGCCGCTCATCGTGGACCGCACGGCCGCCACGGTGGGCGACGCGTCGGTGCTGGACGTCTGCACGTTGAAGATCACCTGGGCCTTGTCCACCCGGCCGTCCTTGGACAGGCCCTGGTCGGACACGGACACCACGTGGCTGTCCTTGGCGATCTTGTTCTGCAGGCTGGTGATGGCCTGCTGGTCGCTGCTGGACAGCTTGGCCTGGCCCAGCACCACCAGGGTGCCGGTGGTGTCGTTGGTGGGCTGGAACGGGGCGGCCAGGTTGAGCGCGTGCACGCTCGGCGAGCTGGACGGCAGGAACGAGCTGTTATCGGTGTTCACCGCGCTGCCCAGCGACGGGAACAGCGCGATGCACAGCGCCCCGGCGATGATCCAGAAGGCGATGATGAAGTAGCGGAACCGGATGACGAACCGAGCCAGCCCAGCCATGACGTTTTCCACAGCGACCCCCCGGAGCCCCAGCACTGCCGCTACCAGGGACATTACCCCCAGGTGGGAAAGCTAACAGTGCCCGGTACCCGGCGCGGCCGGTCAGCCCTCGGGCGGCTCCAGGCTGAGCGACACTGAGTTGATGCACCACCGCTGGTCGGTCGGCACCTGGTAGCCCTCGCCCTCGAACACGTGACCGAGGTGCGAGTCGCAGGCCGCGCAGCGCACCTCGACCCGGCGCATGCCCAGCGAGTCGTCCTCGATCAGCAGCACCGCGTCATCCTCGGTCGGCTGGTAGAAGCTGGGCCAGCCACAGTGCGATTCGAACTTGGCATCGGACCGGAAGAGTTCGGCCCCGCAGGCCCGGCAGCGGTACACGCCCTCGGTCTTGGTGTCGGTGTACTCGCCGGTAAACGCGGCCTCGGTGCCCGCCTCGCGGAGCACCCGGTACTCCTCGGGGCTGAGCTGCTCGCGCCATTCGGTATCGGTTCGGCGCACCTTGTCCATGCGGGTGAGACTAGCCGGCCTCACTCCGCTAACCTCGTCCGGGGAAGATCACGGAGGCACGGGCGATGGAGTGGCTGAACGAGCCGGCCAGCTGGCAGCGGACCGACGATGTGCTGCAGGTGAACGTCGATCCGGGTACCGATTTCTGGCGGGTGACCGGCTACGGCTACATCCGGGACAGCGGCCACGTCTACGGCGAGGTGCTGGCGGGCGACCTGGACGTGGCGGTCCGGGTCCGGGGCAACTGGGCCAGCCAGTACGACCAGGCCGGGGTGATGCTCCGGGCCGACGAGCGCACCTGGCTGAAGACCGGGGTGGAGTACTTCGAGGGCAGGCCCCGGCTCAGTACGGTGCTGACCCTGGGCCTGTCCAGCTGGACGGTGGCCAACCTGCCGGATGACACCGACGACATCGCGCTGCGGCTGTCCCGCCGCGGCGACGCGGTGGAGATCCGCTACTCCATCGGCGACGCCAGCCCGGACCTGGCCGCGCTGGTCTACCTGCCACCGGACAGCGAACTGCTGGCCGGGGTGATGTGCGCCGCCCCGGAGGGCCCCGGGTTCAGCGTCTCGTTCCACGAGCTGCGCATCGCCAGCCGCCCGCCTACAAAGTGATGTGATGGACCGGCTCCGGGCAGGCTGACGGGACCAGCACCACCTGGTCCACCTTGCCCGCCGCCTGCACGTCGCCGAGTACCGCGCGGATCCCGGGCAGCCGGTCCTCCGCGGCCGAGATGACCAGCTTGCGGACCGGCGCCCGGACAGACAGCCGGGCGGCCGACTTGGCCCCGCGGACCGCGCCGATGGCGGCCGAGGCGGCGGCCAGCGCGGCCAGGTCGGCCCGGCCGGCCAGCGCCCGCAGTTCCGCCGGGTCCGGCCAGGCGGCCTGGTGGATCGACCCGTCCTGCCACCAGGACCACATTTCCTCGGTGACGAACGGCAGCACCGGTGCGAACAGCCGGAGCAGCACGGACAGGGCGGTGCGCAGCGCGGCGATGGCCGACAGGGCGGCCCGTGCGCCGTGCTCCCGGTAGGCCCGGGACTTGACCAGTTCCAGGTAGTCGTCGCAGAAGAACCAGAAGAACGTCTCGGCCTCCTGCAGCGCCCGGGTGTGCTCGTAGTCCTCGAACGCGGCCGTGCACGCCTCGACCACCTCGGCCAGCCGGCCCAGCATGGCCCGGTCCAGGGTTTCGGTCACCTGGCCCGGGGCAGCGGCGGCGTCGGACCAGGGC
This sequence comes from Streptosporangiaceae bacterium, assembly GCA_036497945.1. GTDB lineage: Bacteria > Actinomycetota > Actinomycetes > Streptosporangiales > Streptosporangiaceae > RYN-230. The sequence continues at coordinate 10,162 of DASXIN010000080.1, read as the reverse complement.
AGCGACAGGATGAACTTGCTGGCGTTAAGTATCTTGATCGCGAGCCGGCGGCCCACCCGCAGCTGTGCCGGGTCGAAGATCATGTCGGTGCCGAGGCGGCCGCTGGCCGACCAGTAGCGCACCGCGTCGGAGCCGTGCTGGCGTAGCGAGTCCATCGGCGTGACCACGTTGCCGCGGGACTTCGACATCTTCTTCCGGTCCGGGTCCAGGATCCAGCCGGAGATGGCCGCGTGCCGCCACGGCAGCGTGCCGTCGGCCAGGTGGGCGCGGAGCACCGCGTAGAACAGCCAGGTGCGGATGATGTCGTGCGCCTGCGGCCGCATGTCCATCGGGTAGATCTGGGCCAGGCTGACGCCGGGCGCCGACGCGGCCGCGATCTGCGGGGTCAGCGAGGACGTCGCCCAGGTGTCCAGCACGTCCGGGTCGGCCGCGAAGCCGCCCGGCTGGCCGCGCTGCGCGGCGGTGTACCCAGCCGGCGGCTCGGCCGCCGGGTCCACCGGCAGCATGCTCTCCTCGGCCGGGATGGGCTGGTCGTAGCGCGGCTGGCCGGCCGCGTCCAGCGGGTACCAGACCGGGATCGGCACGCCGAAGTAGCGCTGCCGGCTGACCAGCCAGTCGCCGGTCAGCCCGGCCACCCAGTTCTCGTAGCGCGCCCGCATGTGCGCCGGATGCCAGCTGATCTCCTGGCCCCGGCTGAGCAGCGCGGCGCGCAGTTCCGCGTCCCGGCCGCCGTTGCGGACATACCACTGCCGGGTGCTGATGATCTCCAGCGGGGTGTCGCCCTTCTCGTAGAACTTCACCGGGTGGGTCACCGGCTCCGGCTCGCCGAGCAGATCACCGGCCGCCCGGGCGAGCGCCTCGATGCGCTGCCGGGCCTCGGCCAGGGTGGCCCCGGCCAGCTGCCGGTAGGCGGACCGGCCGCCCTGGCTGGTGATCCCGGGCGGCGCGGCGGCCAGCAGGCGGCCGTCCGGGCCGAGCACCGGCCGGACCGGCAGGTCCAGGTCACGCCACCAGGTCACGTCGGTCATGTCGCCGAACGTGCAGACCATCGCGATGCCGCTGCCCTTGGCCGGGTCGGCCAGCGGGTGGGTCAGCACCGGCACCGGCACGCCGAACAGCGGCGTGGTCACGGTGGCCCCGGCCAGCGCGGCGTAACGCTGGTCGTCCGGGTGCGCGACCAGCGCCACGCACCCGGGCAGCAGTTCGGGGCGGGTGGTGGCCACCGGCACCAGGGCGCCATCCGGGCCGCGGAACGCGAGCCGGTAGTAGCAGCCGGCCACCTCGCGGTCCTCCAGTTCGGCCGAGGCCACCGCGGTGCGGAACCGCACGTCCCACAGCGTCGGGCCCTCGGCCAGGTACGCCTCGCCGCGGGCCAGGTTGTGCAGGAACTCCCGCTGTGACACGGCGCGTGCCGTGTCGCCGATGGTCCGGTACTGGGTGGACCAGTCCACGGACAGCCCGAGCCGTCGCCAGACCTGCTCGAACGCCTGCTCGTCCAGGTCGGTCAGCCGCTGGCAGAGCTCGACGAAGTTGCGCCGGGAGATCCGCACCGGGTCGCCCGCGGGGCGGCCGGGCGGCACGAAGCCCGGGTCGTAGCGCAGCGTGGGGTCGCACTGCACGTGGAAGTAGTTCTGCACCCGGCGCTCGGTGGGCAGGCCATTGTCATCCCAGCCGATGGGGTAGAACACGGCCTGGCCGCGCATCCGGTGGAACCGGGCCACCGTGTCGGTGTGCGTGAACGAGCAGACGTGCCCGATGTGCAGCGCCCCGCTGACGGTCAGCGGGGGAGTGTCGATGGAAAAGACGCACGCGCTCCGCTCATTCGGGCTCAGCGCGCGGGGATCAAACTTGTACTACGCCCTGCTCGTCCCACCGGCGCGACCACTTCTCCTCGATGCCGTCAAGCGTCGGCTTGGCTGGCATCGCGGGGCTGGCGTGCCGCTGCGCCACGGCAGCGGGGCGGGACTCGGTGCTCATGGCGGACAGGGTAGCGCATCCCAGGCGCCTGCCGCGCCTGGGATTTCCCGCCGCCGCTACTTCTCCCGGGTCCAGTGCGGGCGGCGGAACATCCGGCCGAGCCGGTCGTGCAGCGAGTTCCCGATGTCCTCCAGCGCGTTGACCCGGAACACCGGCGGCCCGTCCGGCGGCGGCAGCTTGCTGGCCTCGGCGTCGTCCAGGTTGGACCGGACGTACCGGATGGTGATCCGGTCGACCTGGTCGGCGTCGATGAACCGGAGCCCCCAGTCGGTGGCGATCACGATGCCATCGAACAGGTCGAGTTCGGGCACCTGGAGCACATGCTCCACGGTGCCGATCTCGGTGCCGCTGCGGGTGAGCACCGGGGTGCCAGGCACGGCAGCCAGGTAGGAAACAGCTGGGTCCTCGCCCGGGCTATCGCTTCGGCTGTCCATGTAGGCAGTATCCTCCTGCCGCCGCGCGGCCGGCAGCGGGATCCCCGCGAGCTTTGTATCCAGGTGAGCGGGCCGGGACGAATCCGCCGGTCCGCCCGGCTGGGCCAGTATTGGAATAACGCCCTTGCCTGGCCTGTGATACTTGACTAGTGCTGCGGGCTGCATCGGGACGGCTGGTCGGCAGGGACGGTGAACTGACCCGCCTGCTCGGCCTGCTCGACGATGCCCGCGCCGGGCGCCCGACCCACGCGCTGGTCAGCGGGGACGCCGGGGTAGGCAAGACCCGGCTGGTCAGCGAGCTGGCCGCGCGGGCCGCCGAGCGCGGCTTCCTGGTGCTGTCCGGGCGCTGCGCCGAGCTGGGCGACAGCATCCCGTACCTGCCGCTGGCCGACGCGCTGCGCGAGGGCGCCGCCGGGCCAGCCGCCGCGCCGCTGGCCGAGGCGCTGGCCGCCCGGCCGGTGCTCAGCCGGCTGCTGCCCGACCGGCCGCCCGACCCGGCCGACGGGGAGATCTCCGGGCTGGCCCAGCAGCAGCTGTTCGGCGCGGTGCTCGGGCTGCTGGCCGAGCTGGCCGCCACCCGCCCGGTCCTGCTCATCCTGGAGGACCTGCACTGGGCCGACCGGTCCACCCGGGACCTGATCACCTTCCTCAGCCGGGTACTGCACCGGGAACAGGTGGCCGTGGTGGTCACGTTCCGCACCGACGACCTGCACCGGCGGCATCCGCTCCGGCCGGTGGTGGCCGAGCTGCTCCGGCTGCCCAGCGTGGCCGCCATCGAGCTGGGGCCGCTCGGCTACGAGGACATGACGGACCACCTGACCGCGCTGGCCTCCGCCCGGCTGGACCCGGCCGCGCTGCACCGCATCGTGGCCCGGGCCGACGGCAACCCGTACTACGCCGAGGAGCTGCTGTCGGCCAGTGCGCTACCCGCCGGGCCGCTGCTGGCCGACCCGGGGCTGTCCGGCCCGGGGCAGGCCAGCCTGGGCGGCCCACCGCTGCCCAGCGGGCTGGCCGGGCTGCTGCTGGCCCGGGTGGAGCGGCTGTCCGACGCCGCGCAGCAGGTGCTGCGGGCCGCCGCGGTGGCCGGCCGGCACATCGACGACGACATGGTGCGCGAGGCGTCCGGCCTGGACGAGGCCAGCTACGAGGCCGCGGTGCACGAGGCGGTGGCGGACCAGCTGCTGCTGGCCGGCCCGGACGGGTACCGATTCCGGCATGCGCTGATCCGCGAGGCGCTGTACGGGGACCTGCTGCCCAGCGAGCGGAGCCGGCTGCATGCCCGGATCGCCGAGCTGCTGGCCGACCCGGCCCGGCAGGCCGTGCCCGGCGCCGCCGCCGAGCTGGCCTACCACTGCCTGGCCAGCCACGACATCGCGGGTGCGTTCGCCGCCTCGGTCCGGGCCGGGCAGGAAGCGGAACGGCTGGCCGCGCCGGCCGAGGCGCACCAGCACTATGACGGCGCGCTGTCCCTGTGGGACCGGGTCAGTGAGCCGGAGCGGCTGGCCGGGCAGGGCCGCGGCGAGCTGGCGCTGCGCTCGGCCAACTGCGCCGCGTCCAGCGGGGACGTGCCGCGGGCGGTGCAGCAGCTCAAGCGGACCCGCGGTTTCCTGAGCGAGCGGTCCGACCCGGTGCTCGCCTCCCGGGTGCACGAGCGGCTGGCCTACTACCTGCTCGAGATGGAGGAGCCGGCCGAGGCGGAAGATGCGGCCGCCACCGCGGTCGGCATGCTGCCCGACGACCCGCCCAGCCGGGAGCACGCCCGGGCGCTGTCCACCCACGCGCAGACGCTGATGTACCGCGGCGACGAGATCGCGGCGGGCCACCGGGCCGAGGAGGCCGCCGCCGCGGCCCGGGCCGCCGGGCGGCCCGCGGTGGAAGCCGACGCGCTGGTCACCATGGGCCTGCTGGCCGAGCGGGACGGTTCGCTGGAGCGGGCCATCGAGCTGTTCGTGCAGGCCTACGGGCAGGCCACCGCGCACGCCATGATGGGCTCGGAGCTGCGCGCCGCGTTCCAGGTCAGCCGGGTCCGGCTGGAACGCGGCGACATCGCGGCGGCGGCCGAGGCCGCACACGAGGGCGTGCACCGCGCCGAGGCGGCCGGCCTCCAGCTCGCCCCGTACGGCCTGGACCTGCAGTACATGCATTACCTGGCGCACTTCGCGGACGGCTGCTGGGATCACGCGCAGCAGCTCGCGGACGGCTTCGGCATGCGGGTTACCACGGTGGCCGAGGCGCGGCTGTCGGCCATGGCCCTGTTCCTCGACGTGGCCCGGGGCAGTCCAGCGGTGGCGGAACGCCGGGCCTGGCTGGAGCCGTTCTGGCCCGCCGACGCGTTCACCGCCTACCTCAGCCACGGCCTGCTGGCCGAGCATGCGCTGTGGCGCGCCGACTACCCGACCGTGCTGGCCGAGGCCGCGGCCACGCTAGCCTGCTGCAGCGGCATCGCCAAGGGCTACGGCCCGCAGGTGATCCGGGTCGCGGCCATCGGCCTGGCCGCCCGGGCCGACCAGGCCCGGCGGGCCCGCGCGGCCGGCGACGAGCAGGCGGCGCAAGCCGAGGTGGACGCGGCCGAAGTGCTGGTGGACGCGGCCCGGGAGGGCGCGGCCTACCCGGCCCGGCCCAAGTTCGTGCTCGGCGTGGAGGGCCGCGGCTGGGCGGCCCGGGCCGAGGCGGAATGGGGCCGCGCCCGCGGGGACAACTCGCCGGAGGCCTGGCAGGCGGTGGTCGCCGAGTTCAGCCCGGACTTCGTCTACGAGACGGCCCGGTCCCGGTGGCGGCTGGCCGAGGCGCTGGCCGAGGCCGGGCAGCGCGCCGACGCCGAGCGGGAATGGGGCCTGGCCGCGGCGGCCGCCGCCGAGCTGGGCGCGGCCCCGCTCCAGGCCGCCCTGGATGACCTGGGCCGCCGGGCCCGGCTCAGCCCGGCCGCGGGTCCTGGGTCGCGGCCTGGTGCTGGTGCAGGGGCGCCGGACGCGCTGGCCGGGCTGACCAACCGGGAGCGGGAGGTGCTCCGGGTGCTGGCCGCCGGGCGGAGCAACCGGGAGATCGCCGCGGCGCTGTTCATCGCGCCCAAGACGGCCAGCGTGCACGTGTCCAACATCATGGCTAAGCTGGGCGCGGCTAGCCGCACCGAGGCGGCCGCCATCGCCCTGCAAGCCGGCCTCCGCCCCGCCGACGGCTAGCGCTCGGAATCCCGGCCCGGGGCCAGTTCGGCGAGGATCTCCTCGGCCCGGGCCACCGCGCCGACCGGGTCGGCGGTGGGGGAGCCGATCAGCGGGTCCCAGTTCAGGTCGTAGAACAGCTCGGTGACGCCCTGCCCGGCCAGCCACCGCGTGTCGTCCCGGATGTCGGCGTAGCTGCCGGACAGCAGCAGCCGGCCGCCGCCCTCCGGCACGGTCAGCGGCGCCCCGGCCCGGACCACGCCGCGGCACACGATGCGGATCGCGGCCGGGTCCCGGCCCGCCTCCTCGGCCGCCGCGCGGACCAGCGCGATCCCCTCGCCGATCCGGGACAGGTCGGTCCGGCTGGACGTCACCCAGCCGTCGGCCAGCCGCCCGGCCCGCTGCAGCGCGGCGGGCACCAGGCCGGCCAGCAGGATCGGCGGCCCGGGCCGCTGCACCGGCTTGGGCGCCATCCGGCCCGCCGGCACCTGGTAGAACCGGCCGCTGAACTCGGTCACCCCGTCCGCCCAGGCGCGGCGCAGCACCTCCAGGTACTCGGCGGTGCGGGCGCCGCGGTGCGCCGTGGTCGCGTCGGCCACGGTGAACTCTTCCGGCATCCAGCCGATACCCAGGCCCAGGTCGAGCCGCCCGCTGGACAGCACATCCGCGGTCGCGGCCATCTTGGCCAGGTAGCTGGGCGCGAGGTAGGGCATGTTCACCACCGCGACGCCGAGCCGGATCCGGTGCGTCGCCCCGGCCAGGAAGCCGAGCGCCACCATCGGGTCCAGCACGCTGTGGTACACCGGCTCCATGGCCGAGCCTTCCGGCACGATCAGCCGCTGGAACGTCCACAGCGAGGCGTATCCGGCGGCCTCCGCGCTGGCCGCGAACCCGGCCAGGTTGCCCGGGGTGGCCCAGATGCCCGATACCGGGGCGCCGAATCCGATCCGCATTCCTCACACCCTAGGGTCTGTGTTGGGCAAAACACAGCAGACCCGAACGGAGACTCCAGCCGTGACCTCAGACCCCCGTGTACTGATTGGCATCCTGCGCGACTCCCATGACCGGCTGGCCGCTGTGGCCCAGCCGCTCGGCCCCGACCAGTTGCGGGCGCAGTCCTACGACCGCGACTGGACCATCGCGCAGGTCCTGTCCCACCTGGGCAGCGGCGCCGAGATCGGCACCCTGAACCTGTCCGCCGCGCTGAGCGGGAACGGGCGGCTGGACCGGGACAGTTTCCAGCCGATCTGGGACGCGTGGAACAACCGGACCCCGGAGGCCCAGGCGGCCGACGCCCTGACCTGGGACGAGCAGCACGTCAGCCGGCTGGAGCAGCTCACCGACGAGCAGCTCGCCGGGATCCGGCTGGACCTCTTCGGCCGTCAGCTGGACGCGGCCGGGCTGGTCCGGCTGCGGCTCAGCGAGCACGCCGTGCACACCTGGGACGTGGCCGTGGTCAGCGACCCGGCGGCCACCGTGCTGCCGGACGCGGTGCCGGAGGCCCTCGAGCAGATCAGCCAGCTGCTGTCGTTCGTGGCCAAGCCGGCCGGCGACAGTTTCCGGGTCCGGGTGCGGACCACCGGCCCGGACGGCGACTACCTGCTGGACGTGGGCGAGCCGGTCACGCTGTCCAGCTGGGCGGACGGCACGGAGTCGGATAGCACCGCGGTGGACGGCGTCCTTGAGCTGCCCGCCGAAGCGCTGCTCCGGCTGCTGTACGGGCGGCTCGACCCGGAGCACACCCCGGGCTACACCGCCGAGGGGATCGACCTGGACCGGCTCCGCGCGGTGTTCCCCGGCTTCTAGGCCAGCTCGGCGACCAGGCTGGCTACCTCGCGGGCGCAGCCCCAGGACAGCGTGACCCCGGCGCCGCCGTGGCCGTAGTTGTGCACCAGCAGGCGCTGGCTGCTGCCGTCGGCGGCCACGGTCTCCTCGGCCTCCAGCCGCACCTGGGCGCGGGCCGGGCGGAACCCGACCCGGTGCTCGATGACCCGGGCGGTGGCCAGCCGGTGGTCGACGGCGGCGCAGTCGCGCAGGATCCGGCGGGCCGTGCCCGGGTCCGGCTCGGCCGACCAGTCGCCCGCCACCTCGGTGCCGCCCAGCACCACCCGGCCCGCGTGCGGGAACACGTAGACCATCTCGTGTTCCCCGTCGGGCTCGCCGATGAAGAACTCGGTCAGGCCCGGGTTCTCGGCCACCACGACCTGGCCGCGGTACGGGATGATGGCCGGGTCGGGGACCAGGTCGTGCGCCCCGGTCCCGGCGCAGTTCACGATCACCGGGGCGGCCGTGCCCGCGGCCGCCTCGGCCAGCGAGGCCACGGTCCCGACGCGCAGCTCACCGCCGGCCTGGCGGAACCGGCCCAGCAGGTAGTCCAGGTACACCGGCATCGAGACGACCGGGGCGGTGTACCGCCAGCCAGCGGCGAAGCCGGCCGGCAGATCGGCCACGGGGCACGGCCGGATCCCGCCGCCCACGGTGGCCAGCTCGGCGGGCAGGTCCGGGGCGCCGTCGGCCGCCCGGGTGGCCATCACCCCGCCGGCCAGCCGGACACCGGTGCCGGGCTGGCCGGCCAGCCCGGTGAGCGTGCCGAGCGTGTCGGCGCACCAGCCGGCGACCCGGTCGCTGTCCTCGACCAGGTGCGGCCCCCAGATGGCGCCGGCCACCGCCGACGTGGTCCGCCCGGGCGGCTCGGCCGTCCTGATCACGACCCGCAGCCCGGCCTCGGCCAGGCAGATGGCGGTCGTCAGGCCGGCCACGCCGGCCCCGATCACCAGGGCATCCGTCACCCCTGCACGGTAGCGCCCGGCGGCTGCCCGGCCCAGGCCGCGAACCGGGCCTGAATGAGCTGGCCGGCGCCGACTACACCTCGGGGACACTGCCTGGTCACCCCGCGTGCCGCCGGGTTTGCTGCCCGGCCGTCCGGGGAGTGGAGGGCCGCGCATAAGCTCGTCAAGGATCAAACCGGGCAAAAGGGGGATAGTTCATGAGCCGGCCGGGCGGGCTCCAGCTGAGTCTCACCCAGATCATCGCCAGCCTGCTGGCTGCTCTGACCGGCGCGTTCCTGGCGTCCTCTCTCGGCGTCGGCGGCACCCTGGCGGGTGCCGCGGTCGGCAGCATCGCCAGCACCACGGGAACCGAGGTGTACCGGCACTACCTGAGACGCTCCCAGGAGCGGCTGAAGGCCGCCGGGGAGGTGCTCCGGCACCGGCAGACCGATGCTGGCCAGCACGCCAGGCACGCCGCGGGCCAGCCGCCTGACCCGGCCCGGCTGGGTGATGCCGCCACCGAGACGCTGGCGCCGAGCAGGGCGGCCCGCGGCGCCGGCGGCCCGGACGCCGGCCGGTACAACGGCCGCGGTCCGGACCCCTCACCAGACGCCACCGAGACCCAGATCATCCCGGCCGCGACCAGCCAGTGGCAGCGCCGGGTGGTTGCGGAGACAGCCGGCCACACCGCGGGTGAGCATGCCACCGGTGAGCTCAGCGGCGGGGCGGCCCCGGACGGCAGCGGCAGCGGCCCGTGGTGGCGGAACATCAGCCGGCGGCAGTGGCTGGCCTACGGCGGGGTCACGCTGAGCCTGTTCCTGGCCGTCATGGTGGTGGTCACGATCATCGAGCTGTCGGCGGGCAAGCCGCTGAGCGCGGTCGTGTGGGGCAAGCACTCCACCGGGACGACCGTCGGCAACCTGGTCGGCGGGGGCGGCCACGGGCCGAACAAGCACCCGGCCACTCCGCCCGCCAGCCGCAGCCCGGCCACCCAGTCCAGCGGGAGCACCGCGCCCAGTTCGTCACCCGCGGCCACCCCGTCCGGCACGGCGCCGTCCCCGACCACCTCGCCGTCTTCGGTGCCGTCGTCAGGCCCGGCCGCCACGCCAACCCCCGGCACCGGGCGGGGCTCCGCGCAGGCGGTCACCCCGACGCCCTGAGCCGCGCGCTGTTCCTGGGCGCGTCAGGCCCGCGCAGCCCGGTGCTCACCCGCCGGACAGCTGTGCCCCCTACGGTGAGCGGCGTCCACGCCCGTTGAGGGAGGCACGCGGTGACCGATGAGGAGAACGGGCCAGCTGGGGCGGACCGCGGCGGTGCTGGGCCGGAGCAGCCCCCGCCTCCGTCCCGGCGCTCGTTCGTGTTCGGCAGCGCGGCGCTCGGCGCGGCCGGCGCGCTCACCTGTGCCTGCCTGACGAGCGGAATCCGGTAAGCAGAGCGCCGTCCTGATCGTTCCCGCCGGAGGCGGGCGTGGCATCCTGGCGGGATGGCGAAGCGAATCTGTGTCAGCGGCGCGAGCGGCCGGGTCACGGTGCGGGAGCACCCGGCCGCGAGGTCATCCTGACCGGGCCGGCTGACGCGCCGCCGTCCCGGACCATCCCGCAGGTCCTGGCCGACGCGGCGGCCCGCGACCCGGACGGCATCTGGGTGCGCAGCGACGCGGGCACGCTCAGCTTCGCCGCCGCGCTGGGCCAGGTCGCCGCGGCCGCCGCCAGCTTGCGCGACGCGGGCGTGCGGCACGGGGACCTGGTCATGGTGACCGCGCGGACCACCCCGGAGTACCTGATCTGCTGGCTGGCGCTGACCACGCTGGGCGCGGTCGTGGTGT
>DASXIN010000079.1:0-62947 GCA_036497945.1 Streptosporangiaceae bacterium | reverse complement strand
GCCCACGTTCTTCGGTGCCTACGCCCAGTGGGCCGCTACGCCGCCGCCGGCCTGGGAGGACGTGGCCTGGCTGCGGCAACTGTGGGGCGGGCCGTTCCTGGTCAAGGGGATCACCCGCGTCGACGACGCCAAGCGGGCCGTTGATGCTGGGGCGACCGCGGTCTCGGTGTCCAACCACGGCGGCCCCCTCGGCGGCGACGGCCCCGTCTTCGACCCGGCACTCGACGAGCAGGCCGTCACTGGCTAGTGCAGCGAATCGTAAGTCCCTGACTGGGCGCGCGGTTGCCGGCTGTCACGTTCATGCGGCTTCTGGGAGGGCCGGTGCGGGTTCGGGGCTGAGGTGCCGTTCGAGGTAGCGGGCGTGCTCGCCGTCGGCGCCGTGGAGGCCGGGTCCGGCCGGGTCAGCGCCGGCCTGCCGAGGGTGCGAGCAGGCCCAAGGCGCGGGCGCGCTCGACGGCCTCGCCACGCCGGTGGGTGCCGAGCTTTGCGTAGAGGTGGTGCATGTGGGTCTTGACCGTGTTCGTTGAGACGTACAGCTCGTTCGCGATTTCCGGCGCCGACAGGTTGGTCGGCAGGTAGCGCAGCACCCGGATCTCGCTGTTGCTGAGCGGCTCGAGCGGCGGCAGCGCTGCGGCGGGCGGCGGCGCAGGCGTCCTTCCAGCCAGCAGGCTGCGGATCTCGGCGATCAGGGCGGCGTGCCCGGTGCCGTGCCGGGCCTGACGCTCGAGCAGCCCCGGGGCGGGGTGCAGCAAGAACTCCAAGAGCATGCCGTCGGGCTCGGCCAGATCGAGCGCGCGCTCCAGGGCGCGCTCCGCGGCGCCGGGGTCGCCGAGCGCGTCCCGGGCGATCGCCTCCAGCAGGAAAGACTGAACCTGCAAGGCGGGAGCGGCTACCGGAGCGGAGCCGTCCAGGACCGGCGCGAGCGCGGCGGTCACCGCGCGGGTCGCCCTGGGCCAGCCGCAGGACGGCCGCGGCCGTGCGGATCTCTCCGCGGTCGCTGTCCTGTTCGCTGAGCGCGGCGAGGACCTGCCCGGCTCGTTCGGTCTCGCCGAGCCGCATCAGGGCCTGTATCAACCGTGCCCGCGTCGGCGGGACGAGGTAGTGCGGTGCGGCGAGATGCCCGGCCAGCTGTTCGGCGGCCCGGAAGGCGGCCAGCGCGTCGGCGTCACGGCCGCGCGCCAGCTCGACCAGCCCGCGGATGTAGTGGACCGTCACCGCATCCGCTGGCCCGGCTTCCGCCCTAACCGTGCGCTCGGCGCGCTGGACCCAGGGCTGCGCCTCATCCGGCCGCGCCTGCGAGACGAGCGCGCCCGCGAGCATCACGTAGGCGATGCCGACGGCCGGGTCGTCGGTCCAGCCGTGCCGTTCGGCCAGCTCGACCGCCTGCCTGCTGCGCTCGGCCGCCCGCGTAAACGACCGGAAGATCTCGATCGCTGCCTGGTGCGCCAGGCCGGTGAATTCCAGATAGGGCCGCCCGATCCGGCGGGCCAGCGCGACGCCGTCCTCTAGGTGCTGCAGCGCCTCCTCGAACCGGGCCGTCCCGTACTCGGCGATGCCGAGGTTGATCAGCGCCAGCGCGCGCAGGTCCTCGCCCAGCCCGGGCCGCGCCGCGTCCGGGGCCTCGGCCGCGGCCTGCAGCCGCCGCGCCTCCTCGATCACCGCCGCCGGGTCGCCGCGCTGCCGGGCCAGCAACAGCCCGACCAACCCGAGCAGCACCTGCACCCGTCCGCGGCGCCCCGCCGGCACCGACACCGGACCCTGCGCCGCGAGCGTCAGGTACCGCCCGGCCTCCTCCAGCGACCCCTGGGCCAGCTCATCGGCCGCGGCCAGCGCGGCCAGCTCCACATCGGCCGCACGCGCCTCGGCCGGGAACCCGGCCAGCAGCTCGTGGACGGTGGCGGCCTGCCCGCCCAGGTACAGGCCGGGCCAGTGATCGGCGAGCAGCTGGGCGGCCAGCCCCCAGTCCCGCGCCGCCTGGGCGTGGCGGACCGCCTCCACCGCGAACCCATGCCCGGCAAACCACCCCGGCCGCGGCCGCGTGCAGCCCAGTCACCTCACCCGGGGCGGTGCGCCGCAACTCCAGTTGCAGCAGCCCGGCGAACAGCCGGTGGTAGCGGAACCACGACCGCGCCGAGTCCAGCGCCACCACGAACGCGTTCGCGGCCTCCAGGTCCTGCAAGATCCGATCCCCGCCCGAACCCCCCGTCAGCGCGTCGGCCAGCTCGCCGCTGACCCGCTCCACCAGACAGGTCCGCAACAGCAGCCGCCGCACCTCCTCGCCCTGCCGCTCCAGCACCTCAGCCAGCAGGTACTCGGCCACCGTCCGCTAGCAGCCGGAGAACTCGGCCGCGAACCGCTCCGGATCCGGGTGCCCGGCCAGCGACAGCGCCGCCAGCCGCAGCCCCGCCGCCCACCCCTCGGCCCGCTCGTACAACATCCCCAGCGCCGGCCCGGGCAGCTCCACCCCCGCCGCCGCCAGCAGCTCCCGCGCCTCGGCCAGGCTGAACCGCAGATCGGCCGCGCGGAGCTCGGTCAGCTCCCCCTCCAGCCGCAGCCGGTGGAGTCCCAGCCGCAGGTCATGACGGGTCGCCAGCACGAACCTCAGCGGGTCCGGGGCGCGCATCACCAGCAGCTCCAGTTGGCGTCGCGCCTCATCCGAGCCCAGCTCGTGCACGTCGTCGAGCACCAGCCAGGTCGGGTCCGCCAGCGGCGCCAGGTCCTTCAGCAGCCGCTCCACGATCGCCCACCCGTCCAGATCCGGCGCCGCCGTCACCGCCCGCACCAGCGCCGACCCCGCAGAAGTCTGGCGCAGCGCGCCGAGCACCGACAGCCAGAACCGCTGCGGATCACGCTCGTCGGGCCCCACCGGCACCCACGCCGCGCTGTCCTCGAGACCCGCTTCCCCGATCCACGACCGCAGCAGCACCGTCTTCCCGCTGCCCGGCGGCGCCGATACCACCGTCACCCGCGCCGACGCCGCGAGCCGGTCGAACAGCCCGGGACGGGACACGACACCTCCCGCCCCGGGGCGGGCAACGCGGCCGGCGACGGCGCCCGATCCCTCGGCAGGCCCCATGGCCCGATCATCGCACGACACCAGCCAGCAAACCCCCGGCGTCCGCGGCCCGCGGAGCCACCCTGCATCATGCCAGCGACTCCAGGGGCCGCCTGCGCCCCGCCGTGAGGACAGGTCCAGCAGCTATCCCGGTAGCGGCTTCTCCCGGGATTTTGCTACCACGGACGGCGATGATGGAGCTCTCGCATCCGTGGCCCGTGATCGGCGGTGTGCCCCATTCGCCCGAGGGTCTTCCGGCCGGGTCCGCGCAGCCAGCCGGGCACAGCCGGCGGTACGGGCGTTCAGAATGGGAGTCATGAAGCTCGGCAGGCTGGCCGCGGCCGGCGGGATCGCGGGCCCGGTGGCGTTCACCGCCGGGTGGCTGGCCGGTTCGCTGCGCCAGGCTGCGCCGATGGCGCAGGTCCAGCTGAGCGGGCTGGCCGCGGAGGATGCCCGGGACCCGCAGCTGATGATGGCCGCGTTCATCGTGCTCGGCGGGTGCACGGCCGCGTTCGGCGTGGCGCTGCGCGCAGTTACTGGGCCCCGGTCGGCAGGGCCGTGGCTGGTCGTGCTGGCCGGCGGTGCGACGGTGGCGGCCGGGGTGTTCCGCCGCGACCACCTGCTGCTGACCGGCCCCGGGTTCACCGGCGAGTCCTGGCACAATCAGGTGCACGACGTGGTCAGCGGCGTGGCCTACGCGGCCATGCTCTGCGCGCCACTGCTACTGGCCCGGCGGCTGCGCCGCGAGCCCGGCTGGGCCGGCCCCAGCCGGGTGGTCGCCGGGCTGGCCGTGGCCAGCACCGTGGGCCTGGCCGTGTTCGCGTCCCGGGTGTTCGAGCCGTGGAACGGCGCGGTGCAGCGGGCCTCGGTCATGCTGGCGCTGGCCGCCGAGGTGGTGCTGGCCGCGGCGCTGCTGCGGAGTTACCGGGGGGCCAGCGCGGGGCCGTTCGCCGCGGCCCACTTGGCCGCGAACGAGGCGAAGCCGTCCACCTCGGACTCCAGCACGAACAGCCCGCGCACCGGCACCGCCGCGCCCAGTTCCAGCAGCAGCGGCGCGAAGTGCAGGTCGACTGCGAGCTGATGGTTGGGCGCGCCGCCGAGCAGGATCGGCACGGCCGCCTTACCGGCCAGGCTGCCGGTACCGAGCCGGTCCAGGAACGACTTGAGCAGGCCCGAGTAGGTCGCCTTGTAAGTCGGGCTGGCCAGCACCAGCACGTCCGCGTCCAGGACCTGCGCGACGGCCGCGCCGGCCGCCGGGTCGGCCGGGTCGAGCACACTCGGGCCCAGTACGGCCAGGTCCACGTCGCTGACCGTGCCGGTTAGGACGTGCCCGAGTTCCGCGGCCAGGGTCCGCGCTAGGCTGTGCGTGCGCGACTCCGGGCGAGGGTTGCCGGTCACGGCGGCGATCCGCACTGGGCTCATGCTGCGCTACCTCCACGCTCGTCGATGATGCCTATCCTATTATGCTGATCGGTAAAAGAGACTTAAGGAGATGCCTAGGATGGGGGTGCGGCAGGCGGGCGCGAGGAGGCGGGCGATGACGGATGATCTCTGGCACCGGCCGCTGAGTCATGTCCGGGGCGGCGAGCTCCGCGCGGACACCTCGCAGACGGCCGGGATGACCCGGCGAGAGGCCATCTCGGGCAAGAACACCGGGTCGGAGAAGGTCTGGATGGGACAGACCCACGTGGCGCCGGGGGTCAGCTCGGGCGACCATCACCACGGCGCGGCGGAGACCGCGATCTACGTGCTGTCCGGTCACCCGGTGTTCGTGTTCGCCGAGGGCGGCCGGGAGGTCCGGCTGGAGACCGAACCCGGCGACTACATTTTCGTGCCGCCCTACGTGCCGCACCGGGAGGAGAACCCGGGCGACCAGGAGGCGGTCGTGATCATCGCCCGGAGCAGTCAGGAAGGCATCGTGGTCAACCTGGACAGCCTGTGGCCGGGCGGTCAGCCTGGCTAGCTCCGGTTGGCCGGAAGCCCAGCTCAGCAGGGCCGTCACGGGCATACTTGTTCGTTATCTGTCCTGGCCATAAGCTACTAATTCAATCGAGATAGTTGAATTCCCAGCCCACGGGTGGGGGAGCATGGCCGGCTGTCCGCTCTGGCCGGCACCGGGGCAGCAGGGTGCACACAATCAGAAACTCAGAGGAGAAGAACATGGCGCTTGCGCTCGGGGACACCGCCCCAGATTTCACTGCGGACACGACTGAGGGGACGATCAGCTTCCACGACTGGATCGGTGACTCGTGGGCCGTGCTGTTCTCGCACCCGAAGGACTTCACGCCCATTTGCACGACCGAGCTGGGCTACATGGCGAAGATCAAGCCCGAGTTCGACAAGCGCAATGTGAAGATCATCGGGCTCTCGGTCGACCCGACGGGCAAGCACGAGCAGTGGGCCAACGACATCAAGGAGACGCAGGGCACCGCGCCCAACTACCCGATCATCGCGGATACCGACTTCAACGTGTCCAAGGTGTACGGGATGCTGCCCGCCAGCACGTCGGGTGACCCGGCTCAGCGCACCCCGGCCGATAACCAGACGGTGCGCAACGTGTTCGTCATCGGCCCGGACAAGAAGATCAAGCTGATCCTGGTCTACCCGATGACGACCGGCCGCAATTTCGACGAGGTGCTGCGGGTCATCGACTCGCTGCAGCTCACGGCCAAGCACAAGGTGGCCACGCCGGTCAACTGGCAGCCAGGCCAGCCCGTGATCATCGCGGGGTCGGTGTCCAACGACGACGCCAAGAAGCTGTTCCCGGAGGGGTGGGACTCGCCGCGGCCGTACATCCGCATCGTGCCGGATCCGACGAGCTGAGCTGACCTCCCGGCCCATGTGGGCCGGGAGGTCAGTGCTTGGTCGGCGCGCGGCAGACTCCCCGCGTGAGTCGTTCGCCGTGCTTGCCTGTCGGATTGGGCAGGCGCCGTTCGTTGCGATCGTGGAGGGTTGCTGCAGGAGCCGCCCGGCACAAGGAGGAGCTATGACCGAGTACCTCATCGCCTTCAACGACGAGTGGGTTCCCGACCACACGCTCGAGGAGCTGCGCGAGAAGTCCAAGACCAACCGGGCGCTGGTCGCGGAGATGAAGGCCGCCGGGGTCTTCGTCTACACCAACGGCGGCCTGGTCGCGGAGACGCCCGTGTTCAGCGTGGACGCCTCCAGCGGTGAGCCGCTGTTCACCGACGGCCCGTACCTCGAGACCAAGGAGCACCTCGGCGGCTTCCTCGTCGTCGACGTGCCCGACGAAGCGTCGGCCCGGTACTGGGCGGGCAGGGTCGCGGTGGCGTGCGGCTGGCCGCAGGAGGTGCGGCCCTTCCCGGATCGTGACCGGTTCGTCGAGACCGAGGCGTAGCAGCGAAGAACCCCCGGACCACGGGTCCGGGGGTCCTCGACGTCAGGGCTCAGTGGGCCCGGGCGGCCCAGCGGCAGACCGTACGCTGGCTCACGCCGAGCCTCTGGGCGATGCCGGGTACCCGGGCGCCCCCACATGTAGACCGCGGCATCGGCCGGCTCCTTCGGTCGGCGAGCAGCGCTTCGTCTTCCGCGCTGTCGTCCACGGCCCGCGAGCCCGGTGTCCCACTCGCCGACGTGGTACTCCCGGCGGGAACTCCGTGCCCGCAGCATGTCCAGGCAGACCCGGCCGACGACCGTGGTCAGCCAGCCGCCGACGTTTCTGATCGAATCGTCACGCGACTGGTTCAGCCGCAGCCAGGCCTCCTGGACCGCGTCCTCGGCCTCGGTGGCCGAGCCGAGCATCCGGTAGGCCACTGCACGCAGGTGCGCGCGGTGCCGCTCGAACTGTTCTGCTTCCCAGGCCAGGTCCGCCATTGGCAGCTCCCTTTCCGTCAGTTACGACACTCCGTCCTTAGCACCCTGACGGCTGGGCGCCGCGCGATGTGACAGCCGCGGGCAGATAGGCGCGAGTGCGGGCGCGGCGGCGCGCCCGGCGGATCTGCCGGGCCCGGCTGGTCGCGGCGGCCGACGCGTGGTGCTGCCTGATCTGCTCCGTGGCCATGGCCTGGATCACCGTTGCGTACATGACGTCCTCCTCTGGCGCCGCCGTCCGGTGGCGGCCTGCTATGCGTTGGACGGCGCCACACCCGGCGTTCTCACCGGCCCGGCGGCGGCGAATATTTCCAGACCGGGCGCCGATGAATCCGCGCTGCCCGGCCCGTCTTGTAGCAGAGATCCCATCTGCTCAGGAGGTTGTGATGGCCCTTCCCGACGTGGTGACCCGCGAGCAGTGGCTGGCGGCCAGGACGCAGCTGCTGGCCACCGAGAAGGAGGCCACCCGCAGTCGCGACGCGCTCAACACGCAGCGGCGGCGGCTGCCCATGGTGCGGATCGACAAGGACTACCGGTTCGACGGCGAGCAGGGCTCAGTCCCGCTGGCCGCGCTGTTCGGCGACAGCCGGCAGCTGATCATCCAGCACGTCATGTACAGCCCGTCCTGGGACGCGGCCTGCCCGGGCTGCACGGCCAGCGTGGATGAGCTGTCCGACGGGATGCTCCGCCACCTGCGCTCCCGGGACACCGCTTTCGCCCTGGTGTCCCGCGCGCCGCTGGCCAAGCTGCAGCAGTACCGGGCCAGCCGGGGCTGGACGGTGCCCTGGTACAGCTCTGGTCAGAGCGACTTCAACTATGACTTCCAGGCCACCGTGGACAACGACCACCCGGACTATAACTACAGGGCGGCGCCGGACATCGCCGCGGACGCCGAGCCGGACGAGGTGCCCGGGGTCAGCTGCTTCCTGCGCGACGGCGGCCAGGTGTTCCACACCTACTCGACCTATGCGCGGGGCACCGACACCCTGGGCAGCAGTTACTCGCTGCTCGACCTGACCGCGCTGGGCAGGCAGGAAGACTGGGAGCAGCCCGCGGGCCGGGCGCCCCGGATGCACGGCGCGGACCCGACGTTCAGCGATTGAGGTTAGCGTGACCAGCATGAGCCCGCAGCGCACCCGCACCGACGAGCTGGCTTTGCTCGACCGGGCCCGGGCCGGGGACGAGGGTGCGTTCACCGAGCTGGTCGAGACGCACCGCGGCGAGCTGCGCGCCCACTGCTACCGGATGCTCGGCTCGGTGCACGACGCGGACGACGCGCTGCAGGACGCGCTGCTGCGCGCCTGGCGCGGGCTGGGCGGGTTCGAGGGGCGCAGCTCAGTACGCTCCTGGCTGTACTCCATCGCCACCAACACCGCGCTGGACGTGACCCGGCACAAGTCCCGGCGCGAGCTGCCGGTCAGCTTCGGCCCGGCCGCGGCGCGCGGGACCCGGGTGGAGGAGTCAGTGAACGAGCCCATCTGGCTGGAGCCATACCCGGACCACTGGCTGGCCGGTTCGTCCCCGGAGGCCCGGTACGAGCAGCGGGAGAGCGTGGAGCTGGCGTTCATGATCATGCTGCAGCAGCTGCCCCCGCTGCAGCGGGCCGTGCTCATCCTGCGCGACGTGCTGGGCTTCTCGTCGGCCGAGATGGCCAGCCAGCTGACCACGTCGGAAGCCGCAGTGAACAGCGCGCTGCAGCGCGCCCGGGGCGCCGCCCGCCGCGGCCTGCCCGGGCGCAGCCAGCAGTCCGCCTTGCGCGAACTGGGCGACCAGCGGATCAGCGAGATCGCAACGCAGTACGCCGACGCCATCGAGCGCGGCGACGCCGACACCCTGGTCAGCATGCTCACCGAGGACGCGACCTGGTCCATGCCGCCCATCCCGACCTGGTTCCAGGGCCATCCGGCGCTGCGCGAATGGCTGCTCCGGGATCCGCTCTCGGAACGCTGGCAGCACCAGGCCACCCGGGCCAACGGGCAGCTGGCCGTGGGCTGCTACCTGTACGACAGCAGCACCGGCCGGTACCCGGCGGCCGTCATCGACGTGCTCACCCTGGACGGGGACCGGATCGCCGCGGTCACCGCGTTCCTGATGCCCTGGCTGTCCGAGACGCCCTCGCCCAGTCCCGCCAGTGCGGAGATCTTTGCCCGCTTCGGGCTGCCTGCCGAGCTACCGTGACCGCATGGGTTCGGTGTTCGAGCATCCGGTCACCGTCCGGTGGCGTGACGTGGATGCCCTGGGTCATGTCAACCACGCGGTATTCCTGACCTATCTGGAGGAGGGCCGGGACGCGTTCTACACCCGCGCCGTCGGGGCCGACCCGTTGTACGTGGTGGTCCGGCTCGAGGTGGACCTGCGGGCGGAGGTCCGCTACCCGGACCGCCGGGTGACGGTGCGGATCGAGGTGGAGCGGCTCGGCACAACCAGCCTGACCACCCGGGAGACCATCGTCACCCCGGCTGGGGAGACCGCCGCCGAAGCCCGCGTGGTCACCGTGCAGTGGGACCCCGGCCAGCGCAAACCGGTCCCGTGGGCCGACGCCGACCGGGCCCGGCTCACCGCCTGACCGTAGTGGCCAACCACCAAGGAGGCGCGATGGCCCAGGTCGAGAGGGCACAGTCGGGGCACCGGATGCCAGCCGCTGAGGTGGAGGTCACCCCGGCGCTGCTCCGCGGGCTGCTCGCCGAGCAGCACCCTGATCTGGCCGACCGGCCGGTCTCGGTGCTGGCCAACGGGTGGGACAACGTCGTGTTCCGGGTCGGCGGCGACCTGCTGGCCCGGCTGCCGCGACGGGAGATGGGCGCCGGGCTGGTCGGCCACGAGCAGCGCTGGCTGCCGGTGCTCGCGCCCCGGCTGCCGCTGCCCGTTCCCGCGCCGGCCCGGACCGGGCGGCCCGGGCTGGGCTACCCGTGGCCATGGAGCATCGTGCCCTACCTCCCCGGCCAGGTGGCGGCCGAGACCCCACCCGCGGACCCAGCGGCCGCCGCGGTCAGCCTGGGCGGCTTCCTGGCCGCTCTGCACACGCCAGCGCCGCCGGATGCCCCGGTCAACCCGTCCCGCGGCGTGCCGCTGGCCGAGCGCACCGACACGGTCATGCAGAACCTGAGCATGGTGGCGGATCAGGTGGACGGCGCGGCGGTGCGGCGAATGTGGGCGGCGGCGCTGGCCGCGCCCCGGTGGGCCGAGCCGCCGGTCTGGGTGCACGGCGACCTGCACCCGGCCAACATCCTGGTGCGCCGCGGCCGGGTCAGCGGCGTGCTCGACTTTGGTGACCTCACCGCCGGCGATCCGGCGGCTGACCTGTCCGTCGGGTGGATGCTGCTGCCCGCGGACTGTCACCCGGCGTTCCGGGCTTCGGCTGGGCCCAGCGACACCAGCTGGGCCCGGGCGACCGGCTGGGCACTGGCGTTGGGGCTGGTATATCTGGCTCACTCGCTCACTCGGCGGACAACCCGCAGCTGGCCGCGGTGGGCCGCCGCACGCTCCGCGCCGTGCTCGGCTAAGGCCTCAGCTCCGCGGGCACGGCCGAGCGGAAGGCGGCGCTGACCGCGGCGACGGCCGGGTGGCGGGCCGCCCCGCTCCGGTACGCGATCCTGGTCCGGCGGCTGAGCGGCACCCGGGTGAGCACGATGCCGGGTGGCGGGTCGGCCAGGCCGAGCTGAGGCACCAGCGCCACGCCCTGGCCGGCCGCGACCAGGGCGAGCGTGGTCGCGAAGTCGTCCACCCGATGCCGGGCGTGCGGGGTGAAGCCGGCCGCCTGACAGGCGTGCATGGTCATCTGGTGGCACATCGTCCCCGGGGTCGCGGTGATCCAGGAAGCATCCCGGCGGTGGCTGATGGCGGCTGGGTCGGCCAGCTCGACCCGGACCAGCGGCGCGTGTGCCGAGGCCGCGGCCGAGGCCAGGTACATCGCCTCGGTGCACAGTGCCTCGGTTCCCAGGCCGGGCTCGGCGCGGCTGGCCGCGAAGTCGTACTCGTGGATCAGGGCGGCGTCCAGCTCGGCGGCCCGGAGCGCGTCGGCTACCCGGGCCGGATCGATCTCCGAGATCATCGGCTCCAGGGCTGGGTGCTGCCGGGCCAGGGTGCGCAGCGCGGCCGGGATCATCGTGCGCCCGGCGCTGGGGAAGGTGCCGATGCGCAGCGGGCCGGCCAGGCCCTGGCGCGCGCCGGCCAGGTCGGCGGTGGCCTGCTCCAGCTGCTCGAGCACCGTCTCCGCGTGCCGGACCAGGGTCCGTCCGGCCGGGGTGAGCACCACCCGCCGCCCGCTTCGTTCCAGCAACGGCAGGCCTGCTTCCCGTTCCAGCGCGCTGAGCTGCTGGGACACCGCCGACGGGGTGAAAGCCAGCGCCTCGGCGACGGCGGCGATGGTGCCGCGGTGCGCGAGTTCGCGCAGCAGCCGCAGGCGGCGGACATCTAGCATCAGCTCAGCTTACGTTTCTCTGTACAAAAGCGAACTAGACCTGCATGATCTCAGCAGGCCAGGCTGGGCGCATGACGCAGCGAAACTCCCTGGGCGGGATCCTGGTCCCGCTGATCACCCCGTTCGCGGCCGACGGCCAGATCGCGTTCGGCGCACTCGACGCGCTGGCCCGGGAGATGCTGGACGCGGGCGCGACGGGGATTGTCGCGCTCGGCAGCACGGCCGAGGCCGCCACCCTGGACCCGGCGGAGAAGCGGGCGGTCATCGAGCTGTGCGCGGCCGTGTGCGGGCCGCGCGGCGCGGCGCTCGTGGTCGGGGCCGGATCCAGTGACACCCGGGCCAGTGTGGCCGCGCTCAGCGAGCTGGCGCGGTGGCCGCAGATCACCGGCGCGCTGGTCCCGGTGCCGTACTACACCAGACCGGGTGAGGCGGGCGTGCTGGCCCACTTCACCCGGCTGGCCGCGGACAGCCCGGTGCCGCTGATCGTCTATCACATCCCGTACCGCACCGCCCAGCCGCTGAGTTGTGCCGCGCTGGGCGAACTGGGCCGGCTGCCGAATGTGGCCGGGATCAAGTTCGCCACCGGCCACCTGGACCAGGCGGCGGTGCACCTGCTGGGCGGCGGCCCGCCCGGCTTCGCCGTGCTGGCCGGCGACGACGTGTATGTCTCGCCCATGCTGGCGCTCGGCGCGGCGGGCGGCATCCTGGCGTCCGCCCACCTGGCCACCCGGCAGTTCTCGGCGCTGGCCGCGGCCTGGGCGGACGGCGATCCGCGCGGTGCGCGGCAACTGGGACACGCGCTGGCCAGGCTCTCGGCCGCGGCCTTCGCCGAGCCCAACCCCAGCGTGCTCAAGGGCGCGCTGCACGCCCTGGGCCGGATCCCTACCGCGCAGGTCCGGCTGCCGCTGCTGCCCGCCGCGGCAGACTCGGTGGGCGCACTGCTCGCCCAGCTAGCCGACCTGGGCGAGCACGAGGAACACGGCCTGCCGGTGGGCTAGCCGTGGCGCTTGCGGCGCAGCGAGGGGAACAGGCCGTCCGCCTGGTGCGCGAGTTCCCGCTCGGCGCGCTGGCGGGCGTCGGCGAAGTAGCCGTCCGGGTCACGCACCATCCGCTCCGGACGGTCGTCGTCGTCCTCGATGGTGATGTGCACCGCCATCTCCGCACCCTTCGCCACGAACTCAGTGTCAGCGGGCGACCCTGAGGGATCAACACCTACGCTAGCGCGTCCGCGAGCAGCCCGGCGAGCAGCCGGACGAGTGGCACGTCCGTACGCCTGATCCCATCGCTGTCTAACGCATCTACCATCAGCATGCCGAAGGCGGTGCGCCCGGCCGCCACCGGAACGGCGGCAAACGACTTGTACGTCTGCGGCGGGGTTGGGTGCCAGCCGGGCGGCGCGGCGCTGTCCAGGTCCGGGTAGAACAGGTGCCGGTTCCGCCGGATCATGCCGAAGACCAGGTCACCTTCGGCGCTGCCCTCGGTGATCGGATCCAGCGGGTCGTCCACCCGGCCGCTGTACTGGGTGGGCACCAGCATGGCCGGGGCGCCCGGCGCGAAGCGGAACAGGCAGGCCCGGACCCGCCCGGTACCGACCAGGTGCGCGGCCGAGTCCACCACCATGCCGGCCGCCGCCTCCTGCAGCGCTTCCCGTTCATGCGTGCTTCGCGCCGTCACCACCCGGCCGAGCTGGCGGACGATCGGGTCCAGCGCGTCGTTCATGGTGACCCGCATGGCGACGGCTGCGTCCACCGCGACCTGTTCGGCCTGGGCCCGCAGCCGTTCCTTGCGGATCTGCTCGTAGGCGGGCAGCCCGGCCGCGGTCACGCTGGCGGCTACCGCGGCCAGCGTCCACCAGGCCCGGCCGGTCACCGCGGCGCCCGCCATCATGCCAGTCCAGGTGGCCACGGCCACCGCGGCTAGGCTGATGCCCGTGGTCAGGTAGACCCGGGCGCCGGGCGAAATCCACATGCCGGGCAGGGTAGAGGATTCCCCGGCTCGGTGTGCTGCGGTGCCCTCAAGAGCAGGCACGCTGCGCCCGGTAAGATCGGCTCCATGGGTTTCGGTTGACTGTGACTTAACAGGACCAGAGGCAAGCGCACCGCGCTGGTCAGCGGCGCGGTGCTGGCCGCTGCGCTGGCCGTCGAGCTGGTGGATGAACTGGCTGACGGCACCCGGACGGCGGCGCTGCCACTCATTCAGCACGACCTCGGGTTGAGCTACGGTCAGCTCGGCCTGCTGGCTTCGGCGCCGGTGCTCATCGGCAGCCTGCTGGAGCTGCCGGTCGGGGCGCTGGCCGGCCAGGGGCGCAGGCGGCACCGGATCATCCTGGCGGGTGGCGCCGTATTTCTCGCGGCATTGCTGGGCACCGCGCTGGCCTGGTCGTTCGCCGGGCTGCTGATCTCGTTCATTGTCTTTTACCCGGCCTCCGGCGCTTTCGTCAGCCTGACCCAGGCCAGCCTGATGGACGCCGATCCGGGCCGCCAGGACCAGCACATGGCGCGCTGGACGCTGGCCGGCTCGCTGGGCGCGGTGCTCGGCCCGCTGCTGCTGACCGGGATCCTCGCGGCCGGCGGCGGCTGGCGGGCCGGCTACCTGGTGGTCGCCGCGGCAGCCGTGGTGGCCTGGCTCGGCGTGGCTCGCTGGCGGCTCAGCGCCGAGTCGGCCGGTGATCCCGAGCCGCCCGTGCCGCGGCAGGTGCCGCGGCAGGTGATCGGGGCGCTGCGCCGCCCCGGGGTGGTCCGCTGGCTGGTCCTGCTGGAAGTGTCTGACCTGCTGCTCGACGTGTTCACCGGGTTCCTCGCCGTCTACTTCGTGGCCGTCGTGCATACGTCCCCGGTGCAGGCGGCGCTGGCCGTGGCCGTCCGGCTCGGTGCCGGGATAGCCGGGGACGTCGTGGTGATCCGGGTGCTGGACCGGGCGGCCGCGCTGTCCGTGCTGCGGGCCAGCGCGGCCGCGGCGCTGCTGCTCTACCCGGCCTTCCTGCTGGTCCCGGGGTTCCCAGCCAAGCTCGCGGTGCTGGCCCTGCTGACCATCGGCACCGCGCCCTGGTACCCGGTGGCGCAGGCCCAGCTGTACCAGAGCCTGCCCGGGCAGAGCGGCCTCGTGGTCACGCTGAGCAGCGCCGCCGCGCTGGCCGGCGGGCTCGGCCCGCTGGCCGTCGGGTTCGCGGCCGAGCAGGCCGGGCTGGCCGTCACGCTCAGCGGCCTGGTGCTGGCCCCGGTGGTGGTGCTGTGCCTGGCGTGGCGGCGAACCGGTGCGTCGTGTGACTGAACGGCTCGCCCTTGGCGAACGCGAGGACCTTGCTCGGGGCGACCGTGAAGACCAGCACCGGGGACCCCTCCATGTGCTGGAACGACCCGTCGCGGACCTGGAACTGCCAGCGCCCGTCCCACTTCGTGGTCCAGGCCTCGGCCAGCCGCCGGAGCAGGGCCTCGTCGGTGACCTGGACGGCGTCGCCTTCGACGACGACATCCAGGCCGCGCTCCCAGCCGTTGCACCCGGTGGTCAGGATCACGTGCGGGTTGCCGGCCAGGTTGATCGCCTTCTGCTCGGTAGGCCCGGTGCTGAAGTGCAGCGCCTCGTCCAGCCACACCGCGACCAGCGGGGTGACGTGTGGCCGGCCGTCAGCCCGCACGGTGGTCAGCCAGAACAGCTCGGCCTCGGCCAGCACCCGGCGGGTCTCGGCCCAGCCGGTGGCCGCCGCGGCCGGGCCGCTGAACCGCTGGTCGAGCGTGGTCACTGGGGTGTTCATCTCGGCACCCTTCCCGGATCGTGTCACGGGCGCGTCCCGGGCTGGGCCGCGCCTTGGACATTCAGACGGACGCCGGTCCCGGGAATCATCTCTCGCCCAGCACTTACCGGCACGTTCGCGCGGGGCACGTAGGCGTGCAGCCAGCCGCGGCCGCTGGCCTGGAGCTTCGCCTCGGCCGCGGCCAGCAGCGACGCCGCCCGCGCCGGGTCGCCCTGGCGGCTGGCCAGGTCGGCCATGGCCTCCAGGTAGTAGGCCGCGCTGGGCTGGTCGCCGGCCCCGTCGGCCAGCGACAGCCCCTCGTCCAGCAGTTCCGCGGCCCGCGTCGGGTCGCCCGCGGCCTGTCGGCTGAGCGCCAGGTCGTACAGCGAGACCAGGATGGTGAACCGGTCCGGGGCGCTGCGGGCCGCGGCCAGCCCGTCGCTGAACAGCTGCGCCGCGTGGCCGGGATCCCCGGCGCGGAGCCGGATCTGGCCCAGGAAGTTGTCGGCCAGGGCCAGGTCGAGCAGGTGGTGCAGGCGCTGCGTCGCGGTCAGCGGTCCGCGGCCGGCCGCGCGGAGCCGGCCGAGGGTGTCCTCGAGCAGTTCGCTGGCCGCGTCGTCCTCATCACGCCTGGCGAGCAGGTGGCCGAGCACCGCGGCGGTCAGCGCGGCGCCGAACGCGTCACCGGCCTCCTGGTACAGCGGCAGGCTCTGCTCGAGCAGCGGCTGGGCCCGGGCCGGGTCCCCGCCCGCCAGGATCGTGAAGGCCACGCCGGACCGGGCCATCGCCCGTTCGTGCGGCGGCAGGCCCGCGCTGCCGGCCAGCACCTTCTCGGTGTGCCGGGCCAGCTCCCCGGCATAGCCGTGCAGCCACCAGAACCGCCAGGTGGCCCACATGAACTGCACCGCGGGCCCGGTCTGGCCCGTGTCCACCAGCCAGGCCAGCGCGGCGGCCAGGTTGTCGTGCTGGCTCTCCAGCCGGTCCAGCCAGGCCAGCTGCCCGTCCCCGTGCAGATCGCTGTCGCGCGGCTCGGCCAGCGCCCGGAAGTAGGCGGCGTGCCTGTCGTGCACCTCAGCCCACTCAGCCCGGGCGCGCAGCTGGTCCAGGGCGTACTCCCGGATCGTGCCCAGCAGGGTGAACCGCGGCTGGTCGCCGCTGGGCTGCGTCTGGACCAGGCTGCTGTCCACCAGTGCGCTCAGCGTGTCGATCAGCCCGTCGCCCAGCCCGGCCCCGCAGACGGCTTCGGCGGACGGCAGGCCGAAGCGGCCCGTGAACACGCCGAGCCGGGCGAACAGCGCCTGCTGGTCCGCGGTGAGCAGGCCGAAACTCCAGTCCAGGGTGTTCCGCAGGGTCCGCTGCCGCTCGGGCACGTCACGCGGCCCGGCGGCCAGCACGCCCAGGCCGTCGTCCAGCCGGGTCAGCAGGGCCTGTGGCGGCAGCAGCCGGATCCGGGCCGCGGCCAGCTCGATAGCCAGCGGCAACCCATCCAGCCGACGGCATATCTCGCCCACCGCGGCGGCGTTGTCGCTGGTCAGTGTGAACTCTGGGACCGCCGCCCGGGCCCGCTGGACGAACAGGCGCACCGCGGCGGACCGGCCTATCGCCGCGGGGTCGTGGCCGGCTTCCGGCGGCGGGATGGGTAGCGGGGCGACCGGGAACTCGTGTTCCCCGCGCAGCCGGAGCACGGCCCGGCTGGTCACCAGCACGACCAGGCCGGGCGCGGCGGCCAGCAGCTCGGCCAGCACCGGCGCGGCGCCGGTCAGCTGCTCGAAGTTGTCCAGCAGCAGCAGGATCTGCCGGTGACGAAGGTACCCGAGCACGTCGGTGAGCACGCTGCCGCCGGAACTGTGCAGCCCGAGCCGGGCCGCGATGGCCCCGGGCACCAGGTCCGCGTCGGGTACCGGGGCCAGGTCGACGAACCGCACCCCGTCGGCGAAACCTGCTGCGAGCTGGCCTGCGGCCGCCAGGCCCAGGCGGCTCTTCCCGACCCCGCCTGGGCCGGTCAGGGTGACCAGGCGGGCGCCCTGCCGGGTCACCAGGCTGGCCACCGCACCGGTTTCCTGCTCGCGGTCCACCATGGGCGTGCCCGCGGCGGGCAGCGCGGCGGCGGGCGGCGCGCCGCGGCCCGGCTGGTTCTGCTCGAACCGCTCGCTGAGCAGTACGGCCAGGTCGTTCTCGACCAGCCGCTGCAGCTCGGCGGCGTCGCTGAACTGCTGGTAGGACACGCTGCCGTCCGATCTGATCTGGCTGAGCAGCCGCTCCAGCCGGGGATCGCGCTGCGGCGCGGGGGACTTCACGTAGATCAGCCGCGGCATGCCGGCGGATAGCTGGTATTCGTCCTCCAGCCCGGAGACCTGGTCGCCGGGCGCCACCCAGCCGTAGCTCTGCCAGTACACCCCGACGAAGATCTGGCTCTGCGCCAGGTAGGAACGGTAGACCTGGCGCGGCGGGTGCGGCCGGGCGGCCAGTTCGAACAGCACCGGCACGAGCCGCAGCCGGGTCACCGCGTCCCGCGCGGCCTGCCGCTCAGCGGACAGTTCCTGCAGCGTCGAGCTGACGAAGACGCGGACCCGCTGATCGGGTGTGTGGATCATGCTCGGCTCATGGCGGGGAACACCGGGGTAGGGCCGGGTCGCGGCGGTCAGCTCTGGTGCCTCGAGGACCGCGGATGCGGTCATGGAAAGATCCTTCCTGCTTAACGCCCATGCCGGGCCGCTGCCTAGGCGGCGGCGCGCTGACTGCGGGACGGGATATCTGGGTGCCCGAGCACGGCCTCGATGAGGATGAGGCGGCCCGCCTGGTGGCTGGCCTGCTGCAGGGCGCCGGCCAACTCGGGTCGGCGCAGCAGGTATCCCGCGACGGTCGTGGTGGGCAGAGCCGACATGGTTGCTTCCTTTGCGGTGTGCGCCCGGGTCAGTGCGCGGCCGCGGGCGGGATGGGGTGGTTGGACCGGATCCGGTCCTCCGGGTCGACCGCGGCCTTGATCTGGCGCAGCCGGGTGTAGGCCTGCGGGGTCCAGAAGGTGGCCGGGTCACGCCTGGTCTCGGCGAAGTTCAGGTACATCTGGCGGGCCGCCCACGGGGCCATGGCGGCCTGGATGGCGCGGATATCGCGGGTGATGGCGGTGGCCGATTCCGGGCTGGTCACCAGCCCGCCGGCGAACAGCGCGTAGCCCGCGTCGATCATGGCCAGGGCGCCGTTGCCCGGCCGGGCCCAGCGCATCTCCCCGCCCAGCTGGCGCAGCTCGACCACCAGCAGCGGGGTATCCGCGCCCGGGCCGGCCAGCTGGACGAGGCCGTCGATGGCCACCGCGGGCAGGATGTCCAGCAGCACCCCGTCGCCCACCCCGGGGGTGGGCTGTGGCGGGTCCAGGTGGACCTGGCCCAGGTCCCGGGCCGGCATCAGGTGGACGGTGTCGGTGACCGGCCGCAGCGCGCGCAGCGGGGCCAGGATGTCCGCGGCCTCGGCTTCGCTGCCCAGGTGGAAGGCATCGATCACGACGAAGGACCCGCCGCGCACCGGCTCGGGGATCTGCGGCAGCGCGGGGAAACGCATCAGCCGGGCCGCGGTGCTGAACTCGTCGGGCAGCCCCCTCTGGGTCAGTTCCCGCCAGGCCTGCAGTACCTCCGCGGCCGCCTCGACTGGCCACCACAGCAGCCCGGCGCACACCTCGGTGACCGGGAACAGCCGCAGCTCGGCCGCGGTGACCACGCCGAAGCTGCCGCCGCCGCCGCGCAGCGCCCAGAACAAGTCAGTCTCCTGGGCCGCGTCGGCGCGAACCAGCCGGCCGTCCGCCGTCACCACCTCGAACGCTTCGACGTTGTTGGCGCTCAGGCCGTACGCGCGGCCAAGCCAGCTCAGCCCGCCGCCGGTGGTGTAGCCAGTGACGCCGACGTTCGGGGAGGAGCCAGCCAGCGCGGCCAGGCCGTGGTCGGCCGTGGCGTCGGTCACGTCCTGCCAGACGGCACCGGCTTCGGCCCGCGCGGTCATCCGGCGCGGGTCGATGGTGACCCGGCGCATGCCGTCGGTCTTGATCAGGACGCTATCGGACAGTGGGCCCAGCGGCGCGGCGTTGTGCCCGGTGCCCTGGGCGGCGACGCGCAGGCCGTGGCGGCGGGCGTAGTTGACGGCGGCCATCACGTCCGGCGCGGAGGCAGGGCAGGCGATCGCGGCCGGCTGCTGGTCCACAGCCAGGTTCCAGGCCTGCCGGGCCTCGTCCCAGCCGGGATCGGCAGCGGTCAGAATGGTGCTGGCTGGAGGGGCGAACGTGCTCGTCATGGCGGTGCTCCGTGGTCGGTGATGGCTGACTGAGACCGACGCTACGGACGGGCCGCCCGCGGGAAATCCGCTGCGATTACGGAGATTCGCGCGCCGCTGGGCGGTCCCAGGGACGCGGTATCCGTAGGACTACGGAGTCCGCTACCGGACCGGTGCCTGAGGGAACCGGCGGGCCAGCTCGGCGCGGCTGCGCACGCCGAGCTTGCGGTAGATCGACGCGACGTGTGTCTCCACGGTCCGCACGCTGACGAACAGGGCGGCGGCCGCATCCCGGTTGGTCGCGCCCGCCGCGATCAGCTCGGCGACCCGCTGCTCGGTGGCGGTCAGCTCGGGGCCGGACCGGGCCGCGGCGACCCGCGGCAGCTCCCGCTCGATCAGGGCCAGCAGAGGTTGGTGGCCCATCTCGCGGGCCAGGTCATGCGCCCGGCCGAGCGCGCCGCGGGACCGCCTGCGGGCCCGGCGCCGCCGCTCGACCTGGCCCAGGACCAGCAGGCTGCGGGCCAGTTCCGGGCGCAGCGGCGCCGACTCGTGCGCGGCTACCGCGCGCTGCGCCGACTCGGCCGCCACGTCCAGATCGCCGGCCTGGGCCGCGGCCTGGGCGTCGATGCGCCACGCGTTGCCGGTGAGCACTGGGCGGTGCAGCCGGTCGCCGATCTCCCGGAGCCAGGCCGAGATGCGCAGCGCATCGACCGGACGGCCCTCGGCCAAGTACGCCTCGGCCAGCCCGGTGTCCAGGCCCTGCCGCACCCCCGGGTCGGCGAAGTCGCATTCGTCGGCGCACGCCGCCGCCCGCTCGAACCAGCGGACCGCGCCCGCGGTGTCGGCCCGCCACGCGCTGACCCGGCCGCGGACCAGGCCGCCCAGGAACCGGGCCGCGGCCGGCTGGTCGGCCGTGTCCGGCAGGCTCTGCTCGGCCAGGGCCAGCGCGCCGTCCAGGTCCCCGGCCGCGATGAGCAGGTCGCACCGCGGCTCGATGGTCCAGGGCAGCGGCGGCCAGTCGTGCCAGGCGGCCGCGGCGTCGACCGCGGCCAGCGTGTCCCGCGCCGCCGGGTAGTCGCCGGCCAGTTCCTCGGTGGCTGCCAGGTAGACCAGGAACGTGGCCTGTGCGAAGTCGTCCCCGGCGTCCCGGGCCCGGTCGATGCTCCGGCGCAGCGCCGTCCGGGCCGTGTCCAGATCCTCGGTGTACCGGGACCAGAGCCCGCGGCACAGGTCCGCGGAGTCGTGCAGCCGGTCCAGGTGCATGTGGGCTTCCAGTTGCTCGGCCCGGTCGAGCAGGTCGTGGTCCAGCCCGTCACCCGCGTTGACCTTGGCTTCCATCAGGTTGAGCAGGGCCCGGTGCAGGGAGGCGTCCGCGACCGGCCCAGCCGCCTCGGCGTAGCGGATGGCCTCGGTGGCCGCCTCCCGGCGGCCGCCCCGGATGCCGTAGGCCACATCCGAGGCCAGCGCCAGCACCAGCGCGCTGCGCCGGGGGTCGGACCCGGCTTCGCGAGCCAGCCGGGTCACGATCGCGGTGGCCGCGGCCGCGCCGTGCACCAGATCGGTCATGTCCAGCAGCAGCGGCAGCAGCCGCTCCAGATCTGGGGTGGCCAGCTGGCTGAGGTCGACGGCGGCTGCCTGGTCCAGCGACCGGAGCAGGTCACCGCCGAGGAAGAGCAGCTCGGCCGCGCGGATGCGGCGCCGCGGCAGCGCGTCGCGGTCCGGCCCAGGCGTGAACTGCACGGCCTGCGCCGCGAACTCGGCGGCCTCCGCGTTCCCGGCCCGGGCGTGGGCAGCAGCCGCGGCGGCGTCCAGCGCGGCCGCCACGCCGGAGTCGGGCTGCGGCCCGGCAGCCAGCGCGATGAAGTAGGCGAACCGTTCCGGGCCGGCCGCCGCCCCGGCGAGCCGCTGGTACAGGCGCTGGCGGCGGCCGGGCGGCAGCGACTCCACCGCCGCGGCGCCAATCAGCGGGTGGGCGGGCGCGAGCCGGCCCGCCGTCTCGGTGAGCACGCCGGCCAGCACCGCCGCATCCAGCGCTGCCGCCGGGTCGCCGAGCTGGCCGAGCACCCGCAGCGCATCCGGGACGCTGATCCGCCCGGACGCCGCCACCACCGCCAGCGCTTCGCGGGCTTCCGGGCTAAGAGTGCGGGTCAGCCGGTCGGTCAGGGCGCGGGCCAGCGGCGGCACCGGGGTGTCAGCCGACTCCAGGCTGGCCGCGACCTCCCGGGCCCAGAACGGGTTACCCCGGGACTGCCTGGCCACCAGCCGGGCCTGCGCCGCGCTGACCGTGGCCGGCAGCAGCCGCTGGACCTGCCAGGGGTCGAGCGGGGCCAGCGCGAGCGTCTCGGCAGGCATGGCGGCAACCAGGTCACGCCAGCGCTGCGGCGGCGGCGGCACCGCCACCGTCAGCGGGTCGGCCGGTGCCTCCGTGCGGGCGGCCAGCAGCAGCCCGATGGGCCCGCTGTCCGCGCGGCGGAAGGCGAAGGTGAGCGCGTCGAGAGTGGCTTCGTCGAGCCAGTGCACATCGTCCACGGCCACCAGCACCGGGCCGACCGAGGCCAGGCCGCGCAGCGCGGCCAGCACGGCCAGGCCGACCGCGTGGGCCGTTGGCGGCTCCGCCCCGGCCGGCCGGACCAGCAGGGCGACCTCCAGCGCGTCCCGCTGCGGTCCGGGGATATCGCCGCCCACGTCCGGCAGCGTGGCGCTGAGCAGATCGGACAGGCCCGCGAACGGCAGGTCGGCCTCCGCGGCTGACGGCTCGCTGCGCAGCACGCGGTGGTCGGCTCCGGCGGCCGCTGCCACGCCCGCACGCCACAACGTGGACTTGCCCGCGCCCGGCTCACCGGCGATGCTCAGCGCGGCGGGACGGGGGCGGGTGCTGACGGCGAACTCGTGAACCCGGCGCCACTCACCGGAGCGCACGACTTCGTCGCTCCCGACAGTCACTCATCCATCCCACCACAGCCCTGGTGGCCGGGCGGCTTACGCCGGCTGCGAACGTGCTTCTCCGGCCGGCCTGGCACTGGATAGCGTGGCCTGACCAGCCCCAGGGAGGCGACGCCGATGGCCAGCCCACTCGGTCCGCAGCGGCGGCCCCGGCCGCTGCTGCGCACGATCATCGGCGACGTGCTGCGCCGCACCCGGCGGGCGCAGGGCCGCACGCTGGCCGACGTGTCCCGGACCGCCCGGGTCTCCGTGCCCTACCTGTCCGAGCTGGAACGCGGGCGTAAGGAAGCCTCCTCCGAGGTGCTGGCCGCGATCTGCGACGCGCTGCGCATCGACCTGTCCGAGCTGCTCGCCGGGGTGGGCCGCGAGCTGGCCGGTGAGCGCGCCGCCACGGTCATCCGGCTGGACTCGGTCCGCGGCGGCCGGCTGGCCGGCCCGGCCCCGGCGCCGCGGCGGGGCGGCGGCGACGTGGTCTGCCTGGCGGCGTGATCAGCCCGGCCGCTGATCAGGCCGTGCTGGCCAGCGGGACCGTCTCGCGGGCGGAGATGACCTCGTCGGCCAGGCCATAGGCGACGGCCTCGTGGGCGCTGAACGTCTTGTTCCGGTCGGTGTCGCTCTTGATCTTGGCTACCGGGTGGCCGGTGTGCCGGCTCAGGATCTCGTCCACCTCGGCCCGCACCCGGACCAGCTCCTTGGCCTCGATAGCCAGGTCAGGCAGGGTGCCGCGGGCCTGGCTGGACGGCTGGTGCAGCAGCACCCGGGCGTGCCGGAGTACCGCCCGACGGCCCGGCGTGCCCGCGGCCAGCAGCACCGCCGCGGCCGACGCCGCCTGCCCCATGCAGAACGTGGCCACATCCGGCCGGATGAACTGCATCGTGTCGTAGATCGCGGTCAGCGCGCTGAACGAGCCGCCCGGCGAGTTGATGTACAGGCTGATCTCCAGGTCGGGGCTGACCGACTCGAGGTGCAGCAGCTGGGCCATCACCACATTGGCCACCCCATCGTCGATCTCGGTGCCCAGGAAGATGATCCGCTCGGACAGCAGCCGGGAGTAGATATCGAACGCCCGCTCGCCCGCCGGGGTGCGCTCGATCACGGTGGGGATCGTGTACTGGCTCATCACAGTCCTGCCTTCCGGCGGCCGGCCAGCGCCGGGCGCACGTCGTCGAGCTGTTCCACGATGTGGTCGATGAGCCCGTAGGCCAGGGCCTCCTCGGCGCTGAACCAGCGGTCACGCTGGCTGTCCTGCTCGACCCGGTCCACCGGCTGCCCGGTGTGCTGGGCGATCAGCCTGCTCATCGTGGCCCCGGTGCGGGCCAGCTGCTCCGCGTAGATCTCCACATCGGCCGCGGTCCCGCCGAAGCCGGCCGAGCCCTGGTGCATCAGCACCTGGGCGTGCGGCAGGCTGTACCGCTTGCCCGCGGTCCCGGCGCAGAGCAGGAACTGGCCCATGCTCGCGGCCAGGCCCATGGCCAGCGTGCTGACGTCGTTGGGGATCAGCCGCATCGTGTCGTAGATGGCCAGCCCCGCGCTGACCGAGCCGCCGGGGGAGTTGATGTACAGGCTGATGTCGGCCCGCGGGTCCTCGGCCGAGAGCAGCAGCAGCTGGGTGCACAGCCGGTTGGCCACCTGGTCGTCCACCTCGCTGCCGAGGACGATGATGCGCTGGTACAGCAGCCGGTTGACGAGCTGATCGTCGAGTGTCCCGGTGGGTGTTTCGGTACTGGCGGCCTGCATAGTCTCCCTGCTTTCCGCGACGGTTCGGTAATCCCACAATGGGTCGACAGGCCGCCACCAGCCAAGACAATCTGCTGATAGCAGAGCCGCGGGCGGCCGGGCTAGCGGCGCGGCTGCGCGCTGGCGTACGCCGCCGGCGTCTGCCCGATCGCGGCCCGGAAGTCCCGGGTCAGGTGGGCCTGGTCGGCATAGCCGAGTTCGGCGGCCACCTCGGCCCAGGACACCGGGGTGCCCTCGCGGACCGACTCGGCCGCGTCCAGCAGCCGGTACCGGCGGATCATCCACATCGGGGACACCCCGGCATAGCGCAGGAACATCCGCTGCAGGGTGCGCGGGCCGAGGCCGGCCAGGTCGCTCAGGTCGGCCAGCCGCCGCACCGCCCGGTTGGTCTCGGCCAACCGGGCGGCGTCGGCCACCTGGCGGGCCGGGCCGGCCTGCTGCGGATCTACCGCCTGCTCCAGCGCGGCGGCCAGCAGCCCGACCCGGGCGGCCTCGTCCGGCGCCGCGGTGATCTGCGCGACCAGCGCCGCCTCGGCCACCCCGATGGCCGCACCCAGCGGCACGACCCGGTCGGTGAACGCCGCGGCTGATCCGGCGACGAACGCGCCGAGCCCGCCGGGCCGGGTCATCGCGGCCACGGTCCAGCCGGATCCGACGAGCAGGCGGCTGGCCAGGCCGCGGGCCACGCCGTTCAGCCGGGCTTCGACCGGCCCGGGCTCGCGCTGGCCTGGTGTTGTGTTGGCGTGGCCGACGCTGATGTTCGCACCGGGGTGGGTGAGGACCTGCTGGCGGTGCGACTGCCCGGGCGGCAGGTCCCAGCGCACCGCCCAGAACCGGTCCACCAGGCCGGCCAGGGCCGGGCCGGCCGGGTACCGGGTGAGCTGGACGCGCTCACGCAGCAGCCACGGGTCGAGGATGCCGCGGCTGTCCCGCTCCACCGGCTCCGGCCCCCGCCCGCTCACCTCAGCCACCTTAGCCGGGCCGGCTGACGCGAATCTTCAAGCCGCCCGCGGCCCGGCCCGCCTAGCGTCAGCGGCATGACCACAGCATCCGAGAAGACCGCTGACCTGCTGGCCGAAGTGCTTACCGAACTGGCCCCGGTGGTCGGCGGCATCACCGATGACCAGTTGCACGACCTGACCCCGTGCACCGAGTACGACGTCGCCCAGCTTCGTGAGCACGTGCTGGGCTGGCTGACCATCTTCGCCGCGGGCTTCGCCGACCCGGCGGGCCAGGCGCCGCGGGCCAGCACCGACGGGTACCAGGTGCCCGCCGACCCGGCGGCCGGGGTACGCGCCGCGGCCAGCACCATCAGCCAGGCGATCCGGGCGGGCGCGGCCAGCCGGCCACTGCGGCTCGGGGACAGCGGCATGCCGGGGGACATGGCGCTCAGCATGATCCTCTGGGAGTACCAGGTACACGGCTGGGACCTGGCCCGGGCCACCGGCCAGCCCTGGTCGCCACCCACCGCCGCGGCCGAGGAGTCGCTGGTCTTCGCACCAGGCATGCTGACCAGCGACTACCAGGGTGACGGCAAGGCGTTCGGCCCGCGGGTCCCGGTGCCCGCCGCGGCGGCGCCGCTGGACCGCCTGCTCGGCCTGTCCGGCCGTGACCCGGGCTGGACAGCCCGCTAGGCGCCGCGGCTGGCCGGGATGATGTCCTCCAGGAAACTCATCGTGGCCGCGGTGGTCGCCTGGCGCCAGGCCAACAGTGTGCTGTCGAAGCCCGGGCGGCCGGCCCGCTCGGCGTGCACCGCCTCGGCGATCGGCGCCAGTACCTCCTTCTGCCGGATGAGCAGCGCGGTGGGGTCCCGCCCGGCCCGGTCCAGCAGGGCCAGCTTGAGCAGCAGGTGTGAGCGGACGTCCCGGACATGCTGCACCGGCGTGTCCAGCCAGCGTTCCGCGGTCGGGCGGCCCCGCGGGGTGACGGTGTACAGGGTGCGCTGCGGCCCCCGGCCGGATTCGACCGCGCCCGCGGTGATCAGCCCGGCCTCGGTCAGCCGGCCGATCGCGCGGTAGACCACCGGCCGGGGGATGTGCCAGATCCGGCCCAGCTCGCCGCCGGGCGCGGTGAGCCGGGCTACCGCGAACCCGTGCGCCGGCCGCTCGCAGAGCAGCGCGAGCACGGCCAGTTCGGCCAGCGACAATGATGGCCCCTCAGTCATGCACCCGAGCGTAATGCTCAGGCGGGGCGTGACGGCATGCCCGTGGTTCGGTAGTCTCGTTGTGACTACCACCACGGGAAGGGCCGGTCATGTCCACGGTGCTGGTCAGGGTCCCCGTTGGCGTCCTGGCGGACGGCACACCGTACTTCGCCCCGCTCGGTGAGGTCATCGCGGCGCGGTGGGCGGCCGAGGCGGACCGCTAGCGTGAGCGGGGTAAGCACGCCCGATCATGAGGAGGCC
This sequence comes from Streptosporangiaceae bacterium, assembly GCA_036497945.1. Classification (GTDB taxonomy): domain Bacteria; phylum Actinomycetota; class Actinomycetes; order Streptosporangiales; family Streptosporangiaceae; genus RYN-230. The sequence goes on along the minus strand of DASXIN010000079.1, from coordinate 36,570 downwards.
AGGCTATGCAGCTGAGCGCGCGAAACCAGATTCCGGCCCGGGTGACCAGCATCAACGTGGGGGAGGCCATCGCCAACGTGGAGCTGGACGCCAGCGGGGTGCGGCTGGTTGCCTCGATCACCGTGGAAGCGGTCCGCCAGCTCGGCCTGAGTGAGGGCAGCCAGGTAATCGCGGTGGTCAAGGCATCCGACGTGATCGTGGCCACGCCCTGAAGGCTGGGGCGGCCTGGTGCCCGCCGCAGCCCGCGGTTCACAGCTGGGTGCAAGGGGACCGGTCGGGAGGTGTGGCCGCCCGCCCGGCTAGCGCGTCCGGGCGACGAACCAGGCGATGATCAGCAGCGCGATGCCAACCACGAACGAGACGGCGGCCCGGGCCAGGTGGTGGCCCTTGTGCACGCTGCCCACCATGAAGTGGATGGAGTTGGCCGCGCCAGCCACATACAGGATCCCGGCGATGATGGCCAGAATGCCGAGGATGACCAGGATGATGGCCAGCGTGCTGCGGCCAGAAGAACGGTTGGACACACTTGTTGAAGTCATCTGATTCACCTGTTCGCTGCGAAGGGAATGGTCGCGGCCAGCACAAGGGTATGCACTGCGGCCCGGCCCGGGGTTACGCCGCGTCGAGGTCGGCGTCAGGTTTCTCGCCGCTGGCGGCGAGCTGATGAGTGATGCTGGTGAGCAGAGCCGCGAGCTGCGGGTGCCGGTCCGGATGCCAGTCCGCGCACAGCCGGTCCTCGCGGGCCCGCATCAGGTCCTGGTAGGCGGCACGCCCGGTGGCGGTGAGCCGCACCGCCTGGCTGGCGTCACCGTTGCTGACATAGCCAGTGGTGGTCAGGTCGGCCAGCCGGTGCCGCAGGTCGGTGTCGGGTAGCTGGAGCAGCCCGGCCAGCTCACGACGGCTCAGGTCCTGATGCTCGCCGACGCGGTAAAGCAGCCAGCCCGCCCGGGGTTCGAGCTGGAGGCCGGCTGAGGAGATCAGTTCGGAGTAGACGACATGGCGGCGCTCCCGGGACAACAGCGAGGTGATGGCCCGCTCCATCTCCTGGCTGCTGTCGCGGACCGCCGGCCCGGCGGGAGCAGGGGAGGTTGCCGTCTGTGTCATGCCGCACCCCTTGCCTGCTGGGTGATCCACCCGGGCCGGGCTGGACCAAGCCGGGCGGTGAGGACCCGCTTACCCGGGCTGGATCGCGTTCTATCAATGTGATATCAAATTGATAGAATGCTTGGCCGGATCCGGGCCAGGCATGTCGCGGGAGGTAGCGCGATGAACGAGCCCGGCGGTTCCGCCGCCATCAGCCAGCAGCCGGAGCCGGCCGCCCCGGCGGTCAGCCCGGCCGCGCCGGCGCCCGGCGGCCGGCTGCCCGCGGCGGTCTGGGTCATCGCGGCGGTGTTCGTCGCGGTGGAACTGGCGATGAGCAGCCGGTACGGCTTCCTGACCGACGAGATGTACTTCATCGAAGCCGGGCGGCATCTCGCGTTCGGCTACGTGGACCAGCCGCCGATCGCCCCGCTGCTGGCCCGGATCACGGATCCGCTCGGGGTCAGCCCGACTGCGGTCCGCATCGTCCCGGCGCTGGCCGGCGCGGCGGTGGTGGTCATCACGGCCAAGTTCGCGGCGCTGTTCGGCGCGGGCCGGTTCGGCCGGATGCTGGCCGCGCTGGCCGCCGCCTGCGCCCCGGCCGTGCTGGCCCTGGCCCACCTGGGCATCACCGAGCCATATGGCCTGCTGGCCTGGGCGGTGGTACTGCTCTGCGTGACCGTGGCGGTGCTCCGGGACCGGCCGCGCTGGTGGCTCGGCGCGGGGGCCGCGGCCGGTCTCGGGCTGCAGGACAACAACCTGGTGGTGCTGCTGCTGATCTGCCTGGCCATCGGCCTGCTCAGCTCGGCGCACCGCGCGGTGCTGGGCACCAGGTGGCCGTGGCTGGGAGCCGGCCTGGCCGCGCTGATCTGGGCGCCGAACGTCATCTGGCAGGCCACGCACGGCTGGCCGGAAGTGGCCATGGCCGCCGCGCTGCACCAGGACAACATCAGCCTGGCCGACTACCTGGCCGCGCTGCCGATCCAGCTGGCCTACGCCGGGCTGTTCGTCATACCGCTGGTCATCGCGGGCCTGGTCCGGTTGTGGCGGACCCCCGAGCTGCGCTTCCTCGCCATCACCGCCACCCTGCTCATTGGTTACGTGACGATCTGGGTGCCGGGCAAGTTCTACTACTCCGAGGGAACCGCTCCAGCGGTGCTGGCCGCGGCCGCGGTCGCGGCCGAGCGCTGGATGGCCCGCGGCGACCGGCCCCGGCTGCGCCGCGGCCTGCTGGTGGCCGCCCCGCTGCTGAGCATCGCGCTCTCCGCGCCGGCCGACCTGCCCGTGCTGCCGGTGGCCCAGCTGCACACGGTGCGCGGCCTGGACGCGGTGACCACCGCGGACACGTTCGGCTGGCCGCAGTTCAGCCGTGCGGTGGCCGCGCAGGACGCCGCCCTGGCCCGCGCCGGGCAGCGGCCCACCTCGATATTCACCCAGAACTACGGGGAGGCCGCCGCGCTCGACGTGTTCGGCGCACCGGACCACCTGCCGCCGGTGCTGTCCGGGCACAACACGTTCTGGCTGTGGGGACCCGGCCGGGCCTCGGACGCCGTGGTCCTGGCGGTGGACGACATGGCCCAGCTCAGGCCGTACTTCGCGCACTGCCGGGCGCTGACCACGTTCTACGTCCCGTACCACGTGCCGAGTAACTTCACCGGGCTGACCATCGGCGTGTGCACCGGCCCGGTGGCCGGCTGGCCCGCGCTGTGGCCGCACCTGAAGCACTACGACTGAGCCGGTTACGATGCGGAGTGGGGGAGGACAGGCATCGGGCCTGAAAGCTGCCTATGTCACAACTCGCTTCGGGACTGCTGGTCGCCGTCGCGTCCTGCGCTGCTCTGGGTGCGCTGGCTTTCCTTGCGGTGCGCAGCCTACGGCAGGGGCTGAAAGCGGAGAAGGCGTACGCCGGGGCACCGCCCCAGAACCCGCCGCCCGGACGGCCGGTGTCGTTTCAGCAGGCCAGCCCGGCGCGGCGCCGCGGCAGCCGCCGGTCCGCTGACCAGTTGCCGCCGGACGCCACCGTCACCTTCGCCGCCGAGCGCAGCACGGCCGATATCGACGGCGTCCTCGCGTCGCTGGACCGGGACCTGGTCGGGCTGGAGCCGGTCAAGCAGAAGGTGCAGGAGGTCGGCGCGCTGCTGCTGGTGGACCGGGCGCGGCGCCAGTTCGGCCTGGAGGCGCCTCGGCCTAACCTGCACATGTGCTTCACTGGCCCGCCCGGCACCGGGAAGACCACGGTGGCGTTGCGGATGGCCGAGATGCTGCACCGGCTGGGCTATCTGGAGCAGGGCCAACTGGTTCACGCCATGCGGGACGACCTGGTCGGCGAGTTCATCGGGCAGACCGCGCCGCGGACCAAGCGGGTGCTGGACCGGGCCATGGGCGGGGTGCTGTTCATCGACGAGGCGTACTACCTGTACCGGGCGTCGGACTCGCGGGACTATGGCCAGGAGGTCATCGACATCCTGCTCCAGGTGATGGAGAACGAGCGGGAGAAGCTGGTCGTCATCCTGGCTGGCTACAAGGACCGGATGGACGAGTTCTTCGAGGTCAACCCGGGGATGAACTCACGGATCGCGCATCACCTCGACTTCGCCGCTTACCAGCTGGACGAGCTGGAGTCGATCGGCCGGGTCATGCTGCAGCAGTCCGCTTACTACCTGTCCGACGAGGCCAAGGTGGCCTTCCGCGACTACCTGACCTGGCGGAAGCAGCAGCCGGAGTTCGCCAACGCGCGGAGCGTGCGCAACGAGCTGGAGCACGCCCGGCTGCGGCACGCGCACCGGCTGGCCACCGACCTGCACCGCAGCTGGACCCGGGATGATCTGATGCGGCTGGAGCCGGTAGACATCGTGGCCGAGATGCCGGCCGCCGCCCAGCCACCGCTGTCTGGCGGCTAGGGCTAACGCTCTAGGTACTGCCGGGCCAGGCGGGCCGGCGCGCAGGCCAGCCAGCCGTCGAGCAGCGCATCGCGCAGGGTCGGCCGGGAGACTTCACGAAGCTGGATTAGTACCGCGGCGTAGCCGTCGAAGTGCGGAATGGTGAAGAACGCCACCGGCTGCGCGGCCAGCACCGCTTCCTTGTCGCCGAGGTCATCGACCCGGACGGCCAGGATGGGCCCGTCCGGCGGGGTCTCGTCGCCGAACCGCTTCAGGTCCGCCTTGCTGAACGGGCGCTCCCAGGCGAAACCGTTGCCCGCCACGGACCAGGTCCGGTTGCCGTGCCGCTCGGCCTCGGTGACCTCAGGCAGCTCCGCGGCCAGCTCGGCCACGTCGTCGAGAGTCGGCACGCTCAGACCTTGAACATGGCGGCGATCGGCTCGATCCTGTCCGGGGCGTCCGGCGGGGCCGAGACGATCAGGGTGGGGTCCCCGGCCTGCTCGATGACCGCCCAGGCGACGAAGGAACAGCACTCGGCTTCGGCCGCGACCAGGGCGCGCAGCTCGTCGAGGACGCCTGGTCCCGGCTGGTAGCGGATCTCCAGCCGGCCCTCGGTACGGCGCGGGACAGGAGCCGCCTCGGCCGCCAGCTGGCGCCAGCGGCGGGACCGTTCCGCACCGTCGGCGGCCCCCAGCGTGCAGGCCAACGGCAACTCTGGACGGTCAGACTCAGCCACCGGACAAGTGGATCACATCAGTCGGGCTGTCCCGTACCCGGGTGGATCATCTGATCCAGGGTCTGCTGCACGCTGTCCGGGACCGATGGCCGGGCCGTCTCATGCGGGCGGAGCCGGGCCGCATCCCGGCCGCGGGCCGGATGGCTGCCCGGGTCGGCCGGGCCCCGCGCCAGCGCGACCATGCCGAGCAGCGCGGCCAGCGGGACGGTGAGCGCGATGAAGTCGGCCGACGAGAGGTTGCCCAGCGCGGCCAGCGCGCCGGCGAAGCCGATGACCAGTACGGCCACCACGATCAGGCCCCAGCCCTGGAGGAACAGCCGGAGCGGGAACGGTGCCGCGGGCGCGGCCACGTCCTGCACCGCGGCAACCGACTTGGTGCCGCGGCGCTCCATCATGCCGTCGCGCACCCGCACGGTGAGCAGCAGGGTGCCCGGCTGCTCGGCGATCAGCAGTAGGTCATCGGGGTAGGCCGGGTCGGGGGAGTGGGCGACCGCGCCGCCGCCGACCGACCAGGAGGCCACCTTCCGGCTGCCGGACGGCCGGACCCGGTAGCGGGCCTGCTCACCAGCCAGCACGGTTTCCGGCCCGTCGATGACCACCGGGGGCGCCGGGCCCGCGCCGCCCTTGCCGTTGATGTGCTCGGGGGCCGGTGGCGGGGCCAGCTCGGCTTCAGGTGCGCGGGCTGCTGCGCCGGTCACGATGAACTGGCGGCGGGCCAGTTGCTCGGCCAGCTGGATCTGCCGGGCGTGCACGCTCAAGGCCATGGCCACCACCGCTCCGGCCAGCCCGGCGGCGCCGAAGCCCAGCAACCCGGCTACCACCGGGTAACTGGCTGCGATCACGTCCACGTGCATGTCGCTATTCAAACACACTATCGAACAGAACGAAAGGTGCTTAGGCTAGCTCGCTCACCTGCTCGGTCGGCACGGCGCCGTCGGTGTAAGTCACCGTGTTCGCGTGGATGGCGGGCACCCGCGGCCCGGGCAGGATGATCCCGGTCAGGTTCAGCGGATCGGCCGCAGACAGCTGCACGGTCTCGCCGGTCAGCCGCTGCTTGCGCACCTCGCGCAGCACATCCACGGCATCCGGGTGGGCGAACTGCTCGCCGCTGAACCCGGTGACGAACCGGCCGCCGCGGATGGTGCCGCGCGCCTCCATCCGGCGGAACGCCCAGAGGATCTCGCGCCACGGCACGGCCAGATTCTCCCGGCGGACCAGGTCGCGGAACACCACACCCCAGCGCACGATCAGCTGCTCGGCGGCCGCCTCGGCCAGTTCGTCCGGGTCGCCCGGCGGCATCGGCTCGGGAAGCAGCGACCAGCGCCCGGCCGGGCCGGTGCCGGGCGTGCCGCGGCGCAATCCGCCACGCAGCCCACGCCGCTGCGGGTAGCTGGGCCGGCTCCGGCTGCGCAGCAGCGAGCGGACGGCCCGGAAGCCATCCGCGGTGATCAGGCCGCGGGCCACACCGTCCCACAGCGCCTCGTCCACCTCGCTGGGCAGGCGGCCGGTCCGGCTGGCCAGATCCGGCCGGAACAGCGCACCGTGCTGGCGGAGCGCCTCGAGTACGTCGGCGGTGCGGCCCGGCCCCGGCTGGGCCGGGCCCAGGTCGCCGCGGGCCACCCGGAGCAGCCAGGGCAGGTCGTCCCGGATAGTCAGGGTGATCGGCGTGGCCCGGGACGGGGACAAGCCGCTCCGTCGCGGCTCCGGGTCCGGCTCGGCGTCCCGGACGGACAGCCGGCCCCAGCTGACCTGCCCGGATATGCACAGGTCATCCAGCCAGTCGCGGCGGTAGCCGGTCACCCGGGCGGCCAGCACGTGGCTCTCCCAGGCCCCGGCAGCCAGCTCGAAACCCTGCAACTGCTCGACCACGCTGGTAACGCCGAACCGGCCCTCGCGCTGGGTGCCCGGGGCCACGTGCTGCCAGCGGAGCAGGAACCGGACGAAGTCCCGGGCGCTGACCGGCTCGATCTCCCGGCGCTGCCGCTGCCGGGTGTAGCCGTGTACCCGGGCCAGCAGCCGCCGGGCGCAGAACTCCTCCGGCGCATCGGGCGCGGTGAACTTGCCGCGGACCGCGAAGCCCTCGCCCTCCAGCCGGGCCAGCCCGATCAGCACCAGGTCGGCGGGCAGCCCGGTGCTGTCGCTCAGCATGGCCGCGGTGGACGGGCCGCGGTACTCCAGGTGGCCGCGCAGCATGTCGGCCGCCGCCACGTCCTCCTCGACCTCACCCGCCGGGACCGGGCAGGGGTGGTCCGGCCGGACCGAAGCGCCGGGGAACAGCGCCTCGAGGGCCGGGCGGCGTTCCACCGCGCACCACAGCGGCCCGGCCGGCGACTCGACGGTCACCGCGCGGGCCGCGTCCACCAGGGCGCCGAACATGTCCTGCCAGTCCGCTTCGGGGCGGTGCGCCAGCACCGTCATCAGCAGGTCGTGCAGCTCGTCGGGATCCCGCGGGTCCGGCCGGACCTGGGCGATCACCCGCTCTATGGCCGCCGGGTCCAGCCGGCCCAGCTCGCGCGCCTCGACCGGCAGCCCCCGGGGCAGCGGCACGGCCCGGCTGCGGCGCTCTTCCAGCGGGGCGTCGTCCAGGAACGTGAACGGCTGCCCGTTGAGGATCTCGTGAGCCAGCACGGATGGCTCGGTGGTGTCCCGTACCTCGACCTTGACCAACCCGGTTTCGATGCCGTGCAGCAGTTCGCGGAGGCCGTCGATGTCCATCGCCTCGTGCAGGCAGTCGTGCAGCGTCTGCCGGACCAGCGGGTGATCGGGGATGTCCAGCGGGCCGGGGGCCACGTTCTCCTGGCAGGCGGCCAGGGTAGGGAACACCGCGGCCATCAGGTCGTCGGACTCCATCCGCTGGATGGCGGGTGGGTTCTTCTTGCCGCCGCGCATCCGCAGCACGGCCAGCGACCGGTTCAGGTTCCACCGCCAGCGGGCCTGGAACAGCGGCGAGGTGAGCACGGCCTGGCGGACCACGTCCTCCACCGTGGCCGAGGCCAGGAAGTGCGGCACCCGGTCCAACGGGAAGCTGTGCTGCGGCCCGAGTGAGAGCAGAATCGCATCGTCGCTCGCCGCGGCCTGCAACTCGAAGTCGAACGTGACACAGAACCGCTTGCGCAGTGCCAGGCCGAGCGCCCGGTTGACCCGGGCGCCGAACGGGGCGTGCCCGACCAGCTGCATACCGCCCGCTTCGTCGAAGAACCGCTCCAGCACGATGGTGTCCATGGTGGGCAGCACACCGAGCTGCGCACGCCCGGCGGACAGGTAAGCCACGATGGTGGCCGCGGCCGCGTTGTCCAGCCCGCAATCGGCCGCGAGCCAGTCCACGGCGGCCGACGAGGCACCGGCGTTGAGCAAATTGGCGAGCTGGGCGCGGAGCGTGGAGACTTCCTCGGACAGCTCGCGGGTCCGGCCTGGGGCCTCGCCCAGCCAGAACGGGACGGACGGCGGCGCTCCGTGCGCGTCCTCGACGCGGACGATGCCCGGCTCGACCCGGCGGATCCGCCACGAGTGGGTGCCGAGCAGGAACACGTCGCCGGCCATCGACTCGATGGCCCAGTCCTCGTTCACGGTGCCGACCATGGTGTTGTCCGGCTCGGCCAGCACCCGGTAGTCACCCAGCTCCGGGATGGCCCCACCGGAGGTCAGCGCGGCGATCCGGGCGCCGCGGCGGCCGCGCAGCCGGCCCGCCACCCGGTCCCGGTGCAGCCACGCGGCGCGGCGGCCACGGCCGGTGCGGATGCCCTCGGAGACCAGCTCGGCCACGTCGTCGAAGTCTTCGGCGGACAGCCCGGCGAACGGGGCCGCGCGGCGGGCCAGGGCGAGCAGCTCATCTTCCGCCCAGTCCGCGGCCGCGCACTCGGCGATCATGTGCTGGGCCAGGATGTCCAGCGGCCCGTCCGGCACGATCAGCGCGTCGAGCCGGCCCGCCCGCACGCCGCGCAGCAGCGCGGCGCATTCCACCAGCTCGTCGCGGGAGGTCGGGTACAGCCGGCCCGCCGGGGTGCCGGTCCGGGTGTGGTTGGACCGGCCGACCCGCTGCAGGAACGTGGCGAAGCTGCGCGGCGAACCGATCTGGCAGACCAGCTCCACCGGGCCGATGTCGATGCCCAGCTCCAGGGACGCGGTCGCGACCAGGGCGCGCAGGTCGCCGGCCCGCAGCCGGGCCTCCACCCGCTGCCGCCGGTCCTTGGACAGGCTGCCGTGGTGCGCCGCGACCTGGTCGTCGCCCAGCCGCTCGCCGAGCTGGTGGGCGGCCCGCTCGGCCATCCGGCGGGTGTTCACGAACACCAGGGTGGTCCGGTGGCCCGCCACATGCCCCGCGATCATGTCCAGGACCTGAGCCATCTGCTCGCTGGACGCGACCGCGCCCAGCTCGTCGTCGGGCAGCTCGATGGCCAGGTCCAGGTCGCGCTGGTGCCCGGAGTCCACGATCGCGCAGCGCGGCGACCCGTCCGGGTCCGACCGGTCCGGACCCGCGCCGACCAGCAGCCGGGCCACCGTCTCGATGGGCCGCTGGGTGGCCGACAGGCCGATCCGCTGCACCGGCGACTCGGCCAGGTGATCCAGCCGTTCCAGGGTGAGCGCCAGGTGCGAGCCGCGCTTGTTGCCCGCCACCGCGTGGATCTCGTCCACGATCACCGTGTTGACCGGGCGCAGCATGGCCCGCGCGCGGTCCCCGGTGACCAGCAGGTACAGCGACTCGGGGGTGGTGATCAGGAAGTCCGGCGGCCGCTTGAGCATCGCGGCCCGCTCGGCCGCGGCCGTGTCGCCGGTGCGTACGGCCACCCGGATGTCCGGCGCGGGCAGCCCCATGCTGGCTGCCATCTCGGCGATCTCGGTTAGGGGGCGCTCCAGGTTCTGCCAGATGTCCACCGCGAGGGCCTTGAGCGGGGACACGTAGACCACCTGCGGTCCGGCGCTCGGCTCCTGGCCGGCCTGATGCGCCCGGTACAGCCGGTCGATGCAGACCAGGAACGCGGCCAGCGTCTTGCCGGAACCGGTGGGTGCGGCGATCAGGGTGGGTCGGCCTGCGTCGATCTGGTGCCAGGCCCCGGCCTGCGGCTCGGTCGGACCGGCCGGGAACGTGCTTTCGAACCAGGCCCGTACCGCGGGGTGAAACATCTCCAGCATCAGGTGAACAGTATCTCTGCGCACCGACAGCGCCACCTCCGAACCATCAGGACCCGTCCTGCCCAACGCCAGTACCTGGGCGCCGGCCTGGGCCTACCCGGGGGGACACTCCTGGTCAGCCCGCCTCGACCAGCCGGGCCAGGTTGTCCAGGGCCATCCGGGTCCCGGTCTCGTTGTCGGCCGGGGGGATCTTGTCCGGGATACCCTCGTGCACCATCAGCACGTCGGTGCCATCGGCCGTGTCGGTCAGCGTGGTCGTCACGGTCATCTCGCCGCGCAGCTCCGGATCGGGTGTCTCGAACTCCAGCATCTCGACCACCTGCTGGTCCGGCACCAGCTTGACGAACCGGCCGTGGTAGGTATCGGTGTGTTCCGCCGTCTTGCCGGTCCCGGTCGGCAGGTCGTAGCTGAGCGAGACCCGGAACGCCCCGCCTTCCCGGGCCTCCCACTCGTGCACCTGACTGCTCATGCCGTCGGGCACCCGCCACGCGGCGACCGCGCCCGCATCGAGCAGCGCCCGGTAGACGGCCGAGCGTGGCGCGGTCATGTGCCGGGTTTGCTGAGTCGTGTACATCTGGTCACCCTATGGTCCGGGCATTAAGGTGCAGGCGTGTCTCGCATTCCGCGGCTCGCCTTAGTTGCCGCTGTCGCCGCCGGGCTCAGCCTGGCCGCCGCGGGCCCGGCCGTGGCGTCGCCCAGCAGTTCGGTCCGGGTGCACGTGGCGCTGTCGGCGTACAGCGGGCCGCCGGGCGCGGCCGTCCGGGTATCGGGATCAGGATTCGCCGCCCGGGAAACGGTGGACATTTCCTTCGCCACTACCGCCGATACCGCCGATCGGACGGCCGGGCACACCAACCGCAGCGGCAGCTTTTCCGGGGTCCTGATCAAAGTGCCGGTTGGCACCGTCCCGGGCGACTACCGGATCAGGGCGGTGGGCCGGCGTTCCGGCCGCCGGGGCGGCGCGACGTTCACCGTGCACACCAACTGGGCCCAGTACGGCTATGGGCCAGGACGCACTGGATACAACCCGGACGAGAACGTGCTGTCCCCGTCCGCTGTCCCCGGGCTGGCGCTGGCCTGGCACTTCGCCACCGGGAACGAGGTGTTCTCCTCCCCGGCGGTGGTGAACGGGGTGGCCTACGTCGGCTCGCTGAACAGCGCGGTGTACGCGCTGAACGCGGCGACCGGGGCCAGGCGGTGGGTGTTCCACACCGACGGTGGCGTCGCGTCCTCCCCGCCGGTCGTGGGCGGCGTGGTCTACGTCGGCACTGACCATACCGACGTCGGTGATCTGCTCGCGTTCAACGCGGCCACCGGCAAGCGGATCTGGGACATCCAGGACAGCAACGGGGCGGTCGACGCCGCGCCGGCCGTGGCTAACGGGGTGGTCTACTGGGCCGCCAGTGGCAGCGTGTACGCCACGGACGCGGCGACCGCCACCAACCTGTGGTCCTTCAACCTGAGCCCGATGGAAATGCAGTCCGATCCCGCGGTCGCCGACGGGGTGGTCTACTTCGGCGCGGACGATGGCAACCTGTACGCCCTGGACACGGCCACCGGCAGCAAGCTCTGGTCCTTCAGCACCGGCAGCGCGATCCAGAACTCCCCGGCCGTGGCCGACGGCCGGATCTACATTGGCTCCGACAACGGCAACGAATACGCTTTCGCCCTTCCCGGTAGCTAGGCACCGCCTTGTCCCGGCCACAGGAGGCTGGGCGTGGCGTTACGGGCCTGGTGGATGTTCGCTGACGAAGGTGCCCCAGCCACGCACGGTGTAGATCCGGCCTTCATCAGCGAGGATCTTGACCGCACGGGCCACGGTGGACTTGCCGACCTGGTACTCGGCTGCTAGCGAGTTGACCCCGGGCAGGGCTTCGCCTGGCAACCACTCTCCCCCGAGGAGTCGTTGCCGCAGTGCGTCAGCCACACGCAGGTATGGCGGTTGCGGAGCCCGTGGCACAGATTGATCATCTGCATTCCTACCCTCCGCTGTCCGGGTACATTCCGAGGACTTCTAGCATGACTAGCTGTTCTAGCATTTCGAGGTGTTCTATGCTAGCCGTGCTAGTCCCGGAACAAGATCGACAGAAGATCCCCCGGCAGCGGCGGCAGCGTCATCAGGCGCTCGTTCCACCCCCTGCCGGGGGTCTATGGGAGTTGAGCGCGTGCCCGATACCGGAACGCTCGGGGGCGACCACCCTGAGCAGACGCTTGAGGATGTCGGCCGGGAGTTCCCGACCTGGCATTGCTGGGCACCTGGGGTCAACGGGTTCGTGTACGCCAACCTCCCCGGCAGCTTTCCCCTCGTCGTCGTGCACGGAAAGAACCCTGCGGACCTGCGCAACCAGATTCGGCGATGGATTGGTGGCTAAATGAACGACGAAATCAGAACCAACCTGACCGCATCACTTCGCAGTACCACAACAGAGTTGTCCGAAGTTGCCAGGGACCTGCCTGACCTCAACACCGACAAGGAGATCGAGCAACACGCCGAGATCCTTGATCACATCGCGGACAGCGCCCGCGGGGGCGCGGCCATCCTGCGGGCAGCACTCGCCGCTCGCCGTCGTGCACGCCCTCCTCTGCCCCGGCGCATACGCCGCGACGTCTCCAACGCGCACCGGATTTCCCCCGAGCCGGGTGGCAATGCATCGTGACCAGGCATGCGGAAGTGATCGCGGACCTCGAGTTACTTCGTCGCGAGCGGGGCCACGCCTACGTCATCTGGTTTCAGGCCCGCCTCTACTGCGCATGCCGCCGCGACAACTCCGCCATCTGCCGCCGCGTAACGGCGGAAGACCTCCGCACCGAGATAGACACTGATTACCGAGCCCATCCAGTACTCACCTAGTCCTGAGTCGTTGATTCGTCGGCAGTGGGCCGCCAGCGTGCCGAGGATCTCGTCCGCGGTCTTGGTCCACACGAATTGCCTGGGGTTCTTGTTCCATTCGTTGATCCACTTGCGGATGTCGGCTTCGAGCTCGGTGACGCTGCGGTGCGCCGACCGGCGCAGCTTGCGGCTGGTCAGCGCCTGCGACGTCTTACGCCGCCGCGCCCACCCCTCCAGAACCTGTCGCTCTTGCGTGCTCAGCATCAGCGGCTCAACCGCCGGGCTCGCCATGCCCGGCACCCTAGCCAAGACCAGCTACGTCTTCTGGGAGGTGGTGTCGTGATTGCGCCCTGCCAGCGGGCGCTGGTCAGGATTGCTGTGGCAGCAGGCGGGCGAGCTCGCCGACCGGGGGCTCGATCATGGCCAGGCCACGAGCGGTGATCTGCCCGTTGCGGGTGAGGTCACCCAGGTGGTGCTGCAGGTCACCGACCTTGTGGCCCGCGTCTTGCAGGTTGCCCTGGGTGATCGACTGCGCGATCCCACTGAGCTGATTCTGCAGGTCGGTGGCGGCGTTGGGCTGGATCGCGCCGCCTTTTTCCGCCTTGATGATGGCCAGCCCGAGGGCATCCACCGCGCCGGCCGGGGTAACCGGCGCGTGATGATGACGGATGGGCCGATGCTGGGCCGGCGGGGACTGGCTGACCGTCTTGGCCGCCGCCGGGCGAGATGGTGCCGCCGTCGTCGCCGGGTGAGACGAGGCGGGCGATCCGGCCTGGGCCGGGTGCCCTCCGTCGAGGACGTGGGTCAGGGCCAGGGTGGCCAGCAGCGCGGCGACCGCGGTGCCACCGGCTCCGGCTAGCAGCCAGCGGCTGCGCCCGGGCGGGCGGCGGGCCGGACCGGGAATCTCCGGCCCGCCGGCGGGGACGGGGATCGGCATGGTCAGGGCGGGAGCGGCCGGGGCAAGCATCCGGCGCACCTCCGCGAGCCACCGCCCGACGGTGGCCGCGTCCGGCGGCCGGTCGCCGGGGGCCTTGGCCAGCAAGGCGGCCAGCAGCTGGTCGATGACTGGCGGGAGGCCGGGGCGCCGCTCACTGGGCGGCGGGGCGGCGGCGGTCAGGTGCTGCGCGGCGGTGCCCACCGGATGGTCCCCGGTGAACGGCGGGCTGCCGGTCAGCAGCGCGTACAGCGCGCAGCCCAGCGCGTACAGGTCGCTGCGCGGCCCGGCCGGGCGGCCCGCGGCCTGCTCGGGAGACAGGAAGGCGGGGGTGCCGACCATGACCCCAGACGCGGTCAGGGACGCGGACGCGTGCGTCAGGCTGGCGATACCGAAGTCCACCACCTTCACCGTGCCGTCACCGTCCAGGACAAGGTTGGCTGGCTTGACGTCGCGGTGCACCACCCCGGCGGCATGCGCGGCAGCAAGCCCGGCCGCCGCCTGCTCCCCATAACCCAGCGCCAGATCGACGGGCAGCGGCCCGCGCTCGGCCAGCAGCCGGTCCAGGCCCGGCCCGGCCAGCAACTCCATCACGACATAGGGCACGTCCTGATCGATTCCCGCGTCGAAGACCACGACCACGTTCGGATGCCGCAGCCCGGCGACAGTACGCGCCTCACGCTGAAACCGGGCCACCACATCTGCCTGGCCCGCGGACGCAGTGAACACCTTGACCGCCACCGCCCGGCCCAGCACGCCATCCTCAGCCTGCCACACCTCGCTGAACCCACCCCGGCCCAGCGACCTCACCAGCCGGTAACGGCCTGCCAGCACCCGCATCTCCGCCACCCGGACATACTGCCCGGCTGCAGGCCCAGCCACCACGCAAACCATCCGGACAGCCGGCGCCCGGCCCGTGACGCCCACAAGGTGGGACCGGGCGCTCCCCAGCGCTTACCACCAGCTGCTCAAGCTTCGGGCCCCGGCACACCCGATTCCCTAACCAGATGACGATTAATCTCTGACTCAGGACACTAGGCAGGCCCGGGGACATGCCTGTGTGACCTGCACGCCCGCCGATAGCAACGACTGAAACCCGTCAGGAAGTCCTGAGTAGCTCAGGAGCACCCTTCATGATTGGCGCCCCGCTCAGCCCACCACCGCGTGAAATCTCAGGGCTAGCCCGATCTGGGTACGAGGCGGATGACCGGCAGTAGACGGTCAGTCTTCTGCTCATACTGTGCGAAGCGGGGCGCGGCGGCGGTGATCTGCTGCCACGCCTTATCACGCTCCGCCCCGTGCAGTTGTTCGGCCGTCACAGCGATCGTGCGGCCTTCCACCTCGACCTGGACTTCGTCGGGATGCGCGGCGATGTTGTGATACCACGCTGGATTGCGCGCCGCCCCGTTCGCTGACGCGACGATCAGCCAGCTGCCGTTCTGACCGGGAAACCAGCCGACCGGATTGGTCCGCTTGGCCCCGCTCTTGGCGCCGATGGTCGTCAGGACCAGGGCGTTGACGCCCATCGCCCGGCCACCCTTGCGGCGAAGACGACGCGACATTACGTTGTTGAGCCACCGGAAGAAAGGCCCTGATGGCTGGCGGGCACCACGGGTTCCGGCGGGTGTATCGAAGCTCATGTGACCTCCTGATCGACGCTCAAGGTTCCGTCTGCCCGGCGGCAGCCTGGTGGACGGTGCGCCGGATGACTAGCTCGCGGTCGTGGCTGAACGGGCTGCCGTCCAGGTTCCAGCTCCAGGAGATGGTGGGCGTGATCCGCATATAGGGAGCTGGCCCCAACTGGCCCTGACGGTCGACGAGCTCGGCCGTGCCGTAGATCCGCAGGTAGCGCGGAGTCCAGGGCTGGACGGATACCAGGTCATCTATGACGATCGCCACTTTGGCATTCCCGGCCTGTACGTTGCGGAACTTCCGAGTCTTCACCGGATCCATGCCGCCTACGTAAAGGTGCGTCCCGTCGTACTCATACCCGACCGGTGACACATCCGGCTGGCCGTCGGGAGAAACGGTAGCGATGCGAGCCAGCCGCTGCGAGCGCAAGTAGGCCACCTCTTCATCCGTGAAAGCCATGCCGGTCTCCTTCCGCGGCGAACTTCCGATCCGCCCGTTCGTATCCTCCTGCGCAGGCCAAGCTGCTGTGCGTCCTGGCGATCGGCCCCCGCCGCTTGCACCCAGTGACCGCGAAGACTTCCGGGCTGCGCTGGCCAAGATCATCGCAACGCGCGGACAGTCCCAGGAGGTGCGCTGAAATCTCCGGGCTAGGGGGAGTCCCAGTGGGGTGGGCGGTCGCTGGTGAGGCGGTCGTCGTCGTCGGGGTCGGGGTGGTCGCCCCAGCCGAGGTCGGTTTCGTCGTCGCCCTGTGCCGGGGGATCGTCTGGCGGCATGGCGGTCATTCTTGTGCTCATCCGTTCTTGAAGAGTGCGCTGTAGGGCTTGCGGACCTTGTTCCCGCCGAACGCCAGCCCGGAGTTGCAGTCCTCCCGCTTGGCCCACACCGCTGCCCCGCCGAGGTACTCGGTCATCCGGTCCAGCCGGTGGATGGGGGAAGGCCCGAACAGCAGCGGGTAACGCGGGAAATCGCTGAGCGTCACATATCGAACCTTAGTCGCCGTCGAGCGAGCGGCGCTGCGGCGCGACCCCGGCGAAGTCGGCCGGGGTCAGCGGCGTGGGGTTCAGGTGCTGGGCGTGGATGGTCCGGAGTAGCCGGACCATCTGCTGGCCCAGCCCCGGCACCCAGTGCAGCAGCACGATCTCGCCGGGCTCCAGCTTCCGGCCGTCCCAGGTTCGGACGCGGCCGGTGCCGCCCATCGTGGCGCTCCAGCCGACCAGGGCCTTCAGCCCGCCCCGGAAGGCCGCCGCCTCGACGGTCCGGTCGAACGCCCCGTACGGCGGCCGCCCCATGACCGGTGTGTGGCCGAGCAGCCGGCCGAGGCCGGCCCGGGCCTGCTCCCATTGCGTGCTGGCCTGGCGCAGGCTCACCTTGGTCAGGTTGGGATGGGACACGGTGTGGTCCCCGACCGTCCCGCCCGCCGCGACGAACGCCCGCCAGTACGGCAGGTTCCGCTGCGCGGCCTCCAGGATGAGGAACGCGGTCACCGGCAGGTGGGTCTGCCGCATCAGGTCCAGCACCTTGGGGCTCGGCGTCCAGCCGTCGTCCACCGTGATGTAGATGGCCCGGTGCGCCGGGTTCGCAAAGGAGTAGACCGGGATCTCGTGCATGGCCGGGACGGTCACCCAGACCGCGGCCTGCTCGCCGTCCCGGGCCGTCACCCGCAGCACCGACCGGCAGACGGCCGGGCCGCTGGCCACGGCGACCTCCAGGGCGGCCGGGAAGCTGACCGTGTCCCGGCCGCACAGCGGCCGGGGTGCCCGGCGGCGCAGCGGGCTGGATACCGAGATGATCAGGCCGGACGCGGCGCGCCGGGACCGGCTGACCCGCAGCACCCGCGGCACGGCCACGGTCAGCGTCCGCTGTTCCGGCCGCGGCCCCTGCACCTGGACCAGCAGCCGGGTCCGGGTGCCGGGCTGGACGGGTACCCGGACCGCGGCGCCGTCCGGGGACTGCCTGGTCAGCCCGCCCCCGGACACCACGAGACGGCTGCGGGCCAGGATCCGGTGGCCGTAGGGCCCGCTGCCCGGGGTCATCCGGACGGCCACGGTGTTCGAGCCGGGGGACAGCGCCCAGGCCACCCCGGGCGTCCCGGACATCGCGGCCGCCGCGCCCTGGCCGATCCAGGCCACGACCAAGCCGACGACAACCAGCAGCACCGTCGCCACCACGAGGATGAGCCGACGGGAATCCACAATGTCAGACCGGCTGCGGACACCGGCATTCCAGCTCACGGGCACTCAGAATCGCACATTGTTCCGGAAATACGTCCGCGCCGCGCCGGACCACAGTCAGGTTGGAGATACGAGCCGGAAGGCCATGAATCCACGCGGCTCACGGGAAAGCAATTCATATTCGGGGCCATCGATGGCGGCCGCCTCGGGCTGCGGGCGGGGTTCCCAGAGCCGTTCGATGAGGAATCCGGCCGCGAAGATCTCCTCGCAGGTGCGCTCCAGCGGCGCCAGCCAGTAGCGCAGCTGCCAGCCCTTGCTCCAGGTCTCCGCAATGACCCGGCTGTCGAAGTAACTGCCGCCGTGGCGCAGCCAGTCCCCGGTGGGGTGCGGCCGGGACAGCACCAGGGCGCCCCCCGGCCGGAGCACCCGGCGCAGTTCGCGGAGCGCGGCCACCCGGTCATCCACGTACTCGATGGCCAGCGCGCACAGCACCAGGTCGACGCTGTGGTCCGGCAGCCAGCCGATCGGGTCGGCCAGGTCGTGCACCCGGAACTGGCCCGGGCTGACCCGGTCCCGGCAGATCTGCACCATGCGGGGGCTCTGGTCGAACCCGGTCACCTGGGCGCCGCGGCGGACCAGTTCCGCCGCGTACAGCCCCGGGCCGCAGGCGGCGTCCAGCACGTGCCGGCCAGTTACGTCACCGAGCAGGGCCAGGCACGCGGGCCGGTCGTAGTAGGCGTTGTGAAATCCGCCTTCGGCATGGCTGTGGAACTCGTCCGCGAACACTTCGTACTGCGGCTCCCGGCCCACCTGATCGGTCATGCCGTCCATCCTGCCCGCCATGCCCCGCTTCGTACCGGGCGCATAATGAGCGGATGAGCGCTTTGTACCGGGACCGCTGGATCGAATGCACGGCCGATGCCATATTGATCCGCGGCTACTACTTCCCGTGGGGCACCAAGCGCATTCGCTACCGTTCCATCCAGCAGATCCGCCGGGTGATGGTGGCCACGTTCGCCGGGCGGGGCCGGATCTGGGGCAGCACTACATTGCGGTACTGGGCCAGCCTCGATCCGGACCGGCCGTCCAAAAGCACTGGCCTGGTACTGGACACCGGCCACCACATCCTGCCGTTCATCACTCCGGACGACCCGGCCGCGGTGGAGGCGATTATCATCGCCCATTCCGGGGCCGGAACCGTCAACGACGGCGGTGTCGTGGTGTGACCGACCGGTGCCGAATCCGCGCCCCGGCGCGGCCGGCGGCCCTGGAGCGCCTGGGTCAGCCGGCCGCGGTGCGCCTGGCCAGCGTGCTGATCGCCTGCCCGGTCCAGGCCAGACTGGCCCGGTGTACCGCGAGGCCGTGCTCGACGGCCAGCCGGGCCGCTGGGTTGACAGCGACGTCCGGGCTGGCGCTGACCTGCTCCAGCGCGGCCACGAACCCAGCCAGCGCGGCGCGCAGGCTGGCCAGGAAGCCGAGCACCTCGTCGGCCGGCAGAACGTCCGCCATCATCACGAAGCGCAGCAGGTGCATGCCGAGGTCCTGGGAGACGGTCTCCGGGTGTACCGGCTCGCGGACCCAGCCGAGGTGGGCCTGGCGCCCGTCCGCGGTGAGCCGGTAGACCCGCCGCGGCCGCCCCCCGGCGGCCGGCCGGAACGTTTCCGAGCGGAGCAGCCCGCGCCGCTCCAGTCGGTCCAGCGCCGGGTAGAGCGCGCCAGAACTCGGCTGGTACACACCCATCGGACTGGTCGCGAACCGGCGCTTGAGGTCGTAGCCGCTGGACGGCTGGATGAAGATCATGCCGAGCAGCACGTGCTCGAACGGAGTGAGCTGTGATCGCGGCATGAACGCGGCACCCTGGGTCGGTCTGGCCGGCGGCCCTCCGCCGGCCTTTCGGTAGGTCGAATCGACCTATAGTGTAGGCGCCGTGGACTCCAGGCGGTGGCGGTCGGTCGCGATGATCGCGGTGTTCGACATCGCCGGGCCGCTGGTGGCCTATAACGTGCTCCGCTCGGCCGGGTTCAGCTCGGTGACCGCGCTCATCCTGAGCGGCGTGTTCCCGGCCGCCGGGGTGACCATCGGCATCATCCAGCACCGCCGGGTCGACGCGCTCGGCGTCCTGGTGCTGGCGGGCATCGCGGTGGGCGCGGTGCTCGGGCTGGTCAGCCACAACGCACGGCTGGTGCTGGACGAAGGGTCGGTGGCCACCGCGGTGTTCGGCCTGATCTGCCTGGGCTCACTGGCCACGCCGAAACCGCTGATATACCGGCTGGCCGTGGAGTTCATGGGCCCGGACACCGCGAAGGGCCAGGAGTTCACCGGACTGTGGCAGTACGCGGGATTCCGGCACGCGTTCCGGGTCGTCACCGCGGTGTGGGGGATCGGTTACCTGGCCGAGGCGGTGGCCCGGGTGGTCATCGTGCAGAACACCTCGACCGGTACCGCCCTGGCCATCAGCAAGGTGCTGCCGTTCGCGGTAGCCGGGGTGCTGTCCGCCTGGACAGTCGGCTACGGCCGGTACCAGAAGCGCAAGGGCGAGCAGCTGGCCGCCGCGGCCGCAGCAGCAGCCGACGCTGACGTGGTTGGCGGCGTCCCGCGCAAGCCGTCGGGGGCCTGATCAGCCAAGGTGGGGGCTCAGCCCAGGTCGCGGCGGCGCAGCAGCAGGATGAACACGGCCAGCAGGCCGGCCGCCGAAGCGAACAGGTAGCCGGGGGTAGCGCCGCCCAGGTCGATCAGCCGGCCAGCCAGCGGCGCGCCAAACGCCGCGCCGACCGAGGCTGCCGTAGTCAGCCAGGACATCCCCTCGGTGCGCTGCCCGGCGGGCACCACCGTGCCGGCCAGGTGGTACGAACTGGTCAGCGTGGCCGAGATGCCCAGCCCGGCGAGCACCAGGGCCACGGCCATCCAGCCGGTCCCCGGCACGAAGGCCAGCGGCACGGTGCCGGCCACCATGGCGACCAGCGCGACCCGCAGCCGGGCCGGCTCCGCGGTCCGCCACTGCCTGGTGCCGTACCACACGCCAGCGATCGCGCTGCCCAGGCCGTACAGCCCGAGCAGCAGGCCCGCCAGCGGCCCGGCCCCGTGCCGCTGGGCGAACTCGATAGTGGCCAGGTCCACGGCGGAGAACAGCGCGCCCAGGCAGACGTGCATGGCGATCAGCACGCGCAGGCCCCGGCTGCGCAGCGCGGAGCCGGCGCCGCGCTGGGCGGGCACCGCGGGCGGCTCGGTGCGCCGCTGCCGGGTCAGCCCGGCCACCCCGGCCACGGCCAGCGCCCCGGTCACCAGCACGCCGGTGACCGGGTGGAACCCGGTGGCCAGCGCGACCACCAGCACCGGCCCGGCGATGAAGATGAGCTCGTCGGCCACGCCTTCCAGCGAGTACGCGGCGTCGAGCAGGGCCGACCCGGCCAGCAGCATGCTCCACCGGGACCGCACCATCGAGCCGAGCGAGGGCATCGTGCCCCGGCTCAGGCAGCCGGTCAGCAGCAGTGCCCAGACCGGCGCCCGGTGCACGGCGCAGACGGCGAAGCCCGCCGTGGCCACCAGGAACAGCAGCGCCTGCGGGCGCAGCACGCGGGCCTGGCCGTACCGGTCGGCCAGCCGGGCCGCGCGCGGGGTCACCACCGCGAACAGCACGGCCCCCGCCGCGGACACCGCCCCGGCCAGCGCGTACCGGCCGGTGACCGCGACCACCAGCATCACCTGGGCCAGGCTGAGCATGCCCATCGGCAGCCTGCCGACCACGCCGGGCACAGCGAACATGAGGGCACCTGGTGCGCGCAGCGCGTCCCGGTACCGGGCCAGCCCAGGGGCCGCCTCGGGGAGCACCACGGCCTGCGAAGTAGTCGTCATGCTGCTGACGCTAAGCGGCAACCGGAACACCGGTAAGCTCCAATTCCATGCCGGTTGAGTGGTCCGGTTTGGGACCGGAGCTGCCGCTGTCCATGGCCCGGGACACGGCTGAGCCGCTGCGCGGGCAGCTGGAACGCCAGTTGCGGGACGCGATCCGGGACGGCCGGCTGGCCGTCGGCGAACGGCTGCCGTCCTCCCGCGAGCTGGCCCGAGAGCTCGGCCTGTCCCGTGGTCTGGTGCAGGACTGCTACGCCCAGCTGCAAGCCGAGGGTTACCTGGCCACCCGGGTTGGCTCGGCGACCCGGGTGGCGGCCGGGGCGGGCCTGCCGCCCGCCGGTCCTGCCCGGGCCCCAGCCCGGGCCCCGGCCCCGGCGGGCTCGCCCCGGCTGACGGTGGATTTCGCGTCCGGTGTGCCGGACCTGGGCAGCTTCCCGCGCGCCGACTGGGCCTGGGCGGTCCGCGAAGCCTGCCGGGCCGCGCCGACCGCGGACCTCAACTACGGCGACCCGCGGGGCAGCGCGCTGCTGCGCGAGGTGCTGGCCGCCTACCTGCGCCGGGTCCGGGCCGCCGCGGCCGACCCGGACCGGATCCTGATCTGCACCGGCTTCGCGCAGGGCCTCATCCTGGTGCTCCGGGCGCTGGCCCAGTCCGGTATCCACCTGGTCGCGGTCGAGGACCCTGGCTACTCCGGCACGGTCACCGCGGCCGCGGCCACCGCCGGGGTGCGGGCCGTCCCGGTCCCGGTGGATGAGTCCGGCATCGACGTGGCCAAGCTGGCCGCGACCGGCGCCCGCGGCTGCGTGCTCACCCCGGCCCACCAGTGGCCCAGCGGCGTGGTGCTGACCGCGGAGCGGCGGCGGCAGCTGGCCGACTGGGCCGCCCAGCGCGACGCGGTGATCATCGAGGACGACTACGACGCCGAGTTCCGCTACGACCGGGAACCGGTCGGTGCACTGCAAGGGCTGGCCCCGGACCGGGTCGCCGCGCTCGGCACGGTCAGCAAGTCGCTCGCCCCGGCGCTGCGGCTCGGCTGGATCTGCTGCCCGCCCGCGCTGGCCGGGGCCATCGCGGCGGACAAGGCGGTGCAGGACCGCGGCACTCCAGGGCTGGACCAGCTCGCGCTGGCCACCCTCATCCAGTCCGGCCGATACGACCGGCATTTGCGCCGGATGCGGGCGGTGTACGCGCGGCGGCGCGGTGCCTTGGTGGACGCGCTGGCGCGCAGCGCCCCGGCGGTCCGGCTCACCGGCCTGGCGGCCGGCTTCCACGCCGTCGCGCACCTGCCAGACCAGCCCGGCGAGCAGGCGGTCATCGCGGCCGCCCGGGCCCGGTCGGTCGGGCTGTACGGGATGAGCGAATACCGGTCCACCGGCGCGGTCACGCCAGCCCAGCTGGTGCTGGGCTTCGGCAACCTGGGCGAGCGCGCCATCCAGTCCGGCATCGGCACCGTGGCCGACCTGCTCCAGGGCCGGGGCTAAAGTCCCTACCTGGGCAGTAGCCAGATCTGCTGAGCTGGGCAGGCGCTTTATCGGCTTTTACGGGATCATTGAGCACATGACCTGACTCATTCCCCTGAGCCCGGGAGGGGAGGCGCGGTGGATTCTCACGCACGGACATGGGCGGACGGACTCGGCGGGGTCGGCCAGCAGGCCGGGGAGGCGGCGGCCCGGCTGCAGGACCTGCTGCTGGAGACCGCCCGCGCGGAGCTGGACCGTCGGCAGGACCGGCTGTCTGCGGAAGCGGAGCCCGGTGCGCTCGCTCCGGAAGCCGCGGCGGCCGCGCTCGCCGCGGTCATCGCCGACCTCGGTGCGCGCAGCACCGCTCCGTTCCCCGTCTGGGCGGCCAAGTTCGTGATGGCCGAGGTCTCCGCCAAGATCGCACAGCGGCAGTGGCGGTCCGGCCTGCTGGCCGCGGCCGCAGGGGAGTGGGCGACGCAGCTTGCCGCGCGCCTCGACCTGACGGCCGACGCGGCCACGGCCCGCGCAGCAGGCGTGCTCGCGTCGCTGCGCCTGGGTGTCGAGCAGGACCTGACCGAGCAGCAGCGGATCGTCTTCCAGGCCGTCCTGCTCGGCGGGGTGCCGATCGACGTGCTGGCCCTGGAGTTCGGCTCGGCCCGGAGCGCCATCTACAAGTCACTGTTCGAGGCGCGGCGGCGGCTGGCTGACCGGCTGGCCGCGGACGGGCATGGTCCTGATCCGATGAGCCCGCTGCCGTCGGCCTGGCCCAGCGGCCTGGCTGACCTGCTCGCCGTGACCCCGGGGGACGCCGGCTGCGAGGTCACCTTCCAGGAAGTGGACACGTACGTCAGCAGCGAGCTGACCGGCGGCGACCCGGGCCAGGACCTGGCCGCGGTGCGGGTGCACCTGGTTAGCTGTATGGCCTGCCAGCAGGACTACCAGGGCTTGCTGGCGGCCGCCCGGACCAGCCGGTTATCCGGCGTGGGTGTCCATCCTGACTTCCCTGGTTCGTCGTGATGGTGACCAGCCGTCCGGCGCTGGCCATCACGAAGGAGGATGGATCGATGAAGTACATGCTGCTGATCTGCGTGGCCGAGGACCTACAGCTCAGCCCGGCGGAAGGCGCGGAGATGGAACGCGCGACCCAGGCCTGGGTGACCGAGATGGAGAGCCGCGGGGTGCGGCTGCAAGGCGAACCGCTGCGGTCGGTCAGCGACGCCACCACGGTGCGCCGCCGCGGCGGCGAGGTGCTGATCAGCGACGGGCCGTTCGCCGAGACCAAGGAGCAGATCGGCGGGTTCGACATCCTGGAGTGCACCGACCTGGACGAGGCCATCGAGGTCGCGGCCAAGCACCCGGTGGCCCGGATCGGCACCATCGAGGTGCGCCCGTTCTGGCGGGATGAGGACGAGAACTGATGCGGTACCTGATGCTGCACTGCATCGACGAGACCGCGACGTTCGATCCAGCCGAGGATCCAGGCGTGCCGGGTTCGGCCGCCGCGCAGGCGATGGATGCCTGGGTACACGAGATGGAAGGTACTGGCGTTAAGCAATATGGGGGGCATTTGCGGCCGGCTGGGAAAGCCGTGACAGTGCGGGTGCGCGACGGTGCGGTGCTGGTCAGCGACGGGCCGTTCGCCGAGACCAAGGAGCAGATCGCCGGATTCGACCTGCTCGAGTGCGCCGGGCGGGACGCGGCGCTCGAGGTCGCGGCCCGGCACCCGACGGCGCGGATCGGCACGTTCGAGCTGCGGCCGCTGCCCTGACCGGGCTCAGCGTGGGCTGGTCACCTCGGCCAGCCGCCGGCTGAGGTACCGGCGTTCGGCGTCGGACGGCGCCAGGGCCAGCGCGGCACGGTAGCTGGCCGCGGCGCCGTCCCGCTGGCCGAGGCGGCGGAGCAGGTCGGCCCGGGTCGCCGGGAGCAGGTAATAGCCGGCCAGTTCGGCCGAGTCCAGCGTGTCGAGCGACCGCAGCCCGGCGGCCGGCCCGTCGGCCATGGCCACGGCCACGGCCCGGTTCAGGTCCACCACCGGTGACGGGAGCAGCCTGGCCAGCAGCCCGTACAAGCGGGCGATGGTGGCCCAGTCGGTGTCCGCCGGGTCGGCCGCCGTGGCGTGACAGCTGGCGATGGCCGCCTGCACCTGGTACGGCCCGGCAGGCAGATCGGGTGGGATGGCCTGGAGCACCCGGAAAGCCTCGTCGATCTCCGCCCGGTCCCATCGGGTCCGGTCCTGGTCCTCCAGGGTGACCAGGTCACCGGCGGCGTCCACCCGGGCCAGCCGCCGGGAGTGCTGGAGCAGCATCAGCGCGAGCAGGCTGCTGGCCTCGCGCTCCCCGGGCATCAGCTGGGTCAGCGCCCGGGCCAGCCGGATCGCCTCCAGGCACAGGCTGTCCCGGATCAGGTTCTCCCCGGCGCTGGCCGCGTACCCCTCGTTGAACAGCAGGTACAGCACGGCGAGCACGCCGGTGGTGCGCTGCGGCAGCAGATGCGGCGGCGGCACCTGGTACGGGATGCCCGCATTGCGGATCTTGTGCTTGGCCCGGACCAGCCGCTTGGCCATGGTCGGCTCCGGGACCAGGAAGGCCCGGGCGATCTCCGCGGTGGTCAGCCCGGCCAGCGTACGCAGGGTGAGCGCGACCCGGGCGTCCAGCGGGAGGGCCGGATGGCAGCAGGTGAAGATCAGCCGCAGCCGGTCGTCGGGGAACTCACCGCCGTCATCGCCGTCGCCGCCGGGGGGCGGCCCGGCGGTCCCGCCGCCGTCCGGCTGCAGCGCGGCCACCTGGTGCAGCTTGGCCGCCTCGGTGCTGCTGCGGCGCAGCCGGTCCAGGGCCCGGTTGCGGGCCACTGTGGTCAGCCAGGCGCCGGGCCGGCGTGGGATCCCGTCCCGCGGCCAGCTCCGCACCGCCTGGGCGAACGCGTCCTGGGCGCAGTCCTCGGCCAGGTCCCAGTCGCCCGTCGTCCGGATCAGGGTGGCCACCACCCGCCCCCACTCCTCGTGGAATGCCGCGCCGATCGCGGCGTCGACCTCGGTGCCGGTCACGGCGCCCAGAGCAGCAGGTAATTCACGGCATCTCCCTGGCCAGCCGCCGCCGCAGCACGGCGCGCACCGCCGTGGCGGGCCGGGTCAGCCCGCGGCTCCACTGTGCCACGGTCGCGGCCAGCTCACCCAGTTGCGCGTCAGCCTGCCGCTGCCCGGCGCCGTACTGGGTGGCGCCGCAGCGGGCGCGCTGCGCGGCCTGCTCGGCCTGGACTATCTGGTAGATCATGTACGGGCTCATCGTGGTCACTCCTCGCGCGGTCCGTCCGGCCTATCTGGCCGGTCGTCCAGACGACGAACAGGACGGCCCGAGATGGACCGCCCGGCCGGAAAGATTCCGGCCGGGCTGGCAGCCACCTTGCAGCCGGCGCTGAGTTGGCGTGCCGCGCCGCGGCGGAGTTTGATACCGGCATGAAGTCGCTGGCCGTGCGGGTGCTCGGCGATTTCGCCGTGGACGGCGTGCCGCCGCACACGCTGGGCAGCCGGAAGGCCCGGCTGGCCCTGCACCTGCTCGCGCTGGGCGGCGGGCAGGCCGTGTCGTCCGGCGTGCTGATCGACGCGATCTGGGCCGCGGCCCGGCCGGGCCGGCCGGAGGACCAGCTGGCCGTGCTGGTGAGCCGGCTCCGGTCGGTGGTCGGCCGGGACCGGATCGGCCATCACGACGGCGGCTACCAGCTGCGCTGCGACTGGCTGGACGCGGCCGAGCTGGCCGGGCTCACCGACGAGGTGGACCGGCGCCAGGCGGCCGGGAACGTGCTCGGCGCGGCCGCGGCGGCCCGGGTAGCGCTGTCCCTGGTCCGCGGCGACGGCCCGCGGCCGCTGCCCGGCGAGTGGGCGCTGCTCCGGCAGGCTGAGCTGGACCGCCTGATCAGCCGCAGCCGCCAGGTGGCGGCCGGCGCGCTGCTGGCCGCGGGCGACTGGATGGCCGCCGCCGACGGCGCGGCCGCGGCGCTGGAGCGGGAACCCTACGACGAGGCGGCGCTGCGCGTCCTGCTCCGCGCGTACACGCTGGGCGGCCGGGTGGCGGCCGCGCTGGCCGCGTACGCCAGCACCCGGGAGCGGCTGGCCGACGAGCTGGGCACCGACCCTTCGCCGCAGACGCAGGCGGTGTACACCGCGATCCTGCGCGGTGAGCTGGTCCCGCCCGGCCCGCTGGCGGCCGGCCAGTCGGCCACCGCCGGGCTGGTCGGCCGGGACGGCGAGCTGGCCTACCTGGACGCGGCCGCGCTGCGCAGCCGCGGCGGCAGCGCCGAGGTCATCATCGTCGACGGTGAGGCGGGTATCGGGAAGACCACCCTGCTGCGGGCCTGGGCGGCCCGGCGCACCGCCGCCGGGGACACGGTGCTCATGGCCCCGTGTGGGCCGCTGGACCGGGCCATGCCGCTCGACGCCCTGCTCACCGCGCTGGCCGCGCTGCTGCGCCGGCTCGGGTCCGAGGTGACCACCGACGCGCTGGGCTCCGATGCGGCGGTGCTCGGACCGGTGCTCGGGCCAGTGCCCGGCGCCGCGCCCGGCCCCCGGCCGCTGCCCGCGCTGTCCGACAGCATGCTCGGCCCCGCGGTGCTGTACGCCGCGCTGGTCCGGGTGCTGGGCCGGCTGGCCGAGCGGGCGCCGCTGGTCACAGTCGTGGATGACGCGCACCTGGCCGGCCCGGCGCTGGCCGACTGGCTGCGGTTCGCCCGGCGGGCCGGCCTCCCGGCCGTACTGGTCGCGGCCATCCGGCCAGGCGAAGGCGAGCCACTGCCCGGCACCGGCCTGCTGCACCTGGACGTGCTCGGCCGGGACGCCGCGGCCGAGCTGGTCGGCCCGGCCCGGGTCGATGAGCTGTACCGCCGGTCCCGTGGGCATCCGCTGTTCCTGACCGAGCTGGCCCAGCAGGCCGCGGGCACCGAGCCGCCCGTATCGCTGGTCGAGTCGG
Organism: Streptosporangiaceae bacterium; assembly: GCA_036497945.1. Lineage (GTDB taxonomy): Bacteria > Actinomycetota > Actinomycetes > Streptosporangiales > Streptosporangiaceae > RYN-230. The sequence continues at coordinate 8,911 of DASXIN010000079.1, read as the reverse complement.
TGTCCGCCCGCTGCGACGAACTGGGCGAGGCCGGGGCGATGCTCCGCGCGGCCGCCGTGATCGGCCAGGACCTGGACGTCGACCTGCTGGCCGCGGTGCTCGGCCGGCCGCTGGTGGCCGTGCTGGACGACGCCGAGCGGGCCGCCGCCGGGCAGTTGCTGGTCGAGCAGGACGGCACGTTCCGGTTCCGGCATGAGCTGGTCCGCGAGGCGCTGGCGGCCAGCGCGACACCGGGCCGGCAGGCGCTGCTGCACCGGCAGGCGGGCCGGGTGCTGGCCCAGCGGCCCGATGCCGACCCGGCCACCGTGGCGTACCACGCGCGGATGGGCGGCGACCTGGAACTGGCCGCCCAGGCGCTGCGCGACGCCGCGGCGCGGGCCACCGAGCGGTTCGACCACGCGGCGGCCGAGGCGCTGCTGGACGACGCGCTGCTGCTGCACGCCGAACCGGACGGCTGGCTGGCCCGGGCCCGGGTGCGGACCCGCCGCGGCCGCTACCCGGCGGCGCTGGAAGACGTGGAACGGGCCGCGGCAGCCGGCCCGGCGGCGCTGGAAGTCGGCGCGTGGGCGGCCTATTTCGGCCGCCGCTTCGGGCAGGCAGCCCAGTTCGCCGAGGACGGCGCGCTGGCCGCGGGCGACCGGGCCGACCGGAGCCGCTGCCTGGCCGCCGGTGGCCGGATCCACCACGCAGCCGGCCACCTGGACCAGGCCGAGCTGCTGCTGGGTGAGGCGGTGTCGCTGGCCCAGGGCGCGGACCGGGTGACCGCGGCCGCCTGGCTGGGCGTGCTGCGGGCGCACCAGAGCCGGGCCGAGGAGGCGCTGACGCTGCTCCGCCCGGCCGCCCGCGGGCAGATCGGGGCCGAGCACACCTCGGCCACGCTGCACGCACTGTTGTTCACCGGCCACGCGCACGCGCTGGCTGGGCGGCCCGCTCTCGCGCTGGCCGCGTTCGGCCGGTACACCGCCGAGGTGGAGCGGCGCCAGGTGCCGCGGTTCGCCGGGCGCGCGGTGAACTTCGCCGGCTGGGTGCTGCGCAACCTCGGCGCCTGGCCCGAAGCGCTCGACCGGCATCAGCAGGCGCTCGAGGTGGCCCGGCGGGACGGCACCGCGGAGGTCGGCATCGCCGCGCTGGAAGATCTGGCCGAGCAGTGCCTGGCCGCGGGTGACCCGGATGGCGCCCGGTCCCGGCTGGCCGAGGCCGGTGCGCTGCTGGACGGGGACCTGGTGTTCGGCTGGCGGCTGGCGCTCAAGCACCAGCTGCTCAGCGGGCGGCTGGCGCTGCTGTGCGGTGACCCGGCAGGCGCGCTGGCCGCGGCCAGCGCGCTGGGCACCCGGGCCGCCGCGCTGGGCGTGCCCCGGTACACCAGCGCCGCCCGGCTGGTCGTGCACCGGGCACGGAACGCGCTGCGGATGCCGGTGGACCTGGCCTCGGTGCGCGCCGACCTGGACGCGCTGGACCGGGCGGTGTCCATCGAGGCGTGGTGGTGGACTGGTGAGCTGGCCGCCGACTTCGGCCAGCAGGCCTGGCTGGACCTGGCCGCGGAGCGCGCCGCCCGGCTCGCCGGGGTGGCCGGTGATTACGCGGACGGTCTGCGGGCGGCCGCGGGGCAGCGGCTGGATGGCTGGCAGGCCGCGATCCGGTTACCGTCAGCGCGCCGTGACCAGGGCCATCGACACGGTCAGCGGCTCGGCGGCGGTGCCTGTCTGCTCGACGGCTCGCTCGACGGCGCGCTCCGCCGTGCGCCGGGCCGCGGCCCGGGCCGGCGCGTCCAGCGCGCGCAGGAACGGGGCGAACTGGGCCAGGCCCAGCCGCCAGGCGGCCAGCTCGGCCGGAGTGACCAGCCCGGTCGGCACGGTGACCGTGCGCACCCGCACCTGGCCGAAGCCGGCCGCGGCCACCTGCTCGGCGAGCCGCTCCGGGAACGGGTTGACGCCCGTGTGCCAGGCCGGCTCGCGGTAGCCGAGCGGGCGGAGCGCCGCGTCCACCGCGTCCTTGGCCGGATGAGTCCAGCCCGGCGCGAACGTGCTGGCCGCCAGCGCGGCACCGACCCGGCGCACCTCGGCCAGCCCGGCCGCCGGGGCCGGCAGGTGGTTCAGGCAGAACGCGGCGACCACCAGATCGAAGCTGCCCGCGCGGAACGGCAGCGCCACCGCGTTGGCCGCGACCGGGTGCAGCGCCGCGCCCGCGGCCCGCAGCATGCCAACGGCCAGGTCGGCCGCCACCACCTGGCGGGCCCCGGCGGCCAGCGCGGCCCGGCCCGCCGCCCCGGTGCCCGCGCCCAGGTCGAGCACCCGGCGGCCGGCCAGCGGCACCGGCGCGGCCGCGACCAGCACCTCGGCCAGCCGGGTGTACATCCGCCCCGGCCCGGTGGCCCAGTCACCCGCCGCCGCCTCGTAGCCGGCCCGCAGGCCCGCACTCAGCTCAGCAGGGGCGCCGCGCTGACCGCCTTGTCCTCCCACCATGCGAGTTCCTCGTCGTAGCCGCCGAGTGCCTTCTCCCAGCCGAACTGCACCAGCGCGCCGAGCAGGCACAGCGCCAGCTGCCGGTCCCACCACGGCTCGGTGCGCACCCCGGCCGCCTCCAGCGCCGCCCGGTAGACCGCGATCGCGGCCTCCTTGGCCTGCGGCAGGCGGCGGCAGTTGATGGCCAGGTACCAGGCCAGGTCGCTGAGCGCCGCGCCGCGGCCCGGCTGCTCCCAGTCGAGCAGCACGGTCCGGTCCTGGTCATCGGTGCCCAGGTTGTCCAGCTTCCAGTTGCTGTGCACGAACGTCTGGGGCGTGCTGGCCAGGGCGTCCACCAGCGGCCCCGGGTCGTAGGCCAGCGGGGTGACCACCGCGGCCGCGGCCGGGGCGACCTCGGCCAGCAGCGGCCAGCCCTTGGCCACCAGCTGGGGCACCAGGTGGGCCGTGCCCGCCGCGGCCTCGGCGGCCGCCGTCCACGGGGAAAGCTCCAGGTAGCGGTGCATGACCGGGACGACGTCCACCTCGCGGCCGCACTCCCAGAACGCCGCGTGCAGCGCGGCCATGTGGGTCAGGAACCGGACGTGCTGGCCGAGCGGGACCGGTTCATCGGTGACCGGCACCAGCCACGGCGAGACGTCGTGCATCAGCACCGCGCACCCGGCGGGCCGGCCGGTGCCCGGCCCGCCCTCCGGCGCCGCGCCGACGATCGGCTGGTTGAAGCAGTCCGGCAGCTGGGCCAGGATGCCCCGCTCACACAGCACCAGCGGCGCGCCCGGCAGGCAGCCGGACGCCCGCAACGTCCAGTCCCGGCTGAGGTCCAAGTGCTTGAGCACATAACGCCGGCTGGCGATGATCACTCGCTCCAGCCGCGCGCCGGACTTGCCCGGTTCGGAACCGAAGGGTGCCCGCTCGGTCGCGCCGCTGAGCAGCCCGGCCACGTCCGGGTAACGGCGCGGCGGGCTGGCGGGCGGCGGGTCAGGCATCGGCCGCCTCCATCTCGGCCAGCAGCGAGGCTGGCCACCGGCCGCCGCACAGCACGGTGTCGGCCACGATCCGGCCGTCGCGGATCGTCAGCAGGTGCATGTGATGCGCCGCGTGCGGCACCCCGTTTTCCGCCCAGCTGAGCGTGTACTCGATGAGCTCGCCCGCGCCGCCGTCCACCGGGTGGCGGTGCAGTTCGTCGAAGTGGGCCGGGTCGGCGAACCAGCGCGCGTACTCGGCGCGGATCTCGTCCGGGCCGGTCCGGTGCAGTCGCCAGTTGGGCACGGTCGCGTCCAGTGTCGCGTCCGCGCTCCACACGTCACAGCGGGGGATCGCCGCATTCTCGATCGCCGACAGGAACTCGTCAACCACGGTTGGGCTGGCCATCGTCGCCTCCGCATAGCTTGGTTGCCAGCCATGATCTGGGCGGGGGTTTGCAGTCACCTTGCAGTGACCGCGGTCCACGTGGTGGCGCTGATCTCGATCGGGCCCGCGGGCAGCAGACGGCGACACTGTGCACGCAGCGCGGCCTGGTCATCGGGGGCCAGCGACGCCAGGTAGGCCCCGGCCGGGCCGACGCCGAGCGTGAATGGCTCCCACCATTGCTCGAAGCTGGCGTGGCGGACCCGGACTGTCAGCGTGCCGACCCGGGCTTCGCCCAGCCCGGCCTGGGCGAACAGCCGGGCCAGATCGCCGTCGCGGACGCCGGGCAGGCCGGACTCGTCGTCCGCCGCCGGGTCCAGCTCGCGCACCGCCCGCCAGAACGCCGACAACGGCCCACGGCCGCCCGCATGATCCCAGACGCAGGCGCCGACCACCCCGCCCGGCCGGGTCACCCGGCCCATCTCGTGCAGGCCCTGCACCGGGTCGGTCATGAAATGCACGACCAGCTGGGCCAGCGTGGCATCGAAGCTGGCGTCGGGGAACGGCAGCTGCTCGGCCGCTGACTGCCGGATGTCCACCCTGGGCAGCCGTTCCCGCGCGGCGGCGGCGAACGACGCCGACGGCTCCACCGCGCGGACCGCGTCGGGGCCGGTCCGCCGGACCAGCTCAGCCGTGAGCGCACCCGGGCCGCAGCCCACATCCAGCACCCGCAGCCCGGCGCGGATCCCGGCCAGATCGGCGAACTGTACCGCTAGCGGTTCCGAGTACTTCCCCATGAACCGCAGATAGGCGTCCGCACTGACCTCGAAGCTCACCCTGGTCAGCGTACTGGGAAATTGCGGACTCCCGCAAATAAGAATATCTGCGTGGCCGAGGTTAATGTCGGCCGCGACATGGTCTCTCGTTACAGTAATAGTGCCGCAAAGCCATAAGAAAAAGGTGCGATATTAATGATATTTCGGAACACGATGGGCTTCGCTCTGACTGGCCTAGCCCTCCCTGGGGCCACCGCCCCGGCGTTCGACGCCCAGGGGCGGTACTGGGCGCACGTCGCGGCCGGCTTCGATCACACCAGCGGCATCGGCACCAGCGGCTGACGACGGCCTCCTCCTCCTGGCGATCGCGGATGCACTTGGCCAGGGTGAACGAGGAGGTCACCACGTAGAGCAGGCCCAGCGCGAGAAAGGCACGAACCCACCGGGGAGTCGTGCAGGTAGCCAATGCCGATGATGGTCACGGACAGGGAGACAGCGAAGGAAATCGCCGCCTGAACGAAGAACGCAACGGTGGTGCGGGGGCGGAGTGGAGTGCCCATAAACCCATGCTCGGCAGTGCTCAGCTCGGCGCCTGAGTATGGGTACTTATCTCTAAGGGTGAGTAGCTCAGCCGGCAGAGTGTCTCTATGGTAAGGAGAAGGCTACGGTTCGATTCCGTAAGGGAGTCCCGCAGGTCAGGCCGGTTTTTCGTCTACCTATCCGAGGACCGCTTCCAAGGGCGGGGAGGTATTCGAGCCGATTAACGGCGCGCCGAAACCTGCCGCCTCAGCTGATCTTGGCCTGCCCAAAACAAGATCTGGGCCTGCCCAGAACAAGATTGGAACGATACCCTTATCCGGTTATCTAGCCCTATCCGCCAAAGCGGAGCAGCCCCACCGAGCCGTGACGTCGGGAGTCCGGGGTGTGCGGGTGCCGGGAAGGGGTTAGGGCGGGGAGTGCCTTCGGCGAAGGGGGATCAGGTGAACTTTACCCGGGTGGGAAGACTGGGCGTGGCTGCGGCCGCGAGCCTGGCAACGATCGCAGCAATGCTTGTGCCGGCGGTGGCGCAAGCGTCTGCTTCGGGGGGCAGTCCGTCTCCCGCAGTGCGGCACTACACCGGCACACCGGGAGTTGCCCGGCTGGTGCCCAGGCACAAGCCGGCCGTCGGAGCGTCCACGGCGCCGCGGGTGGTCACCAGAGGGGCCCGGCGGCTGCCGGCTGGCCACTTCTCGGCGGCGGAGGCGGTGCCCGGCGCGCCGGCGACGGCCTCAGCGGTCGCCGCGGTGCCGGCCACGCGTGCTGCTCTGGTTAACTTCAACGGCGTCAGCAGCCGGGACAGCCAGTTCACCAACTTTGAGCAAGCGTTCGAACCGCCGGACCAGGGGCTGTGTGAGGGCAACGGCTTCGTGCTCGAGCCGGTCAACTCCGCGTACCGCATCTACCGAACGACCGGGAAGTCGCTGCGCGGGCCCTTCAACATCAACGACCTGTTCAACGTGGGCGGCAAGGAGTTCACCAGCGACCCGCGCTGCTGGTTCGACCCCCGCACCCAGACCTGGTTCGCGACCATCTTGTTCCTGAACGACTCGTCCACCGCGTCGTCCCTGCTCATCGCCGTGCGGCACAATTCCGACCCGCGCGGGCTGTGGAACGAGTACTCGATCGACACGACGGACCCGTCGGGGAATGGCTGCCCGTGTTTCGGTGACCAGCCGAGGATCGGGATCGACCAGACCAACCTGTACGTCACCGCTGACGAGTTCTCGATCCTCGGGCCGCAGTTCAACGGCGCGGAGATGTGGGCGATCGACAAAACCGACCTGGTCAACGGCGTGGTGAGCCCGCACTTCGTGAGCTTCCCCCACCTGACGACCGACACCACGGCGCCCCAGCCCGCCCTGTCCACGGGGCGGCCGGACGCCGAGTACTTCCTCAGCTCGCTGGACCCCAATGGCACCGGAGACAACCGCATCGGTGTCTGGGCCATGACCAACCGGGGCCAGGTTGGCCTGGGTGGTATGCCGACGCTGTCCAGCGTCGTCATCAACTCCGAGGGGTACGCCGTCCCGCCGCCGGCTCCGCAAAAGGGTGCCAAGAGCAAGCTGGACTCCGGCGACGACCGGATGCAGCAGACCCAATTCGTCGCCGGCTCGGTCTGGGGTGAGCTGACGACGGCAGTGCAGCCGGCCGGCGATAGTTCGGTGCGCGCGGGCGGCGCCTGGTTCCAGGTGAAGCCGAGGCTCGGCTCAGCCGGGATCGCTGGTGCGTCGATCGTCCGCCAGGGCTACATCGCCGCCGCTGGCAAATACGAGATTTACCCAGCGGTCCAGCCGGACGCAGCCGGGAACGCGGCGGTCATCTTCACCCAGACCAGCAGCGTGCGGTTCCCGAGCGCTGCCTATGCCACCCTGAAGGCTGGCGCCCGCAACTTCGGGCCGGCAGTCGTGGCGGCAGGAGGGACCGGGCCGTACAACCGGGCCGCGTCGAACCCGCCGCGTTGGGGTGACTACTCGTTCGCGGTCCCGGACGGTACGTCGGACTCCGCGTGGCTGGCCACCGAGTACATCCCGCCCAAGTCGAGCCAGACCACGACCGGGATCCGGAACTGGGGAACGCGCGTCATCAAGGTCCCGCTCGGCTGACGGTCAGCGAGTCCCCGGGACCGGGTCCCGGGGACTCGCTCTCGGCTCCTGGATGAGCCCGCTGAGGAGGCCGCCGACGATTTGGGCCTGCACGCAGTAACCGCCGTGAGGCGGCCACACCATCAGAGCCGGTGCTGGCGGCTCAGCGTCAGCGAATACCGCTATCGCAATTGATGTTTGCGCGAACGGGCGCTGGTGATGTGACCGCGACGAGGATATGAGGGCAGCGCGTGAGGACCTGCCTCAGCACGGGAACCAGCACATACCGGCCCTTTCCGAGCCTGAAGGAGTAGCGGCCGTCAGCCCGGGTGCGGGTGATCGCGGTCTCCCCGGCGGGTAGGGACCGGGCCTCAACCCGGACTTCACTCAGCGGGCGGGGCTTGCATAGGCGGCTTGGCCGCTCGACAGGACATCCCGGCCTGGCTTCGACCAGGCCGGCAACGAGCGTGACCGGGCCGGACGGCTGAGCCGAGGCCGTTCCAGCCGGGCGCACGCCGCATGAAGCGCTCACCAAGACAAGGGCCGCTGTGGGCAGCAACCACCGGGCCTGCGGGCCAAACCATCGCATCGTGGCCGTCACAGCAGTTTGGACGGCTCGGTGGGCCGGTCGGTTCCGCGTCGCATAGCCGGGTCGTCCTCGCGGCGGGTGCACCCGGCGGCCTCGTTCACAGCGGAGGCTCGCGGATTTGATTGCCGCTGCTGGCCTGGCCACAACGCATCAGTTTGCAGGCCGCCATCTAAAGTGTTGCGGCTGTTCCAGGTGGCTGGGCGGATAAGCGAGCCGCGGAGGGACAGGGCGACGGCGAGCGTCAGCCCTCCGCAGAGCAGCCCGACGGTGTCCACGACGATGAGCGGGATACTGCCGGTGCTGAGCCCGTAGGCCAGCCAGATCGCGTAACCGCCGACATAGGAGGCCAGAAAGCCTGCCGAGACTTCACGCGATGAGCGGCGGGCGAGCATCTGCCGTGTCTGCAGCAGCGTCTTAAACGCGCCGAGCACGCCATAGGCGGTCGCTACGGTGGCGAGGAGCTGGGTGAACATCTGGGTTTCTCACACTTAGTGGATGGGGCGAACGGTCAGTTCGCCGTCCCGGCGGGCCGGGGGAAACGTGACCGCCTGGCTGTTCTTCCGCCGGCTCTTCCGCCGGCGCGATCACCGGCACGGGCGAGCGCCTTGGCCCGGACCACATCGGGGTCTCGCGGGTCGGGCGGGAGGGCCTCATGCCAGGGGCGCTCGCGCCGGACCTGCGGACGGTGGATACGGATCTGCTGCACTGTTTCTCATCTCCCTGGTCAGCCGCACATCCCGTGGGGCCTGGACGCGGGCGTCACATCGCCCGGCGGGCGGCCAGCCGCCGCCGGTCATCCTCGACGACGGCAACGTCGTACGGGCCGCCGACGCCGCCGTCAAGCAAAGCCTGGGCATGCAGCAGGCTCCACAGCGCCCTGTGCTCGCGGCGGCCATGGCCGGCAGCCCCTGCCGCCACCGACGCCTCGCCGCGGGCACGATAAATCCGGAAATCTCGCCACGCCTGAGTCTCAGCCATCGTCCTTGCCTTCCTGCGTCATCCGGCTGCAGCCCAGCCCTGTTGGCCCGGCTCTTTGGGAACGGTACGAATTCTGGCCGCCGCGGGGCGTCACCCGAAGGTGCCTGCCGGGTGGTATGTCGCTGCACGGCGATCCGTCAC
>DASXIN010000078.1:0-4958 GCA_036497945.1 Streptosporangiaceae bacterium | reverse complement strand
CAGACCGGTACCGGCAGCGCGAATTCCGGCTAGCCCTGGAGGATGCGGGCCTTCTGCGCCTGGAACTCGGCTTCGGTCAGCACGCCGACCGCCTTGAGCTCGCCGAGGTGGGTGAGCTGGGCCAGCGTGTCACCGACCGGTGCCGCCGGGCCACTCCACGCTGGCGGCTCTATCCAGCACCGTGCTGACCGTCCAGCACGGGATTCAGTGCTCAGTTCCGGGGCCAGGCGGCGAACTGCTCGCGCAGCCGGGCCACGTCGGCCGGGCTGAGCCCGTAGCGGGCGAACACGCCGTCGGGCATCCGGTCCAGCTGCCGGCCGGCGTCGGCGAAGTCGCGGTCTTCCAGGCCTGGATCCAGCCGTTTGGCGAAGCCGATCAGCTGGTCCACCGGGTAGCGGCGCATCGCCGCGGCGGTGTCGATGTAGTCGCGCGGCTCGACCCGGCTGGCCAGCGCGCAGACCTTCGAGCCGGCCAGGTCCTCCAGTGCGAGCACCGGGCCGACGTCCATGGTCACCGGCCGGTGGCTGCGGTCGAAGTAGGCCAGCTGCAGCATGGTCTGCTGCCCGCCGGGCGCGGTGACGATCCACTCGGCCATCCCGTCAGCCATGCCGTAGAACACGTCGGCCAGCCCGCCGGCGCTGTCCCGGCGGTCGGCCCGGAAGCCGGCCGCGCGCAGCGCGGTCTCCACCACCTCGGTGGCCGCGGTCACCCCGGCTTCCTGGTTGCTGAACAGGTCGACGTCGTCGGTGGGCCGGTCCACGATGCCGTGCGCGATCAGCGCGTTGCCACCGGCCAGCGCGAAGCCGTGCCGGGCCGCCGCGCGGAGCGCCACGGTGGCCACCTCGCGCTGCAGTCGGTCGATCGGCATCAGGTGGCGGCTGGGACCGGGGCGGCCCGCAGCACCGGGTGCTGGTCCTCCCACGCCTCGCGCACGCCACGGGGCAGGTACAGGTCTGGCCACATGGTGACCAGCCGGTCGCCGTTCAGGTAGCCCAGATCCTCCGGGCGGCGGGCCTCGCGGAGCACGATCTGGTACATCCAGGGCAGCATGCCCGGCTCGTCCAGGTCGAACGTGCGGTCCGGGAACCAGAACAGCCAGATCGGCAGCTCGACCATGCCATGCTCGGGGCCGTGCAGGTCGGCCAGGCTGGCGGCGACCAGCACCTCACGGCGGCCCGGCCAGGAAAACGGCCGGGCCAGCGGCATGACAGCAGGCACGCTGGCCATACTCCGCATAGTAGCGGGTAGGCGCGCAGCGTGCCGGTCCTCAAACGTAGTTGTCATGCGCAGTCCAGACCATTGCGTGTTGCCGCAACTTTGTTCTAATGCTAACACGCCGCTTGACCCTGACACGGTGTGAGGCTGTCGGGTGGGAGTCGTCATGTTCACCATTGGGGAATTCGCCCGGCACGGCCGGGTCTCGGTGCGGATGCTGCGGCACTACGACACGACCGGGCTGCTTCGCCCGGCCCGGGTCGAGGAGGCCAGCGGCTACCGCTTCTACGCGGCCGGCCAGCTGGCCCAGCTCAACCGCATCATCGCGCTGAAGGATCTCGGCTTCAGCCTGGATCAGGTGCGGGAAATGCTGGACGAGCAGGTCAGCGCCGAGCAGTTGCGCGGCATGCTGCGGCTGCGCCAGGCCGAGCTGCAGTCCCGGCTCACCGCCGACCGAGCCCGGCTGGCCCAGGTCGAGGCGAGACTCCAGATCATCGAAAGGGAGGGCACCATGCCCGCCGACGACATCCAGGTCAAGCAGATCCCAGCCGTCCGGGTGGCCGAGCTCACCGCGACCGCGGCCAGCCTCGAACCCGCGTCCATCACCCCAGTCATCCAGCCGCTGTACGAGGAGCTGGGCAATCGGCTCGGCCGGGCCGGGGTGACCCCGGTCGGCCCGCCGGTCGCCTACTACGAGGACGTCCCGGACGGGGACGGCGTGCTGGTGCACGCCACGCTGCCAGTCAACGCCGACCCGGCCGACGGCCAGGACTTCGCCATCGTGGACCTGCCGGCCATCCAGCAGGCGGCCACCGTGGTGCACCGCGGGTCGATGGACAACGTGATGTCCACGATCCAGGTGCTGGCCCGCTGGATCGACGGCAACGGGTACCGGTCCAGCGGCTACCCCCGGGAGTTCTACCTGGAATGCCCGGAGAACCGGGCGCAGTGGGTCACCGAACTGCAGGAGCCGATCGCCCCGGCGGGCTGACGGCTAGACCCACAGGTGATTCGGCCCGTCGATGCGGGACCGCAGGTATTCGGCCGGGGTGACGCCGGCCAGGTCGCGGAACTCGTCGACGAGGTGGGACTGATCGCTGTAGCCGTGCCCGGCCGCGACGGCCGCCCAGTCCGCCCCGGACTGGGCGGCCAGCGCGCGGGTCACCCGGTCGATGCGGCCGTGCCCCGGGCCGCGCAGCGAGCGGAACTCGTCCCGGTTGAGGTTGGTCCACACGCTGGGCTCCGGGTCGGGCAGGATCCTCTGCACCGAGGTGCGCGGCTGCTCACCGGCCTGGTAAACGATCGCCCGGACCAGCCCGGCCAGCGGGGGAGCGGGGCGGCGGACGATGATGGTCACCGGGCCGGTGTCCCTTTTCGCCAAGACCCGGGCTGGGACCCGCTGGCAGGATCGACGCCGAACCCAGAAGGGGGCACAGCACGATGGTAGACGGCAGCGAGCCGCGGTACCGCACCGGCAAGTTGTGTTACATCGAGATCCCGGCGGCCGATGTGGGCGCGTCCGCCGAGTTCTACCAGCGGGCGTTTGGCTGGAAAATCCGCCGCCGTGGGGACGGGGCGGTCGCGTTTGATGACACGGTGGGGGAGGTGAGCGGCACCTTCGTGCTGGGCCGGCCGGTGACGGGGGAGCCGGGTTTGGTGATCTATGTGATGGTGGCGCGGGCGGATGCGGCGCTGGATGCGGTGCGGGCCGCGGGCGGGGAGGTGGTCCGGCCGGTGGGTCCGGGCGCCGCTGAGGTGTTCGCCTGGATCCGCGACCCGGCCGGCAACGTCCTCGGCGTCTACCAGCAGGCCGGGCTGGCCGAGGCGGAGGCGTCCGCCAGTGCCGGGGGCGCAGCATGACTGAGGTCAGCCCGGTGCCGGAGCACCTGCATACGGTCACCCCGCGGCTGGTCGTCCGGGATGCCCGGGCGGCCATCGAGTTCTACCAGGCCGCGTTCGGGGCCGAGCCGCGCGGAGAGCCGTTCGCCGGGCCGGGCGGGACGGTGGTGCACGCCGAGATCCAGCTCGGCGACTCGGTCGTCTACCTGACCGACCAGGGTGACAACGGCGGCGAGGCGATCGCGCCGGCGTCGGCCGGCGGCCGGGTGACCGCGATCATGGTGCTCACCGTGCCGGACGTGGACCCGCTCTGGGCACGTGCCATCGCAGCCGGCTGCGAGGTGATCCACCCGCTGGCCGACCAGTTCTACGGCGAGCGCGAAGGCCGGCTGCGCGACCCGTTCGGGCACCAGTGGATGCTCGGCAGCCACATCGAGGACGTGGACCGCGCTGAACTGGGCCGGCGGATGCAGGCCTGGGCCCAGGAATGACTTATCGAACGTATTCCGGCACAGCTTCCGGTTCGGTCATCTTCCCCCGCTGTGCGCCGTAGACGGGAATGCCGAGCAGGAGGTGTCAGTCACGGCTCATGTCTTTCTCTCGGCCCGATGAGTTCTGCCATCTCGCGCGGTCTCGTAGGTATGGAGACTCTTCTTCCGGTCGGCGACGTCGAGCTGTGCGTCGACACCGTCGGCTCGCCGACCGACATTCCACTGCTGCTGATCGGCACCACCGTCGCCACCTGGGACGACGAGCTCGTCGAGCGGCTCACTCGCCGGTTCGTCATCCGCTACGACCTGCGGGACACCGGCCGATCGACCACCGTCGACCCCGACTCGCCCGGCTACACGCTGCACGACCTCGTCACCGACGCCGTCGGTGTACTCGACGGGCTCGGCATCGCCCGCGCGCACGTCGTGGGCATCGCGACCGGCGGTTTCATCGCACAGCTCCTGGCGCTGGACCACCCGTCGCGGGTCGCCTCGCTCATGCTGGTCGGCACCCGCCCGGTCGCGCCGGGCCCCGTCGACGACGACCTGCCCGAGCACTCCCCGGCGATCATGGCCTACTTCGGCAGCGCTCCACCGGTCGACTGGACCGACCGCAGGTCGATCCTGGACGGTGCGGTGGCCGCGGCCCGCGTGTTTTCCGGCTCGCCACAGTTCGACGCCGCCGAGGCCCGCGCCCACGCGGCCGGGGTTCTCGATCGCTCCGGTCCGCACCCGGCGTCGGCGCGCAATGGCCTGCTGAGCGCGGTGTTCTCGAAGCTGGACTGCACGCCACGCTGGCGCGAACGGCTCCCGGAGATCACCGCACCGACACTGGTGGTGCACGGCGCAGCCGACCCGTTCTTCCCGGTTGGCAATGCGAAGGCGCTGGCCGAGGAGATCCCCGGCGCAACCCTGCTGGTCCTCGACGGGGTCGGCGCGGAGCTCCCCAGCCGGGCACACGCGGAGGTGGCCACCGCGGTGCTCACGCACACGGCGCAGTAGCCCGGTGGGCGCTCGGCACCGCTCGCCGAGCCGATCCGAGCCGGATTCCGACGAGATCGGCCCCTCGACTGATTTTCACAGGTGAGGGGCCGTTTCTCATGGTCACCGTGGCGGTACCCCCGGCAGGGTTCCAAGCAGATGGGAACCGCTGTGACCAGCGAACCCATGGCAGGTTCGATAACGGTAGAGCAGTCGGTGTCCCTTCGCGACGTGAACCGCTGGCTGACGGCGTCGGGTGAGTCACAACGTGCTCGTTCTGCTCCACCTTGGCATTGTGTCGCACACCGATCGCTAGCCGGGCGTCCCATTGCGCTCGCTTCTTTGGGCGAGACGCTGGAGTTGCCGTGCGTGCACGCCGGCCACCCAGTCCCAGCCGTCCTTGGCCGATGGGCCGACCCGCGGGTCGCTGAG
>DASXIN010000077.1:0-40906 GCA_036497945.1 Streptosporangiaceae bacterium | reverse complement strand
TCGGACGCACGCCGGAGTATGTAGGGAAGAAGATCCGGCCCACCGAGATGAAGTACGCGGCGCTGTACTTCCTGACGATTCCTACCATCACTCTGGCCGCGGCGGGGCTCTCCATTGCGCTGAAAACGCCGCAGGCATCGATACTCAACCCGGGACCGCACGGCCTGACCGAGATCATGTACGCGTTCGCGTCCGAGGCGAACAACAATGGCTCCGCGTTCGCCGGCCTGACAACGAACACCCCCTGGTACAACACGCTCGGCGGCATCGTGATGCTGCTCGGCCGGTTCGCACCGGAGATCTTCGCGCTCGGCCTGGCCGGGTCGCTGGCCAGGCAGCAACCGGTGCCCGCGAGCGCGGGCACGCTGGACACCCGCACGCCGCTGTTCGTCGGCATGCTCGTCGGCGTCATCCTCATCCTGGTCGGCCTGACCTACTTCCCGGCCCTAGCGCTGGGCCCGTTCGCGGAAGGACTGCACTGATGTCCGTCACCACCACACCAGAGGTCCCGGCCGGTGCGGGCCAGACCGTGGACGGCGGCCAGCCGCGCCGGGTCGGCGGCGGTGGGCTGCTCGACGCCAGGACGCTCTGGAAGGCAACTCCGGACGCGTTCAAGAAGCTGGACCCACGGGTCCAGCTCAAGAACCCGGTCATGTTCGTCGTCGAGGTCGGCGCCGCGCTGACCACCTACACGGCAATCGTCACGCCCTCGGTCTTCAACTGGACGATCGTTGTCTGGCTGTGGCTGACCGTGGTGTTCGCCAACCTGGCCGAGGCCGTGGCCGAGGGCCGCGGCAAGGCCCAGGCCGAGACGCTGCGCCGGGCCAAGCGGGAAACCGTGGCCCGCCGGCTCGTCGGATGGCGGCCAGGGCAAACGGGCGCGGATCTGCGTGAGGAAACTGTCCCGGGCACCCAGCTCACGCTCGGTGACCACGTTGTGGTCGAGGCGGGTGAGACCATCCCCGGCGACGGGGACGTCGTCGAGGGTGTCGCCTCGGTGGACGAGTCGGCGATTACCGGCGAGTCCGCGCCGGTCATCCGTGAGTCCGGCGGCGACCGGTCCGCGGTCTCCGGCGGCACCAAGGTGCTGTCCGACCGGATCGTGGTGAAGATCACCTCCAATCCGGGCGAGACCTTCATCGACCGCATGATCGCGCTGGTCGAGGGCGCCAAGCGGCAGAAGACGCCGAATGAGCTCGCGCTGAACATCCTGCTGGCGTCGCTGACGATCATCTTCATGCTGGCCGTCATCACGCTGCAGCCGATGGCGTTCTACTCGGGCGCACCGCAGAGCCTGGTCATCCTGGTGGCGCTGCTGGTCGCACTGATCCCGACCACGATCGGCGCGCTGCTGTCGGCGATCGGCATCGCCGGCATGGACCGGCTGGTCCAGCGCAACGTGCTGGCCATGTCCGGCCGGGCCGTCGAAGCGGCCGGCGACGTGAACACGCTGCTGCTCGATAAGACCGGCACGATCACCATCGGCAACCGCCAGGCCACTGAGTTCCTGCCAGTGCCCGGAGTGAGCGCGGACGAGCTTGCCAACGCCGCGCAGCTCTCCAGCATGGCCGACTACACCCCCGAGGGCCGCTCCATCGCGGTGCTCGCTAAGGAGAAGTACGGGCTGCGCGAGCGGGCCGAAGGCGAGTTGCAGCACGCAGAGTTCGTCGAGTTCACCGCGCAGACCAGGATGAGCTGCATCGACCTCGCCGGCGGCCGGCAGGTCCGCAAGGGCGCTGCCTCGTCGGTGGCCCAGTGGGTCCGCGACAACGGCGGCACTCCGCCGGAGGAGCTCTCCGCCATGGTGGACGGCATCTCCGGCGTCGGTGGCACACCGCTCGTGGTGGCCGAGCACACAGACGGAGCGCCGGCCAAGGCCCTCGGCGTGATCTACCTCAAGGACATCGTCAAGGAGGGCATCGCCGAGCGGTTCGCGGAGATGCGCAGGATGGGCATCAGGACCGTCATGATCACAGGTGACAACCCGCTGACCGCCAAGGCCATCGCGGACGAGTCCGGCGTGGACGACTTCCTCGCCGAGGCCACGCCGGAAGACAAGATGGCGCTGATCCGCAAAGAGCAGGAGGGCGGCAAGCTGGTCGCGATGACGGGGGACGGCACCAACGACGCCCCGGCGCTCGCCCAGGCCGACGTCGGCGTGGCCATGAACACCGGGACGTCCGCGGCCAAGGAGGCCGGGAACATGGTGGACCTGGACTCGAACCCGACGAAGCTCATCGAGATCGTGGAGATCGGCAAGCAGTTGCTGATCACCCGGGGTGCGCTGACCACGTTCTCCATCACAAACGACGTGGCCAAGTACTTCGCCATCATCCCGGCCATGTTCGAGGGCGTGATCCCCGGGCTGGCCAAGCTCAACATCCTGCACCTGCACAGCCCGGCGTCGGCGATCACCTCGGCGATCATCTTCAACGCGCTGATCATCGTCGCGCTGATCCCGCTGGCCCTGCGCGGCGTGCGCTACCGCCCCGCCTCCGCGTCGTCGCTGCTCCGCAGGAACCTGCTGATCTACGGCGTCGGCGGGCTGATCATCCCATTCGCCGGGATCTGGCTCATCGATCTCGTCGTTCAGTACATTCCAGGATTCCGGTGATCTGACCATGAACCGTCTTCCCAGCATTGTCCGTCAGCACATCGCGGCCTTCCGGCTGCTCCTGGTGTTCACGGTGCTCACCGGGATCATCTACCCGGTGTTCATGTGGGGCGTGGCCCAGGGCGCGTTCCACAACCAGGCCAACGGCTCGCTGGTCAGCTACCACGGCCGCGTGGTCGGCTCCAGCCTGCTCTGCCAGGAATTCGTGGACGCCAAGGGCAACCCGCTGCCGCAGTACTTCCAGCCGCGGCCGTCCGCGGCGATCAACCCGGCGGCCAATCCCAAGCACGACTTCGGCTGCGACCCCACATTCTCGGCCGCGTCGAACTACGGGCCGAACAACCCGGCGTTCATCACCCTGATCAAGCAGCGGCAGAAGCAGATCGCCGCGTTCGACCACGTGAAGATCTCGCAGATCCCGGCCGACGCGGTGACCGCGTCCGGCTCCGGCCTGGACCCGGACATCTCGCCGGCCAACGCCGCCATCCAGGTGAACCGGGTCGCGGCGGCGCGGCACATCAGCCCGGCCGCGGTCCGGGCGCTGGTCAGCCAGTACACGTCGGGCCGCCAGCTCGGCTTCCTCGGCGAGCCCGTGGTGAACGTGCTGCTGCTGAACCGGGCCCTGGACCAGAAGTACCCGCTGCGCTGAACGGAGGACGATCGTGGTAGCCAGCGCGGGCGCACCGGACAGCGAGACCGGTGCGCCCGCGCCCGTGTCTGCGGTGCGGCCTCGTATTCTCATCGTGGAGGACGAGCCCGCCCTGCTCCGCGCGCTGCGCATCAACCTGCGGGCGCGCAGCTACGAGGTGCTCACCGCGGCGGCCGGCCGCCCGGCGCTGGCCGAGGCCGCGCAGCATCCGCCGGACGCAGTCATCCTCGACCTCGGCCTGCCCGACCTGGACGGGGTAGAGGTGATCCGCGAGCTGCGCACCTGGTCCCAGGCCCCGGTGATCGTGCTGTCCGGGCGGACCGGATCCGGGGACAAGATCGGCGCCCTCGACGCGGGAGCCGACGACTACGTAACCAAGCCGTTCTCCATGGAGGAGCTGCTGGCCAGGCTGCGCGCCGCGCTGCGCCGCGACGACACGGCGCCGCCCGGCAGCCCGGTGATCATCGGCTCCTGTGTGGTCGACCTGGCGGCGCGCACCGTGTCCCGGGATGGCCAGCCGGTCCGGCTCACCCCCACCGAGTGGCGGCTGCTGGACATCCTGGTGCACCACCCCGGCCAGCTCGTCGGCGGCCGCCGGCTGCTCACCGAGGTGTGGGGGCCCGGTTACGAGCAAATGGGCCACTACCTGCGCTTCCACATGGCCGGGCTGCGCCGGAAGCTGGAGGACGATCCGGCCCGGCCGCAGCATCTGCTGACCGAGCCCGGCATGGGCTACCGGTTCCAGCCGTGACGGGTATAGCCCCAGCCTGGGCACACTGGTGATGAGCGCCACAGCATGGACAGGAAGCCAATGAGCGAACAGGACGGCCAGCAGCAGCCGGCACCGGTATCCGCGCGGGACCAGGTACCCGAGGCGGAACCCGGGCAGCTGCGCATCTACCTCGGCGCCGCCGCCGGGGTGGGCAAGACGTACGACATGCTCTGCGAAGGGCACCGGCGCCTGGAACGCGGCGCGGACGTGGTGGTGGCGTTCGTGGAAACGCACGGCCGCAAGCACACCGCGGCCCTGCTGGATGGCCTGGAGATCGTCCCCCGCACCAAGATCGACTACCGGGGTGCCGAGTTCGAGGAGATGGACCTCGACGCGGTGCTGGCCCGCAGGCCGGAGATCGCCCTGGTCGACGAGTTCGCGCACACCAACGTGCCCGGCTCGCGGAACGAGAAGCGCTGGCAGGACGTCCAGGAACTGCTGGCGGCCGGCATCGAGGTCATCTCCAACGTTAACATCCAGCACCTCGAGTCGCTGAACGACGTGGTGCAGAAGATCACCGGTGTTCCGCAACGGGAGACCGTGCCGGACGCCATGGTCCGCGCGGCCGACCAGGTCGAGCTAGTGGACATGACCCCGGAGGCGCTGCGCCGCCGGATGGCGCACGGCAACATCTACCCGCCGGAGAAGATCGACGCCGCGCTGACCAATTACTTCCGCACCGGCAACCTGACCGCGCTGCGCGAGCTGGCCCTGCTCTGGCTGGCCGACAAGGTGGACGAGGGCCTGCAGCGCTACCGCGAGGCGCACGGCATCCAGGGCACCTGGGAGGCCCGGGAGCGGGTGGTGGTCGCGCTGACCGGCGGCCCCGAAGGGGAGCAGCTGATCCGGCGCGGGGCCCGGATCGCCGCTCGGTCGGTGGGCGGCGACCTGCTGGCCGTGCACATCACCCGGTCGGACGGGCTGACCGGCGCGGACCCGGCCGCGCTGGCCGGGCAGCGGCGGCTGGTCGAGTCGCTCGGCGGCACGTATCACCAGGTCGTCGGCGACGACATCCCCGAGGCGCTGCTCAACTTCGCCCGGGCCGAGAACGCCACCCAGCTGGTCCTGGGCGCTAGCCGGCGGAGCTGGCTGACCGCGCTGCTCACCGGGCCCGGCATCGGCCAGCGGACGATCCGTGGCTCCGGCGACATCGACGTGCACATCGTGACCCATGCGCACATGGGCCGTGGCCGCGGGCTGCCCCGGTCCCGGGGCGGGCTGACCCGGCGGCGCCAACTGGCCGGGTATGTGCTCGCGGCCGTGCTCTGCCCACTGCTGACGGTCGTGCTGGCCGCCCTGCGCGGGCAGCTCAACCTCATCAGCGACGTGCTCTTCTTTCTCGTGGCGGTCATCGTGGTCGCCCTGGTCGGCGGGTTCATTCCGGCGATCCTGGTGGCCATCGCCGGATCGCTGTTGCTCAACTATTACTTCACGCCGCCTATTCACCTGTGGACCATCGCGGAGCCCAACAACGCGCTGGCCCTAGGCGTGTTCGTGGCTGTTGCCCTCGTGGTCAGCTCGGTGGTGGACCGGGCCGCCCGGCGCACCCGTCAGGCAGCCCGGGCCAGCGCGGAGTCGGAACTGCTGGTCACCACGGCGGGCAGCGTACTGCGTGGCCAGCGGGCCGTCGAGGCAGTGCTGGACCGGGTGCGCGAGGCGTTCGGCATGCAGTCGGTGACGCTGCTGGAATGCGCGCCCAGCCAGAGCACCGCAGCGCGGAACCCGAACGCCGGCTGGCGGGCGGTGGCCCACTCGGGCGAGCCGCCGGTGGCCAAGCCGTCCGAGGCGGATGTGGAAGTCCCGGTGGCCGAGACCATGTCACTCGCGCTGCGCGGCCGGACGCTGCCCGCGTCGGACCGGCGGGTGCTCGGCGCGTTCGCCGCCTACGCCGCGGTGGCACTGGAGCAGCAGCGGCTGGCCGCCGAAGCCGAGGCGGCCCGGCCGATCGCCGAGGCGGACCGGATGCGCACCGCGCTGCTCGCCGCGGTAAGCCACGACCTGCGCACCCCGCTGGCCTCGGCCAAGGCCGCGGTGACCAGCCTCCGCTCGGCGGACGTGCAGTGGGACCAGCAGGACCGGGATGAGTTGCTAGCCACCGCCGACGAGTCGCTGGACCGGCTGACCCACCTGGTGGACAACCTGCTGGACATGAGCCGGCTCCAGGCCGGCGCGCTGTCGGTGTTCCCGCGCCCGGCCGGCCTGGACGAGGTGGTGGCCCGGGCCCTGGACGACCTCGGTGACGTGGGGCACACCGTCGCGGTGGAGATTCCGGACTCGCTGCCCGCTGTCCGCGTGGACCCGGGCATCCTGGAACGGGTCATCGTGAACCTGACCCAGAACGCGCTGCGCTACTCTCCCGAAGGCAAGCCCCCGCTGCTGATCGCCAGCTCGCTGGGTGACTGGGTCGAGCTGCGCGTGGTGGACCGCGGGCCGGGCATCCCGCGCGCGCAGCGCGACCGCATCTTCGTCCCGTTCCAGCGGCTCGGCGACACCGACAACACCACCGGCGTTGGGCTGGGGCTGGCGTTGTCCCGTGGGCTCACCGAGGCGATGGGCGGCACGCTCGAACCGGAGGAGACGCCGGGCGGCGGGATGACCATGACACTGTCGCTGCCCGCGGTGCCCGCTCCGGAGGGCGCGCAGCCGGACGAAATGCTGCCCGCCGTGGGGGGCACGGGGCCGGATGCGGTCTGAACCTGGCAGGCTGGTCGGGTGACCCGTGTCCTGGTCGTCGACGACGAGCCGCAGATCCTGCGCGCGCTGCGGATCAACCTCCGGGTGCGCAGCTACGACGTGGACATCGCGGCCACGGGTTCGCAGGCGCTGGAGGCCGCCGCCAAGCACCCGCCCGACCTGGTGATCCTCGACCTCGGCCTGCCTGATCTGGACGGTGTGGAGGTCATCGAGGGGCTGCGCGGCTGGACCCAGGCCCCGATCATCGTGCTGTCCGGGCGGGCCGACAGCACCGACAAGGTCGATGCCCTGGACGCGGGCGCCGACGACTACGTGACCAAGCCGTTCGGCATGGAAGAGCTGCTGGCCCGGATGCGGGCCGCGGTGCGCCGGGTCGGCCCGCGCACCAGCGAACCACAGGTCCGGCTGGGCCATCTGGTGGTGGACCTGGCCGCCAAACGGGTGATCCGGGACGGCGCCGACGGCGACGCAGCCGATATCCGGCTCACCCCGACCGAATGGCACCTGCTGGAAGTGCTGCTGCGCAACCCGGGCAAGCTGCTCAGCCAGCGCCAGTTGCTCACCGAGGTGTGGGGCCCGGGGTACGCGGACGCGTCCGGGAACCTCCGGCTGTACATGGCCCAGCTGCGCCGGAAGCTGGAACCCGACCCGGGCCGGCCGCACTGGCTGATGACCGAGCCCGGCATGGGCTACCGGTACCAGCCCAGCCCGGACGGGGAGCACGGTCAGGAGGGCTAGCGCCGGGTACGCTGCCCCGGTGGACCGGGAGCAGATCGAGGTGCGCTACACCAAATGGGGCGAGATCGACCACTGGCACTTCGTCATGGAGCTATTAGGCCAGGACGAGCATGGCTGGTGGCTGTTCGGCCGGAGGGGCATGACCCTGCAGCGCGGTGCGGAGCCGGAGGTACGTCAGCCCCGCGACTTCGCGCTGCTGGTGCCGGCCGAGGGCTGCTGGACGGCGTGCTTCAACGTCGAGGGCGACCTGGACATCTACGCCGACGTGACCACCCGCCCGGTGCTCAGCGGCAGCCAGGTGAGTGCGGTGGACCTCGACCTGGACGTGGTCCGGTACTGGGACGGCCGGGTGGCGGTCCTGGACGAGGATGAGTTCGCCGAGCATCAGGTCGAGCTGGGCTACCCGGCCGAGCTGATCGCCCAGGCCCGGGCCACCTGCGACTGGCTGGTCAGCGCCGTGTCGGCCCGGGCCGAGCCGTTCGGCCAGGCCAGCGCCGCCTGGCTGGCCCGCGCCCGGCAGCAGCCCGCATCGGGCACCGGCTAACCGTCGGGCCTAGGCGGCCGTCCGGTCCCACTCGCGTAGGGCCCGGTCCAGGGTGAGTTCCCGGTGCCGGAACGCCCAGCTGCGCAGGCCGGTCGAGCCACTCAGCGCAGCCGGTGGCACGGCCAGCACCGGGCAGCTAGCGTGCCGCAGGCAATAGCGGGTCACCCGGCCGCTGACCAGGCGGGACCGCAGGGTGCGGCGGCCGGTGCCGAGCACCAGCACATCATCGCCGGAGTCGGCCTCGTCGACCAGGACCGGGCCTGGCTCGCCGCGCGCGATGATGCCCCGGACGCTCAGCCCGTCGGGCACTCCGGCCCAGGCCGCGTCCAGGGCCGCCTGCAGCCGATCCCGCGCCGCCTGGGCCCAGACCCGGCGCAGTTCGCCCGAGGGGGCTCGACGTTCGGCCATCTCACCCCCGGGCGGCGTCCACGCGATGACCGGCACCAGCGTGGCGTCGCTGAACCGGGCCAGGTCTTCCGCATACCGGAGCGCCCGGATGCTGCCCGGGGAGCCGTTCGCGCCAATGATGATCCGACGCGGGCGGGACATGATCAGCCTTCTTTCGCATTTAGGGTCAGGAACACCTTCCAGACAACCCGCCCGAGCCGCGGCAGAGCCGCTTACTTGCGAAACCTATGCGGATTCAGGTTCGCTTCAGGCGGGATACAAATGCGGGGCGGCCCGCACCGGGTCAGGGCAGTTCCTGCCAAGGCGACCATGCGCCGCCCATACGCGTTGGGTGACACGCGAGCCGTCCCGGCATACTGTCGAAGTGTGATTATCGCCGCCGGGCTGGCGGGCGTGATCGTGCTGATGGCGGCCGCTCTGACCTGGACTGCTCACCTGGTGCACATCGGCAACCTAGACATGCAGGCGCTGGCCGACAAGCTGGCTACGCCAGAACCGGTGTCCGCGCTGGACTGGCCGGAACTCCGGGTGCACGCGGTCATCCCGGAGCCGGGTGAACAGCCCCTCGTCCTGGTTCAGGTGGGCTGGCCCGCGCACCCCCGGCAGACGGCGGCCCTGCTACTGGCTCTCGACCATGGCGACGAACGGTCTTTGCCGCTGCTGGCGCAGTGGTGCACTCTGCAGTCGTCGGTCGCGCCGGTCCGTCAGCAAGGCCCGGAGCTGGAATTCCGCCGCCGCCAGACCCTGGAGCGGGTGCACGCGGTCCTGGTCGCCGAGCAACTCATGGCGGCGCCGCATGGTTAACCGGGCATCGGGCCCGAGATGCTGATCCTTTTCGGGATCTGGGTGGCGATAGCCGGCGGTGTCGCCGCGCTGGCCGGCCTGTCCGGGCTGCACCGGGTCCGCCGGCTGCGCCGGGATGGCCTGACGGCCTGGGCGCTGGCCGTGCCCGAACCGGTCCCGGCCGGCCAGCCAGCCGACGACCCGGCCCGCCGGGTGATGTTGCAGTACACGCTGGCCGATGGGCGCGTGGTCGAGCGGCCCGGCCCGGTGCCGAACAGCAGGTCCGGTCCGCACCCCGGGGACAAGGTACTCATCTGGTATGACCCCGATGACCCGGACGAGGTGCTGGTCTACGGCCGCTGGGGGCGGATCAGCAACTGGGTGTTCCTCACCGTCGGCCTGCTGCTCATTCTGCTCGGCGTGGTGCTCGCCGCGGCCGGTCACTGAGCCCGCTCGCAGCTAGCCGAATGGGCGGCGTGTGGATTCCGGCTCGCGCTGATTAGGGCTTGTTAGCATGCCTTGCCGCCGGTCTGGGCCGCGCCGAGGATCGTGATTGTGGCGAAGCGGAGGCAGGCCGGACATGCTGGCCAGCAGTCAGTTCCCAGTGGCCCGGTGCAGGCCATCGCCCGGGTCCGGCTGCCGCCAGGTGCGTCCCGGCCGCTGTTCGAGAAACAGTTGCAGGGGATCCCGGCCGTGCTGGCTGCCTGGCACCTGACCGGGGACTTCGACTACGAGATGCGGCTCACCTGCCGCAGCTTCGCTGCCCTGGGCAGCGTGCTGCACGACCTGCGGCACTGCTGCGACGCCGAGGTGGCCTCAGCAGGCCTCGTGCTCGGCGAGGTCACCGGTCTGACCAGGCCGGAACCGCCACAACGCTCATCACCCGTGAGCACAGATCGGAGCAACTCATGACGGCCGCCGCCAACGTTGTCAGCCTGCCCGGCTTCGCCACCGGGATCTGGCCAGCCACCACCCGGCTGGATCCCGGCGGCGGGATCCGGGTCGGCGGCCAACTGCTCAGCGAGCTGGCCAGGCAGCACGGCACGCCCGCCTACGTCCTGGACGAGGCCGATGTCCGCGCCCGGTGCCGCGTCTACCGGGACGCGCTGCCGGGGGCGGAAATCGCCTACGCGGGCAAGGCCTTCCTGCGCCGGGCGATGGTCGACTGGATCGGCGAGGAAGGCCTTTCGCTGGACGCCTGCTCGGCCGGGGAACTCGCCGTCGCCCGCTGCGCGGGCTTCCCGGCCGAGCGGATTCTGCTGCACGGGAACGCCAAGACACCAGGTGACCTGCAGGCCGCAGCCGATTATGGCGTCGGCCGGATCGTGCTCGACTCGGTTACCGAGATAGGCCGGCTCGCCGTGCTCACGCCGCGCCGCCAGCGAGTCCTGATTCGCGTCACGCCCGGGGTGGACCCGGGCACCCACCCGGCCGTGGCCACCGGCGCCGAAGACCAGAAGTTCGGCTTCGCGCTCAGTTCCGGAGCGGCCGCCGACGCCATCGCCCGGGTACTGCGGCAGCCGGAGCTGGAACTCGCCGGGCTGCACTGCCACCTGGGTTCGCAGATCACCCAGCTACCCGCGTTCGAGCTCGCTGCCCGCCGGCTCATCGCGCTGATGGCGGCGGTGCACGCCGAGCATGGCCTGGCCCTGCCCGAACTGAACCTCGGCGGCGGCCACGCCGTCCCCTACACCGACGGCGACCCGGAATTCGACTTGCCGCGCTTCGCCGACCGGATCCGCCGGGTGATCCGGGACGAATGTGCCTCATGCCGGCTGCCGGTGCCGCGGATCACCGTCGAGCCGGGTCGCGCGATCATCAGCCGGGCCATGGTCACCCTCTACCGGGTGCTGGCCATCAAACACGGCCCCCGGGCGGCGCGCACCCCAGGCACTGGGCTGACCGCGGCGTGAGGAAGCCGCCGGAAGCTCTCTGGCGCAGCAGCAGATATCCCGCCGCCCCGTCAGCCGGCGTCTGAGGCGAAGGCGGACAGCCTGTGCAGCCGGGCCACGATGTCCTGGTGGACGGCATCGGGGGGCTGGGCTCCGTTCACCGCGAACATCCATTCCCGGCCTGCGTAGTACTCCAGCAACGGCACCGTCCTGTCCAGGTACACCTGGAGCCGGTGCTCGATGACCGCTTCCGTGTCGTCCGAGCCGCGACCCCGGGCCAGCAGCCGCCGGACTAGTTCCACCCGCGGGACGTCGAGATGGACCGCGGCCTGTACCTCCACGCCGAGCGCGTGCGCGGTGGGGAACGACGCCTGGGCCTGCTCGACCGTGCGCGGGAATCCGTCCAGGACATACCCGCCCGCCTCGACCGCGGCGACCACCGGTTTGCGCAGCATGTCCAGGACTATGCCGATGGGCACCAGGTCGCCGCGGTCCACGTACGACTTGATTTGCCGCCCCAGTGCGGTCTGCTCCCGGACGTGCTGGCGGAGCAGGTCGCCGCTGGAGATGTGCGTGATGCCGTATCGCTGGGCCAGGCGCTCGGCCTGTGTGCCCTTGCCGGCGCCTGGCGCGCCGATCAGCAGCAGGCGCATGGCAACGTCCTCATGGCGAGATAGTGCTACGGTCCCGCACTGTTCAGCAAGACTTCCCTACCAGGCCATTCCCGGCACGGTCAGCCGCGGATCTGGTCCCGGACGGCGGCGGTGATCTGGCCGGCCCGGGTGATGATGTCGTCGGCTTTGCCCGCCTCGGCGATCATCTCCAGGCTGGTCTGCTCGTCGCTGACCCCGGCCAGGTTGATTTCCACGTTGACCCGGGCGGTGGCCGCTGCGGCCCGGGCCGATTCGGCGGCCGCCGCAACGTCGCTGAGCACGTTCCGGTTGCCGATCACCACCAGCGCCTCGGCCAGGTCCACCACCATCCCGGCCACGCTGATCACCTGGGCCGGCGGCCAGGCCGCGTTGGCCAGCGCCTGGCCGATGGCCGCCTGGCGGGCCGTCTGCTCCTCTTCGGTGGAGCGCGGCAGCCGGTACGCGTCGGTCACCGCGCGGAACGCGTCCGCGTCCGCGTCGGCCAGCCGCAGCGCGATCGCGCGCAGTTCGTCCACCTCGGTGATGATCCGGCCGATGGTCAGCTGATGCTCGGCGTACTTCTCCCCGGTGGTGTACCTGGCCACCATGCCGAGCAGCGCCGCGCCCTGCGCGGCCTGCAGGGCGGAGGCCGCGCCGCCGCCCGGGGCGGGCACCCGCTCGGCCAGTTGGTCCAGGAATTCGCCGATCGTCTCGTCAGGGATGGGCACGCGTCCTCCGGTCCGGTGGGCTTCGTCAAGCAGGGCCGTGGCTATATTCTCAGCACACGATTCTCCGCACACCATGGGTCCGCACACCATGGGTCCGCGAGACGACAAGTGGGACCACGTGACGATCAGCGCGATGCAGCCAGGCCGGCCCCGCGATCCGGACGTGGATCGCCGGGTCGCGGACGCGGCGGTCGCGCTGTTCGGCGAGGCCGGCTGGGCGGGCTTCAGCATGGAGGCGGTGGCCCGGCGGGCCGGCGTCGGCAAGGCGTCCATCTACCTGCGCTGGCAGGCCAAGGAAGACCTGCTGGCCGAGGCGCTGCGGCAGCGGATCGGGATGGTCGCCGATGTGGACACCGGCACGCTGCGCGACGACCTGATCCAGCTGGCCCGCCAGGTGCTCGACCTGTACCTGGGCGATGCGGGCAAGGCCGCGCTGCGGCTGGCCCTGGACGGCGACCTGATCCCCGGCCTAGCCGAACGGCTCAACGCGCTGCGCACCTCGCAGGTGCGCGCCGCCCGGGGCATCGTGCACCGCGGCATCGACCGGGGCGAGATCCCGGCGGGCACGTCGGTGACCCTGCTGCTGGACACGCTGGCCGGCGGGGCGACCACGCACGTCCAGGCCACTCCGGCCGAGCTGCGCCCGGCGCTGCGCGCGAACACCACCCAGTACGCCGAGCAGCTGGTCGACTTCCTGCTGGCCGCGGTCGAGTCCAGCCAGCCCGGCGGCTAGCCGCGTTCCGCCGGGATCGTGCCCGACTCCTCGTCCGGGGCCAGATGGGCCAGCCTGAACCGCAGCCGGCAGATCACCACGTTGTCGGTGCCATTCATGATGGCCCGGTTCAGCACCGCGCCCCGCTGGTTGTGCAGGAACCACAGCCACCAGTGCTCCGGCTGCACCTCCGGGATGAGTGCCACGATCCGCCGGTGCGGGTCCTCCATCTCCTTGGCCCGCAGGTAGTCCACCACCGGCGGGCCGAGCTGCCGTTTCGCGGAATGCAGGATGACCAGCGGCACGTCTGGGTCCCAGGCGTGCCACTTGGCACTGAAGCTGGCGTGCTGATGCTGGTCATCCGTGGCGTCCGGGTTGTCGTAACAGACCTCGACGGCGGCGACCTTGTCGCCCAGCGAAAGCGCCGCGGATATCCCTTCCCGGGTCAGCCGGGACAGCCCTTGGACCGGCACCACCACCAGCGACGGGATCTGCTGCGGCGGCTCCAGCGGCTGGCCGATGCCGAGCTGCGCCCCGATCCGGCGGTAGGCCCGGTGGATCCGCTCGAAGAACAGCACCAGCAGCGGGATGACGATGACGACCAGCCAGGCACCTTCTGTGAACTTGCTGACCAGTTCGATGCCCAGCACGGCCGTGGTCAGTACGGCGCCCAGCCCGTTGATGACCGCCCGCCCCTCCCAGCCCGGGCCGTGCTGCTCGTGCCAGTGCCGGACCATGCCGGCCTGGGACAGGGTGAACCCGACGAACACCCCGATTGCGAACACAGGGATCAGCGCCTGGGTGTTGCCCCGGGCCACGACCAGCAGCACCGCCGCGAACACGGCCAGCACGCTGATCCCGTACCGGTACACCTGCCGCTCGGCCTGCAGCGCGAACATGTGCGGCAGGTAGTTGTCCTTGGCCAGCAGGCTGGCCAGCACCGGCAGCCCGCCGAACGACGTGTTCGCGGCCAGCGCCAGCAGCACCGTGGTGATCAGCTGAATGCCGTAAAACAGCACATTATGCCCAACGCCGGCTGCCGCGAGCTGGGCCAGCGTTGTCGTGGTGGCCGACGGGGCGATATGGAACTTCTTGATCAGCACCGCGATGCCGATCAGCATTAGGCCGAGGATTATGCCCAGCATCATCTCGGTGTGCTGGGCCCGGTGCGCGCGCGGCCGCTTGAACTCCGGCACCGCGTTGGCGATGGCTTCCACGCCGGTCAGCGCCGAGCAGCCGGAGGCGAACGCCTTGAGCAGCAGCAGGATGCCGACCGACTCGGCCACCGAGGGCAGGTGGCCGACCGGCGGGACCACCGGGTGGGAGCGGAACAGACCGCTGCCGATGACAATGGCGATGGCCAGGATGAACAGGATCGTCGGCACGATGAACACGCGGGCCGCCTCGGCCACCCCGATCAGGTTGATCCCGGTGATCAGCGCCAGCACGACCAGGCACAGCCACACCCGGCCGCCGTAGAGGGCAGGGAAGGCGGACGTCAGCGCGGCCACCCCGGCCGAGACGCCGACGGCGGCGTTCAGCACGTAGTCGACCGTGAGCGAGGCGGCCGCGACCAGGCTGGCCGGGCGGCCCAGATGCCGCCTGGACACCGCGTAGGCCCCGCCGCCGCTCGGGAACGCGGCGATGACCTGCCGGTAGGAGATGACCAGTACGACCAGCAGGACCACGATGGCCAGCGTGACCGGCAACGTGTAGTCCAGCCCAACCGTGCCGGCCGCGGCCAGCACGATGACGATGGCCTCGGGGCCGTACGCGACTGAGGAGAGCGCGTCGAGTGAGAGGGCGGCCAGGCCCTCCAGCGCGGTCAGCCGGTGCGCTTCCTCGCCGTCGACCTGCGCGTCAGGCGGGTGCGGCACAGCGTCGCGGACCCTCATGTCTGCTCATCCTGCCCTGTCGCTCAGCGGCGCGCCCCCCGCCCTCCCCGGGCAGGCCACTACCCAGCCGGCAAGGGCCGGAGCACTCTGGGCAGATGAATTCGCACGTATACCCCCGTTGTCCGCGGAGGATTTACCCAGCCACGCTGCCGCCAAGCCTTAATACGAGGGCCGGGCAATACGGCTTCCCGGAATATCGCAGCTAAGCAGAAATGTGCGACCTGGCTAGCCGATGACGAGGAGGGCGACGAGGAACAGGACCACCGCCACGACGACCACGGCCGCGGCGAGGACGGCCACCCGGTTACGGGGGGCCCGCATCTGCCAGGGCGCGGAGTCAGCACCGGAGCGCTCGTCCGCGAACGCGCGGAACTGGGCGGTGCTGGCGGACGGGTCCAGGTCACGGTCAGACATGGGCCTGACTGTAGCGGCGGTGACCTGGCCATCGCGGGGCTTATTACGGATTCGAGGCGAATTTACCGCACCCTGATGCTTTGCCACGCGATCTGTGCTTACCGCCCGGCGTCACCCCGTGGCTGGATGTCGGTGCGGCTGACCAATCGCGATAGCACGATTACGCTGCGGGTGCGCACGACGAACGGTTCCGCGCCGATCTGCTCTACCACCCGCTCGAAGTGCTGCACGTCGGCCGCCCGGATGTGCAGCAGCGCATCGGCCTCGCCGGTGATCGTGCACGCCCCGGTGACTTCTGGGTACTTGCTGAGCGCGGCTCCGATGCTGCTCGGCGACGTCCGGCCCAGGCAGAACAGCTCCACGTAGGCCTCGGTGGTCCAGCCGAGCGCGGCCGGATCCACCGTCACGGTGAACCCGGAGATCGCCCCGGACGCACGCAGCCGGTCCACCCGCCGCTTGACCGCGGACGCGGACAGGCCCACCTGGGCCCCGATGTCGGCGTAGCTGGCCCGGGCGTCCGCCACCAGCGCGGCGACGATGCGCTCGTCGAGTTCGTCGAAGGCGGCTGCACGTCCGGGCACGATCCGATCCTGCCAGCCCGGCCCGCGGGCCGGCCATGCCGACCTGGCTCGCGGCTAGCCAGGACGTTACTGGCGCGACACCCCACGCGATACCGGCGCGACCCGGTGGTCCAGGCATGATTAGCGGGGACAGCGTGGCAAATCGCATGAACTGCCCGTTTCGCGTACCTATCCGCCGGTGAGCAGATCCGCACCGCGGGATCGGCCAGCGTCCGCCCACGCCCGGTCGGCACATGCCACCCGCGAGCCCGGCCGGGCGACCCTCTGCACGCTCGGTTGCGCTCACGGATTGGGAGCAAAGGGATCGTCATGAGAGTCTGCACCAGGTGCGGCAACGTGGCGACCGGGCAGCAGCGCTACTGCGCCCGGTGTGTCGCGCCACTCGATCCGGCCGAGCCTGCTGACACCCGGCCTGCGCCGTGGTGGGAAGACGATCCCTACTGGGCCGAGCCGGACGCCGTGGACGACTGGTTCACTGGCGGTGAGGCGGAGACCAGCGTGCTGCCGCTGGTGGTGGACGACCCGGTCGCGGACGGCGACCGGGACCAGCCCGGCCGCGGCCGACTGCATTACCCGTCGGCTGATCCCCGGCATGCCTCGGCCGGGCGGCGGGCGCAGATCATCAGCGCGGCGCTGGCCGCGGTGGCCCTGCTGGCCGGCTCGGTGACCGCGTGGGCCGCGTTCGGCCATCACCGGATGGCCTCGGGCGCCCAGCTGTCCAGCAGCAGCCAGACCACCTCGGCCGCGCGGGCCGCCGCGCCCAGCCCGCGACCCGCCGCTTCTGGGCATCCGGTCCCGGCCACCCCGTCGGCCAGTGCACCGGCGGCCAGCTCTTCGCCGCGGCGCAGCGGCGGCTTCACGGTGCTGATCGCGCCCGGGCTGAGCCGCAGCCCGGCGGCCAGCCAGGTGGACGGGTTGCTGATGACCTATTTCACGGCCATCAACACGCACAACTTCCGGCAGTACGCGAGCACGTTCCTGCCCGACGTACGGCACCAGCTCAGCGCGGCCGCGTTCGCCAGCGGATACAAGTCCACCCGGGATTCCACCGCCAGCCTGGTCGGCATCGGCACCACGGCGCGGCACGGCCTCGCGGTCACCGTGACGTTCACCAGCACGCAAAAGCCGGTGCCCAGCTTGGGCGTGACCGGATGCACCTACTGGGCCATCACCCTGTTCCTCGGCCAGCACGGGCAGGCGTTCCTGATCGGGGCGTCGCCGGCCGGCTATCACCCCTACCATCACGCCTGCGACTGAGCGCTCAGCCCGGGCCTGGGCCGGACCGGGTCTGGGCAGGCATACTGGGCGCCGCTAACGGTGTACCGATGACCTGGGGAGAAGTCATGGCACGGCTGGGCGGGATGTACGGACCGGACGCTACGTTCCTTGGCGTGCCCCGGGCGGACCTAGTGGACCCGTCGTCCTGGGCGGGTACCGACATCATGATCATCGGCGCGCCGTTCGACGGCGGGACCTCACACCGGCCCGGCGCCCGGTTCGGCCCGCAGGCCATCCGGTTCACCGACTACCTGCCGCACGACGGGTCCCGGCCCCACCTGGCGCTGGGCGTGGACCCGCTGACCGAGCTCCGGGTGGCGGACGCCGGCGACATCGAGATGCCGTCCGGGGACACCGAGCTGTCGCTGCGCCGGCTGGAGGAAGCGGTGCGGCGGGCCGCCGAGGGCGGGGCCATCCCGGTGATCCTCGGCGGTGACCACACCATCGCGTTCCCGGACGCGACCGGCGTGGCCCGGCACGTCGGCTGGGGACGGCTGTCCATGATCCACTTCGACGCGCACGCCGACACCGGCGACACCCAGTTCGGCTCGCT
The DNA here is from genome assembly GCA_036497945.1 of Streptosporangiaceae bacterium. Classification (GTDB taxonomy): domain Bacteria; phylum Actinomycetota; class Actinomycetes; order Streptosporangiales; family Streptosporangiaceae; genus RYN-230. The sequence goes on along the minus strand of DASXIN010000077.1, from coordinate 23,019 downwards.
GTACGGGCACGGCACCCCGATGCGCCGGCTGATCGAGTCCGGCGCGGTGCGCGGCGACCGTTTCCTGCAGATCGGGTTGCGTGGCTACTGGCCCGAGCCGGAGACCCTGGACTGGATGGCGGGCCAGCACATGCGCAGCTACGAGATGACCGAAGTCGTCGCGCGTGGCCTGGATGACTGCCTGACCGAGGCGTTCAGCATCGCGCTCGATGACTGTGACGGCGTGTTCCTCTCCGTCGACGTCGATGTGGTCGACCCCGGTATGGCACCCGGCACCGGCACCCCGGAGCCAGGCGGGCTGACCGGGCGGCAGCTGCTGGACGCGGTCCGCCGGATCACCATGGAGCTGCCGGTGGCCGGGGTGGACGTGGTGGAGGTCGCCCCGCCGTACGACCACGCCGAGGTCACCGCGTTCCTGGCCAGCCGGGTGGTGCTGGAAGCGCTGTCCGGAATTGCCTGGCGGCGGCGCCGCGCGGCCGGGCGGCCCGATAAGCCGGCCCGCGACCCGCGGCGGCCGCTGCTGGAGGACCGCGGCTGACCTGCCGCTCCGCTGCGGGTACGGGGACTTCAGACGGCGAGAAAGTACTCGCGGGTAACGATTACAGGGCACTAACAGGACGTTTCCGAGTATTCCGGAACGAGCCGAATCCGCACCACAATGGCCACATCAGGCGCAGGGCTTGAGGGAGCCAGGGGAGCACGCTATGCGGTTCTGCCCGGACTGCGGGATACCGGTCGGCGAGTCGCCCCGCTATTGCGCTGGCTGCGGAACGCCGGTCAGCCCCGAGCAACCGAGCGCTGCCCCAGTCGGCGCTGCCCCGGTCGGCGCTGCCCTGGTCGGCTCCGGACCGGCCGGGCGAGGGCCATTCGACAGCGCCCCGCTGCGCGTGGGGTCCGCCCCGCCTACCTGGTTCGATGCACTGTCTCCCGTCAGCCACCCGCAGGCTGACGGGCTGGCCGGGGCCGCGCCCGCAGCGCCATCGCGGCGCGCGGCCCCGGGCAACAGGCGCCGGCCTGGCTGGTCCGGGCACCGCATGACGATCGCGGCCATGGTGGTCACGCTGGCCCTGGTGAGCACGGCCGGGATCGCCACCTGGCAGGTCAGCCAGCTGTACGCGCAGCCGAGCGCGGCGTCGGCCAGCCTGCACACGCAGCGCACCGGGCTGGCCACCGGCACCGGGCACCCGGGATCGACGCAGCCCGCGGGGCACGGCTCGGCCGCGCCGCTACCCCGGGCGTCCGCGTCGCCGCCGGTGACACGCCGGGCCATCCCGGCCGCCCCGGTCGGCAACGCGGTGCTGGCCGTCGCCCCATTGGCCGCCCACGTGCCGCACGTGCGCCAGGTGGTGGCCCTGCTGACCACCTACTTCGAGTCGATCAACAGCCAGAACTTCGCTGAATACCAGAGCCTGTTCGTACCCTCCATCCAGCGGACCATGAGCCATTTCGGCACCGGCTACGCGGGCACTTTCGACTCCGGGGCCACGCTGACCCAGCTCGCCGCCACCGGGCCGCACGGCCTGGCCGCCACGGTGGCCTTCATCAGCCACCAGAACCCGGCGAACAGCCCGGACGGCGCCGGCTGCGACAGCTGGCTGATCACCCTGTTCCTCAGGCAGCAGGGCAATGCGCTGCACATCCGGCACCCCCGGCCCGGCTTCCCGCAGTCCGTGCTGGCCTGCCGCTGACCTGGGCCCTGCCTCCGCGGGGAGCAGGACGGCTACTCCCCGCGGAGTACGCCCCGGGGTCCTGACCGGGGTCAAAGTGTCTCCGCTGGCAGGACGTGCCGGATGCCGCCGGCCACCAGGATCGGAAGAGCCATCACTCCTCCGGCTCGTAGGAGACCGACATGCCTGGCTCATCCACCGCGCTCCGCCCCGGCGGTACCCCGGGGACGCTCCGTCCCGGGATCCTGGGCACGCTCGGGCGCGCGTGCTACCGGCACCGCTGGCTCACCCTGGTCACCTGGCTCGTCGGGGTGGCCTGCCTGATCACCCTGTGGACTGGCTTCGGGGCGCCGGCCCAGAACAACTTCACCGGCAACGACCCCGGGCAGACCCTGCTGAACCAGCACTTCCACCGGCAGTCCGGGGACACCCTGACGCTGGCCATCCGGTCCACCGCACCGGTCAGCTCGCCGACCGTCCGGGCCCGGGTGACCAGCGCGCTGGTCCCGTTCGCGCACGCCGCGCACGTGACCGCGGTGGGCAGCCCGTACCAGATGCCGGGGCAGATCTCGGCGAACGGGCACATCGCGTTCGCCACCGTCCAGTTCGGCGTCCCGGGCACCAGCATCAGCAACGCCGAGGCGCTGTCGCTGATGCATGATGCCCGGGCCGCGTCTGGGCACGGGGTGACGTTCGCGCTGGGTGGCGACGTGGTCGACCAGGCCGAGACACCGTACGGCGGGCCGACCGAGGGGATCGGTGTACTGGCCGCCGCGATCGTGCTGCTTATCGCGTTCGGCTCGCTGCTGGCTATGGGGCTGCCGGTGCTCACCGCAGTGCTCGGCATCGGCGCCGGGCTGTCCCTGATCGCGCTGCTCGGGCACATTTTCCCGGCGCCAGGGTTCTCGCCGATCGTCGCGTCCATGATCGGTCTCGGGGTGGGCGTCGACTACGCGCTGTTCATCGTCACCCGGTTCCGCGAAGGGCTGCACGGCGGCCGCCCACCGGAGGACGCCGCGGTGCTGGCCATGCGGACCGCGGGCCGGACCGTGCTGGTCGCGGGCACGACGGTGATCATCGGAATGCTGGGGCTGCTGGTGCTGCGCGAGTCCCTGATGAACGGGGTCGCCATCGCAGCCGCCGCCACGGTCGCGATGGTGCTGCTCGGCTCGCTCACCCTGCTGCCCGCGCTGCTCGGCTTCACCGGCCGCCGGCTGGCCAAGCCGTCACGGGTGCGGCTGCCACGCTGGCTGGGAGGCCGCCCTGCCGTGGGCGCCTCTTCCGCGGGCCAGCCGGCCAAGCGCCCGGCGGCCGAACGGTGGGCGGCGATGATCCAGCGCCGGCCGGCCGTGGCCGCGGTGCTCTCGGCCGGGCTGATCCTGGCCCTGGCCGCCCCGGCGCTCGGCATGAAGCTGAGCATGCCCGACGAGTCCAGCCAGGGCCGCGGAACCATGGGGTACGCGAGCTACGCCACCATGGCCAAGGGTTTCGGCCCCGGGTTCGACGCGCCGCTGATCGTGGCGGCCGCGCTGCCGTCCCACAGCACCAGCACGGCCCAGTTGCGCGCCGCCATCGCGGCCACCCCGGGCATCGCGCGGGTCACCCCGGCGCAGCTCAGCCAGGACGGCAAGGCGGCCATGATGATCGCCTACCCGACTACCGGGGAGCAGAACCCGGCCACCAACGCGCTGGTCAACCAGATCCGCGGCCACGTGCTACCGCGGGCCACCGCGGGCACCGGCATCCGCGCGTACCTGACCGGCCCGAACGCAGGCAACGTGTCCTTCGCCAATCTGGTCGGCCAGCGGCTGCCCTGGCTGATCGGCGTCGTGATCGCGTTGTCCATGGTGCTGCTGCTGGTCATGTTCCGCTCGGTCACCGTGGCGGTGAAGGCCGCTCTGATGAACCTGCTGTCGATCTCGGCCGCGTACGGGGTCCTCGTCCTCATCGTGCAGGACGGCTGGCTGGGCCGGCTGTTCGGGTTCCCGGAGAAGATGCCGGTGACCACCTGGGTGCCGATGTTCCTGTTCGTCATCCTGTTCGGCCTGTCCATGGACTACGAGGTGTTCCTGCTGTCCCGGATCCGGGAGAGCTACGACGCGACCGGCGACAACGCGGCCTCGGTGGCTACCGGCCTGGCCCGCACCGCCCGGGTGATCACCGCGGCCGCGGCCATCATGGTGGTGGTGTTCCTGTCCTTCGTGCTCGGCGCGGACGTCTCGGTGAAGCAGGTCGGCCTGGGCCTGGCCGTGGCCGTGCTGATCGACGCGACCGTGGTCCGGATGGTGCTGGTCCCCGCGGTGATGGAACTGCTCGGCAAGGCGAACTGGTGGCTGCCCCGGCCACTGGCCCGCATCTTGCCCAGCACCGCCTTGATCGAGGCTGACCCCATCCCCGAACCCCCGTCCTCCTCCGTCCGAGTCCCCGCCACCCGCTAACCCACCCCGATGGTCTATCCCGCCGCCCGGCTACCACGCCACGTATCACGGCTGCGGCTGATCTGGTCAGATAGGTCGGTCACCGGAAAAATGGCGCATAAATCGAGCGGATCTATACTTGCTGAATGCTGGACGTGACCAGGCTGCGCGTGCTGGTCGCGGTGGCCCGGCACGGTTCGGTGACCGCCGCGGCGCGGGCGCTGAACTACGCGCAGCCGTCGGTCAGCCACCACCTGTCCCGGCTGGAAGCCGAGACCGGCGCGCTGCTCACCCAGCGGGCCGGCCGCGGGGTCCGGCTCACCGATGCCGGGCGGCTGCTGGCCGAGCGGGCCGAAGAGATCCTCGGCCGGCTCGACGCGGCCGAGAACGAACTGGCCGCCCATGTGGGCCTGCGGGCGGGCCGGATCCGGCTGGCCGCCTTCCCGTCCGCGCTGAGCACGATCGTGCCCGCCGCGGCCACCCGGCTCGAGGCCGAGAATCCGGGCCTGGACCTCAGCCTGGCCGAGGCCGAGCCGCCGGAAGCGCTGCACATGCTGCGCGCGGGCTACGTGGACGTCGCGCTGGTGTTCCGGCACTACCAGGACGGCGCGGCGGCCGGCCCACCCACTGACCAAGACGACGGCACCCGGTCCCGGCTGATCCTGGACGACCCGATCTACCTGGTGACCCGGGGCCCGGTCAGCGGCGACGCCCAGCCGCTGCCGGAGCGGCCGGACCTGGCCGAGTACGCGGACCAGCGCTGGATCGGCGGCTGCGAGCGGTGCCGCAGCTATCTGGTCTGGCAGTGCGAGCTGGCCGGCTTCTCGCCGAAGATAGCGTTCACCACCGACGACTTCGTCGCGGTGCAGGCCCTGGTGGCAGCGGGCCTGGGCGTCACCACGCTGCCCGGCCTCGCGCTCCGCGCGGCCCGGCATCCGGGCATCCAGACCGCGGCGCTGCCCGGATCGCACCGCGAGGTGCTGGCGGTGACCTACGGCCAGAGCCCCGAGCCGCCCGCCATCGCACGGCTGCTCGACGTGCTCAGCCAGACCGCCAGTGTCAGCTAGCAGGGTGAGCTAGCACGGTGGGCTAGATCGACCGGCCCGCGGCCTGCCAGTACGGCTCACGGAGGCGGCGCTTGAGCAGTTTCCCGCTCGGGTCGCGGGGCAGCTCGGCGGTGAAGTCGATGGCGCTCGGCCACTTCAGCCGGGCCAGCTTCCCGTCCAGCCAGGCGAGGATCTCCGCGGCCAGCGCCGGCCCCGGCTGCTGGCCCGCCGCGGGCTGCACCACGGCCAGCACCCGCTCCCCCCACTCGTCGTCCGGAATGCCGAATACGGCCACGTCGGCCACGGCCGGATGCATGATGAGCTCCGCCTCGATCTCGGCTGGATAGATGTTCACCCCGCCGGAGATGATCACGTCCGACTTGCGGTCACACAGGAACAGGAACCCGTCCTCGTCCAGGTAGCCGATGTCCCCGGCGGTGAAGAAGCCGCGCAGCCGGCCCGCCGCCGTCTTGGCCGGGTCACCGTTGTACTCGAAGTCGAGGCCCATCGTGATGTACACCGTGCCGGGCTTGCCGGGCGGGCACTCGGCCCCATCATCATCGGCGATCATCACCTCGCTGATCGGCCAGGACCGGCCCACCGTGCCCGGGCGCTCCAGCCAGTCCTGCGGGGTGGCCAGCGTCCCGCCCCCCTCGGTGGCCGCGTAGTACTCGTACACCACCGGTCCCCACCAGTCGAGCATGGCCCGCTTGAGCGGCACCGGGCAGGGCGCGGCGGCGTGCAGCAACCAGCGCATCGAGGACAGGTCGTACCGGCGCTGGGTCTCCGCGGGCAGCGACAGCATCCGCTTGAAGTGGGTTGGCACCATGTGCGTGCTGGTCACCTGGTACCGCTCGACACAGGCCAGCGCCTGCTCCGCGTCCCACGCATCCATATAGGCCAGCGTGTGGCCGAGGTGGATGGCAGACGCGCCGAACATGGTGACCGCAGTGTGATAGTTCGGCGAGGTGACCAGGTGCACGTTCGGCTGACCAGACGGAACGCCGAAGAGTTGCAGCAGGACCGCGGTCAGCTCGGCCGCCTCGTCGGGATCAAGCCCGCTGAGCGGGCGGCGGACGCCCTTGGGGCGGCCGGTGGTTCCCGAGGTGTAGTGCATGCTAGAGCCGGCCGTGCGGTCCGCGGGCATGGTGGTCGGCTGGCCAGCCAGCAGGTTGCGGACCGGGGTGAACCCAGGCACCTCGCCGTAGCTGAGCCGCCTGGTGGCCGGGAGCCCGGCCTGGTCGGCCGCGGCCGGGCCGACCGCGGCGTACCGCTCATGCACGAAGAACGCCTTCGCCTCGCAGTCAGCCACGATGTAGGCGATCTCGGCGGCGGTGAAGTGCCAGTTGATCGGGGTGTAGTACCAGCCGCCCTGGAGCGCGGCCAGGTAGACCTCCAGCGCCGGTGACCCGTTCGGCAGCACGCCCGCGATGCCGTCTCCGGGCCGCAGGCCCAGCCCGCGCAGCAGGTGGGTCAGCTGGTTCACCCGGGCCAGCAACTCGCCCGCGGTGACCCGGGTGCCGTCCGGCTCGATCAGCGCGGTCCAGCTCGGATCCTGTTCGGCGCGGCGCCAGAACGCGAGCGCCATGGCTCACCTCCACAGAAACACTACTCCGGAGTAGATCACGGTCTGCCGCGTCCGCCCAGCCCTACCCCTACTTTGCCGGATAACTGGCACCCAGCCGGCCGCCGTACGGTACAAGGGAGCGGACACCGACGGTGCGGGTGAGAGGCGGGCATGGGGCGGATGCTGGCACGGAGCGGCCGCGCGGCCGCGGCGCTGGCCGCGGCGGTGATCCTGGCCGGCTGCCACTTCGCGGTGGTCCCGCCCAAGCACACGGCCAGCCGCAGCGCGGCCATGGCCGACCCGTACGCCGCGCGGGCCGCGGATGCGCCCGCGCTGATGGTGCAGTGTGCGGTGGACCAGGCCGGGCTGCGCCCCGGAACCGGCCTGGACTGGTTCAGCCACGGCCAGGTCAGCATCGACACGACGAACGCCAGCAACTTCACCAGCTGGTGGTCCGGGCACAGCCGGCCCGGGCCGTACCCGCAGACGTTCACCATCGCCGGGCACCGCACGCACTACCTGGAGTTCGGCACCCCCTGGGTGAAGCAGGGCGGGCTGTGGGTGCCGGCCAACACCGGGAACCAGAACCCGAAGGCGCTGCAGTACTCGCTGATCGCCTGGGCCAACTGGACCGCGGCCAACGCCAAGCTGGCCCCGCCGGTGTGCGGCACGGCGGCTACCGCGCGGCAACTCCAGGACCAGGTCTACGGCAACTCCACGCCCAATCCCTGGTGACCTCCGGCAAACCGACATATGTAGCCTACATATGTCGGTTTGCGCTGGGCGATAAGCTGGCCGCAGGTGCGCCGGGAAGACTGGTCGGCATCCTGCCCGCATGCGGAAGGAACGCAGCCCAGTGCCGGTCGCCGTCCAGGTCGTCGCGTTCTGCCTCGGCGCGGTCACCAGCCTGACCACCAGCTATCTGCTGGTCACCCGGCTGGAGCGGATCGGGGAACGGCTGGGCCTGTCCGAGGCACTGCTCGGCATGGTGGCCGCGCTGGCCGCCGACGCACCGGAGATCACCTCGGCGGTCAGCGCGCTGGCCCAGCACCAGCAGAAGGTCGGCGCGGGCGTCATCATCGGCTCCAACGTGTTCAACCTGGCCGCACTGCTCGGCCTGGGCGCGCTGGTGGCGGGCAGGATCGCGCTGCACCGCAAGGTGGTGCTACTGGGCGGGTCCGTTGGGCTCTGGGTGGCCGTGGTCTGCCTGGTCACCACGACTGGCACGGTCCCGCCCGGCGCCGGGCTCGCCGCGGTGCTCCTAGTCCTGCTCCCCTATCTCGTCCTGCTCGGCGCGGGCCGGGCCCGGCTCGGCCGCCTGCCGGTCGCCCGGCGCTGGGAAGACTGGCTGGCGGTGGCCATCTCCGAGGAGGAGCAGGAACTCGAGGAGGTCATCCACCCTCCGCTCGGCCGCCGCCGGGACGTGCTGGTCGCCGCGGCGGCGCTGCTGATCGTGGTGGCGGCCAGCGTGCTGATGGAACGCACGGCCACCTCGCTCGGCGCACACTTCGGGGTGCCGCAGATCGTCACCGGCGGGGTGGTGCTGGCCGCGGTGACCAGCCTGCCCAACGCGGTGGCCGCAGTGTACCTGGCGGCCCGCGGCCGCGGCGCGGCCATGCTGAGCACCACGCTGAACAGCAACACGCTGAACGTCACGGCCGGGCTGCTGCTGCCCGCCACGATCACCGGGCTGGGCGCGACGTCGGTGCATTCCGTGCTCATCGCGGTCTGGTACCTCGGGCTGACCGCGGTCTCGATGGCGTTCACCTACCGCGATGGCGGGGTGCGCCGCGCCACCGGGGCCCTCATCATCGGCTCGTACCTGGTCTTCCTCGGATCGCTGCTAGCCACCGCGCACGACAGCACGCCCGGGCTGGCGGCTACTGGCGTTCCGCTGCTGGTGACCGCGGCGGCCTGGGCGGCCAGCCTGGCCCGCCGCCCGGGCCGGAATCCTGGCTCGGCCCAGCCGGGCGAGTTAGCTCAGCTGGCCGGCGTCAGCCTGACCTCGGCGGAGAGTAGTTCGTAGCCGTCCAGGTCGACCTCGCCGGCCGGATCGGCGGCCGCGCCGAGCGCGACGGCGTGCCGCAGCGTATCCGGCCAGGTCCAGCCGCGTGCCACCGCCGGCAGCAGGCCGGCCACCACCGCCTCGCCGGACAACGACAGGCCGGGCAGGTCGTCCAGCGCGGCCCGCCAGCCCTGGCCTTGCGCCGCGGCCAGCACGGCCGGGCCGGACACCATGGCCGCCGCGGCCGCGCCGCGGCCCACCAGGTCGGCCGGGCCGGACGACATCCCGGCGCCGGGCGCGCCCGCGGTGGACGCGGCCAGCACCAGCGCCGGATGCCGGTCCAGGCTGTGCCACAGCACCGGGCCGCCCGCGTGCACGATGGCCGGCACGCTGGCCTCGGCGGCGTAGCTGGCCAGCGAGGCATAGACATCGACCGGCAGCCCCGCGGGCAGCGCGCCGCTCAGCACCACGGCGTCCATGCCGGACAGCAGCTTGCGGTACTCGCGCGCGAACCGGCCGAGTTCCTCGGTGGTGATGAACGGGGCCGGCTCGGTCAGCCGAGTGCTCTGCTCGCGGGCCTCATCCAGCACCTCGACCACCCGGCGCGACTCGTGGCCGATCCGGGTGAACGCGGTGGCCACGCCGGACCGGGCCAGGTCGGCCTCGATCAGGTCGGCGGCGCCACCGCCAGCGAAGCCGGCCGCCACTACCTCTTCGCCCAGCCCGGTCAGCACCCGGGCCACCGTCAGGCCGCCACCGCCGGCCCGGGTGAACATCCGGCTGACGTGGTTGGCCGCGCCCCAGGCGACCCGTCTCGTTTCGTAGCTGACGTGCAGGCTGGCGTTCAGCGAGACGGTGAGGATCACGTGACCAGTTCCGCGGCCATCATGGCACCGAGTTCCCAGCACGCCTCGCGGTCCGCGGGCCCGGGATCGCCCAGTACGGTGACCGGCGGCCGGGCCCGTCGCCAGCCCAGCCCGGTGGCGATGGACTCGACCGCCCGCACCGCGCCGCCGGTGTCGCTGTTGCCGTGCACGTACAGTGCATACGGCCGGCGCTGGGTCGCGGTCAGGCAGGGGTAGTAGATCGTGTCGAAGAAGTGCTTGAGCGCGCCGGACATGTAGCCGATGTTGGCTGGCGTGCCGAGCAGGTAGCCATCGGCACCGAGCACGTCCACGGCGGTCGCGGCCAGCGCGGGCCGGACCACCACCTCGACATCCTCGATCTCGTCGGTGCTCGCCCCGGCCAGCACGGCCTCCAGCATCGCCTGCATGGACGGCGAGGAGGTGTGCTGCACGATCAGCAGCCGGGCCATCGCCCACCGTCAGCCGGGCGGCCGCGGCCTGGTATTAGCACCTGGCGAGTGTACGCCCGGCTGCGCCGCCCGGCGCGGGTCACGTCAGGCCGCACCGTCGGCTCCGGCCTCGGCGGCCACCTGCCGGATCGCACCGGCCACCAGGTCCGGCCGCTGCCGGTGGATCTGGTGGCCGCTGCCGTGCACCACGATGTGGCGGCCGCGCGGAGCGGACGCGGCCAGGCTGGCCTGCAGCTCCGTCCAGTGCGCCCGGAACCGGCGCGGGAAGCCGCGGGTGGCGCTGAGCACCACGACCGGCACGTCGGGAAACGGCGGCTGGGCCTGGCGGAGTTCGTGCAGCAGGGCCAGGCTGGCCGCGGTGTCGCCGCGCAGCTCGTCAGGCCGGCCCAGCCGGGCCAGCCGCAGCCCGCGCCGGGCCACCGGGGGCAGTTCCTCGGTCAGCTGCTCATGAGCCGGATCGACCAGGACCAGCCCGGCCACGAGGTCCGGACGGTGCACCGCCAGCAACTGGACCAGCAGGCCGCCCCAGCTGTGCCCGGCCAGCACGCACCGGCCGGCCGTCGCGCTGGTGATGACGGACGTGAGGTCGGCCACCTGACGAGCCAGGATGACCGGATCGGCGGCGGGCGGGCTGCCGCCGAGCCCGGCGCGGTCATACGCGACGACATGCAGGCGCGGCGCGAGCAGGTCCATGACCGGCCGCCACGAGGCGGCCACGTCGTTGCGGCCGGCCTCCAGCACCACATCGGGGCGTCCTGATCCTGCCTCGATCCGGCGCAGCGTGCGGCGGCCCACACCAGGAGCCTATGTTGGTCCGGATAAGTTGAGTTCCGGTCACGGAGCCTGGGAGGAGGGTCATGCGTTCTGCTGCTGGCGCCGCTGCCGCGGATCTGGGCTGCGTGCTGCTGTTCGTGGTGATCGGCCGGGCTAATCACCACGCGGGCGGCGGGCCGGCCGGGCTGTGGGACACGTTCTGGCCGTTCGCCGCGGGTACGGTGGCCGGGCTGCTGGCGACCCGGTTCTGGCGGCGGCCGACCGCGCTGCTGCCCACCGGCGTCGGTGTCTGGCTGGGCACAGTGGCCATCGGGATGATCCTCCGGGTGCTGGCCGGGCAGGGCACCGCGTTCGCGTTCATCCTGGTCGCGCTCGCCTTCCTCGGCCTGTTCCAGCTCGGCTGGCGGCTGCTCTGGCAGCGCTTCGCGCCAGCCCGGCGGCGCACCCGGTCGGCCGCCTGATCCGGTTGGCCGGCTGACTCCGCCCCACGGTCCAACTCCGCTCTTTTGTCAGTTGACACTAACGTTTGAGTTCACTTACGTTAGCGATTACTACCAAAGAACGTTGGGCAGGAGGGGCAGGTGTGGCAACGGCGGGAGAGCGGAGCACGGACGAGGCGCTGAAAGCGATCGCCGAGCCGCGCCGCCGGGCCATCCTGCGGCTGGTCGCCGACGAGGAGCTGGCCGCCGGGGAGATCGCGGCGGCCTTCGAGGTGACCAGGACCGCGGTCAGCCAGCATCTGACCGTGCTGAAGCAGGCCGGGCTGCTGACCGAGCGCCGGGACGGCACCCGGCGGCTGTACCGGGCCCGGCCGGAGGGGCTGGCCGGGCTGCGCGAGTTCCTGACCGAGATGTGGGCGGCGTCGCTGGATGCCGCCCGCCAGATCGTCGAGGCAGAGCGAGGGATCAGTGACGATGAGCACGCCGCGAGCGCTGGCTGACCGGCTGCGCCGCCCGCCGGTACGGCAATCCACCACGGTGCGCAGCGACGTCCGGCACACGTTCGACACGTTCGTCGCCACCATCGGCGCGTGGTGGCCGGCCGTGCCGTTCTCGGCCGGGAAGGACCAGGTCCGCTCGGTCACCGTGCAGCCGTGGGCCGGCGGCCGGGTCTACGAGACCTGGGCGGATGGCACCGAGGTGGACTGGGGTGAGCTGCTCGCCTGGGAGCCGCCGGCCCGGTTCGCGATGACCTGGACGATGACGCCGGTGCCGACCGAGGTCGAGCTGTCCTTCGCCGCGCTCGGCCCGGCGCTGACCCGGGTCACCGTGGAGCACCGGGGCTGGGACGCGCTGACCGACCAGCAGCTGGCCGAGGACTGCGCGCTGCCCGGCGGTTATGCCAGCGGCGGCTATGCGGCCGGCTGGGCCCGCATCCTGGACCGGTTCGGCGCTGCTTGTGCTCGTGGTTCGGATGCCCGTGTTTCGGATGGAGGTGACGCGGATGAGTAACCCGCCTCAGCTGGCCACCTATCAGGTGGGGCTGCTCCGGCGCAGCCGGCAGTACGACGACTTCGACGAGGAATCCCGGGAGCGGATCTTCCGCGAGCACCTGGCCTACAACCTGAGCAATGTGGCGAGCGGCGAGCAGCTGGCCGCCGGGCCGGTCCGGGACAGCCCGGCCGAGGAGGAGAGCATCTGCGGGCTGGGCGTGTACCAGAAGGACTCGCTGGACGAGGTCCGCCAGATCCTGGCCAACGACCCCGGCGTCAAGCAGGGGCTGTACACGTTCGACGTGCTGACCTGGCTGAGCGCGCCCGGCGTCGTCACTCCCCCAGCCGGCTGGTCGCCAGGCTGACCGGGCGGGCCCGCTGGGCCAGCCGCTGCCGGGCCGCGTCGGCGTTGTGCTGCAGGCGGGCCGCTTCCTGGTCCAGCACGCTCGCGCCGGTGTCGGTCAGCCGGTAGTACCGGCGGAGCCGCCCCTCGATCACCTCTTCCCGGTCCGGCTCCAGCATGCCCTCGGCGGCCAGCCGGTCCAGCGCGCCGTACAGCGTGCCGGGCCGCAGCTCCAGCCGGCCGCCGGACAGCGCGGCCACCTCACCGATGATCGCGTAACCGTGCAGCGGCTGGGGGGCCAGCGCGGCCAGGATCAGGAAGGTGGGCTCACGAAGCGCATCGCCCATGAGCGCAATGTAACGGTGATCAATGTATCTTGGCAAGGAGCCCGTCTCCGGCCGTACCTAGCACCACGCTCGGCATGCAGGGCACCTGGGCCAGCAGCGACGCCGCCCCGACCAGCTTCACCATCAACGGCACCGCCTGCACCTGAGCTACTGCGTCAGCGCGGTGACTTATGCCCCGCGGGCTGGGCATAAGTCACCGCGCTGATGGCGGGCGCGCGGCGGCGGCCCGGTGCCGCGGTCCTGGAGTCTTGTCAGCGGCCGGCCCCGGCTCGTAGACTGAACGTTCAGTCAGCCACGAGCGCCACCGGGTTGACCCGGCGGCGCCAGGCCAAAGGAGCAGGACCGTGCCGAGCCCACAGCCAGGGCCTTCCGCCAATCTCCAGGACATCATCGCCGAGCAAGAAAAGATCTTCGTCGAGCGGCAGCCGGAGTCCGCCCGGATGGCCGGCCTGGCCAGCCACAGCCTGGCTGGCGGGGTCACCTCGAGCTGGCAGATCACCGTCCCGCAGGCGGTCTGGCTCAGCCACGGCAAGGGTTCCAAGATCTACGACGTGGACGGTAACGAGTACGTCGACCTGCACGGCGGGTACGGCGCGGCGCTGGCCGGCCACGCGCACCCGGCCGTGGTGGAGGCGGTGCGCGGCCAGGTCGGCCTGGGCACGCACTTCGCCCAGCCCACCCGCGGCGCGGTCGCGGTCGGCGAGGAACTCGCCCGCCGGTTCGGCCTGCCGCTGTGGCGGTTCGCCAACTCGGGCACCGAGGCGACCATGGACGCCGTGCACCTGATGCGCGCCATCACCGGCCGGGACCTGATCATCAAGGTGGAGGGCGGCTACCACGGCCACCACGACTCGGTCCAGGTGTCGGTGGCCCCGGAGCCCGAGGAGGTTGACCCGGCCGGGGACCCGACTCCGTTCCCGTCCAGCACCGGCATCCCCGAGGCCATCATGCGGCTCACCCTGGTCGCCACGTTCAACGACCTCGGTTCCGTGCAGCGCCTGCTCGAACAGCACCCGGGCCAGGTCGCTGGGATGATCATCGAGCCGGTGATGATGAACGCGGGCATCATCGAGCCCGAGCCAGGCTTCCTGCCGGGCCTGAAGGACCTGCTGCACTCCCACGGCGCGCTACTCACCTTCGACGAGGTCAAGACCGGCCTGACCGCCGGGCCGGGCGGCGTGACCCGGCTGACCGGGGTCACCCCGGACATCATCACCCTGGCCAAGGCCATCGGTGGCGGCGTCGCCATCGCGGCCATCGGCGGCTCGGCCGAGGTCATGGCGCACGTGGCTAACAACGACTACGAGATGGTGGGCACGTTCAACGGCAACCCGCTGGCCATCGCCGCCTGCCGGGCCATGCTCACCGAGGTAGCCACGCCCGAGGCGTACCAGCGCATCGACCTGTTGCGCGCGCAGGCGGTGACCGGCATCGAGCGGGAGATCGCCCGCACCGGCCTGCAGGCGCACGTAGTCGCGGTGGGGGCCAAGGGCTGCGTGGTGTTCTCCCCGAAACCGGTCCGCAACTACCGCGGCTTCCTGGGCATCGACGATCGGTACAGCCACGCGCACTGGCTGTTCCAGCACAACGGGGGCGTATTCCTGCCACCGTGGGGCAAGATCGAGCAGTGGCTGATCTCGGTCCAGCACGACGAGTCAGACATCGACCTGCTCGTGGCGAATTTTGCCAGGTTCGCCGAGGCGGTCAGCGGCTGGACCGATCTGTGACATGCCGGGTCTTGCGCTCGTCTGTGTCACAGGAGTAGGAGTGCTGTTGACGGACCGTTCAGTCAAAGTTCATCAGGCGTGGGAGCGCTCGGCCAACCCCGGGGCCTGAGAGCACCTGAGAGAGGTGACCAGAACGATGCACCCACGAGAAGGCTGGACCGAAGAGGGTGGGCCGTGGCGGCTGACCCGGCGGAACTTCCTGCGCCAGACCGCAGGGGCCGGGCTGGTGCTGGGCGGGGTCGGCTCGCTGCTGGAGGCCTGCGGCTCCAGTGCTGGCACATCCAGCTCGGGCGGCACCACCGCCTTGCCGCTGCCCCGGCCGAACCACCCGGTAACCTGGCCGATCTACCCAGACAACAAGCCGATCAAGAGCGGGCTGGCTGCGGAGACAAACACCACGCTGAAGATTTACAACTGGACCGCCTATATCAATCAGGCGGTGGTGAACGCCTTCGCGAAGAAGTACAACGTCAAGGTCCAGGTGAGCACGTTCAACACGATGGACGAGGCCCTGGCCAAGATCCACAGCGGGCAGGTCAGCTTCGACGTGTTCCTCGGCGTCACCATCGACGTACTCGGCCCGCTGATCGCGCAGAAGTTCATCCAGCCGATCAACCACAGCTACATCCCGAACATCTCCCAGGCCTGGCCGGACTACCAGAACCCGTTCTACGACCGCAAGTGGCAATACACGGTGCCGTACACGATCTACACGACGGGCATCTCGTGGCGGAAGGACCATGTGCCCGAGAACCCCTACCAGATGGCCAACCCGTGGTCCATGCTGTGGCAGCCGAAGTACAAGGGCAAGGTGGCGATCCTCGACGACTACCGGGAGGGGATCAGCCTCGGGCTGATGAAGAACGGGATCTACAACCTGAACACCACCAGTCCCACCCAGATCGATAATTCCGGCCAGGCGCTGCAGAATCTGTCCAGCCTCACCAACATGCAGATCAATAACAACGACTACACACAGATCCCGAGCGGGCAGACCTGGATCCACCACGCCTGGTCAGGTGACATCGCCGCCGCTCAGTCGTACATGCCCAAGGGCGTTCCGGTCGACGTGGTGGGCTACTGGTTCCCGCCGGATGGCAAGGGCCCGGTCGGCAACGACCTGATCACCATCCTGCGCACCGCGTCCAACCCGGTCCTCGCGCATCTGTTCATGAACTACATGCTCGACCTGCAGAACGCGCTCACCAACATCAGCTGGAACGGCTACATGCAGCCGCTCACCGAGGTCACCCCGCAGCGGCTGGTCAAGGAGCAGATCCTGCCGCCCAGCCTGATGTCCACGGTCGTGCTCCCTTCGTACTTCCGCAGAGGGGTGATGGAACTCCAGCTCCCCACCCAGACCAACCTGCTCTGGGAGCAGGCCTGGCAGGCGGCGAGCAAGGGAGTGTAGCCAGTGGCCCTAGCCGACACCGGACTGCTCCGGGCCCGCCGCCAGCCGCGGCAGCCACACCGGCTGTTCTGGATTGCCCTTGCCGCACCCGGGATCATCTGGCTAACGCTGCTGTTCATCGTGCCGTTCTACGTGGTGCTGGCCATCGCCGGCGGGCAGCTGAACCAGCTGTTCGGCACGCCCATCGCGGTATGGAACCCGCTGCATTGGAGCTCGACGAACTTCATCGGCGTCTGGCACGACCTGGTCGGTCCCACCGCCTTCGCCGGGCCGATCATCGTCCGGACGATCATCTACGTCGCGGTCGCGGCACTGCTGTGCCTGATCATCGGCTACCCGGCCGCCTACTTCGTGGCCAGGTTCGCGGGCCGCCGCAAGGGCCTGTTCCTGGTGCTGCTCATCGCCCCATTCTGGATCAGCTACATGATGCGCATGCTGGCCTGGGTCGATCTGCTCCAGGTCAACGGCTACGTGAACAAGGCGCTGACCGCCCTGAACCTGACCAGCCATCCCATCAACTGGCTCAGCGGGCAGCACGTCACGGTGATCCTGGGCCTGGTCTACGGCTACATCCCATACCTGATCCTGGTGCTGTACGCCGGGCTGGACCGGATCGACCCGGCGCTGATCGAAGCCGGCCGGGACCTCGGCCTGAACCGGGTGCGCACGTTCATCCACGTCACGCTGCCGCTGTCCCGGCAAACGATCATGACTGCCATGCTGATCACCGTGCTGCCGATGATCGGCGACTACTACACCAACCAGCTCATGTCCGGCACCACCAACACGTCAATGATCGGCAACGTGATCAACCAGGAACTGTCCACTCCTGCGTTCCAGGGCCAGGGAGCCGTGTTCTCCCTGCTCCTGCTGCTGGTCCTGGTCGCCCCGATGGTCTACTACGTGGTGGCCACCAACCGGTCCGCCCGGGAGGCGGCATGACCACGACAGCGCCTGCCAAGGAGGCCACGCAGGCACCGGGACGGCAGCCGAGGGTGTGGCGCCCGCGGGCGAATCCATGGCGCCGCCCCTGGTTCCTGGAAGGCTTCACCTGGCTCTACCTGATCTGGTCGCTGGTGCCGATCGGGATCGCCGTTCTCTTCTCTTTTAACAACGGAAAGTCGCAGAGCGTCTGGCAGGGCTTCTCCTGGCGCTGGTACTTCAGCGATCCGCTGAACTCGGTGCTGCACAACCCGGAACTGCACGCGGCCGTGGTGCAGACGCTCCGGCTGTCGGTCTACACCACGCTGATCGCGGTGCCGCTCGGGGTGGCGTTCGCGCTGGGCATCAACCGGTGGCGCGGGTACACATCGGCCAGCTTCAACTTCATCATGCTGCTGTCCTTCGTCATCCCGGAGCTGATCTTCGGGGTGGCGATGTTCTTCGTCTTCACCGTGCTGTTCACCACCGTCCACCTGGGCACCCTGGCCGAGACCCTGGCCCTGGTCACCTGGAACGTCAGCTGGCCCGCGATCATCGTGCAGGCCCGGCTGGCGTCGATCGGGAAGCAGTACGAGGAGGCCGCCGCCGATCTCGGTGCCAACCAGTTCCAAACCATGCGCCGAGTGATGCTGCCGCTACTGGCGCCGGCCATCTTCGCCAGCGCCGTCCTGGTCTTCTCCGGGGTCATTGACGACTTCGTGCTGGTCGACCTGCTTAACTCCAACGCATCCAACACGCCCATGTCGGTTTACATCTACTCCACCCAGCGCGGCGGCAACGGCGGGCCGGCGCTCAACGCGCTCGGCACGATCATGCTGGTCATGACCTTCGTGATCGCGACCATCGGGTACATCGGCTACCGCTGGCTCACCCGGGGTGAGCGGGGCGGCGGCGTGCAGGCGCTGACCACGATCGCCGGCACCGAGTAACCACGGCGCTCAGCGGACCCGGGCCACCCCGCAGTACCCCCACCGCGAGCTGTCGCTGTCCGCCAGCCGGGGGTCCTCACAGCCCCACAGGCCCAGATGCGCGACCTCGGCTGCGGCCCCCTGGTACGGCGGCACCAGGTCGAGGCCGTCGAAGAGCCGGGCGATGGCGCTCCGGGACCGCGGGTGGAACTGGACCGCGGCCTCCGCGTACACGTCCTGCCAGCGCTGCACCGCAATCGGCGGCACGCCGTCCGAGGTGGCGTGCGACAGCGCCACGAAGCTGCCCGGCGCGAGCTGGTCCAGGTAGGCGCGGAGCAGCCGCCCCGGGCCGGACCCGTCCGCCACGAAGTGCAGCACCGCGGTCAGCACCAGGCCGACCGGCCGGGTGAAGTCGACCAGCTCAGCCAGCCGCGGGTCCGTGATCAACGGGGCCGGGTCGCGCAGGTCGGCCTGGATGAACGTGGCGTCCGGGTCACCCTGCAGCACGGTGGACTGCTGCGCCACCATCGGGTCCAGGTCCACGTAGACCACCCGGGCGTCCGGCCGGACCTCACGGACCACCTCGTGCGTGTTGCCCACGGTGAACAGGCCGCAGCCGATGTCGAGGAACTGGCTGATGCCCTGGTCGGCGATCCAGCGGGCGGCCCGCTGATGGAAGCCGCGGTTCGCCCAGGCGATCTCGGTGAACTCCGGCACCACGTCGATCACCTTGGCCGCCGCTTCCCGGTCGACCGGGAAGTTGTGGCACCCGCCCAGCATGAAGTCATAGATCCGGGCCGCGCTCGGACGGCTCGTGTCGACGCCGGGCAGTACCGGAGGGACCTCGGTCATCGTTCCTCCAGACACCCCACCCGGCACCTCGTGGTGCTCGCCCAAAAACGGTAAACCGGCCCAAACTCATTCAAAGCTGCTTCGCAGCGACGTCGAAGATCCTATCCCGGCCGGTCCGCCCGCTGCCCTGCTCCACGCGCACAGCCGCTCTCACTCTGAGTCAGCCGGCCTAGGCCGGCGCGCTGGTCACCCGCAGTTCGTCTTCCTCGGCGGCGCCCAGCGCGCTGCCGCGCAGCACCCGGAGCGCGTCCGGGGCCAGATACACCTGCACTGGGGTGCCCTGGGCCAGGTGCTGCGGGTGGTCGCCGTCGTTCTGCACCAGCGCCTGCAACTGGGCGCCGGGCGCCAGCCGGAGCATGACCTGGGTGGCCGCGCCCAGGAAGACCAGCCGCTCCACCATGCCCGGGATCCGGTTCGGCCCGGCCGAGCTGTGCTCCTCGATGCGCACCCGCTCCGGGCGGATCACCGCATGCGCGGCACCCAGCGAGGCTACGTCGGACCGGTCCACGTCCAGCGTGGACTCGCCGATCCGGACCGAGCACCGGGTGCCCGGGCCCTGGTCCACCACGTCCACTTCCATCAGGTTTGACACGCCCAGGAAGTCGGCCACGTAGGTGTCCGCGGGCTCCTCGTAGATCCGCCGCGGGGTGCCGATCTGGACGATCTTGCCTTCGTGCATCACCGCCAGCCGGTCCGACATGGTCAGTGCTTCCTCCTGGTCGTGGGTGACGTAGAGGAACGTGATGCCGACCCGCTCCTGCAGCGCCTTGAGCTCCACCTTGAGCGAGCGGCGCAGCTTGGCGTCCAGCGCGCCGAGCGGCTCGTCGAGCAGCAGCACGGCGGGCCCGAGGACCAGCGCCCGGGCCAGCGCCACCCGCTGCTGCTGGCCGCCGGACAGCGCGCCCGGCCGCCGCTTCGCGTAGGACCGCAGCTCGACCAGGTCCAGGGCCTCATTGACCTTGGTGTTGATCTCACGCTTGGGCAGCTTCTGGTAGCGCAGCCCGAACGCGACGTTGTCGAACACGGACATGAACGGGAACAGCGCGTAGCTCTGGAACACCGTGTTCACGTTGCGCTTGTGCGGCGGTACCCCGGACATGTCGGTCCCGTCGAGCATGATCTTGCCCGCGGTGGGCTGCTCGAAGCCGGCGATCAGCCGCAGTGTGGTCGTCTTGCCGCAGCCGGAGGGCCCGAGCAGGGAGAAGAACTCGCCGCTGTCCACGGTGAGATCGACGTCGTCCACCGCGACTTCGGTGAACCGTTTGGTCAGCGAGATCAGCTGGATATGTCCACCGGCCACCGGGCCTCCTTAAGGCTTATCTGCCGGGCGACCGCCCGGTCCACTCGAAACCAAGCTGGCCGGCCGCGTACCGCATGCCCACCTCGAATGCGCGGTCCGGGCCGACCGACGGGTCCTGCAGTGCGACCTGGATGGCCAGCCCGTCCAGCAGCGCGGACAGGGCCAGCGCAAAATCATCCGCGTCCACCGGGCCGAACTCGCCGGCTTCCTGCCCGGCCAGCACCAGTGCGGTGATCGTCTCACGCCACCGCTCGTCGAACTTCTGCCGGACGCTGGCCACCTCGGGCAGCCGCACCGACTGCGCCCACAGATCCAGCCAGAGCAGCCACGACGTGGTCGGGTGGGTGTCCGCTTCGGGCAGGAAGTTCATCGCGACGAGTTCTTCCAGCCGGCCGGCCGCACGGGGGATAGCCGCCATCCGCCGGGTGCCGGCCTCGTACCAGGTGTCCTCGGCGTACCGGAGCGCCTCGGTCAGCAACTGGTCCTTGGTCTTGAAGTAGTAGATGACCAGGGCCGGGCTGGTGCCGGCCCGCGCCGCGACGTCCGCGATCCGGGTCTCGGGAAATCCGCGCTCCTCGATGACCTCGATGGCGGCGCGCAACATCTGCTGGCGGCGCTGGTCGGCGGTGTCGGCGGCGTCGCCGGCGCGTTCACTCATGCGGACATCCTCGCCCACTCCACTCGTCGGCGGGGCCCATTCGCCGGCCCCGCCTGTGCTCTCCGGCGGAACCGCGCCGCCCCCGCCTCTGCTTCCCGGCGGACCCTATTCACCGACTCCGTCCAGGACCGGCGTGGCACTTTGACCCGCAGCTCAGTCATCCAGCGGTACCGGCTCACCGGCCGCTGCGATACCCAGGGGGGCCCGTCCACCGGCTCCTCCACTGATCTGCCGCGCGCTCTTGTGGACAACGTATCAGGTTTCTAGACTGAACATTCAGTCAATACTCGTGAGGATTTCTCTGGAGGACGGATTCATGGCCGCATCACCCAGCGCAGCACGGGCCGCAGAAGGGCTCCGGGCGCCAGCCGGGTCCTACGATGCGATCGTCGTCGGCGGGGGGCATAACGGCCTGGTCGCCGCCGCCTACCTGGCCCGGTCCGGGGCGCGCACCGTGGTCCTGGAAGGACGGCACAAGACCGGCGGCGCCGCCACCACGGAGGCCCCCTGGCCGGACGCACCGGAGTTCCAGGTGACCCGGCTCTCCTACGTGATGAGCCTGCTGCCGCCGACCATCATCAAGGACCTGGACCTGGCCCGGCACGGCTACAAGATCTTCCCGATGGGCCCCTACTACCAGGCCTTCCCGGAGGGCGGCTCGATCAAGCTGTACGCCGACGACGCCCGCCGCAACCACGAGGAAGTCTCCAAGTGGTCGAAGAAGGACGCGGACGCCATGCCACGCTGGGACGCCTGGCTGGCCGGGCTGGCCGACGTGCTTGGCCCGCTGCTGCTCACCGTGCCGCCCAACCTCGGTTCGCGCAAGCCTCGTGACCTGCGCGAGACGCTCCGGCTGGCGTGGAAGAACCGCGGCCTGGACGTGCGCACGGTGGCCGACGTGACCCGGCTGATGACGATGAGCATCGCCGACCTGCTCGACGACTGGTTCGAGTCCCCGCAGGTCAAGGGGGCGCTCGCGGTCAACGGCGTGATCGGCACCTGGGCCGGCCCGTACGAGCCGGGCACCGCGTACGTGATGGCGCACCACTCGATCGGCGACGTGGGCGACGGCCACCTGGGGAACTGGGGGTTCCAGGAGGGCGGCATGGGCGCGGTCTCCAGCGCGATCGAGCGGGCCGCCCGTGAGCACGGCGCCGAGGTCCGGCTCAACGCCAGGGTGGCCCGCGTCCTGGTCGAGGACGGCCAGGCCCGCGGGGTGGTGCTGGAGAACGGCGACGAGATCCGCGCCCAGGTGATCGTGTCCACGGTGCACCCCAAGATCGCGTTCCTGGACCAGATCGACCGGGAGTACCTGCCGCCGGACTTCGTGGGCGACATCGAGCACTGGAAGACCCGCAGCGGCGTGGTGAAGATCAACCTGGCCCTGTCCGAGCTGCCCGACTTCATCGCCGACCCCGGTTCCAACCTGCAGGAGCACCACACCGGCTCGGTGGAGATGGCCCCCGCGATGGAGTACATCGAGCGGGCCTTCCAGGACGCACGGGACGGGAAGGCGGCCGTCCGGCCCTTCAGCGACGGGGTGATCCCCACCGCGTTCGACAAGACGCTGAGCCCAGAGGGCACCCACATCATGTCGCTGTTCACCCAGTGGGTGCCGGCCGAGTGGAGCGAGGAGCCGCACACCGCGGAACTCGAGGCCTACACCGACCGGATGATCGACTGCTACAACGAGCTGGCGCCGAACTTCAAGGCGTCCATCCTGCACCGCGACATCGTCGGCCCGTATGAGATGGAAGAGGAGTACGGCCTGGTCGGCGGCAACATCTTCCACGGCGAGCTGTCCCTGGAGCAGCTGTTCCACATGCGGCCGGCCCCGGGGTACGCGGACTACCGGACCCCGCTCCCCGGCCTGTACTACGGCAGCTCGGCCACCCACGCGGGCGGCGGGGTGTGCGGGATCCCCGGCTGGCAAGCGGCCCGGGCGGCGATCGCGGACCAGAAGAACGCCAAACGGGCTGGGCAGGTCCGCCGGCTGACCCGCCGCGCGTGACCCGCTCTTACTGCCCGCAACGAACACCATGAGCGACGTCGCGGCCGCCACCCCGGGACCCGGTCTTCCGGCGAACGGGGCGGCGGCGGGGCGGCCCGCTCCCGGCCGGCCCGGCTCGTCCGCACCTGACCGGACCGCACCTGACGGGACCGCACCTGACGGGACGGCGCCGGGCCGGCCCGCCCTGGCCGCGATGCTGGAGGCGCGCAGCGTGGCCCTGGTCGGGGCCAGCCCGCGGCCCTGCAGCCTGGGTGAGCGGATGGTCAGTGAGGTCATCAAGAGCCCGGCGCGGCCCGA
>DASXIN010000076.1:0-72194 GCA_036497945.1 Streptosporangiaceae bacterium | reverse complement strand
CAGCATCCGGAACGCGGTGGCCGCCATCGCGGCCAGCGGCTGCCGGATGGTGGTCAGCGCCGGGGTGGCCCAGGACGCCACCGGCACGTCATCGAAGCCGATCACGCTCAGGTCAGCCGGTGCCCGCAGCCCGCGCTCGGCCAGCGCCTGCAGCACGCCGAAGGCCTGGCTGTCGTTGCCGGCCACGATCCCGGTCGGCGGCTCCGGCAGGTCGAGCAGGTAACCGCCCTGGCGGCGGCCGCCATCCGGGCAGAAATCGTCTCGGCGGACCAGTTCAGCCGCGGCGGGCAGGCCGGCCGCCTGCAACGCGGCCCGGTACCCAGCCAGCCGGGCCCGGCTGGACCACAGCGGTTCCGGGCCGCCGATGACCCCGATCCGGCGGTGGCCGAGCTCGATGAGGTGCCGGGTGGCGGTTAGGCCGCCCTGCCAGTTGGTGGTGCCGACGGACCGGATGCCGGCCCCGGGCTCCTCGGGCGGGTCGATCACCACCAGCGGGATCCGGGCCGCGGCCAGCCGCTGCAGCTCGCTGCTGTCCGGCAGGTGCAGCACACAGAGCGCACCGTCGGTGCCCCGCTCGGCCGCCCGGTCCAGCCACCTGGTGAACCCGGCGGGCGAGTCCACCGTGCTGACCACCACGCTGGCCGCGGCCTCGTCGGCCGCCTGCACGGTGCCGTTCAGCAGTTCCTCGGCCCACGGGCTGTGCAGGTTCGCGATGAGCAGGTCCACCACCCCGAAGCCGAGCCGGGAAGCCACCTGGTAGCCGTTCTCCCGGAGCAGGGCGGCGATCCGGGCCCGGGTCCCGGCGGCCACGTCGGTCCGCCCGTTGAGCACCTTGGACACGGCGGAGACCGAGACGCCCGCCTCGGCCGCGATGTCGACCAGGGTGCTGCGGCCGGTTTCACGCGCCACGAGCGGCCTCACTTTTCGAAAAGATGCATCCGGCTGGTCTGCGTAAAAGAGCGAGACCGGCACCCATCGTAACCGCCTGAGCCTATTGACCGGGCTGGACGGCAAATCTAGCCTGAAGGTCGCAGGCGAATTCTTTTCGAAAAACTGCCCGAGGAGCCGGTCCGCGTGACTATCAGCAACCCGCCCGCCGTCCAGCTGTACACCGTCCGCGAGCAGCTCGCCGACGACCGCCCAGGCGTCCTGGCCCGGATCGCGGCCTTCGGCTACGGGGCGGTGGAGCCGTTCAACATCCTCGACGACCCGGCCGGGCTGGCCGCCGACCTCGCCGCGGCCGGACTGACGGCGTGCAGCGTGCACGCGATACCCGCAGCTGACCAGGCCAGCGCGGTGATCCAGGCGGCCCGCACCCTCGGCGCGGGCACCGTCATCGTGCCCTACCTGCCGCCGGCCAGGTTCGCCGACGCGGACAGCGTGCGCGAGGTGGCCGCCGAGCTCAACGGCATGGCCGCCCGGCTAGCGGGCCAGGGGCTGCGGCTCGGCTACCACAACCATGACTTCGAGCTGTCCTCGGCCGTCGGCGGGCGGCCCGCCCTCGAGGTGCTGGCCGACGCGCTGCACGACGAGGTGCTGCTCGAACTGGACACCTACTGGGCCGCGGTCGGCGGGCAGGATGTCCCCGCGCTGCTCGGCCGCCTCGGTGACCGGGTCCGCTACCTGCACGTGAAGGACGGGCCGGTGACCAAGGACGACCCGATGACCGCGGTCGGCGCCGGGCGGATGCCGGTGGCCGAGATCCTGGCCGCGGGCCGGTCCGCGGAATGGCACGTGGTCGAGCTGGACCGGTGTGCCACGGACATGATGACCGCGGTCGGGGACAGCCTGGCCTGGCTGGCCACCCGCGGCCTGGCTCAGCCGGTCACCAGGCCGCAGGCCGTGTGATGGGCACCGGGGTAATGGATACAGCGCAGCCGGTGGGCGTGGCCGTGGTCGGCTGCGGCACCATCAGCGACCAGTATCTGGCCAACCTGACCTCGTTCCCCGATCTGCGCGTGCTGTGCTGCGCGGATCTCGATCTGGAGCGGGCCAAGACCCAGGCGGAGAAGTACGGGGTGCCGGGTGTCGGCAGCACCGCGCAGGCCATCGGGCACCCCGAGGTGGAACTCGTGGTCAACCTCACCATCCCGGCCGCGCATGCCGAGGTGACGAGCCAGGCCGTGGCGTTGGGTAAGAGCGTGTGGGTGGAAAAGCCACTGGCCCTGGACACCGCGGCTGGGCGCGAGCTGCTGGCCGAGGCGGCCCAGGCCGGGGTGCGCCTCGGCTGCGCGCCGGACACCGTGCTGGGCGCCGGGCTGCAGACGGCGCGGCGGCTGATCAGCGAGGGCGCCATCGGGGTGCCGCAGACCGCGCTGGCGCTGATGCAGGACCCGGGCCCGGACCGCTGGCACCCCGACCCGGAGTTCCTGTTCCGGCCGGGCGCGGGCCCGCTGTACGACATGGGGCCGTACTACCTGACCGCGCTGGCCAGCGTGTTCGGCCCGGCCGTCTCGGTGGCCGCGCTGGGCCGCCGCAGCCGGGACCAGCGGGTCATCGGCCGCGGCCCGCGGGCCGGCACCAAGTTCCAGGTGGACGTGCCTACATATGTAGCTTCGCTGCTCGGCTATGCGGGCGGCGCGGCCGCGTCGGTGCTGTTCAGCTTCGACTCGCCGCTGCGCCGGCACGGCTTCGTGGAGATCACCGGCACCGAGGCGACGCTGGCCATGCCCGACCCGAACGGGTTCGGCGGCGAGGTCCGGATCCGGCCGGCGGGCAGCGCCGAGTGGACGGTCATCCCGGCCACCGGGGCCACGGCGGGCCGCGGCATCGGCGCCCTGGACATGGCCCGCGCCATCCGGGCCGGCGTGCCGCACCGGGCCTCGGGCGACCTGGCCCTGCACGTGCTCGACACCATGGAGGCCGTCGCACGTTCCATAGCCGGGGGTACGTTCGAGCCGGTGCCGACGACGTTCCCGGTGCCCGATGTGCTGCCCGCGGGCTGGGACCCGCAGGCCCGCACCCTGGCCTAACCACCGGGACCTGACCCTGGGAGGACACGTGGATCAGCCGCCCGCCGAGCCGGTGCTGGGCGTGGGCATGGCCGGGTACGCGTTCATGGGCGCGGCCCATTCGCAGGCCTGGCGGACCGCCCCGCACGTGTTCGGCCTGCCGCTGCGGCCGGTGCTGACCGCGCTGTGCGGCCGGGACCCGGCGGCCACCGCGGCGGCCGCGCAGCGGTACGGCTTCCGGGCCACCGAGACCGACTGGCGCGCCCTGCTGGACCGCCGCGACGTGCAGCTTATCGACGTGTGCACGCCCGGTGACTCGCACGCGGAGATCTCCATCGCCGCGCTGGACGCGGGTAAGCACGTGCTGTGCGAGAAGCCGATGGCCAACACGGTGGCCGAGGCGGAGGCGATGGCCGCGGCCGCGCAGCGGGCCCAGGCCCGGGGCGTGCGCGCCATGGTCGGCTTCAACTACCGGCGGGTGCCGGCCATCGCGCTGGCCCGCCAGCTGGTGACCGGCGGCCGGATCGGCACGATCCGCCACGTCCGGGCCAGCTACCTGCAGGACTGGCTGGCCGATCCGGCCTTCCCGCTGACCTGGCGGCTGCAGCGCGAGCAGGCCGGCTCCGGTGCCCTGGGCGACCTGGGCAGCCATATCGTGGACCTGGCCCAGCACCTGACCGGGCAGCTGATCACCGGCGTTTCCGGCACGACCACAACCTTTATTACCCAACGCCGGCTGCCCGCAGCGGGACCGGACCGCTTCGGGGCCGTCACCGTGGACGACGCCGTCACGTTCAGCGCCCGGCTCGGTGCCGGGACGCTAGCCTCGTTCGAGGCGACCCGGTTCGCGGCCGGCCGGAAGAACGCGCTGCGCATCGAGCTGAACGGGGAGCGGGGCAGCCTCGCGTTCGACCTGGAGCGGCTGAACGAGCTGGAGTTCTATGACCGCGGCGAGGACACCGCGACCGCCGGGTTCCGCCGCGTCCTGGTCACCGAGCCCGGCCACCCGTACCTGTCCGCCTGGTGGCCGCCGGGGCACGTGCTGGGCTGGGAGCACACCTTCGTCCACCAGGTCCGGGACCTGGTCACGGCCATTGCCGAGGGCGCCGACCCGGCGCCGTCGTTCGCCGACGGCCTGCAGGTACAGCGGGTGCTGGCCGCGGTGGCGGACAGCGCGGCCAAAGACAGCCAGTGGACTCCGGTCGCTGTGGCCGGGCAAAGCTAGAGCCGGGCCAAGCTAGGGCCGGTAAAGGAGCCGATCATGTCCCGACCGTTCACGTTGTTTACCGGCCAGTGGGCTGACCTGCCGCTGGAGGAGGTCTGCCGGCTGGCCCGGGACTGGGGCTACGACGGCCTCGAACTCGCCTGCTGGGGTGATCACTTCGAGGTGGACCGGGCGCTGGGGGAGGACGGCTACCTGGCCGGCCGGCACGCCCTGCTGGCCAAGTACGAGCTGAGCTGCTGGGCGATCTCCAATCACCTGGTCGGCCAGGCGGTCTGCGACCATCCCATCGACCAGCGGCACCAGGGCATCCTGCCCGCCCGGATCTGGGCCGACGGCGAGCCGGAAGGCGTCCGGCAGCGGGCCGCGGCCGAACTGGCCGACACCGCCCGGGCCGCGGCCGCGTTCGGGGTGCGGACCGTGGTGGGTTTCACCGGCTCCTCGATCTGGCACACCGTGGCCATGTTCCCGCCGGTGCCGCCGGAGATGATCGAGCAGGGCTACGCGGACTTCGCGCAGCGCTGGAACCCCATCCTGGATGTGTTCGACGCGGAGGGCGTCCGGTTCGCCCACGAGGTGCACCCCAGCGAGATCGCCTATGACTTCTGGACGACCCGGCGGGCGCTGGACGCGGTCGGCAACCGGCCCGCGTTCGGGCTGAACTTCGATCCCAGCCATTTCGTCTGGCAGGACCTGGACCCGGTGGCCTTCCTGGCCGCCTACCCGGACCGGATCTACCACGTGGACTGCAAGGAAGCCCGGAAACGGCTGGACGGGCGGAACGGCCGGCTGGGCTCGCATCTGCCCTGGGGTGACCCGCGGCGCGGCTGGGACTTCGTCTCGGCCGGCCGGGGGGATATCCGCTGGGAGGACATCTTCCGGATGCTGAACTCGATCGGCTATCAGGGCCCCATCTCGGTGGAGTGGGAGGACGCCGGGATGGACCGGCTGGCCGGCGCGCCCGAGGCGCTGAGCTACCTGCGCCGCTTCGACTTCGAGCCGCCGCAGGCCTCGTTCGACGCCGCGTTCAGTAGCTGAGGCGCGCCTGGCCTACTGGTCCAGGATGCGCAGCCGCTGCGGCCCTGCAGCGGCGCGTGCTGCTATGGCACGGTGACTCCCTGCAGGACCACCCCGGACGGGTTGGCGGTGGGGTCGAGCTCGGTCTGCACGTTGACCGCGGCGGGCGGGATCGTGTCCATCACCAGCGGGACCGAGGCCGGGTCGGCCGAGCACACCGCGGGCGGCGCGGACCCGCCCGCCACGGCGGCCGAGCACACCCCGAACGTGTAGCTGCCCGGGGTGGCGGTGAACGCGCGCGCGTCGTCGTTGCCGAACCCGTCCTGGCCGGTCAGGGTGACCGTGAACGTCCAGCCCGAGCCGGGCGTGCCCAGCACGGACGTGGGCACGGTGATGGTGACCAGCCCCGGCGTGGCCGAGCCGGACGGGCTGAGCTGGGCCACCGAGACCTGCGGGCCGCCCAGGCTGGACGAACCGGCCAGCCCGGAACTGGCCGAGCCCGGGCTGACCCAGTCGTCGGTGCCGAACCCGTCCACCTCGATCAGCTGGTTCCACGCGTCCGCCGGGGCGATCGAGTAGTTCCACGCCCCCGCCGCCGCGGTGGACTGCGTCTCACCCGCGGGCGCGCCGCCCGGCGGGGCATGGATGTACAGGTCGATGAGCTGCGCGCCGAGCAGCGAGCCGAACGTGGGCTGCAGGTTCGCGAGGCCGATCTGGAACGAGACGGTCGAGCCGGAGTCGATCACGGTGAGCCCGGTCAGCCGGAACGAGCCGGGCGCGAATACGGCCGACCCGTCCGAGTTGGTCGCGGTCGGGTAGGCGTACGTGCCGGGCCCGGTGCCGCCGCCCGGGGCGGCGGGCTCGTTAAGCACCACGGTGCCCGGGATGTGCAGGTCGGTCACGCTGAACAGGGCCTCGTTGCTGGCGCCGGATCCGGTCGTGGCCGTGACTTCCACCGAGTCGGTGCCCGGCTGCAGCGTGACCGGCACCGAGAACGCGCCGGACGAGTCCGCGGTCACCGCGGCGATGGTGGTGGCCGGTGCGGCCGCGCCGGGTGCCGTGCCGGTCGCCGCCACCTGCACGGCCGCGCCGGGCGCGGTGCTGCCGGTGACGGTCACCGACGCGGCGTTCACCGTCACCGACGGCCGGGCCAGGTTGGCTGGCACGTTGCCGCCGCTGACCGGGAGCGGTGAGGTCACCGCCAGCGGCGCCGACGCGGGCGCGCCGCGGGCGTAACGGTCGGCCACGATCGACGGCTGCTCCAGCAGGCGGCCCGCCGCCCGGTCCGAGATCAGCCGGAGCAGCTGAGCCTGGGCCCAGGTCAGCGGGGCGGCCGAGCCGTCGGCCTGGCCATCGGTGAAGCCGATCGACGCGGTGGCCGGGTCGGCGCCGTACGGCGACGCGGGCACGTTCGGGTAGTTCCACACCTGCTCCGGCACCAGGCCCACGCCGGACGCCGAGTTCAGCATGAAGCTCAGGTCGGCGGCCGCCGCGGTGCTGGCCGCGCTGTCGCCGGCCAGGATCTGGTCTTCGGCGTTCTCGCCGGACAGCACCGGCCACGGGTGCCCGGTGCCCTGGTTGCTGGTCGCCCATGGCTGGCCGTTGACCTGGCAGTCCTGGAACGCGGCCACCTGGCAGTCGCCGTACCCGTCGCCGTTGTAGCGCAGGATCCCGGTGCCGGACGGCGTGCTGGCGCCGATGGTGGCCCCGGTCACCTTGAGCGAGTTCGCCACCAGCGGGTCGCTGGCCGGCAGTTCACCCAGCCGGACCAGTTCCAGGAAGCCCTGGTCCACCACGGACCGCTGATCCTGGCTGGTCGGGTCGCCGTTGCCCAGCGTGTAGGAGAACGCCTGGTTCGGGTCGCCGGTCTTGTCCACCCGGATGAAGTACGGCTGGGCCGACAGCGGCCCGTTGCTGGTCACCGTGGTGGCCAGGATCAGCCGCCGGAAGTTGTCCGCGGCGGCCAGGAACAGCCGCTGCGACGCGTTGTCGCCCTGCACCCGGGCGATCGCGGCCGCGGCGACCAGGCCGGCTACCTCGTCGGCCATGGTGGACGGGGAGAACCCGGTCTGCTCCTCCCAGCGTTCCACCCCGTCGGTCGGGCCGTTGGCCACCAGGAAGTCGTCCGCGGGCCGGATGTGCCCGGTGTACAGCGAGCCGTCGGTGGCCAGCCCGGCCTGCCAGGCCATCAGGATCGGGTCCGCGGTCTCGTCCAGTTGCAGGCCACCGGTGTCCGGTGCCGCCGCGCCGTTCAGCAGCCCGTTGCGCGGGAACGACCCGTCGGGCCGCTGCAGACATGCGAACAGGAACCGGACGATCTGCCGCGCCGTGCTCAGGTCCCCGTCGGTCAGGAAGCCGGTGAACGCCTCGTAGGTGTCCCGCGGGAACACCTCACGGTAGGAGCCGAAGTAGGGCGCCAGCCCGTCGCTGGCCGGCTGCCCGGCCGGCACCGCCTGGCCCCACGGGCTGGCCAGCGAGGCCGCGGTCGCGCCCGGGAACGTCTTGTCCTCGCTGGCCTTGAGCACGTTGGCGCTCAGCCAGTACGCGCTGGCCTGCGCCGCGGTCGGCCGGACACCGTGCCCGGCGGCGGCGCCGCCGGGCGGCAGCAGCCGCGCGTCATAGGCCCGCCAGCCGGCCTGGTAGGCGGCGAGGGTGGCGGCGAACGGCGCGGCCGACGCGGTCAGCGCGGTGTGCACCGCCGTGTCCGCGGTACCGCCGAAGCCGAGTGCCACGGTGACCGAGCCGCCGGCCTGGCCCGGGCGGCCGGACAGGCCGAGCTTGACCGTCTGCACCACGTTGCCGTTGTCCGCGTCCGGCGCGGCCGGGGTGAGCGAGCCGGCCGAGTCGAGCTGGGTCAGCCCGTCGCTGGCGCTCCCGGCGAACCCGGTCTCGACCGCGCTAAACGGGCTGCTCGCGGCCAGTGCGGCATAGATCGGGCTGGCGTAGCTGCGGTTCACCGCCGCGGTGAACGAGTTGGTCGAGTAGGACAGCGGAACCGGCCCGCGCGCGGTCGGCACGACAGTGGCCGACTCGCCGCCGGCGTTGGCCGTGCCGCCGCCGCCATGCCCGTTCAGCAGCGGGTTGAAGCGCAGGTACACGCTCAGCCCGGACGGCGCGCCGGGCAGCGGGACCAGGCTGACCCGCAGCACCACCGCTTCCGTGGCGGGGTCGGTGATGAAGTCGGTGACCAGCTCGAAGTGGTGCGCCGCGTCCCGCGCGGTGATCTCACAGGCCATCCCGGTGCCGCCGAGCGAGGACACGGTGTAGCTCATGTCCCGGGGCTGCAGCGCGCTGAATCCGGGGCCGGTGACGATCGGGTCCAGGCTCTTCACGTCGGTGTTGTCGATGGTCGGCGCGTAGACGTCGGACAGCGTCCCGTCGGCCACCGTGTACCAGACCCTGGACGCGCTGCCCGCCGCGGTGCCCACGCAGTCCTTGCGGGCCTCGTCGTAGTAGGACATGGCGCCCGGGCCGCCCGCCGCGTCCTGCCCCGGCGAGCCGACAGTCAGGCTGAACACGTGCATGGGCGGCACGTTCTTGGCCACCCCGGCGCCGACCGTGGGCAGCGTCACCGAGGTCACCCGGGCGCCTGCGGTCAGCGGGATGGCCGCGTAGAACAGGCTGACCGGGGTCGTTCCGCCCGGGTTCCAGCCCGCGGTGCTGGCCAGCAGGTCGGTGCCGTCCGCCGCGCGGGTGTCCACCCAGTCGGCCAGCGTGACGGTCGCCGTGCTGCTGCTGCCGTCCGCGTAGCCGATGGTGAACGTCCCGGTACTGGACCCGTAGGCGGACGCGCCGACCACGCCGAGCACGCTGCCGGTCCCGCTGACCGCGATCTGCTGGCCGTCGGCCAGCACGTTGTCCGGCTGCCCGGGCGGCACGTCCGGCCAGTCGATCCGCAGCCCGTCGTGCAGCAGCGACTGGCCCGGGACCAGCGCGTCGCTGGCCAGGCCGGCCGCGGCGAACGAGTCCCCGATCCCGTCGAAGTTCCCCGCACTGGCCGTAGCCGGCGTGCTGATCCCGACGTTGTTGAACGCCGCCTGCAAGCTGCTGGCCGCGGCCGCGCTGGCCGGCGTCCCGCCGCCCAGCGGAACCAGCATGCTTAACGCCAGAGCGCTGCTTACTGCCGCCGCCAGCCGTGCGGCCGGAAAGTGGGTACTCATGGGAACCTCCGCCGCACATGTTCCCGCCGCGCCGCCGTCGTGAGGAGATCTGGCGCCGAAAATTTAGAGATATTTTCGGCTCTTCCGGGGCGGTGGCCGCCGGAAAGGACTGGATCTTGCCCCGGCTGCCGTACATCTCCGCCACCGACGACGCGCCGGACCGGCCCGCGCTAAGCGCCCAGGAAACGCGCGCGCTGCGGTTTTACGCCACCGGGATGCCGATGAAGCTGGTCGCCCGGCGGATGTGCATTAGTGAAGAGACGGCTAAACAGTAGGTAGGCCGGGTTCGGGAGAAGTACGCTCGCGCCGGACGGGCGGCACCCACTAAATTGGACCTGTACTATCGAGCCGTCGAGGACGGGCATCTCCCCTCACCCCTAACCGCGGACCCCCCCTCCCGGCGACTGGGGCACAAGGAGATACCCGTCCTCGATCTTTTTCTTACCTGACGAGATCTTAAGCCGGTCATCTCGGTCACGTCATGACCCCATCTCGGGGTCACGACCGCGCTGGTAGCAGCCTGGCCATTCGCCCCGGGCCTTTTGGCAAGCATACTCTTACCGTCTGACTATAAGGCCAGCTCAGCGTAGGCGCTAGCGATAGTGCCGGATGTCGAATGACTGGTTTAGGGGGGAAGTTAAGCTTGCCGCCATTCGCCGCCTCTAGTGCTGACGGCCGCGCCGCCCGCACCATTCTGCTGCCCCTTCCCGAGCATCCGCAAAAGAGCATCTGCTCCGGGCCGTTCGAGGCCGAAGGGGTTGATTACGACGTGGCGACCGGGTGCTCCGGGTGGAGATCATCCAGCAACGTCATGATCACGAGCCGGTGCCGGCGGGCAGGTAGCCGTCGACCAGGCGGCTGATGCAGGAGTCGAAGATCTCGTCCGCGTCCCGCTCGGCCGGAGCCGGTGCGCCGAGCGCGGCGGTCAGGTTCGGGTAGCGGCCGCTGGCCGCGGCCGCTACCAGCTGGCTGACCTGCGCGGCGGCTTGCTGCTCGGCAGTGGCGCCGGTGCGGGTGCGCTCCTCGGCCAGCGCCGCCTGCATCCCGCCGTAGTTGATGGCGAACCCGTTGACCAGCGCGAGCAGTTCCATCTTGACCCCGGTGTCCAGGCCGGTGTCGCTGAGCAGGCCGAGGAAGTAGTCGATATAGCGCAGCGCGGCCGGGCCCATCGCCGGCGGCCGGGTGGTGACGACCCGGGGCAGCCAGGGATGGCGCTGGGTGATGTCCCGGCCCTGCCGGGCCAGCTGCACGATGGCCTGCCGCACTTCCCGGGGTGTCCCGGCCGGGAAGTGGTATTCCCCGCCCACCTCGTCGATCATCAGCTGGACCAGGTGGTCCTTGGTCGGCACGTAGTTGTACAGCGACATGGTGCCCAGGCCGAGCTCGGCCGCCATCCGCCGCATGGTGACCGCGTCCAGGCCCTCGGCGTCGGCCAGCGCCACCGCGGCGGCGGCGATCGCCGCCCGGCTGTACCGCGCTTTAGGCCCGCGCTCACCATGCTCGGGCAGCTCCCAGATGGACGGCCGCACGCTGGCGTCCGGCACTGGCGGCTCGCTGGGCCTGGCCATCTGTGCTGCCTCCCTTCCCCGGGACCGAGCTTATCGGCGTGCAGCGTACGTAGTATGCTGCGGCCAATAACAAAGTACGACGTACGTAGTTGAAGGAGAGTGCCATGCCAGCACCAGTGCCAGACAGCGCCGCCCGGGCGGAAGCCGCCCGGGAGAACTCATCGCCACTCCGGGGCCGGCGGCTGCCCTGGTCGGTCCGGCTGTTCACCCGGCTGTCTGAGCGGGGCCTGCCGCCACCGGTCTGCGGTGTGCGCGTCGCGGCCGGGATCGACGTGCCCGCGGCCGACGGGGAGCCGTTGCGCACCGACCACTACATCCCGCAGCTCACCGGGCCCCGGCCAACCCTGCTGGTGCGCACCCCGTACGGCCGTGGCTTCCCGTGGGCCTTCCTGTTCGGCGGCCTGTTCGCCGAGCGCGGCTACCACGTGGTCATCCAGAGCTGCCGCAGCACCGGCGGGTCAGGTGGTACCTACCAGCCCTGGCAGCACGAGCGGGAAGACGGCCAGGCCGCGGTGGCCTGGCTGCGCCAGCAGGACTGGTTCACTGGCGAGCTGGCCACCATCGGGCCGAGCTACCTGGGCTACACCCAGTGGGCGCTGGCGGCCGATGCGCCACCCGAGCTACGGGCCATGATCGTGCAGGTCGGTGCGTCCGCCCCGTACCCGCTGTTCTATCCGGGCGGCGCGTTCGCACTGGAGAACATGCTGGTCGGCGTCGTGGCCATGCGCTACTGGGAACGTGGCTTGGGTGCGGTGTTCCGGGCCATGCTGCGGCTGCGGGCCCGGATCGGCAAGGCCACCCGGGCGCTGCCGCTGATCGACGCGTACCCGCCCGCCACCGGCGGCCGGATCGGCTATTTCGAGGACTGGCTGACTCACTCGGAGCCGGACGATCCGTACTGGGCCTCGCTGGATACAAGGGCCGCCGCTCCGGTGCCCGCGGTACCGGTCAGCCTGCTCACCGGCTGGCAGGACATCTGCCTGGACCAGACCCTAGTGGAGTACCAGCGGCTGCGGGCCGCGGGTCACGCGCCGCGGCTGGTCATCGGCCCGTGGACGCACTCCTCGGCGTTCAACGACGACCTGCCTATCGTTGTCGCCGAGGCACTCGGCTGGCTGACCGCGTACTGCAGCGAAGACCCGGCCGGCTGGACGCAGCCCCCGGTGCGGGTACACGTCGGCGGCGGCGCCGGCTGGCGGGACCTGCCGGACTGGCCGCCGCCGCAGGCGGCCGAACAGATCTGGCGGCTGGCCGCGGACGGCAGGCTGAGCACCGGCCGGGCGGCCGAGCCGGGGGTGTCGTCGTTCCGCTACGACCCGGCCGACCCCACGCCGTCATTGGGCGGTCAGCTGCTCACCACCAAGGCCGGGCCGGTGGACAACAAGGCTCTTGAGGCCCGGTCTGACGTGCTGGTGTTCACCAGTGCGCCGCTCGACGCGGACCTCGAGGTGATCGGCCCGGTCAGCGCGCGGCTGCGGGTCCGGGCCAGCGGGCCGCACTTCGACGTGTTCGCCCGGCTGTGCGACGTGGACCCGCGGGGGCGTTCACGGAACGTCTGCGACGGCCTGATCCGGCACCGCCCCGGCATCGCTTCCGGGCCGGACGATGAGGTGATCACTGTGCCGATGAGCGCGACGGCCTACCGGTTCCGGTCCGGGCACCGGCTGCGCCTCCAGGTATCCGGTGGCGCGCACCCGCGATTCGCCCGCAACACCGGCACCGGCGAGCCGCCGGCCACCGCGACCCGGCTGGCCGCGGTGGACCTGGCCATCGTGCACGACGCGCCGGATCCGGGCGGGCTGTCACTGCCCATCCTGGGCTGAGTGCCGCCGGCCACCCGTCTGGGTGGGCGACCGGCGGCACGTCCGCGGGCTGGCTAGCAGCTGCCGACGCCCCCCGAGTGTCACAGGCGGCCCGGCTGCCTCGTCTCAGAGTCTGCCCGGCCGAACTATGGGACCGGGCAGACAGTTCGTGGAGGGAGCAGGACATGCGTATCTTCGTCGCCGGCGCGACCGGGGTCATCGGGCAGCAGTTGCTGCCCCAGCTGGTCGCCCAGGGGCACCACGTCATTGGCACCACCCGGAGCCCGGCCAAGCTGGACCGGCTGCGTGCGCTGGGCGCCGAGCCGGTGATCCTGGACGGCCTGGACGGGGCGGCCGTCGGCCAGGCGGTGGCCCGGGCCGAGCCGGAGGTGGTCATTCACCAGATGACCACGCTGACCGGGGCCAACCTCGGTAACCTGCGCCGCTGGGACCGCGAGTTCGCGGCCACCAACCAGCTGCGTAGCGCCGGGACCGACCATCTGCTGGCCGCGGCCCAGGCGGCCGGCGCCCGGCGGTTCATCGCGCAGAGCTACGCGGGCTGGCCGGGCGACCGGCGCGGCGCTCCGGTGCAGTCAGAGCAGGACCCGCTGGACCCGAACCCGCCCGCCGGCCAGCGTGAGTCGCTGGCCGCGATCCGTCACGTCGAGCAGGTGGTCCCGGCGGCGGCCGGGCTGGACGGCCTGGTGCTGCGCTACGGGTCGCTGTACGGCTACGGGGCCAGCGACGAGTTCTTCGACCTGGCCCGGCAGCGCAAGGTGCCGATCCTCGGCAACGGCGCGGGCATCTGGTCGTTCGTGCACGTCAGCGACGCCGCTTCGGCCACCGCCGCCGCGGTGGAGCAGGGCGGCCCAGGGCTGTACAACGTGGTCGACGACGAGCCAGCTACCGTGGCGGAATGGCTGCCGTTCCTGGCCCAGGCACTGGGGGCCAAGCCGCCCTACCGGATCCCGGCGTGGCTGGGCCGACTGGTCGCGGGCGACGTGGGCATCTCGATGATGACCCAGGTCCGCGGCTGCGCGAACACCAAGGCCAAGCGCGAACTCGGCTGGCAGCCGCAGTGGGCGAGCTGGCGGCAGGGCTTCACCCACGGGCTGGCCGCCCCGGCCCAGTCCACCACCGCCGATGCCTAGCCGGACGGCTGGTCCCACGGTGACCAGCGGCACCGCCTACCAGCGGTACCGGCCGCTGATGTTCTCCATCGCCTACCGGATGCTGGGCAGCGTCACCGAGGCCGAGGACGTCCTGCAGGAGGCGTTCCTGCGCTACCACCGGGCCGAATCCGCCGGAACCGGCATCGAATCGCCCAAGGCGTTTCTGTCCGCGGTGACCACCCGGCTGTGCATCGACGAGCTGCGCTCGGCCCGGGCCCGCCGCGAGGCCTACCCCGGTGAGTGGCTGCCGGAACCGCTGCTGACCGCGGACAACGCGGTGCTGGCCGGGCCGGCTCCGGACGATCCGGCCACTGCGGCCGAGCAGGCGGACACGCTGTCCATGGCCTTCCTGCTGCTGCTGGAGCGGCTTTCCCCGGTGGAGCGGGCAGTGTTCCTGCTGCACGACGTGTTCAGCTACGGCTACGACGAGGTCGCGTCCATCGTCGGCAAGAGCGAGGACAACTGCCGCCAGCTGGCGCTGCGCGCCCGGCGGCACGTCGCGGACGGCAAGCCGCGCTTCGAGGCGTCCCGCGGCAAGCGGGACGAGCTGGCCGCGACGTTCTTCCGCGCGGTGCAGGACGGGGACCTGGACGGCCTGGTCGGCATGCTCGCCGCAGACGTCGTCGTGGTCGGCGACAACGCGGGTATCCAGCCGCGCTGGCCGCGTCCGATCATCGGCCGGGACCGGGTCGGCCGGCTACTGGTCGGGCTGGGCCAGCAGATCCA
Organism: Streptosporangiaceae bacterium; assembly: GCA_036497945.1. Lineage (GTDB taxonomy): Bacteria > Actinomycetota > Actinomycetes > Streptosporangiales > Streptosporangiaceae > RYN-230. Next base: position 57,576 of record DASXIN010000076.1, on the reverse strand, counting down.
GGAGGCTGGCATCCTGATCCGCCCGGCCGAGGTGAACGGGCAGCCCGGCGCGCTGTGCGTGGACTCCGGCGGCCGTATCGCCAACGTGTTCGTGCTGGACATCGTGGGCGGCCAGGTGCACGCCATCCGCTCCGTCATCAGCCCGGGCAAGCTGCGTCACCTCGGCCCGCTGGCCGACCTGGACCAGCTCCGCGACCAGCGCCGGGCAAACCGCGGGCATTGACCTTGAACCGGCCTGCCCGCCCGGCTGCGCGGCTTATGCTCGTATCCCGGAGCGCGGGCGGAGGCTTGGGTGGGCGATTTCGACGAGATCCTGAAGCGGCTGGAAGTCCTCGAGACCCAGGTCGCCGCGCTGACCGAAGCGCAGAACGAGGGCCGCCGGGCCGCTGACCTGTTCGCCCTGGTGGACCGGGACGTGGCCGACCTGAACACCGCGTTCGGCACCCAGCGCAAGCTGATGCAGGCGCTGCGCGACGAGCAGGCCGGCCAGAGGAACAGCCTGGCCGAGCACGGCCAGGCGCTGGACGGGATCATCGCCACCCTGCGCGTCATCCACGACACCCAGCTCAAGCAGGGCCGCCACCTGGCCGAACAGGGCAGCGTGCTGGCCCGGCTCGATCCCGGCCACTGAGTTGCGGATACTGATCTGCTGACACTTGTCTGCTCACACAGGGGATATCCGGATGATCGATCACGTCGCCATCCAGTGCACCGACCCGGCGGCCAGTGCCGCGTTCTATGACGCCGTGCTGCCCCACGTCGGCGGCGGCCGGGTAACGGACTCCGGCGAGGTCATCGGCTACGGGGCCGGCGGCAAGCCCGATTTCTTGATCGGCCCGCACAACACCGGCACCGGGTTCCGCGAGTCCCACCTGGCCTTCGAGGCGCCCAGCCGGGCCGCCGTCCGGGACTTCTTCGCGACCGCGGTCGGCACCGGCGCCGAGGTGCTGTACGAACCACGACTCTGGCCGGAGTACAACGCCAGCTACTACGCCGCGTTCGTCCGCGACCCCGATGGCAACAACATCGAGGCCGTCTGCCACCGCCCCGAGGACTGAGCCCCCCGGGTGCTTTACCCGCCGCCTGGCATCACCTAGCCGGATCCGGCGGCCAGCGACGCGATGAGGTCGATCGACTGCCCCGCGCCCAGCGCCGCGGCGCGCAGCCGGTCGAACACCAGGCAATAGGTGCGCACCTCATCCGGGTCGTCCAGCAGCAGGCCGCCGGTCAGGTGCTCGGTGTACACCACGGCCGGGTCGGCCGGGTCGGCGAAGTCGAGCATGGTGAACGAGCTGACCGGGTGCACCTGGGCCGCCGCGCCGACCGGCAGCACCTGCAGCGTGACCTGGCCGCGGTCGGCCACCTCGGCCAGCTTGCCCAGCTGGGCCCGCATCACTTCTGGCCCGCCCACCTGGACCCGCAGCGCGCCCTCGCTCAGCACCAGGCACAGCTCCGGCGGCGCGGTCCCGTCCAGCACCGTCTGCCTTTCCATCCGCAACGCCACCTGCTGCTCAATGGCGTCGGCCGGCCCGGCGCCAGGCGCGGCGCGCAAGATCGCCCGGGCGTAGTCCTCGGTCTGCAGCAGGCCGGGCAGCACCATGGACTGAAAATCGCGCAGCCGCGCGGCCTCGGCTTCCAGTCCCAGATACGGCTCCAGCCAGCTCGGCGCGACCGGGCCGAAGCGGTGCCACCAGCCCTTCCGCCGGGCTTCCCGGGCCAGTTCGACCAGTTCGTCGGCCCGGTCGCCGGTAACGCCGTAGACCTCCAGCAGTTCCCGCACGTCACCGGGCCGCACGCTGATCCGGCCGGTTTCCATCCGGCTGATCCGGGTGCCCGAGCAATCCAGCCGCTGGCCGACGTTCTCGCAGCTTAACCGGGCCTGCTCGCGCAGTCGGCGTAGTTCGGTGCCGAGACGCTTGCGCCGGACGGTGGGGCTGGGTGTGACGGCCATGACGTCTCCGCGGTCATAGATACGGGACCACTGACCCTACCGGGGCAGCACAAAAGGCGCATAATGCCAGGAAGTGGGGTGCGTGTTGCTGCCGACATGTGATTAGCTCACGCACGATACTGAGACGTATGGTACGTCACCGCATTTGCCGGGTCCGGGACCGGCACGCGCGAGGTAACCGAGTTCCGGGGAGGTGATCCCCGCGATGCACCGGTCTGGCACCGGCCCGTTTCCTGTGCGCGCCGCAGAGGACCCCGGGCCGGCCCATCCGGCCACCGGCTGGCTGCTGCGCTCCGAGCTGGTCTTCGGCGCGCTGCCCGGAGCCGTGCCCTGCGCCCGGCTGCATGCCCGGCTGGTGCTGTTCGAGTGGGGCCAGGGCGGCCTGGCCGACTCGGTGGAACTGGTCGTCTCGGAACTGATGACCAACGCGCTGCGCGCGGCCGCGCCTACCAGCCGCGGCTGGGCGGGCAGTCAGGGCATCCTGGCCGGCCCGGCCGGCGGGCTGCCCTCGATCGGGTTCCGGATGGCGTCGGACGAGCGGCAGGTGCTGGTCGAGGTGTGGGACGGCAATCCCGCGCCGCCGCTGCAGGGATCGGCGCCGGTCAGCCAGGACAGCGAGAGCGGCCGCGGCCTATTAATGGTGCAGCAGATCAGCCGCCAGTGGGGGTACTACTACCCGGCGGCCGAGCGGGCTGAGGCCGGTCCCGGCCAGCAGCCAGTCAAGGTCGTCTGGGCGCTGGTCGCCGCCGTCCGCTGAGCGGTTAGCTGGCTGACTCAGCTGGCTGGGGCCCGGCCGGTGCTGCCCCGGATGGTCAGCCCCGGCGGCAGCAACACCACCTCGCTGGCCGCACCGTCGGCCAGCCGGCGGGTCAGCAGCTCAACCGCCCGGCGGCCCAAGTCCTTGGCCGGGATGGCCACCGAGGTCAAGTGCGGCGCCGTCCGCTCGGCCACCTCGTCCGGGCAGATGGCCACCACCGACATGTCCTCCGGCACCGTCCGCCCGGCCGTCCGCAGCACGCTGAGCAGCGGCGAGATGATCGCCTCGTTCTGCACCACCAGACCGGTGGTGCCCGGGCGGTCCTGCAGGATCCGGGTGATCGCCCCGGCGGCCGCTTCGTGGCTGGCCTCGCAGGGCCGGTGCACCAGCCGGATGCCGCGGGCCGCCGCATGCCGCGACGCGCCGCGCAGCGTCCGCTCCGCGAACCCGCTGCGCTGCTGGTACACCGCGGGTGCTTCGCCGATGAACGCCACTTCCCGGTGGCCGAGCCCGGCCAGGTGCTCGACACACAGCTCGCCGGCCGCGGCGAAGTCCAGGTCGACGCAGGCCAGTCCGGCGGTATCGGCAGGCACGCCGATCAGCACCGCGTCGATGCCGGTCTCGCGCAGCATCGGGATGCGCTCGTCGGCCATGGTCACGTCCATCAGGATCATGGCGTCGGCCCGGGCGCTGACCGCGACCCGGCGGATGCCCTCCGGGCCCTCGTCGCTGGTCAGCAGCAGGACGTCGTAGCCGAACCGGCGCGCCGTCGTGGTCACCGCGATGGCGATCTCCATCATGACCGGCACGTACAGGTCACTGCACAGCGGCACGACCAGCGCGATGATGTTCGACCGGTTGCTGGCCAGAGCCCGGGCACCGGCGTGCGGGTGGTAGTCGAGCAGTTCGATGCTGCGCTCCACCCGGCGCCGGGTGGCCGCAGACACCGAGCGCTTCCCGCTCAGCACATAGGACACCGTGCTGGCGGCCACCCCCGCGTGACGGGCCACGTCAGCGAGTGTCGCCGCCATCAGCGTCCTCCCCCAGGTGGCCGAAATCGAAGCGCTTCGCCTCGGCTTACCTCATTGCCCCGATGTGACTGATGTCCAGATTATCATCGCTGCCCGTTCCGCCCGGTCCCGTTCCCGCCCAGCTTGCAGCCGGTTTCGGTACCCCCAGACGCCCCACCCGTCAGCACCCGCCGCCCCCGCTCCCGCCGTCAGCTCCACCGGACCACCACCGAAGCGCTTCCCCCACCCATCCCGACTGCATGGCTGAAGCGTTCATGTAGTCCGGTGTACCTGAATGCTTCAGCCATGCAGTGCTGGCGAGCACAAGTGACAACGCCGAAGCGCTTCGACCATGAGCGGGAGCAGATCTGGGCCCCGCACAAGCAGGACAACCCGGGTTTCGCCGACTACGAACGGAAGACCACCCGGCAGATCCCGGTGGTGATCCTGGACCCGGTGCGCTAGGCGACAGGCTGGCCTCCCCGTTCCCAGCGGCACCTGGATCGGGTTTGAGCGGCCGGATCGCGGTGAGTTGGTCAACCTTCGTTCCGGAGGGTTGATCAACGATGACTCAAACTGAAACCGGCCGCAGAAACGTCCTCGCCGAACTCGACCAGCGGGTGCCGACCAGGTTCTACTGGCAGCTCACCCTGCTGGCCTGCCTGGGCGGATTCTTGTTCGGGTACGACACCTCGAACATCGGGGCCGCGCTGAACTTCGTCCCCTACCACCTGAACGGATTCTGGACCGGTTACCTGGTCGCCGGCGCGTCGCTCGGCGCGGCCGCCGGTGCCCTGGGCGCCGGGCCGATCGCCGACCGGTTCGGCCGGAAGGCCCTGCTGATCGTGGACGCGCTCATCTACGCGGTCGGCGCGATCCTGTCCGCGGTCACCCCGAACGCCGCGGTATTGCTCTTCGCGCGGACGCTGATCGGGCTGGCCATCGGGGCCGACTCGGCCATCGCCACCGCCTACATCGCCGAATACGCGCCGAGCAACCGCCGCGGCGCGCTCAGCATGCTCCAGCAGTGGATGATCACCGTCGGCATCCTGGTCTCCTACATCGTCGCGCTGATCATCCTCAAGGCCGCGCCGGGTAGCGCGGGCACCACGGACTGGCGGCTCATCCTCGGTATCGGCGCCATCCCGGCGCTGATCGGCCTCGCGCTGCGGACGAAGATGCCGGAGTCGCCCCGGTGGCTGATGCGGCATAGCGACTACCCGGGCGTGCAGAAGGCGCTGGGCAGCTTCGGGACCGAGGTCTCCCTCCAGGATGTCGAGTACACCGCTCAGCAACTGGAGGAGGCCGACCGGCGCGCGCAACGGCGCAACAAGTGGACTCCGGGGGTGCGCCGCGCCCTGCTCGTGGTCTGCGTGTTCTTCATCTTCCAGCAGATCACCGGGATCAACGTGCCGCTGTACTACGGCCCGCACCTGCTCGGCCCGCTGTTCCAGGGCAGCAGCTCGATGGTGGACAAGACCATCTCCGGGGTCGAGGTCACCCTCATGCTCACCGCGGTCAACGTGGCCGCCACCTACTTCGCGTTCCGCTGGATCGACCGGAAGGGCCGCCGCAAGCTGGCCATCGGCGGCTACCTCGGCATGGCCCTGTCCGCCCTGCTGGCCGGGGCCGGCCTGGCCTTCTTCACCGGGAACCCGCGGATCGTCGTGGTGATGATCGGCCTGGCCGCGTTCATCGCCTCGTTCGCCATCGGGGTGGGCGGCACCGGCTGGCTGCTCCAGGGTGAGGTGTTCCCCACCGACGTCCGCGGCCGGGCCGCGTCCACCGGCGCCACCGTGGACTGGCTGGCCAACTTCGCGCTGGTCGAGGTGTTTCCCATCTGGCAGTCCGGCATCGGCCTCGCCTGGGTGCTGGTCTGCTTCGCTGCGCTGTGCGTGCTGGCCATCAGTTTCGTGTACCGGTTCGTGCCGGAGACCAAGGGCCACTCGGTGGAGGAGATCACCGAGATCTTCGACCGCGAGGCCAGTGGGGCTACCGCCGTGCAGGCAGCTGCCTAAGATGCGGTGGTGATGGGCAGGCCCTGGGAATTCTGGATCGACCGCGGCGGGACCTTTACCGACGTGGTGGCCCGGCGCCCGGACGGCACGCTGGCAGTGCGCAAGCTGCTGTCCGACAACCCCCGGGCCTACCCGGACGCGGTGCTGGCCGGCATCCGGGAGCTGCTCGGCGTGCCGCCGGATGAGCCCATCCCGGGGGAGCAGATCGGCTCGGTCCGGCTGGGCACCACGGTGGCCACGAACGCGCTGCTCCAGCGGCGTGGCGAGCCCACCGTGCTGGTCATCACCCGGGGTTTCGCCGACGCGCTGCGCATCGGCTACCAGAACCGGCCGCGCATCTTCGACCGCCGGATCATCCTCCCGGAGCTGCTCTACGACCGGGTCATCGAGGTGACCGAGCGGGTCAGCGCGCAGGGCGAGGTGATCGTGCCACTGGACGAGGACGCGGTGGCGGCCGACCTGGCCGCGGCCTACGCGGACGGCTTCCGGGCCGCGGCCGTGGTGTGCCTGCACGGCTACCGCTACCCGGCGCACGAGGCGCGGGTCGGCCAGCTGGCCCGGGCGGCCGGCTTCACCCAGGTGTCCGAGTCCGCCGCGACCAGCCCGCTGATGAAGCTGGTGTCCCGGGGCGACACCACGGTGGTGGACGCCTACCTGTCGCCCATCCTGGCCCGCTACGTGGACCAGGTGGCGGCTGAGCTGCCTGGGGTCCGGGTGCTGTTCATGCAGTCCAACGGCGGGCTGGCCGACGCGCGCCGGTTCCGCGGCAAGGACTCCATCCTGTCCGGCCCGGCGGGCGGCATCGTCGGCATGGCCCGGAGCAGCGCCGCGGCCGGATTCGGCCGGGTCATCGGCTTCGACATGGGCGGCACGTCCACCGACGTGTCGCACTTCGCCGGGGAGTTCGAGCGGCAGTACGAGACCGAAGTGGCCGGGGTCCGGATACGGGCGCCGATGCTCAGCATCCACACCGTGGCCGCGGGCGGCGGGTCGGTACTGCACTTCGACGGCACCCGGTTCCGGGTCGGGCCCGACTCGGCGGGCGCCAACCCGGGACCGGCCTGCTACCGGCACGGCGGCCCGCTGACCGTGACCGACGCCAACCTGATGCTGGGCCGGATCCAGCCCGGCTACTTCCCGCGGGTGTTCGGCCCGGGCGGCGACCAGCCGCTGGACGCCGACGTCACCGCCCAGCGCTTCGCCGACCTGGCCGAGCAGATCAGCGCGGCCGACGCCCAGCCGCGCAGCAGCGCGGACGTGGCGGCCGGCTTCCTGGAGATCGCGGTGGCCAACATGGCCAACGCGATCAAGAAGATCTCGGTGCAGCGCGGCTACGACATCACCCGGTACGTGCTGGCCACGTTCGGCGGCGCAGGCGGCCAGCACGCCTGCGCGGTGGCCGACCAGCTCGGCATGACCACGGTGCTGATCCATCCGCTGGCCGGGGTGCTGTCCGCCTACGGCATGGGCCTGGCCGATGTCACCGCGATGCGCGAGTCAGCCGTGGAGGCCGAACTGTCCGCGGACACGCTGGCCGGCGCGGCCGACCTGGCCCGGCAACTGGAGTCGGCGGCGCGGGATGAGCTGGCCGGTGAGGGCGTTGGGCAAGAAAAGGTCCGGGTGGTACACCGTGGTCACCTGCGGTACGCGGGCACGGACACGGCGCTGGCCGTGCCGCTGGCCGACCAGCCGGAGCTGGTCCGCGCGTTCGAGGCGGCCTACCGGCAGCAGTTCTCCTTCCTGATGCCGGACAAGCCGGTGCTGCTTGAGGCGGTGTCGGTGGAGGCGACCGCGGCCCCGGAGCCCGTCGTGGCGGCCAGCCTGGCACCGGCCGGCCAGGCTCCGGCGCCGAGCGGCCCGGTTCCAGCGGGCGCGGCGCGGGTGCCGATGTTCACCGGCGGCCGGTGGGCCGAGGTCGACCTGGTGCCGCGCGGCGGGCTGCACCCCGGCGCGGTGCTGCCCGGGCCGGCCATCATCGCCGAGGACTTCGCCACCACGGTGGTCGAGCCGGGCTGGCAGGCCGAGCTGACCGGCCAGGGCGACCTGCTGCTGACCCGGGCCGGCCCGGCCCCGGCCCGGCGCGCCGTCGGCCGCCAAGCCGACCCGGTGCTGCTGGAGATCTTCAACAACCTGTTCATGTCGGTCGCCGAGCAGATGGGCGTGCGGCTGCGCAGCACCGCGCACTCGGTCAACATCAAGGAGCGGCTGGACTTCTCCTGCGCCGTGTTCGACAGCACCGGCCAGCTCATCGCGAACGCGCCGCACATGCCGGTGCACCTGGGCTCGATGGGCGAGAGCATCAAGATGGTGATCAGCCGCAACGCCGGTGCCATCAAGCCGGGCGACGTGTTCATCCTGAACGACCCGTATCACGGCGGCACGCACCTGCCGGACATCACCGTGGTCACCCCGGTGTTCGGGGCGGGCGACCGGGCCGGGGACATCCTGTTCTTCGTCGCGTCCCGCGGCCACCACGCCGAGATCGGCGGGATCACGCCCGGGTCGATGCCGGCGTTCAGCACCCGGGTCGAGGAAGAGGGCGTGCTGATCGACAACTGGCGGCTGGTCGAGGGCGGCGAGCTGCGCGAGGCGGCCACCGCCGATCTGCTCGGCTCGGCCGAGTTCCCGTCCCGTGACCCGGCCGCCAACCTGGCCGACCTGCGCGCGCAGGTGGCCGCGTGCGAGAAGGGCGTGGCCGAGCTGCGCCAGCTGGTGGCCGACTTCGGCCTGGACGTGGTGACCGCCTACATGGGCCACGTGCAGGACAACGCCGAGGAGGCGGTGCGCCGGGTCATCACCCGGCTGCGCGACGGCGAGTACCGCTACGAGCTTGACAGCGGTGCGGTGATCAAGGTCGCGGTGCGAGTGGACCAGGCGGCGCGGACCGCGGAGATCGACTTCACCGGCACCTCGGCCCAGCTGCCGGGCAACTTCAACGCCCCGTCGTCGGTGGCCATGGCCGCCGTGCTGTACGTGCTGCGCACCCTTGTGGACGACGAGATCCCGCTGAACTCGGGCTGCCTCAAGCCGGTCACCGTGATCATCCCGCCGGGCTGCCTGCTGGCGCCGGTGTACCCGGCGGCCGTCGCGGCCGGGAACGTGGAGACGTCGCAGGCGGTGACCGGCGCGCTGTACGCCGCGCTGGGCGTGCAGGCCGAGGGGTCCGGCACGATGAACAACGTCACGTTCGGCAGCGCCAGCCATCAGTACTACGAGACGGTGTCCAGCGGATCCGGGGCGGGGGACGGCTTCGACGGCACCTCGGTGGTGCAGACGCACATGACCAACTCCCGGCTCACCGACCCCGAGGTGCTGGAGTGGCGCTACCCGGTCCGGCTGGAGTCCTACCAAATCCGCCGGGGCAGCGGTGGCGCGGGCCGGTGGCGCGGCGGCGACGGCGGCCAGCGGCGGCTGCGCTTCCTGGCCCCGATGACGGTGAGCATGCTGAGCAGCCACCGCCGGGTCCCGCCGTACGGCATGGCGGGCGGCCCGCCCGGTGCCCTCGGCCGGCAGTGGGTGGAGCACCCCGACGGCCGGGTGACCGAGATGGGCGGCTGCGACACCGTGCAGATGGCCGCGGGCGACGTGTTCGTGCTGGAGACCCCGGGCGGTGGTGGCTACGGCCCGCCGCCGGCGCAGCCGGACGGGCCGCCCGCCGGCTAGCGGGCGGGCTCGGCGTCGGGGTCGATGTCTTCGGTCTCCGGCTCGGCCGGCTCGGGCCGCTCCGGGATGCGCAGCGGCCGGAGCGTGCCGGCCAGCAGAACCAGTTCGTCCAGCATGGCGGCGGCCGCCTCGGTCAGCACCTCGTTGGGCTGGAACCGCTTGCCCGCGTCCAGGAACTGCTGCACGAACGGGATGTTCACCGCCTCGAACAGCGGCACCATCTTGAGGGTCGTCATCACCTGCTTGAGCTGCTGCACCGCCCGGGTGCCCGCCCCCACCCCGCCGTAGCTGGCAAAACCAACCGGCTTGTACTTCCACTCATGGTTCAGATAGTCGATGGCGTTCTTGGTCGCCGCGTTGTAGCCGTAGTTGTACTCGGGCACCACGAAGATGAAACCGTCCGCCCGGTCGATGGTCGCGCTCCAGTCCTTGGTGTGCTGGTGCTGGTAGTCCCGGAACCGGGGGTGCTTGGGTTCGTCGAACATCGGCAGGTTGACTTCGGCCAGGTCGACGACTTCCACCTCGAACCGGCCGTCCGCCTGGGCGGTCGCGGTCATCCACTCGGCGACGGCCGGGCCCACCCGGCCGGGACGGGTGCTGCAAATGATGATCTGAAGCAGGGGCTTAGGCACGGGGGTAACTCCTGAACGGGATGAGGGCTCCGGCGCGCTGCCCCTAGCGTAGGGCTCCATGACTGAGACCGCGGACCGCTGGCGACAGGTCCGGCGTATGGTCAACCAGCACCGGCTCGCCCTGGCTGCCCAGGCGGCCCGGCTGTATCCCGGCGCGACCCGGGCGGCCGGTACCGACCTGCTGTGCCGCCCGGACTGGCTGCCCACCGCGCCGGTCGAGCTGGCCGGGATAGCCCTGGACTGGACCGGCCAGCCGCCGGCCCCGCGCACCGACGCAACCGCGGCCGCGGCGGCGCACCTGCTCCCGCAGCAGGCGCCGGGCGGCCCGTTTCCCAGCTATGCGGCGGCGGTCGCGGTGGTGGACCCGCCCGCTCTGTTTCAGAACCGGGTCTGCTACCGGCTGCTGGACGCCACCCTGGATGATCCGGCCCGGCTCAGCATGGCCGCGGCCCGGTACTTCGACGCGATGAACCTGGGCCACGCCGTGGCCCACGAACTGGCCGCCGCCCAGGACCGGGCCGGCGGCCACGGCCCCGTCGGCCTGGCTGACCTGCCGCTGCGCGCCGCGCTCGGCGACCCATGCCAGCTCGGCCAGCGCAGCGCACTCACCGCCGTCACCACGCTGACGCTGCGCCGGGCCGCCGATGGCGCGGCGTCGTTCCTGCTGCACTGGCGGGACCCGGCCCGGGTGAACCACGCCGGCGGCGCCTACCAGGTCATGCCGGCCGGCATCTTCCAGCCGGTGACCGACCGGCCCGCCGCCCAGCAGGCCGACTTCAGCTTGTGGCGGTGCATGACCCGGGAGTTCAGTGAGGAACTCCTCGGCGGCTCGGAGGACTACCCGACCCGCGACGGGGTGCTGGACTACGAGCAGTGGCCGTTCGCCCGCGAGCTGGCCGCCGCCCGGGACGCGGGCACGCTGCGGGTGCACTGCGTCGGCCTGGGCGTGGACCCGCTCACCCTGGCCACCGATCTGCTCACCGTGGCGGTGTTCGACAGCGCCGTCTTCGATCGCCTGTTCCGTGACCTGGTCACGGCCAACGCGGAAGGCCGGGTGGTGACCGAGAACGGGTCGGCCGCCATCCCGTTCACCGCGGATACCGTGGCCCGCTTGACCGGCGGCGCCGAGCCCATGCAGACCGCCGGGGCCGCGCTGCTCCGGCTGGCCTGGCAGCACCGCCGCGCCCTGCTTGGCTGACCCGGCCGACCAGCGCTCCGCGGGCATGGCGGCACCCGCCGCGCGAGGGCCCCGCGTGGCGCCGGGGCCGGGCCCCGCCTTAACGACGGTGGGTCGGACGCTCCCACGAGACCGCCCTGTCCCGGCCCGCCCCCAGCAGGCCTGCCACCGCTCTGCACTCGCGCGGCGGGTGACACAGCACCCAGGCTGCTCGCCCGCCCAGCCGGCGGACAGGGGCTTTAGGCCCGGGACCCCGGGACCGTCGTCCCACCCGAGACCCCACGGCGCTGGTCCGGGCGCACTGGCCCGCCGCGCCCCGGGTGGTTCGTCTCTTGTCCCGTGCGGCATCACCGGCCAGGGTGGGTATCAGCTACACCAGGAATGGCCGGGCTTGAGGAGGTCGGCATGGCAACGAAGCCAATAGTCGCTGGGGCGGACGGCTCGCCGGAATCGGTGCAGGCGGTCGAATGGGCGGCCCGCGAGGCCGCACTGCGCGGGACGTCGCTGCGCATCGTGGCCGTCGCGTCGATGCCGCCCCGGATGAGCCCGAACCCGGCCACCCACGACACGGTGGCCGGGCACATCGAGGAAGACACGGCCGAAGCGCTGTCCGCCGCGGCCAGTCAGGCCGCCGCGGCGGCCCCCGGGGTAGCCATCGAAACCACGCTGCTCGAGCACGCGGCGCCCGCCACCGCCCTGGCGGACAGCGGGCAGGACGCCCTGATGCTGGTGCTCGGCTCGCGCGGGGCCGGCGGGTTCCGCACGCTCATCCTCGGCTCGGTGAGCCGGTACGCGGCCACCCACGCCGCCTGCCCGGTGGTCGTGGTGCGGGAGGAGGCCACGGCCACGCCCCCGCAGATCGTGGTCGGCGTGCACGACCGGGCGGATTCCGCCGCCGCCCTCGGCTTTGCCTTCGAGGAGGCCGCGCTGCGCCAGGCCCGGCTGGTCGCCACGCACGCCCGGTCCCGGTCCCTGCTCGGCGGGCACGAGGAGCCACCGGACGAGGAGCAGCGCACCCTGGACGCGCTGCTGGCTAGCTGGCGGGAGAAGTACCCGGACGTGTCGGCCAGCGCCGAGATCATACATGGGCATCCAGGCCGGGTGCTGGCCGGCGCGTCAGCCCGGGCCGAGCTGGTCGTGCTGGGCCGGCACGCGCGCGGCGCCGGGCATCGCCGCAGCGTCGGCTCGGTCACCCACCCGGTGCTCCACCACGCGCACGGCCCGGTGGTCTCCGTCCCCGGCGAGTAACCGCGCGCCTCACGGATACCGGGCGATCAGGCTGCCTAACGCCAGTGCCAGGCCGGTGCCCGTCCTGGCCGGTGCTCAGCCCGCCACGCCGGGCACCCGGCGGCCGTCCTCCAGGTAGCAGGTCCCCTTGCCGCGTAGCGCGGCCCGGACCCGCCGCCGGATCGGCTTGCGCAGCAGATCCAGCGCATCCGGCACCGGCAGCAGCTGGTACTCGGAGATCTCCTCCGGCTGCAGCACGATGCCGGCCAGCTCCTGGCCGGGCAGTGCGCCGCAGTCGAACAGGAAGCGCATGCCGCCTGGCTTGCCGGGCCGGGGGCGCCGGAAGTCCACGCAGGCCAGCCGGCCCCGCTGCACGTCCAGGCCGCACTCCTCGCGGACCTCGCGGCGGCACGCCGCCCACGGGGTCTCGCCGTCCGCCTCCATCACCCCGCCCGGGATGGTCCAGCCCGATTTGTACACCGGGTTGAGGATCAGCAGCCGCCCGGCCCGATCGAAGATCACTGCCCCGGCCGACGCCGGGATGGCGGGGAGCGGTGGACCAGCGTCGGCGGGATACTCAGCGGCAGTCACGCCAGCCACGCTACGGGGCGCCCGCCGCGCGCGCCGGGACCAGCCCCACCCACAACCCGCCCTCCCCAGCCCGGCGCCTGGACTCTAAGCTGATCTCGTGCCCGCCAGCATAAATAGTGATCTTGGCATCCCGGAGCACAGCCGGGCTTGCCTGTTCGATCTCGATGGCGTACTCACCCAGACGGCCGTGGTGCACGCGGCCGCCTGGAAAGAGATGTTCGACGGTTTCCTCCGCCAGTGGGGGGAGCGGACCGGAGAGCACCTGGCCCCGTTCGATGCGGCGGCGGACTATGACAACTACGTGGACGGGAAGCCGCGGGCCGACGGCACGCGCTCGTTCCTGGAGTCCCGGGGGATCGAGCTGCCCGAGGGCGGCGCGGAGGACGAGCCGGGGAAGCTGACCATAACGGGGCTGGGCAACCTGAAGAACGAGATCGTGCTGCGCCGGATCGCCCAGGATGGCGTCCAGCCGTACCCGAGCTCGGTGCGTTACCTGCACGCGGTCATCGCGGCCGGGCTGCGCCGGGCCGTGGTCACCTCCAGCGCGAACTCCGCCAGCGTGCTCTCTTCGGCCGGCCTTACCGGCATGTTCGACACGATCGTGGACGGCGTGGTGGCCGCGCAGCAGCACCTGGCAGGCAAGCCCGCGCCGGACACCTACCTGGCCGCGGCCGGGGCGCTTGGCGTGCCGCCGGACGCGGCGGTGGTCTACGAAGACGCGCTGGCCGGGGTGGCCGCGGGCCGGGCCGGTCACTTCGGCTACGTGGTCGGCGTGGACCGGGTCGGCCAGGCCGACGCGCTGCGCACGTCCGGTGCCGATGTCGTCGTCAGCGACCTCTCCGAGCTGATGGCGGACCGATGATCAAGCACCCATCCTTCCCGGTCGACCCCTGGTGCCTGCGCGAGACCGAACTGCACCAGGGCATGCTGGCCCAGACCGAGTCGTTGTTCGCCCTGGCCAATGGGCATATCGGCTGGCGCGGGAACCTGGAAGAGGGGGAGCCGCACGGCCTGCCCGGGACGTATCTGAACGGGGTGTACGAGCAGCGCCCGCTGCCCTACGCGGAGGCGGGCTTCGGCTACCCGGAGTCCGGCCAGACGATGATCAACGTGACCAACGGCAAGCTGATCCGGCTGCTGGTCGACGACGAGCCGTTCGACGTGCGCTATGGTCAGTTGCTGCGGCACGAGCGGGTGCTGGACTTCCAGGCCGGCACGCTCAGCCGCACAGTCGAGTGGGTGTCCCCGGCCGGGCGGCCGGTGCGCGTCACTGCGGTCCGGCTGGTCTCGTTCACCCAGCGCTCGATCGCGGCCATCAACTACCACGTCGAGTCGCTGGACGGCCCGGTCCGGGTCGTGCTCCAGTCCGAGCTGGTGGCCAACGAGCAGCTGCCCCCGGTCAGCGGCGATCCCCGGGTCGCGGCCGTGCTGGAGGCGCCGCTGGAAGCACTCGAGCACGGCTCCACCCAGCAGCGGGCCGGGCTGATGCACCGGACCCGGAACAGCGACCTGACCATGTGCGCCGCCATGGAGCACCGGGTGATCTCCGACGCGCAGCTGTACCAGTCCTGCGAGACCCTGCCTGACCTAGCCCGGCTGACCGTCGGCGGCCGGCTCAACGAGGGCCAGCAGCTCAACCTGATCAAGTTCGTCGGCTACGGCTGGTCCGCGGTCCGGTCCCGGCCCGCGCTGCGCGACCAGGTCGAGGGGGCGCTGCTAGTCGCGGCCGAGTCCGGCTGGGACGCGCTGTGCGCCGAGCAGCGTGGTTACCTGGACGACTTCTGGAGCCGGGCCGACGTGGAACTGGACGGCGACGACGAGATCCAGCAGGCGGTCCGGTTCGGCCTGTTCCACGTGCTGCAGGCCGGGGCGCGGGCCGAGGGCCGCCCGATTCCGGCCAAGGGGCTGTCCGGCAACGGCTACGACGGGCACACGTTCTGGGACGCCGAGACCTACGTGCTCCCGGTGCTCACCTACACCACCCCGGACGCCGCCGCGCACGAGCTGCGCTGGCGGCACAGCACGCTGCCCCGGGCGACCGAGCGGGCCCGCCAGCTCGGCCTGCGCGGCGCCGCGTTCCCGTGGCGCACCATCGCAGGCGAGGAGAACTCCGCTTACTGGCCGGCCGGCACGGCCGCCTTCCACGTGAACGCGGATATCGCCGCGGCCGTGGTCCGCTACGTGGACGCCACCGGCGACGACCAGTTCGCCCGCACCACTGGACACGACCTACTGGTGGAGACGGCGCGGCTCTGGCAATCGCTGGGCCACCTGGACGACTCCGGCACGTTCCGCATCGACGGGGTCACCGGGCCGGACGAGTACAGCGCGATCGCGGACAACAACGTGTTCACCAACCTGATGGCCCAGCAGAACCTGCGCTCGGCCGCGGACGTGGCCGAGCGGTACCCAGCCCGGGCCCGGCACATGCACGTCTCGGCCGACGAGATCGCCGCCTGGCGGGCCGCGGCGGACGGCATGCTGCTGCCCTTCGACGAAAAACTTGGCGTGCACCCACAGGCCGAGGGCTTCACCCAGCACCAGGTCTGGGATTTCGACGGCACCCCGGCGCGTGCCTACCCGCTGCTCAACCACTATCCCTACTTCGATCTGTACCGCAAGCAGGTGGTCAAGCAGGCCGACCTGGTGCTGGCCATGCAGCTGTGCTCGGACAGTTTCACCGCCGAGGAGAAGGTGCGCAACTTCGTCTACTACGAGGCGCTCACCGTCCGGGATTCCTCTTTGTCCGCCTCCGCCCAGGCCGTCATCGCGGCCGAGACCGGCCACCTCGACCTGGCCCACGACTATCTGGCCGAAACGGCCCTGATGGATCTGGCCGACCTGGAGCACAACACCCGGGACGGGCTGCATCTCGCCGCACTGGCCGGGGCATGGATGGGGCTGGTCGCCGGCTACGGCGGGATGCGCTGCCGGGTGGGCCAGCTGCCTACCTTCGCGCCACGGCTGCCGCCCGCGCTGACCCGGCTCTGCTTCACCGTCTTCCTGCGCGGCCGCCGCATCCGGGTCGAGGTGCTGCCGGCCGAGGCCAGCTACGTGCTGGACGACCCCGGCCCGCCGCTCGAGATCGAGCACTACGGTCAGCCGGTCAGCGTGACCCACGACGAGCCGCAGTCCCGCCCCATCCCGGATCGGCCGGTCCGGCCGCGGCCCGCGCAGCCGCCGGGCCGGGCGCCGGACCGCCGTGATCTGGTGCGTGGCCGAGGCCGCGCCCCGCGGAGCCCGGCCCGGGTCAGCCGGAGATCCGCCGGCCAGTGATCCGGTACGGGGTGATCTGTACGTAAACGTCGCGGGCGCCGCCTGCCCACGGTTGCAGGCCGGTTCGCGCCTCCAGCCGGCGCACCTGCTGTTCACTCTTCACCCGGGCCGCGCGGCCGGTCACCAGTACGCTCCACCCCTGGCTCAGCGCCTCGTCGAGATGGTCTACCTCGAAGCCCACTGGGCAGTCCAGCCGGGCGGCCAGTTCGGTGTCCGCACCAGTGCGCAGCACCACCACCTGCCGTGCCATGGCGTAGTTGACCGGGAACGCCACCGGTCCGTCCGCGGTGCTGAACACCACGCGCCCGATCCGGCCGGTCGCTATGAGCTCATAGCACTCCTCCGGCGACAGGCTGCGCAGTGCCGGCCTGGCTGTCACGGTCATCCCGCCGATGTCGGCCTGCTGCCTGGCTGTCACGGTTCACCTCCGGTGCCGCGCTGGGCTGGTGGCGGCGGCTGGGCTGCCTCTCCCATGCTGGGCCCCCGGCGCCGCCGGGCGCAGCGGTCCGAGGTCCCGCCCGGGATGGGACGTTGGTCCCGGCGCGCGGCGGCCGAGCATCGGTCCGGCCCCGGCCAGCGCCGGTTGGCCCAAGGTCGTTAAGGACACTTTTACCGTTTAGCGGACCTTTGCGCCTAGCGCGCCGGGCGCGACTGAGTCAGGCTGTGACCGGAAGCAAGCAAACCGGTGACCACCGGGAGGGATCGCACGATGGGACGTACTGCGGCGGCCGCGGCAGCGCGGCGGATCGTAGTCGGCGTGGCCGGGTCGGCCGCCTCGGCGGCCGCGGTGACCTGGGCTGCCCGGGAAGCCGAGCTGCGCGGGGCGGTGCTGCACGCGGTGCACGCCTGGCAGCCGGCCGCCCGGGGCCGGGCGCCGTACGCGCCCGGCGCGCGTGCCGGACACGACGAGCAGGACGCCGCCGAGGAGCTGCTGCACACCGTGGTCCAGCAGGGATTGGATGCCACCCGGGATGCGCTGGGCACCGTGGGGCCGCTGCTCGAAGTGGCCGAAGGGCCGGCCGTCCAGGTGCTGTTGCACGGCGCGGTCGGCGCCGAGCTGCTGGTGCTCGGCGGCAGCCAGGCGGCCGAAGATGGCCCAGGCCGCGCGTCCAGCGACCTCGGCCCGGTGGCCCGGGCCTGCCTGCGGTCGGCGCCCTGCCCGGTGGTCGCGGTCAGCCCGCAGCACGTCCGCCGCCTGGCCCCGGGCCTGGTCCGCCGCCTGGCCGGCGCGTTCAGCTAGCGGCCCCCGGTACCCCCAGCCACCCCCGCTCGGCGGCCGGCGCAGTGACCTCTAGTCACAGCAGCCCCTGGGGCCTAAGTTCTACATGTCAGGGCCGTGGCGGCTGACCCGGCCAGGTAATGCGTCAGGAGGCAGCGATGCCTGGAATAGTCGTTGGGTTTGACGGATCGGCTCACTCCGAGCGTGCAATCGAGTGGGCGCTGAAGGAGGCCGCACTACGTCACGCCCCGCTCACCGTGCTGGCCGTGCACCCGGTCGCGAAGAGCATGTGGACCCGGACCCCGATCATCTACCCGGCCGATGAGGGCGATGTGGACAAGGCCCGGGCCGCGGCCCGGGAGAGCGTGGACAAGCTGGCCAGCCAGATCGTCGCCAGCGAGCGCCCGGCGGTGACCGTCGACGCGGTCAACGGGGTGCCGGCCGAGGAACTGATCAAGGCGGGTGGAGACGCGGACCTGCTGGTGGTCGGGGCCCGCGGCAGTGGTGGCTTCGGCCGCCTGCGGCTCGGCTCGGTGAGCAGCCAGGTCACTCAGCATGCGCCGTGCCCGGTGGTGGTCGTGCCATCGGCATCCCCCAGCTGAGCCGTCAGCGTCCAAAAGGCGCTGAACCCACCTGGTGGGTTCAGCGCCTTTTACGTGCCTGCCGGTTGGCTAGCTGTATCCGGCCGGGGACGTATCGGTGCGCCCAGGAGGCTCAAAGGGGAGGAGCTACCCGGAACACCCGCAGCTGCAGGGCCAGCGTGGCGTAGTAGCCGACCAGCGTGGTCAGCTCGAACAGGCCGGCTGGGCCTAGCTCCGCTTCGGCCGCGGCGTACTGCTCGTCGGTCAGGTCGCCCGTCCTGGCCAGCAGCCACGCCGCGCGGACCAGGGCACGCTCCGCCGGGTCGGCCAGGTCCGGCTCCTGGCCGGCCCGGATGGCGGCCAGATCCGCGTCGCTCAGCCCGGCCCGGCGGCCCGCGGCCTCGTGCGCGTGCTGCTCGAACTCGCACTCGGTGTGCGCGGCCACGATCAGGATGGCCAGCTCCCGGGCCCGGTCGGGCAGGCTGCCCTGATACCGCAGCGCCGCGCCCAGGGCCTGCAACGCCTGGCCGACGGCGGGCTGCAGCAGCATCGCGTTGAACGGGCCGGTGAGCGCGCCCGTCTCGTCGACCAGCCGGAACGGCTGGTTGCCGCCACCCCGCGGCCCCCCCGTCATGGCCGCGTACAGCTGCTGCTGGCCGGCGTTGAGCATGTGGGGTTGCAGTTTGGGCAGTCGCGCCATGCCGCCGGTCACCTTCCGCGGTAGCCGAGCAGGCGGGAGATCTGCGCGCAGGTGTCCAGCACTGCGGGCTTCAGCTCGCTGGTGATCCGGGCGGCAGGCCAGTCGCGGGACGGCACGGCCAGGTTGGCGCCGGCCACCACGGCGCCGCTCTCGCCGCGCACCGGGGCAGCCACCGAGCGCAGGCCGTAGGCCAGTTCCTCGTCCTGGGTGGCCCAGCCCTGGGCGCGGATCGCGGCCAGTTCGGGGCGCAGCTCATCCACGCTGCGCTTGGCGTTCGGCCCGGCGGTGCCGGTGAACGACTGCGGCGTGATGGCCTTCTCCAGGTCGTCGTCGTCCAGGTAGGCCAGCAGCAGCTTGCCGATCGAGGTGTGCACGGCAGGCAGCAGCGACCCGACCCGGATGTTGGCCGTGACCAGATCGGAGTTGCGCAGCCGCACCAGGTACAGCACCTGGTCTCCGGTCAGCACGGCCAGGTTCACCGTCTCGCCGGTGCTGTTGGCCAGTTCCTGCAGCTTGGGCGTGGCCAGCTCGACCAGGTCGAGGCTGCGCAGCGCGGCGGTGCCCAGAGTCAGCACCCGCACGCCCGGCCGGTACTCCCCGGACGGCAGGTGATCCAGGTAGCCCTCCGCGGTCAGCGTCATGACGATCCGGTAGGCGGTCGGCAGCGGGAGCGATACCTGCGCGGCGATGTCGGTGATGCGCCAGGTGGGGCGCTGCTCGGTGAAGACCGACAGCACCCGCAGCCCTTTGGCCAGCGCCTCGACCCGGTAGTCAGGCGGCGCGCCGCCCGTTCCGCCGCGCGCGGGACTCGCCGACGCGGGCATGTGGTGTCCCCCTTGGGTATCAGGCTGAGCTTGATCAAGCTGATTAGGCCATCTGGACATGCGTAGCCGCAGACCTCTAAGGTCTGGGACTAGAGTAGAAATCGACTTTCACATGTCGAAAGTACCACGCGATCAGGCCGTGAATGGTCAGGTAGTGGAGCGACCGCGGATGAATGACTGGCTTGGGTTGCGCGGCCGTACCGCGCTGGTGGCCGGGGCGGGCGGACTGGGTGCGGCGAGTGCGTTCGCGCTGGCTGAACTGGGTGCGCGGGTGCTGGCCGTCGACGTGGACCAAGCCAGGCTCACCCAGTTGGAAGAGCGGGTTCACGAGCATGGCGGACACCTCGAGGGGCTGGCCGCCGACCTGACCGACCCGGAGGCGTGCCGGCACATCGTCAAGGAGGCGGCAGGACGGCTGGGGTCCATCCAAGTGTTCCTGCACGCGGTTGGCCGGAACAACCGGCTCCCCATCCTGGAACTCGACGACACCGCCTGGGCCGATCTGGTCAGCCTGAACCTGTCCAGCGCGTACTGGACCGGGCAGGCGGTCGGCCGGGAGATGTGCGCCGCCGGGTACGGACGGATGATCTTCCTGTCCTCGGTGTCCGGGCTGCTCGCGCATGCCCACCACGCGCCCTACGCGGCCACCAAGGGCGGCATGAACCAGCTGGTCCGGGTGATGGCCCGGGAGTGGGCGCAGCGCGGCGTCACGGTGAACGCGGTCGCGCCCGGCTATATCGAGACCGACCTGACCCGGGATTACCTGGCCCAGCCCAGCATCCGGGAAGACCTGGTCAGCCTGGTCCCGGCCGGCCGGCTGGGCACCTCGGCCGAGGTGGCCGACGTGGTGTCCTTCCTGGCCTCGGACCGGGCCACGTTCATCACCGGCCACATCCTGTACGTCGATGGCGGACGCATCCTCATCTAACCCCCCACGGGCGCAGCCAAAACTGCCGCCCGCCGGGTCAGCGGCGCAGGCTAGTGCACTTGAACGTAGTGTCCAGTTCGGACGGTCCTAGTCCCCACCAGTCAGTGAACCTGACCGTGATCGTCCCGGCCGGCCGGTGCTGGCAGTAGCGAAGCCACTTGTCAGCCGTGTGCGCCCAGGCTGACGCAGGTCCGGCGTAGCGGCGAACCGGGTAACGGAAGTCCGTGGCCCAGCCGGCGGCCAGGACCGCTATCAGCACGGCGACGGCGGCGATGGCCCGGGGGCGCGGCCACCACCGGCGCGCGAAGGCATCGGCCGCCACGATTAGTGCCGCATCGAGCAGCAGGATGGGCAGCGTGGAATACCGGGCGCCGTGTTCCGCGTGCACCGTGACTGGCTGGGCCGGCCCGCCCCAGGCGAGCGCCGAGGTGACCGCCGTGAACACGAGGCCGGTCAGCACGGCGGTGAGCACGAACACCCGGCACCGCCCGGGCTGCGTGACAACCGCGGCGGCGAGCACCACGACGATCAAGCCGCCTACGAGGGCAGTGGCTCCGTTCACCCCCAGAAGGTGGCGCAGGTGCCAGGAAATGTGCCAGCCAAGGGCCGGCAGCAGGACCTCGTGCGCGTAGTACAGCACCGCGTTGAACGGATTATGAGGTCGCAACCGGGACAGGTGACTGGTCAGGATGATCAGGACCTGCAGCACGCAGCCGAGCGCCCAGCCGGCGGTCGCAGTGTGCTCCCGGAGGCGCCGCGGCACCACGATCGCCCGGGCCGCGAACAGCGGCGCGAAGACGAGGGCGAGCGAGGTGGAGGCGGCCGCGGCGAACGCCACGACCAGGGCGACTGCTGCGCCGGTCCTAGTGCGCGGTCGCCACAGCGCGGCCCAGAACAGGGCGACGAGCAAGTACCAGATGGTATTGACGCCGTTGTCGGCGATCTCGAGCTGCGCCACCGGCAGCAGCACCACGGACAGGCCGACCAGGGCGCGGAGCCAGCGCGAGCTGACCTGGCCCTCGCTGGCGTGGTAAGCGAACAGCCCGCACGCGGATGCGACCAGAGCGCCGCAGACCGCGAAGGCGACCGAGGCATCCCTGATCGGCACCAGCGCGGCCACCTGGCCGATCAGGCGCGGGACAAACTGCAGGTACCCGCCATAGGACTGGAGCAGGTGCCAGGGATGCGCGAGCGCCCAGGGCAGGTAGATGCCCGGGTCCTCAGCCCAGACGCTCTCCCAGACCGGCCTGCCGCCGAAACGGGCCAGCATCAGCACCGCGCCGAGGGCGACCACAGCGACCTGGACGAGCAGGAACGCCCAGCGCGGCAGGCCAGCACGGGGGGCTGGCTCGGCCGGCGCCGGGAACAGGTCGGCGAGCACGGCACGGACGCCATGGTCTGCGGTCGGCGGCGGCTGCGCCCCGGATCCGGTCTGGCCGGCCGCGCGGAGATCAGGCGCGGACACGAGTGGAACCTACCACCAGCCGGCCCCGCGTGGTCCGTTCAGACTGCCGCAGCTGAACTCGCTGCCTGACCCTGGGCTTGGCCGGAGTGTCCGGGCGGGAGGCGGTGCCGGGGGGCTGGCACCTGAACACCCCCCGCCCGGACTGGGGAACTCCGGCTACCCGACCATAGTAGCGACATACTGTGAGCCTGTCACGTTATTTCGAATACTTTCTCGAACACTCGTGAGCCTTGCCTGACCGGCACCCGGGTGTCAACAGGTTACCTGGACCGGGTAAACCGGACGGGTGCCCAGCCCCGTCGTCGACGCTCATGTCCACCTGCTGCCGCCCCGGCTGCAGGCCGCGATCCGCGATTTCTTCTTCGCCCGCGGCTTCCCCGGCGACGGGTTCGCCTACCCGGCTGACCCGGCGGAGGTGTGCGACCGGCTGGCCGCCGAGGGGATCACCGAGGCGTGGTCGCTGCCCTACGCGCGGCGGCCCGGCTCGGCGGGCGACCTCAACCAGGCCATGGCCCGGTTCGCCGCCGCGCACGCGGACGGCGCCGTCAAGGTAATCGGCGGCTGCACGGTGCACCCGGCCGACGACCGCCCAGCCGACCTGGTCCGCGCCGCGGTGCAGGACCTCGGCCTGCGGGTGCTCAAGCTGCACTGCTCGGTAGGTGACTTCGCCCCCGACGACCGGCGCCTCGACCCGGTCTGGGAGTACGTGTCGGCGGTGGCGCTGCCGGTCGTGCTGCACGCCGGGCACGCGCCGGACGGGCAGACCGAGGCGGCCGAACTGGCACCGGTGGCCACCGTGGCCCGGCGCCACCCGGAGGCCCGCATCATCATCGCGCACTGCGGGCACGCGGCCAGCGACGTAGCGCTGCGGCTGGTGGCCGAGCATCCCTGGGTGCACGCCGACCTGACCCCGGTGCTGCACCAGCCGGTCCGGCCGGCCCCGGCCGCGCTGGCCGCGGTGGCGGGCAAGGTGCTGTTCGGCTCGGACGCGCCCAACACCGGGCTGACCGTGTCCGGCCTGCTGGCCGGCCTGGGCGGCGCCGATGGGGGGATCTCGGCGGAGGCCCGGGCGGCCATCACCGGCGGGACGGCCCAGCGGCTCATCGCCGGCGTACGAGCCTGACGGCAGAAGGCGTACGAGCCTGACGGCAGAAAAAGAGCCGCCGCCCATCCCGGCTGGGATGGACGGCGGCTCTCGGTTGAGACGAGCTAGCCTCAGGCGGCGATGGCCGCTTCCGACCTCGCTGGCTCCAGGGCCAGGCCGAGCACCTCGCGGACGTCGCTCACCGTGTGCACGGTCAGCTGGTTCCGCACGTCCTCGGGCACATCCTCCAGGTCGGGCTCGTTCCGCTTGGGGATCAGCACCGTGGTGATGCCGGCCCGGTGTGCGGCCAGCAGCTTCTGCTTCACCCCGCCGATCGGCAGCACCCGCCCGGTCAGCGAGACCTCACCGGTCATCGCCACGTCGGACCGGACCAGCCGGCCGGAGAGCAGCGAGGCCAGCGTGGTGGTCATGGTGACCCCGGCGCTCGGCCCGTCCTTGGGCACCGCGCCCGCGGGCACGTGCACGTGCACGCCGCGCTCCTTCAGGTCGCCGACCGGCAGTTCCAGCTCCGCGCCGTGTGAGCGCAGGTAGGACAGCGCGATCTGGGCTGACTCCTTCATCACGTCACCGAGCTGCCCGGTGAGCGTGACACCGGTGGTGCCGGTCTCCTTGTCGGCCAGCGACGCCTCGATGAACAGCACGTCGCCGCCGGTGCCGGTGACCGCCAGCCCGGTGGCCACGCCCGGAACCGCGGTCCGCTCCGCCGACTCCGGGGTGTGCCGGGGGTGTCCCAGGTACCCGTGCAGGTCGGCCGCGTCCACGGTGACCGGCAGCTGCTTCTCGCCCGTCGCCACCTGGGCTGCGATCTTCTGCAGCACACGGGCGATGGTCCGCTCCAGCGACCGGACCCCGGCTTCCCGGGTGTACTCGCTGGCCAGCTGGTGCAGCGCGGCGTCGGTCAGCGTCACATCGGCCGCCTCCAGGCCGGCCCGCTCCAGCTGACGCGGCAGCAGGTGACCCTGGGCGATGGTGACCTTCTCGGCCTCGGTGTAGCCGTCCAGCTGGAGCAGCTCCATCCGGTCCAGCAGCGGGCTGGGGATCATCTCCAGCGCGTTCGCGGTCGCGATGAACAGCACGTCCGACAGGTCGAGCTCGACCTCGAGGTAGTGGTCGCGGAACGTGTGGTTCTGCGCCGGGTCCAGCACCTCGAGCAGCGCCGCGGTCGGGTCGCCGCGGTAGTCCGCGCCGAGCTTGTCCACCTCATCCAGCAGGATGACCGGGTTCATCGAACCCGCCTCGCGGACGGCCCGGACGATCCGGCCGGGCAGCGCGCCGACGTAGGTGCGCCGGTGACCGCGGATCTCCGCCTCGTCCCGGATACCACCGAGCGCGACACGGGCGAACTTGCGGCCCATGGACCGGGCCACCGACTCGCCCAGCGAGGTCTTGCCCACCCCAGGCGGGCCGGCCAGCGCCAGCACCGCGCCGCTGCGGCGGCCGCCGACCAGGGTCAGACCCTTGTCCGAGCGCCGCTTGCGCACCGCCAGGTACTCGATGATCCGGTCCTTGACGTCGTCCAGCCCGGCGTGGTCCGCGTCCAGGATGGCGCGGGCACCGGTGATGTCATACTCGTCGTCGGTCCGCTCGTTCCACGGGATCTCCAGGACCGTGTCCAGCCAGGTGCGGATCCAGCTGCCCTCGGGTGAGGCATCGTTGGACCGCTCCAGCTTGGCGGCTTCCTTCATCGCCGCCTCGTGCACCTTCTCGGGGAGGTTGGCCTTCTCGATCCGGGCCTTGTAGTCCTCTTCCTCGGTGCCCGGCTCGCCGTCCAGCTCGGCCAGTTCCTTGCGGATCGCGGCCAGCTGCTGGCGGAGCAGGAACTCGCGCTGCTGCTTCTCCATGCCCTCGCGGACGTCGTTCTGGATGGTCTCCGCCACGTCCAGCTCAGCCAGCTGGTCCCGGGCCCACCCGGTCACCAGCTCGAGCCGCTGCTCCGGGTCGATCGTCTCGAGCAGCTCAACGCGCTGCTCCATCGTCAGGTACCCGGCGTAGCCGGCGCTGTCGGCCAGCGCGGACGGTTCGGTGATCCGCTGCAGCACGTCGACAACCTGCCAGGCGCCACGCTTCTGCAGGATGGTGCCGGCCAGCCCGCGGTACTCCCGGGCCAGCTCCTGGGCCCGTGCGGTGGCCGGCGGCTCGTCGATCACGGTGCCCTCGACCCACAGTGCCGCGCCCGGGCCGGTCGTGCCGACGCCGATGCGCACCCGGGACAGGCCACGGATCACCGCGGCGGGCTCACCGCTGGGCAGCCGCCCGGTCTGCTCGACCGCGCCGAGCGTGCCGATCGCGGGGTATTTGCCGTTCAGCCGCGGCACTAGCAGCACCTGCGGCGTGCTCTTATCCGCCGCACCTGGCACCGCTGCCGACATCTGCGCGGCCTGGATCGCCGCGCGGGCCTCAGTAGCGGAGGTGTCCAGCGGAACCACCATCGTCGGCAGCACCACTGAATCGTCGAGTGGCAGCACCGGCAGGCGGAGTGTTTCGCTCATGGTCACTTCCTGAGAATTGGGCTTGTCGTTTCCCCTTCAACAAGGGCCTGCGTGATTTGTTTCCGGAATCCGTTCGCCCTCAGCGGACGTGCGTTTGGGCAGGTCAGAGAGGGTGCCGAATAGGCGGGGCGCAGAGCCGTGCGCGAAGAGGGCCGCCATTGCGCGGCCCATAACGCCCGAGGCCGGGGGGTGACGACATCCCGGATAACCGCTAGCCGGCCGCAGCTATTCCCGGGGCCCAACCCGGCCGGATACGGCCCGGGCGTAGCTTGGACCAATGAGTGAGCTGCCACCGGAACCACCGCACGAGCCATCCGAGTTCCACCGCCGCCGGACCGAGCACCGCGGCGAGATCGACCGTCTCAACGACGACCAGCTGGCCGAGCTGACCGAAGAGGAGCGGGTGGACGCGGGCGTTGATCCTTACGAGCCGGATGAGCTGCCGCCGGCCACCGACGACCCGGTGCCCACCGACGTCACCGACAGCCCGGTGTACCAGGACGCGCGGGCCGAGATCGAGAAGGAAGAGGCCGAGGGCGAGCTGCGCCTCGACAAGGACGGCTTCCCGCCCACCCGGTACGACGAGTCGTAGCCCGGGCTCAGTTGGAGAAGTCCTGGGTCAGCCACACCGTGCCGGAGCTGTCCCGGTACACGGCGATGCCGACGTGGCTGAAGGCCGAGCTCAGGATGTTCAGCCGGTGGCCGTCGTCCGGTGGCTTCTCGTTCAGCATGCTCTGGGTCAGCCCCACCGCCATGTGCGCGATGGCCGCCTCGGTGCCGGCCACCGGCCCGCCTTCGCCGATGTTCTCCCCGGCCGCGGTCCAGTGCACGCCGGCCGCGGTCTCCCGCGCGCCGAGCGCCGGCTCGTCCGGGCACTGGTGGGACAGCCCGCAGCCGGCCGCCATCACCGCGTTGTGCCGGCCCGCGCTGGTATCCAGCCCGGCGCTCACCGTATAGCCAGGCAGCCCCGCCTGCGCACGAGCTTGATTGATCAACGCCAGTACCTGCTGCGCCGCCGCATCCAGCGTCCCGGTCTGCGCGGCCGAAGGGCTGGACCGCGTAGCCACCGGCGTGGGCCGGGCCGATGAGCCAGGTGAGGGCGTTGTGTGCTGCTGGTGGTGCCGGTGGGCAGCCCGGGTGCGCGGCGCTACGGCGGGCTGGTGGTAGCTGGTGGCCAGCGGCCGGGCGCACGGGGTGGCCGCGGCCACCCCGGGGCAGCCCGCCGCCGTCGCGGCCAGCTTGGCCGGCGCCGCCGCGTCGGTCATCTGTGCCGTGCGATCCGGCTGGTGCGTGATCACCAGCACGGCCACCGCGGCCGCCGTCACCGCGAACAGCGCGCTGGCCACCAGTGACCGGTCGTGCCGGGAGCCCCGGCGGCTGGATCCGTGCGCTGGCATCACGCCACCTCCAACAGCCGATGATCGTAACGGTGGCGCCGACAGAAGATGCCCGGTTTGCCCGGTCCGGTGCTCGGCAGCCGCTCCGCCCGGGTGATCATGGCTGGGGAGCGTGATCATGGCCGGGAGCGGAGGAGGCACGGACTGATGGCGGACCGTATCGTGCTCGACGGCGCCTCGCTGACCTGCGCGCAGGTCGCCCGGATCGGCCGGGGTGAGGCGAGCGTCGAGGTGGGCCCGGCGGCCGTCGCCGCGGCGCGCGCGGCCTGGCAGGTGGCCCGGGAGGTGGCCACCGAGCGGCCGGTCTACGGCCGGACCACCGGCGTGGGCGCCAAGCGCAACGTCCAGGTGGCCGCGTCAGAAGCGGCCGAGCACGGGCTGAACCTGCTGCGCAGCCACGCGGCGGGGGCCGGCCCGCTGCTCGCCCCGGACCTGGCCCGGGCCATGCTGGTCGTCCGGCTGAACCAGATCGGGGCGGGCGGTTCCGGGGTGGACCCCGGGGTGCTGCACGTGCTGGCCGACGCGATCAACCGCGGGTTCACCCCGCCGGTGCCTCGGTACGGGGCGATCGGCACCGGTGACCTGACCGCGCTGGCCGCGACCGGGCTGTGCCTGCTCGGCGAGCGGGCCTGGCAGCAGGGCAGTGGCCCGCCGCCGCGCTTCCCGCTGCACCCGGCCGAGGTGCTCGGCTTCCAGAGCAGCAACGCCGCGACGCTGGGCGAGGCCGCGCTGGCCTGCGCCGACCTGGACCGGCTGAACCGGGCTGCGGTGCTCATCGCGGCGCTGTCGCTGCGCGCGGTGCGCGGCTCGGCCGAGCCGTTCGCCGCCGTGGTGCAGCGCGCCCGGCCGCATCCGGGGCAGCAGTGGGTAGCCGCGACCGTCCGCGAGCTGACCGGTGCGCAACCGGAGCCTCCGGCCAGGATCCAGGACCCATACGGCTACCGCTCCTTCGCCCAGGTGCATGGCCCCGCCGTGGACGCGGTGGCCCACGCGGACGAGATCGTCACCATCGAGATCAACGCGGCCAGCGAGAACCCGCTGGTAGACACCGCGGCGCACGCGGTCTGGCACAACGGCAACTTCCACGCTACATATGTCGGGTTGGCCCTGGACGCGGCCCGTGCGGCGCTGTTCCAGACCGCGGCGCTGGCCGCGGCCCGGCTCGGCACGCTAGTCGAGCCGGACTTCACCGGCCTGGAAGCGTTCGCCGCGGACACCCCGGCCAGCTCGGGGATCATGATCCTGGAGTACGTGTCACAGTCCGCGGTGGCAGACATCCGCCGCCTGGCCACCCCGGCCGCGCTGGGTAGCGCGGTGCTGTCCCGCGGCGTGGAGGAGCACGCCGGCTTCTCCACCCAATCGGCCCGCGCCAGCGGTGAGGTAATCATCGCCTACCGGGCCGTGCTGGCCTGCGAGCTGGTCGCCGCGGTGCGGGTGCTGCGGATGCAGCGCCGCGCCCCGGCGGCCGGCCCGCTGCGGGCCGCGTTCGACGCGGCCGCCGCGGTGCTCGACCCGCGCACCGCGGACCGCCCGCTGGACGGTGACCTGGCCGCCGCCGACGGGCTGCTCGATGAGTACGCCGGCCTGCTGGCCAGCTGACCAGTCGCTGGGCCACCCAGAGGCGTGCTCTATGGTGGGCCGGTACCGACCGGTAGCCGTAAGGAGGCCTGATGAGCATTCTGGGAACCCGGGTGGTGCGGACCGAGGACCCACGATTGCTCACCGCCGGCGGTACCTACACCGACGATCTCCGGCTGCCCGAACTGGCCGGGGCGCTCCGGGTCACGTTCGTGCGCAGCCCGGTCGCGCATGCGGAGATCACCGGCATCGACGCCAAGGTGGCGCTGGACAGTCCCGGGGTGGTCGCGGTGCTCACCGCGGCCGACGCCGATGACCTGCCGCCGGCCGGGGACCGGCCGACCACGGAGCCGCTGCTGGCCGCCGACCGGGTGCGTTACGTCGGGGAACCGGTCGCCATCGTGCTGACCGAGGACAGCTACCAGGGCGAGGACGCAGCCGAGCTGGTCAGCGTGGAGTACCAGCCCCTGGAGCCGGTGGTCGGGATAGACACGGCGCTGGCCGGAACGTCGCTGCTGTTCCCGGGGGCCGGCTCAAACGTGGTCGGGTCCGGCGGCCAGCCGGCCCCGGATGACGCGTTCGCCGGCTGCGACGTGGTGGTGCAGCGTACGTTCCCGAACCAGCGGGTGGCCCCGGTCCCACTCGAGGTCCGGGCGGCCGCCGCGCACTGGGCGGGCGGGCGGCTCACGCTGTGGGCCAGTACGCAGAACGCCCAGCAGGCCCGGGACCAGGTCGCCGGGGCGCTCGGCCTGGAAGCGCCGGCGGTGCGGGTCATCACCCCGGACGTCGGCGGCGGCTTCGGCGCCAAGATCGCCACCGACCGGGACACGCTCGCGGTGGCCTGGGCCGCCCGGCGGCTCGGCCAGCCGGTGCGCTGGGTGGAGACCCGGAACGAGAACCTGCTCAGCATGGTGCACGGCCGGGCCCAGCAGCACACGATCCGGATCGGCGGGTCCCGCGACGGCCGGATCCTGTCCTACCACCTCGACATCGTCCAGGACTGCGGGGCCTACCCGCGGTTCGGGCTGTTCCTGCCCACGCTGACCCAGCTGATGGCGAGCGGCGTCTACGACCTGCCGTATTGCGGAGCCAGCTACCGGGTGGTGGTCACCAACACCATGCCGATCTCCGCCTACCGGGGCGCCGGGCGGCCCGAGGCCACCGCGGCCATCGAGCGGGCGGTGGACCTGTTCGCCGCCGAGATCGGCCTGGACCCGGTCGAGGTCCGCCGCCGGAACCTGGTGCCGCCGGAATTGTTCCCATACACCACCCCGGGCGGGGCGGTCTACGACACCGGGGAGTACGCCGCGGCGCTGGACAAGGTGCTGGCCGCGGCCGGGTACCCGGAGCTGCGGGCCGAGCAGGCCCGCCGCCGGGAGCGCGGTGACGTGGTCCAGCTCGGCATCGGGGTGTCCTGTTACGTGGAGATCACCGCAGGGGACTACTCCGGGGGCGAGACGTCCCGGCTGGTGGTGGACGGCACCGGGGCGGCCACCGTGTACACCGGCAGCTCGCCGCACGGCCAGGGCC
Organism: Streptosporangiaceae bacterium; assembly: GCA_036497945.1. Taxonomy (GTDB): domain Bacteria; phylum Actinomycetota; class Actinomycetes; order Streptosporangiales; family Streptosporangiaceae; genus RYN-230. The sequence continues at coordinate 27,458 of DASXIN010000076.1, read as the reverse complement.
ATCAGACCGCGTTCGCCATGCTGGTCACCAGCGAACTCGGCATCCCAATGGACCGGATCACCGTGCGGCACGGCGACACCGACGAGGTGCCCCGGGGCGTCGGCACCTATGGCTCCCGATCGCTGCAACTCGGCGGCAGCGCGGTGCACCAGGCCGCGGTCGAGGTTCGCGAGCAGGCGCGCGGGCTGGCCGCGGGTCTGCTGGAGGCCAGCGAAGCCGACCTGGAGCTGGACGTCAGCCGCGGCGCCTGGCAGGTGCGCGGCGACCCGGATACCGCGCTGAGCTGGGCCGCGGTGGCTGGGCAGGCCGGCCCGGACGGGCTGGTGGCTGACGTCGACTTCAAGCCGGCCAGCCCCACCTTCCCGTTCGGCGCGCATGTCGCCGTGGCCGAGGTGGACACCGAGACCGGCAAGGCCACCCTGGTCCGGCACATCACCGTGGACGACGCGGGCCGGGTGCTGAACCCGGTGCTGGCCGAGGGGCAGCGGCACGGCGGCATCGCCCAGGGCGTGGCTCAGGCCCTGCTCGAAGAGGTGCGCTACGACACCGACGGCAATCCGCTGACCGGCACGCTGGCCGACTACGCCGCGATCACCGCCACTGAGCTGCCGTCCTTCGAGCTGGTGGAGATGGAGACCCCGACCACGGTCAACCCGCTCGGGGTGAAAGGCATCGGCGAGGCAGGCACGATCGGCGCCACCCCGGCCGCGCTGAGCGCCGTGGTGGACGCCGTGACCCACCTCGGCGTCCGGCACATCGACATGCCGGCCACGCCACTCCGGGTATGGACCGCGATCAGAGAGGCTCGCTCGTGAAGGTGACGATGAGGGTGAACGGCGCCGAGGTGGCCGCTGACGTCGAGGACCGCATGCTGCTGGTGCACTTCCTGCGCGAGGTGGCCGGGCTGACCGCGACCAACGTCGGCTGCGACACCACGTCCTGCGGCGCCTGCACGGTGCTGCTGGACGGTGAGTCCGTGAAGTCCTGCACGGTGCTGGCCGCCCAGGCGGACGGGCACGACCTGGTCACCGCGGAGGGCCTGGCCGGGCCGGACGGCGAGCTGCATCCGGTGCAGCGGGCGTTCCGCAGCGAGCACGGCCTGCAGTGCGGCTTCTGCACCCCGGGCATGGTGCTGGCCTCGGTGTCCCTGCTCCGGGAGAACCCGCAGCCCACCGAGGAACAGGTACGGATGGGGCTGGAGGGCAACCTGTGCCGGTGCACCGGCTACCACAACATCGTCCGCGCGGTGCTGGCGGCGGCCGAGGAGCTGGCTCCCGAGTCCGGCGAGCTGACGCCCGGTGAGCTGGCGTCCGGTGAGCTGGCGTCGGGTGAGCTGGCTGCCGGGGAGGTGGCCCGGTGATCCCGGCACCGTTCCGCTACCAGCGCGCGTCCTCGGTCGACGAGGCGCTGGCGCTGGTCGCTGAGTACGGCGACGACGCGAAGTTCCTGGCCGGCGGGCATTCCCTGCTGCCGCTGATGAAGCTGCGGCTGGCCCAGCCCGAGGTGCTCATCGACCTGGCCCCGCTGCGCGAGCTGAGCTACATCCGCGACGCGGCCGGGCACATCGCGATCGGCGCGCTGACTCGGCACCACGACCTGGAGCAGTCCACGCTGCTGACCCAGGCCGTACCGCTGCTCGCGCACGCGGCCGGCCAGGTGGGCGACCCGCAGATCCGGCACCGCGGCACGCTCGGCGGGTCGCTGGCGCACGGCGACCCCGCGTCCGACCTGCCCGCCGTGATCCTGGCCCTGGACGCCACGCTGGTCGCCCGGGGGCCGTCCGGGCAGCGGGAGATCGCCGCGGCCGACTTCTTCCAGGGCCTGTTCGAAACCGCCCTGGAACCAGATGAGCTGCTGGTCGAGATCCGGGTGCCCAAGCCCGCCGCGGCCGGCTGGTCGTTCCAGAAGTTCACCAAGCGGGCCATCGACTGGGCCATCGTCGGGGTCGCGGTGCAGGGCAGCTCGGTGGCCCTGGTCAACATGGCCAGCATCCCGGTCCGGGCCGCCGCGGTGGAACGCGCACTGGCCAGCGGCGCCGGCCCGCGGGACGCGGCGGCGCACGCCGCCGAGGGGACCAGCCCGGTCGAGGACATCAACGCCACCCCGGACTACCGGGAGCACCTGGCCCGGATCCTGACCAGCCGGGCCCTCGAGGAAGCCGCCGGGCGGGCCGGCTAATCGGGCTGTCGCTTAACGGACATCGCACGTCAAGGAGAACCATGAGCCCTCGTACCAGCCCCCCGTTCCGCGCCGACCACGTGGGCAGCCTGCTCCGGCCGCCGGAGCTGCTGGCCGCACGCGCCGATTTCGCGGCCGGCCGCATCCCCGCCGAGCAGCTTCGGGCGGTGGAGGACACGGCCATCGCCGCCGCGGTCAAGATGCAGGAGTCGGTCGGCCTGCAGTCAGCCACCGACGGCGAGTTCCGCCGCGCGTCCTGGCACATGGACTTCATCTACCAGATCGGCGGGATCAGCAAGGCGCCCGGGAACCTGGCGGTGAAGTTCCACAACCCGGCAGGCGACATCGAGTTCACCCCGGCGTCGATCCTGGTGGACAGCAAGGTCCGGCTCGACCACACGATCTTCGCCGACGACTTCCAGTACCTGCAGTCCGTGGTCACCTCGGCGGTGCCGAAGCTGACCATCCCGTCGCCGAACATGGTGCATTACCGGGGTGGGCCGGCCTCGATCGATCCGGGGGTGTACCCGGATATTGAGGGGTTCTGGGCGGATCTGGCGGCGGCGTATGCCGATGAGGTGGCCCGGCTGGCCGCGCTGGGCTGCACCTATCTGCAGTTTGATGACACGTCGCTGGCGTACCTGAATGACCCGGCGCAGCGGGCGGAGATCGCCGCGCGGGGGGAGGACGCCGAGCATCTGCACCTGCGGTATATCCGGCAGGTGAACGCGGCGCTGGCCGGGCGGCCGGCCGGGCTGGCCGTGACCACGCACTTGTGCCGGGGGAATTTCCGGTCCTCGTGGGCGGCGTCGGGGGGTTATGACTTCGTGGCCGAGGCGCTGTTCGGGGAGCTGGCGGTGGACGGGTTCTTCCTGGAGTTCGACGACGAGCGGTCCGGGGGGTTCGCGCCGCTGCGGTTCGTGCCGCCGGGGAAAATGGTGGTTTTGGGCCTGGTCACCACCAAGCGGGGCGCGCTGGAGGACCCCGACGCGCTGAAGCGCCGGATCGAGGAGGCGTCGCGGTTCGTGCCGCTGGACCAGCTGGCCCTGTCCGGGCAGTGCGGGTTCTCCTCCACCGTGGAGGGCAACGAGCTGACCTACGACCAGCAGGTCGCCAAGCTCGACCTCATCGTCAACGTCGCCCACGACATCTGGGGCTAAGCGGCTGGGCCTGACGAGCCGGTTGTGGGTGGGCACAGGAAGCGGGGCGCGGGTTTGGGGGCCGGCCTGATGTGCCGGCTGGGTAGCGGTGCGACCCTCCAGGTGAACACGGAGGGAGCGCGAAGCGCCGATGCTGGCCGCGGTGACCCAGTCCCCGGGCGTGCTGACCCTGGACGAGCTGCCGGACCCCGGGCCGCCTGGCCCGCAGGAGGTGCTGATCCGGCCGGAGGTCGTCGGCATCTGCGGGTCCGACCTGCACGTGTACCGCGGCGAGCTGGGCGCGCTGTCCGGCGCGAGGTCCTTCTTCCCCCGGGTGCAGGGCCACGAGTTCTCCGCCATCATCGAGGCGGCCGGCCAGGACTGCCCGGCCGGGCTGCGGCCCGGGGAGCGGGTGGCGGTGTGGCCGCTGCACGCCTGCGGCCGCTGCTACCCGTGCCGGGTCGGCCGCCCGAACGTGTGCGTGTCGCTGGAGCTGACCGGCATCCACCGGGACGGCGGGCTGCAAGAGCGGCTCTGCGTGTCGGCCAGCCAGGTGTTCCGGGCCGGTGACCTCAGCGCGGAGGCCGCCGCGTTCATCGAGCCGATGTCGGTCGCCGTGCATGCCCGGCAGCGGGCCGAACTGCGGGCCGGCCAGCGGGTCGCGGTGCTCGGCGCGGGCCCGATCGGGCTGGCCATGGTGCTGGCCGTCCGGGCCGCCGGGGCCCGGGTGCTGGCCGTCGATCCGCTGCCCGGGCGGCGCTGCCTGGCCACCCGGCTGGGCGCCGAGCAGGTGGCCTGGGGCAGCCCGGCCGAGGTGACCGGCGTCATCCGGGGCTGGGCCCGCGGCGAGGGCCCGCCCCGGATCATCGACACCACCGGTGATCCGGCCGCGCTGGCCCAGGCGGCCGACGCGGTGTGCGCGGCGGGCCGGGTCGTGGTGGTCGGCATGTCCTCGGCGACCGCGCCGCTGCGGCCCGGCCTCTTCCCGGAGAAGGAGATCGACGTGGTCGGGTCCAGCTGCGCGACCGCGGCTGACTTCGCCGCCGCGGCCCGGCTGGTACACGCGCACCAGGCGCTGCTCGCCGCGCTGCTCACCCACCGCTTCCCGCTGGCTCAGGCCCAGGCGGCCATCGAGTGCGTGGTCACCGCGGCCGATGCCATCAAAGTCCTGGTCACCATCGATGGCCAAGCAGATCAGGAGGAACGCCATGAGTGACGGAACCAGCCTCGACCGGGTGGTGCGCGAGTACCAGCGCCCCGACCTGTTCATCGCGGGCAGCGAGGACGCATCCCCGTGGGTGCCGTTCGGGGACAAGGCGTACATCCGCCATCTCGCCTTCGACGTGCGCAGCAACTCCTTCACCAACATCCTGTGGGTGGAAGGCGGCGGCATGCTCGGGCGGCACAAGCATCGCGGCCCGGTCTCCGGGTTCGTGCTCGAAGGCAGCTGGCGGTACCTGGAATACGACTGGGTGGCCACGCCGGGCGGCTACGTGCACGAGAGCCCCGGCGTCATCCACACGCTGGTCTGCGATGACCCCAACGGGATGAAAACCGTATTCTGGCTCAACGGCTCACTCGAATTCTACGATGACGATGACAACCTCACCGAGACCTTCGACGTGTTCTGGTACATCGACCATTACCTGAGCTACTGCAAGGAGCACGGGCTACCGGTCAACAATGCCCTCTTTGTCTGAACGCCCCCCCGCCCGTCCCGGGCCACCGGCTGCCGCCACGGACGGCGACCTGCTATGGGCGCCCAGCCCGGCCGAGATCGCGGACACGAACCTGGCCGCGTTCACCGGCTGGCTCGGCCGGGAGCGCGGCCTGCGGTTCGGCGGCTACGACGAGCTGTGGCGCTGGTCCACCACCGACCTGGCCGGCTTCTGGCAGGCAGTGTGGGACAGGTTCGGCGTGCAGTCCTCGGCGCCGCCCAGCCGGGTGCTGACCAGCACCGCCCAGCCCGGCGCCGACTACCAGCCGGGCCGGGACCAGTACTTCTCCGGGCGGCAGTGGTTCCCCGGCGCCCGGCTCAACTACGCGGAACACGTGCTGCGCAACGAGCGTCCTGGCCACGACGCGCTGCTCCACCGCAGCGAGCAGACCCCGCTGGCCGGGCTGCCCTGGGAAACCCTGGCCGGCCAGGTCCGGGGGCTGGCCACCCGGTTGCGCGAGCTGGGCGTCCGGCCCGGTGACCGGGTGGCGTCCTGCCTGCCGAACATCCCGCAGGCGGTCATCGCGATGCTCGCCACCACCAGCATCGGCGCCATCTGGTCCAGCTGCTCGCCGGACTTCGGCTGGCGCGGCGTGATCGACCGATTCAGCCAGCTCGCCCCCCGGGTGCTGTTCTGCGCGGACGGGTACCGGTACGGCGGCCGGGACTTTCCGCGCACCACCCAGCTCGGCCAGATCATCGACGCGCTGGGCAGCCTGCAGCACGTCATCTACCTGCCCTACCTGGAGCCGGACCGGCTGCAGCCGCCGGTTCCGTGGGCGGTCAGCTGGGCCGCCACCCTGGACCGGCCGCCGATGCTGGCCCAGGACTTCCGCTTCGAGCAGGTGCCGTTCGACCATCCGCTGTGGATCCTGTTCTCGTCCGGTACCACCGGCCTGCCCAAGCCGATCGTGCACGGGCACGGCGGGATCCTGCTGGAACAGCTCAAGCTGCAGCACCTGCACCTGGACCTGCGCGCTGGCCAGCGGCTGTTCTTCTTCACCACCACCGACTGGATGATGTGGAACTTCCTAGTCAGCTCGCTGCTGCTCGGGGTGTGCCCGGTGCTGTTCGACGGCAGCCCGGCGCACCCGGAGCCGGACGTGCTGTGGCAGGTGGCGCAGGACGCGCAGGTCACCCTGTTCGGCGCCAGCCCGGCCTACGTGGACCTGATGTCCCGGGCCGGCGTCGTGCCCGGGGACCGGTTCCGGCTACCCAAGCTGCGCGCCATCATGCTGGCCGGCTCGCCGGTGTCCGCCGCGTGCGGGTCCTGGTTCTACCGCAACGTCAAGCCCGACCTGTGGCTGTGCACCGGCAGCGGCGGCACCGACGTGTGCACCGGCCTGGTCGGCGGCGTTCCGACGCAGCCGGTGTACGCCGGGGAGATCCAGGCCCGGCACCTCGGGGTCGCGGCGCACAGTTTCAGCGAGCACGGCCAGCCGGTGACCGGTGAGGTCGGCGAGCTGGTCGTCACCGCACCGATGCCGTCCATGCCGGTCGGCTTCTGGGGCGATCCCGACGGCAGCCGGTACCGGGCCGCCTACTTCGCTGATTTCCCGGGCGCCTGGCGGCAGGGCGACTTCTTCCGGGTCAACGCCCGCGGCGGCTGTTTCGTGCTGGGCCGGTCCGACGCCACGCTGAACCGGCACGGGGTGCGCATCGGCACGGCCGAGATCTACGCCGTGCTCGCCTCGGTTCCGGAGATCGAGGATGCCCTGATCGTCAACCTGGACCTGCCGGGCGGCGGCTTCTTCATGCCGCTGTTCGTCACGCTGGCCGGCGGGCAGGAACTGGACGACGCGCTCCGGGAGAGGATCTGCGCCCGGCTGCGTGCCGAGTACACGCCGCGGCACGTACCGGACCGGATCATCCAGGTGGGCGCCATCCCGGTCACGCTCACCGGCAAGAAGATGGAAGTCCCGGTGCGCCGGATCCTGCTCGGCATGGACCCGGCGGCGGCGGCCAACGTGAACGCGATGGCCAACCCGGCCGCACTGCAGGAGTTCATCGGCTACGCGCGGAGCCAGCAGGACTACCCGCTGGCCGGCTGATGACAGCGTGTCGGCGTACGCGGCCGGCCTTGCCGGCCGACCGCGCACGCAGGCCCCCCCGAGCCCTTCACCATCGCGCCCCGTAGTGCGCTTCCGGGCACAAAAAAAACCCCGGCCCCACGCCATATATCTCGCAGAGTGCCTACGGATATAGCCGCCTGGGTCCGGAGCAGCGGGCTTAACGTTACCCTGCCGCGGCGCCGATGGAAAGGGCGCGGACCAGCCAATTATGACCGCCCGGCTACCCGTGAAGGTGCCTGCGGCGTAATGTTGTGGCCAGGACTGCCCGCTCCGGACCCTGGTGGCACGGCCTGACCCTCACTTGGCCACGACCAGGGAGCGCGTCCCATGCACCAAACAGCCAGCTTGCCCGCTGCCGCGCCCGTGCCCGCTGCCGCGGCCGTGGCCACGGAGCCGGACGCGATCAGCGCAGCCGACGTTACCCGGTACCTCATCACCCGGTACCTCATCGAAGATCGCGATCGGATCGCGCTGCGGATGAACGACGTCGTCATCCGCCGGATGTTTTCGGCCGGACTGGATCTGCAGCGGGCGCTGGGCCTGATTGGCGACCAGCGGGGCGCCCGGGAGATCTGCCATGCCCTCGACGAGCTGGACCACGCCATCCGGGATATCCGGGACATTGTCTTCGATCTTGGCCCGCCGGCCCGCTGATGGCGTAGCGTGGCCGGGGGGAGGCCCGCCGCGCTGGGCCCAGAACGGCGTTATCCCAGCCCCTGCTGACGCTTTCCGCATCTCACGGAGGAGCCGGCAGGTGAACGATCGTCGTTGTGCCGTGGGCCGTTGTGCCGTGGGCCGCGCCCAGGGCCCGCGCCTGGGACTGGATGGCTGACGTGCCCAGCGGCAGCAGGCTGCAGCGGATCATGGCTGAGATGGCGGACAGCGGAGACGCCTGGTCGGCGGCCCGGCTGTGTGTGGCCTGCCCGGCGATCGTCCAGGTGGACGGGGCTGGGGTCATGCTTATGTCGGGTGACATACCACGGGGGTCGTTGTGCAGCAGCGACGAGGTGAGCCAGCTCATCGAGGAGCTGCAGTACACCCTGGGGGAGGGCCCCTGCGTGGACGCCTACCAGCAGGACAAGGTCGTGACCGAGCCCGACCTGGCCGACCCGGTGACGCACCGGTGGCCGGCGTTCAGCGCGCCGGTGCTGGCAGCGGGCGTGCGGGCGGTGTTCGGCTTCCCGCTGCGGGTCGGCACGGTGCGCCTCGGGGCGCTGAACTTGTATCGCAACCGGATCGGCCTGCTCGGCGCCGAACAGTATGCGAATGCGCTGGTCATGGCGGATATAGCCGCCCGCTGGGTGCTGGAGGCCCAGGCCGGTGCGCCCGCCGACAGGGTGGCTGCGGAGCTGGAGATCGGCGCCGATTTCCACTTCGTGGTGCACAATGCGGCCGGCGTCGTCTCCGTCCAGGAGGGGATCAGCGTCACCGAAGCGCTCATTAGGCTGCGGGCATACGCCTTCAGCCACGGCCGCCTGCTCGCCGACGTGGCCCGCGACGTCATCGCGCGCCGGCTCCGGATCGGATAAAACCCGGCCTGCCCGGGCCCGCGCAGCGGCCCGGGCCAGCGGTAAGATCGGAGTTACCACCCGGGCAGGAGTCCAGCGCCCAGCCGGCTGCGACGAGTCGGCTCACACCACAGGAAAGCAGGAAAGTGGGGTTAGCGTGACCCGGGAATCCGACGTGGTCCGCTCCCTGGTGGAGATGGCCGACACGCTGGTCGATGACTATGACGTCGTCGACCTGTTGACTGGGGTCACCGACCGGTGCGTCAGCCTGCTGGACGTGTCCGCCGCCGGGGTAATGCTGGTCTCCCCGGCCGGGAGTCTCGGGCTGATCGCCTCCTCCAGCGAGGCGATGCGCTTGCTGGAACTGTTCGAGCTGCAGGCCCAGGAAGGCCCGTGCCTGGACGCTTTCCGTACCGGGGAGCCAGTCGAGCAGGTGAACCTGGCGGCGGGGTCCGATCGCTGGCCCTCCTTCGGCGCGGCCGCCCGCGAGGCCGGTTTCCAGTCGGCGTTCGCCCTCCCGCTGCGGCTGCGGGACGTGACGCTTGGCGCGCTGAACCTGCTCAGCGTCTCCGCTGCCCCGATCCAGGAGGCAGATGTCATCGTCGCCCGGGCCTTCGCCGACCTGGCCGCGCTCAGCATCATTCAGCACCGGACCAGCGTCGAAGCCCACCGCCTGAGCGAGCAGCTCTCCTCTGCCCTGACCAGCCGGGTAGTGATCGAGCAGGCCAAGGGCGTGATCTCGGAACGGGCCGGCACCGACCTGGCCGAGGCTTTCTCCCGGCTGCGGGCCTATGCCCGCAATAACAACCTCCGGCTGACCGACGTCGCCCAGGCCGCCGTCGACGGCACCCTCGATCCGCGCGCGTGGGCGCGAACGGCACAGTAGGCCGAGACCTACCCCGGACGTGGGTGCCACCCCATGGCGTACCACGCTGGCCCGGACCACGATGGCTGGTATGGCGTTCTTTGACGACGTGCCAGCTGCTGAGCCGGAGCCCCGGATCCATCATCCGTGGGACCCGCCGGAGGCGGAGCTTCCTGGCGTAGTACAGATCAACACCGTGCTGCTCGGCCGGACCGACCGGGCGGCCGTCGCAGTCACCGGGATATCGGCTTACTCAGCCGGATTCGAGATCTTCCTGACCGCCCACTTCCGGCCCGAACGGGGCGGGCTTTCCAGGGAGCAGCGGCCAGACGCTGCGCTCGGCCGCATCGAGGATCCGCGCGCTCTCCGGCGGTCGTTGCGGTTCGGGCTTCAGCTGTCCGACGGCCGCAAGGTCATCGGCCAGCACGGTGGCCCCGGGCCAGGTTCCGACGCGCCGCCGGACGGCCCGATCTTGCGTCAGTTCCTCGGCGGCGGCACCCCACGCTCGCATTTCTCCCGGTGGTGGTCGTGGCCCCTGCCGCCGGCCGGGCCGCTGGAGTTCGTCTGCGAGTGGTCCGCGCTGGGGATCCCCGAAACGCGGGCGGGCATCGAGGCGCAGCTGATCCTCGACGCGGCGGCCCGCAGCGTCCAGCTATGGGGGGTCGAGGGCTAGCGGCCGGGCTCGCTTCCGCCGGGCCCGGCCGCTCCAGGCCGGGATCAACGCGGCGGCGGGCTGACTGGGCGGGTCGCCTGTGCCGCGTGCCGGCCTGCCCGGCGGCCGAAGAACGACCCCTCGCCGAGCTGGGTGCCTGAGCAGTAGCCCTTGCCGTCCTGGGCGATGTTGGACGCGCAGGCCCCGGCCGCGTACAGCCCCGGGACGACCGAGCCGTCGCGGCGCTGCACCTGCCCGTCGACCGTGGTGCGCAGGCCGCCGAGCGTGAACCCGGCGTACACGGCGCGGCCCAGCCGCAGATCGAACACCGCCCATGGGGACTGGTCCTGCGCGGCCAGCCACTCGGCGCTCTTGTGGAAGTCCGGGTCCTCGCCGCGGGCGGCGTGCTCGTTGTACCGGGCCAGCGTCCTGGCCAGTGATCCGGCGGATAGGCCGAGGCCCTGCTCCATCTCGGGCACGGTTTCGTAGCCGTCCAGGAACGGCACCAGCGGCATCTGCGGCTGCTCGACGTGCGCGCTGTCCACGATGAGGTAGGCCGCCGCGCCGGCCTGCTCCAGCACGAACTGCGAGGTCCGCGCGTGGTAGGAGTCCTCGGCCACGAAACGCTCGCCATGGGAGTTCACGATCAGCCCGGTGACCAGCCCCGACGGCGGGTAGAACGGCGCGGTGATGAACGGCTCGTCCATGTGCCGGGCGTCGGCGGCCACCGACATCCCGAGCCGGATGCCCAGTCCGTCGTCGTAGGTCGAGCCGAGCGTGATCAGCTTCGCGCCGAGCGCCGGGGTGTGCTCGGCCACCATGGCGGCGTTCATCACGAAACCCCCGGCGGCGAGCACGGTCGCACCCGCCCGGACCAGGCCGGTCTCGGCGAAGGACCGCCAGGCCACGCCGGCCACGCCGCCCGCCTCGTCGGTGACCAGGTTAGTCGCGCCGGTCTCGTAGCGGACCTCGGCGCCGGTCTCCGCGATCCGGTCGCGCAGCAGGTCCACCACCAGCCGGGCACCCTGGGTGTCCCCGGGTACCGGCACCTTGTGCCCGCGTGGCGCCGGCCGGGCCAGCTCGCGGAACGGCCACACCTGCTCGTTGCCGCTGAACATCAGCCCCTCGGTACCGGGCTGGATCACCGCCTTGCCGGCGAAGTAGGACCGCTCGAACCGGAAGCCCAGCGACTCCAGCCAGCCGAAGTGCTCGACCGACCCGGCGCAGTAGGCGCGGATCTTGTCGTGCTCGGGGTCCTTGGCCGTCGCGACCAGGTACTTGTACATTTCCTCGGCCGAGTCCTGGTGCCCGGTCGCCTGCTGCACCGGGGTGCCGCCGCCCAGGTAGAAGTGCCCGCCGGCCAGGCAGCTGGTCCCGCCGGGCACGGCCGCGCGCTCCAGCACCAGCACCCGCGCGCCGGCCCGGACCGCCTCCAGGGCCGCGCAGCCACCCGCGATGCCGAAGCCGATGACCGCCACGTCATACGTGTCGGTGCCGTCGGCCAGCACGGACGCGGGCAGGGCAGCTGGCAGCTGGCTACCGGCTGCGGACACGGGCGGTGTCACCGCCAGCTCGCCACGCGGGCGGCCAGCCGATCCAGGTACGCCTCGGCCGTCCCGGCTGGGCCGTCCGGCAGCCCCCACAGGCACTCGGTGACCCCGGCCCCGGCCCAGCCGGCCACGTCGTCAGCGGACGGCTTGCTGCTGACCAGCACCCGGATGTCCGGCGTGCCCGTCCGGCTCGCCGCCGCCCAGGCCTGCCGCAGCGCGGCCGCCTTGGCGCCGATGTCCCGTTCCCCCGGGGTGGTCAGCCAGCCGTCGGCGTGCTGGGCGATCCAGGCCAGCGTCTGCGGGCCGCCGCCAGCGCCGATGATCAGTGGCAGGTGAGCCTGCACCGGCTTGGGGAACGCCCAGCATGGCCCGAACGACACGAACTTCCCGTCGTATGCCGCCTCCGGCTGGGTCCACAGCGCGCGCATGGCCGCGACGTACTCAGCCAGCACGGCGCGCCGCTGCCCGGCCGGCACGCCATGATCGGCCAGCTCGTCGGTGTTCCAGCCGAACCCGGCGCCGACGGTCACCCGGCCGCCGGACAGGTGGTCCAGCGTGGCGATCGCCTTGGCCAGCGTGATCGGATCCGATTCGGCGGGCAGCGCCACCGCGGTGCCGAGCCCGATCCGCGCCGTCACCGTGGCCGCGGTAGCCAGCGACACCCACGGATCGAGGGTGCGCAGGTACCGGTCGTCGGGCAGCGCCGCGCCGCCGGTGCGCGGGTGCGGGGCGGCCCGCCGGACCGGGATGTGCGTGTGCTCCGGCACGTAGAACGTGTCGAAGCCGCGCTCCTCGGCCGCCTGGGCGGCCGCGGCGGGCGTGATCCCGCGATCGCAGGTGAACAGGACGATGCCGTGCCGCATGCGCTCAGACTAGAACCTGTTCTAGTCACGGTACAGCCCGGAACGCGCAGCACCGGGCGGATCTCGTCCAGCACGGGCAGCCGGATCATCCGGGGCGCGGCCGGCTGGCCGCCGTCGGCTGGCCCGGCCAGGACGGGCCGGACGTTAGAACCCTGCCTGCGCGTCGTCCTGGACGGCCTGCGCGCGTAGCACACTGGATTGGGGGCTGACGCCCCCGGGTGCCAGGAGGTGCCCGGGCCGCCCCGGGCTCGCGGTCGGCCCGGTGCCGACGGACGACACGACCACCTAGCCGCTGGCCTGACCGGCCAGCGGCCCGGGCGCAAGTATCAGAGCGTCAAGCTCAACCGAAGGGCCGCATCAGCACCAGTCTGCGCCGGCCGGCCGTCACCGGCAACCGGATATCTACCGGCTGACCGGCCGGGCCAGCAGATACAGGCCGGTGAGGTAGCAGGCCAGGGCCAGCGCCCACAGCACGGCCATGATCAGCGAGCTGACGTCGTGCCCGTAGTTGAGGAAGCTGGTGCCGTTGAATCCGGCACCCACGATGAACACGGCGCCGAGCACCGCGGTCGTGGTGACCAGCCGGCTGCCCCGCCGCCAGGTAAAGACAATATTGCCCAGCGCGGCCAGCACCAGGGCCAGGCCGAGTGCGGCGTGCGCGGCCGCCCAGCCGGGGCCGTGCCCAATCAGCCAGCCCAGGCCGGAGCCGATACCGGCGAAGTAGTTGCTGGCGCCGGCCCCGGGGTGGTGCGCGGGCAGCATGAGAGGTTGGCCACCATGCCGAGCAGGTACTGGGCCAACAGCAGCAGGCAGGCGGCCAGGTTGACCACGAGGAGCCGGTGCGCCGACTGCGCCGATCGTGCCACGTCCGCCAAGCGTAGAGCAGCCCGCTGACGACCATCCTGCCGGACCGCGCGCGCCAGGCTGGGCCGGGTCAGATGAGGCTGCCAGAGTGAGTGCCGGATTATTGTGCCGCCACACAATTCATAACGCTAGTTTCCTGGGTACTGCCACAAGATAAGGCTAGTGCCGTCCGGGGCGGCGGCCGGGACCTTGTGCCACCCAGGGCAGAACTTTAATATCGGCTCACCTTGCTCATCCGGGCGGGTTTACACCGTCTGCACCAGGAGGTGGGGCAGGTGGGATTCTCCAGACGCCGCGCGGATATGCGGACGCCGTTGGCCGTCATTGCCGTAATTGGCCTGCTGGCGCTGGCCGCGTGCGGCAGCAATAACTCATCCGCCGGGGCGCCGTCGTCGTCCAGTGCGGCCTCTTCCACCAGCCCGGGAGCGACCACGGTGAGCACGTCACAGTGCGGAACCAAGCCCGGGGTGAAGGCCACCGGCACGCCCATCCCGCTCGGCGGCATCGTCACCAACCAGCCTGGGACCTCGTTTACCGATATCGCGAATATGGCGAACGCCTACTTTACCTGCGTGAACGACAACGGCGGGATCAACGGCCACCCGGTTAAGTATTACATCGAGCAGGAGCAGACCAATCCGGGCCAGATTTCCGGACAGGCGAGCCAGCTCGTTCAGACCGATCACGTCGTCGGGATCGTCGGCAACACCAGCATTATCGAATGCTCGGTCGACCATGCCTACTGGCAGAAACTCGGGTTCGACATCATCGACTCCGGCATCGCCCCGGAATGCTGGTCCACACCGAACAGCGCGGCGGTCAACATGGGGCCGCGGTACAGCTCGGACGGGGCCGTGCAGTACGCGCTCAGCCAGCACGTCTCGAAGATCGTGTTCGACCAGTCGAACGTGCCCGGCACCGGGTACATCGCGGCCGGCCCGGCGGCGCTGGCCGCGGCCAAGCACGTGCCGATCACCCAGCTGACCGAGAACGTGCCGATCTCGGACGCGGAATCGGTGGCCATCAAGGAAGTGGACGACGCCGGCCCGAACGGCGCCGTGGTGCTCAACTTCACCCCGCCCGAGGCGCTGGTCATCCTGCAGGCCGCGCAGAAGCTGGGCCTGGAGGACCGGGTCAAGCTGTGGGGCTGCTCGACCCCGTGCAACACCGACTTCCTGGCCCAGTCGCTGGGCGCCAAGTGGAACCGCAAGCTGTTCGTCAACGCCGAGCTGGCCCCGCCGGACTCGGTCAGCTCCGCGGCCATGCGGCTCTATGCGGCGATCTACAAGAAGTACGGCAAGGGGGTGTCCGGCGGCATCGGCAGCTTCAGCCAGATGGGCTTCACCGAGGCCGAGATCGCGGTGCACGCGCTGCAGACCATCAAGGGCAGTTACACGGTCAAGAGCGTGAACGCCGCGTTCAAGGCAGTCAGCGGCTTCAACACCGGCATGCTCTGCCAGCTCTGGACGTACGGCAGCTACCCAATGCACATCCCGAACAACGAGGACTACACGGTCACCCCGGACAACGGCAAGATGGTCACCGCCCAGGGCTGCACCCAGATCTCGTCGGTCGACCCGCAGATCGCCGGCTACCGCAAGGTGGCGGGCGTGGCCGCGGCCGCACCATGAGCTGGGCCGACTTCCAGCCGTTCCTCGTCAGCGGGCTAGCCCTGGGCGGCGTCTACGCGCTGTCCGGGGTGGGCCTGGTGGTGCTGTACCGGGCCACCGGCGTGCTGTACCTGGCGTTCGGTGCAGTCGGCGCGATGGGTGCGCTGATCGCCTGGTCGCTGGCCAGCGCGGGGCTGCCCAGCTGGGTCGGCTGGCTGGCCTGCGTCGTGTTCGGCGGCCTGGTCACCCTGGGCTACGGGCTGCTGTTCGGCCCGGCCCTGGCCGCCCGGGACCCGCTGGTCAAGGCGGTGGCCACGCTGGGCCTGACGCTGATCCTGTTCGGCGCGATGGACCTGCTCTGGACGGCCAGCGGCGGCGAGTCCCGGGCCATCACGCTGCCCACCGACGGCGGCGGCTTCACGGTCGGCCAGGTCCAGGTGACCTGGACGCAGGTGATCTCGCTGGCCGCCGGGGTGCTGATCACCGTGGGCACCGGCGTTTTCCTGCGGTACACCCGGCTGGGCACCGCGATGCGGGCGATGGCCAACGACCGGGAGATCACCGCCACGCTCGGCGTGCCGGTCCGCCGGGTGGAAGCGGCCGCCTGGCTGGGCTGCGGGCTGCTCGGCGGCCTGGCTGGGCTGCTGCTGGCCGACCTGGTCGCGCTGGACGCCACCACGCTCACCTTCCTGGTCATCTCCTCGCTGGCCGCCGCGCTGATCGCCCGGCTGCGCTCGATCACGGTCACCTTCCTGGCCGCGCTCGCCATCGGCCTGGTGCATGACCTGCTCACCCCGATCCAGGCGCTGACCAGCTACCGGGACATGACCCCGTTCGTGCTGGCCGCGGTGGCGCTGCTGGTGCTGTCCCGGCACCGGGTCCTCACGCTGTCCCGCGAGGAGGGCTAGCCGCCGGTGATCGACACCACGGGGCGCAGCACCACGGCGTGGCCGCGTCCCCGGCTGGGCCGGCCGGGCGGCCGGGCGCTGGCCCGCGCCGGGACGCTGGCCGCGCTGCTGCTGTTCGTCCTGCTGGCCTTGCCCGAACTGCTGAGCCTGTACTACGTCCAGGCGATGACGCAGGTCGCGGTGTACGCGGTGGTCGCGCTTGGCCTAGGCGTGCTGGTCGGCCGGGTCGGCCTGGTCTCGCTCGGCCAGGTCGCGGTGCTGGCCATCGGCGCCTGGGTGGCGGCCCGGCTGCTGTTCGCGACGACGCTGCCGTACCCGCTGGTGCTGCTCGCGGCGGGGCTGCTCACCATGGCCGCGGGCACGCTGATCGGGCTGCCGGCGCTGCGGCTGCGCGGGCTGTACCTCGCGCTCATCACGCTGATGCTGGCCGGCGCGATCACCGTGGTGCTGGCCAGCACGAACTTCCCGAACGGCGGGGTCGGCTTCCTCGGCTACAACGGCGCCTCGGTGCACATCCCGCCGATCCGCCGGCCCGGCATCGCGGGCAGCGAACCGGCCTACTTCCGTTACGCCGTGCTAGTCGCCATGCTGATGTTCGCGCTGGTGGCGGTGCACCTGTGGACCCGGCCCGGCCGGGCCTGGGCGGCCATCCGGCAGAGCGAGGCGGCGGCGCTGGCCGCCGGGATCAACACCACGCTGTACAAGTTGTGGGCGTTCGCGCTGGCCTCGTTCATCACCGGGGTGGCGGGCGGCGTGCTGGCCGGGGCCGTCCGCTACCTGTACTCGATCGACTTCCGCACCCAGGACTCGATCACGCTACTGGCCGTGGTGCTGATGGGCGGGGTGTACCGGTGGTACGGCGCGATCGTGGCCGCGCTGCTGCTCGAGTTGCTGCCCGCGCTGCTGAACAACTGGGGGGTGTCCGCGGACTGGCTGACCATTCTGTTCGGCCTGGGCGTCCTCCAGGTGCTGACCACCGCCCCGGCCGGGCTGGCCGACCAGGTTCCCCGGGACCTGGCCCGGCTGGGGCGGTGGCTCCGCCGATCCGGAGGTGCCCGGTCATGATCGACGTCGCCGGGCTGACCGTCCGGTTCGGCGGGGTCACCTCGCTGGACGCGGTGAGCGTCCGGTTCGAGGCCGGTACCTGCGGGCTGATCGGGCCGAACGGGGCCGGCAAGACCACGTTCTTCAACGTGCTGAGCGGGTTCGTCCGCCCCGCGGCCGGCACGGTGCGCGCGGCCGGCGCCGACCTGCTGGCCATGCCCGCGTTCCGCCGGGCGCGCTGGGGGCTGCGCCGGACGTTCCAGACCGAGCAGGCCATCGAGGAGCTGTCCGTCTACGACAACGTGGCCATGGTGCACGAGCACAGCCGGCTGGCCAGCCGGTCCCGGCGGGCCGACGTGCTCGGCGCGATCTCCTTCGCCGGGCTGGACGCCGACCCGCAGACCCTGGTCCGCACGCTGGGTGTGGGGCAGCGCCGGCTGGTCGAGCTGGCCCGGGCCGTGGTCGGGGCGCCCCGGCTGATCCTGCTGGACGAGCCGGCCGCCGGGCTGCCCGACGCGGAGACCAGCCACCTGGCCGCGGTGATCCGCGACATCCCGGCGCGCACCGGGGCGCTGGTCATCCTGGTGGACCACGACATGAGCCTGGTGTCCGCGTGCTGTGCCACGACCGCCGTGCTGGACTTCGGCCGGCTCATCGCGGTCGGCCCGACCGCCGAGGTGCTCCGCGACGAGCAGGTGATCCAGGCCTACCTGGGCGCTGAGCTGTCATGACCGGGGAACTGTGATGACTGGCCCAGACCGTGAGCTGCTCGGGCTGCGCGGCCTGACCGTCGACCGGGGCCGCCGCACCGTGGTCCAGGACGTGTCGGTGGACGTGCCGGCCGGCGCGGTGACCGCGCTGCTCGGGCCGAACGGGGCGGGCAAGTCGAGCCTGGTGCTCGCGGTGGGCGGCGTGCTCCGGCCGCGCGCCGGATCGGTCCTGCTGGACGGCCGGGACCTGGCCCGCGGCCGGCCGGAACGGATCCGCCGGGCCGGGGTCGCCATCGTCCCGGAGGGCCGCAGGCTGCTCGGCGACCTGACCGTCGAGGAGAACCTGCGGGTGGCCACGTACGCCCTGCCTGCCGCCCCGGCCCGGGCCGGCCGGGAGCGGGCGCTCGACCTGTTCCCGGAGATCGGCCGACGGCTGGCCGCGCCGGCCCGGACCCTGTCCGGCGGCGAGCAGCAGATGCTGGTGCTGGCCCAGGCCCTGGTGTCCGGGCCGCGCTACGTGCTGATCGACGAGCTGTCCCTGGGGCTAGCCCCGGTGGTGGTGAACCGGCTCATCCCGGTGATCCGCGCGGTGGCCGGGACCGGGACCGGGGTGCTGCTGATCGAGCAGTTCGCCACGCTGGCGCTGGGCCTGGCCGGGCACGCCTACGTGATGGAGGGCGGCCGGCTGCGCTTCTCCGGCCCGGCCAGCCAGCTGCGCGACCAGCCCGAGCTGCTCAGGTCGGCCTACCTGCTGCGCGGCAGCCCCGGCTAACCGCTTGGCAATCCTGCGGTCACTTTTGTCGGTGCGGTTCGTTGTGACACGCGTAGGGGTCCGCGGAGAATCCGAAAACCTCACACCCTCAAACCAGGCCCACCACCTAACCATCGAGTGGACCACCCAGCTAGGACACAGCCGCCAGCGAGGATAACCGCCACAAGGCCACGGACCGCGCGGGCGGAACAACCACCCGGCGGCCAGCCAACCGCCCACAGGACCCGCCCCAAAGGGCGGCCCACCCTGTCCTCCCCCACCACGCTGTGGTCCCGTCCGCGCTCCGACCCGCCACCACACAAGCCAACGGCGCACCGCCCCTTCGGATGCTTATAGCCCTGCGTCGCTGTAACGCGACATGTCTGATCCGGATCAGGCCCTTTGACCCTCCGGACCCACCCGCCTGGGCTACGCCTTCGGCGCGGCCAAAACCATGGGACGGCGCAGGCAGTCGGCAACAGTGCGGACCGAAACCTCGGCCCAGGCACGACACCGGCTGAGGTAGAACGGCCACACGTCTGGTGCTCATGCCGCTCGCTACACGACGAAGGTTCCCCAGCCCTGCCTGGTGACGAGCAAGCCCTCATCGACTAGGACTCGCACGGCCTTGACCACGGTGGCGCGGCTGACGCCATGCGTCCCGGCCAGCTCGGTAACGCTTGGGATCTGGTTGCCGCTCGGCCACTCTGCAGATTCGATCTTGCGCCGGATCTCGGCGGCTAGCTGCTCGCTGGGAAGCTCGGCTGACCTGGCCACATGATGATCTTCCCCAACCGTTCGGACCAGGCAACGGTGTTCGTGCTGTTCGGACAGTTCGCACACTGCTACAGTGTTCGAGTGAAGTTAACCGACGCGGAGATAGGCGAGCACGCAGCGCGGCTGTCGGAAGCCCACCCGCCCCTGCAGATCACCACAGAACTCGTCCTTGGACATCGCGTGTTCATCGCACGCGGCAAGAACGGCCGGGGACCGTGGATCGTGCTCTCGAGCGATCTTGAGCGCTTCGAGGCAGCTATCGCACCCAGCGACGCCGGGCATCCAGCTGCCACCGATCACACCTCCCCGGCAGGCACCCGGCGGCACTAATGACTACCACCCAGACCAGCCGCCCAGGCCAACGATGGTTCACACTCCTGGACGGCCGCCGACTGCGGCGGTCACGCTGCCAGCGCGGGCTGTCCCGGGAACAACTCGCGGCCCGGGCCGGGATCAGCCCCGCCACCGTGGCCAGGCTGGAACGCCAGCCGGCCGCCCCCTGCCGCTCCCGCACCCTTGGCCGCCTCGCCACCGCCCTAGGCAAAGACCCCGCCCGCCTCACCCCCACCACCCAGCCCTGACATCGGCAGTGCGCTGCTCCGGGCGACGATGCCGGCTGCACCCGGTCGGGAAGCCGTCGCTGCACGCGTTCCGCTGGCGGCGGGCCGTCTCGGCGTGCCCGGGCCGCGTGTCATGGTGGTCGGTGACGACTGAACTGGAGGTGCCGATGGTACACCGGGGCCGGGCGCTGGCCGTCGCGGTCGGCACCGGCATCGGCACCCCCGGCGCGTTCGACCACCTGCCCCCGGCCCGCCGCCCGCACCTGACCCTCCCCGGCGTAGCCGACCTGCTCACCCTCTGCCAGCAGCTGGACAGTTAGCTGAGGTGCCTATGCCCGCTGAGGCTGGCGTTTCGCTGCACAGGAGGTCAGCCCCGGCTATCCTGCTACGACCGGACGGCACGTCACGCGGGGTAGCTAGGTATTCCAGCCTGTACATACGTCACGATGACCATTGGGGCCAGCAAAATGAGCCGAACCGGCAACCTGGTGATCGAGCATGCTGGGCAGCCGCTCCCAATCGCGGTGAAGCTGCGGCTCACCGGTGATCATCTGCTGCTATTCATGCATGGCCTTGGCTGTGCCAAGGAATGCTTCGACGGGGCGTTTGCCGCGGCAGCGCTGGATGATTTCTCCATATGTACTTTTGATTTTCCGGGGCACGGTGATTCTGGCCAGCCGGACGCATCGTGCTACTCACTGCAGGCTTATGCCGAGGTGGTCAACGCGATCATCGACCGTCTCGGTCTGAGCCGGGTTTCGTTGATCGCCCACAGCATGGGCGGCGCGGTCGGCCTGATCGCTACTCAGGGGCGGGCTGATGTGGACTGCTTCATCGATGTGGACGGCAACCTGGTCAGCGAGGATTGCAGCGCGAGCAGGGCGACTGCCGAGCAGCCCTTGGACTCATTCATCAAGCACGGGTCGAGCGAGTTCCTGGCTGGCCTGCGGCGATCGGGTCGGCCCGATCTCGGGGCCTGGGCCGCTTGGTGCGCGCGGGCCCAGCCAGCCGCGGTGCACGGTATTGCCGGCTCGCTGGTGGAATGGTCGGACAACGGAAAGCTGCTGGATCTGTTCACATCCCTGCGCAACAAGGTCTATGTCTACGGAACGAACGAGCGCAAGCAGTACCTGACGCCCCGGCTCCGCAAGGTGCCGGTCCGGCAGATCGCCGGGGCGGGCCACTTCCCGATGCTGGACGATCCCGCGAGCTTCTACTCGCTGCTGGCCGAGTTCGTGCCGGCCGCTGGTCCGGCGGCGGCCAACCTCACCGCCCGGCGCCGGGACGCGGTGTACTCCCTGATCGCGCAGCCGCGGCCGGCAGCGGAGCCGGCTGGTCAGCAGGCTAGCGGGCTTGCGGGAGGCCGCTGAGCCGCTCACGCAGCGACTGCGCCGTGATCAGGTCGAAGTGGCCCTGCCGCGACGACTCCAGGCCGCCCAGTCTCAGCCCACGCGCAACCGCGCCCCGGCCGATGGCGTTGAAGTACCGCTCGTAGTCGAACGACACCACGACATCCACTTCCGGGACCGTCGCGGTCAGCTGGCCAAGCCGGTCCAGGAACCGGTCTGGTGACTCGGTGTCCCAGATGGCGACCACGTCACGGGCGTGGCGCTGGACCTGGGCGAAGTTCTTCGAAGTGATCTTGTGCAGGTATTCGCACAGGATGCGGAATTCGGGGATGTTGTCCGCCCCCTCAAGGATCTTCAGGAGTTCTGTCAGTGGCGTGGCCGGCTGGACGGCCGCGACCCGGGCGGACAGCGTGGTCGTCGAGCGGCTGATGTTTGGGTCGAGCAGTAGCACCCGGCTGATCTGCAACTCGCGGGTGGTCTTGGGCGCGAACTGCGGCAGTAGCAGGAACGCGTCCGCGCCGAGGGAGAATCCGACGAGCGTCAGCCTTTTGTGTGGGTACAACTGACGCAACGTGCTGAGGACGTAGGCCAGTAGCTGAACATGAGTCTGCAGCGATATCGGCTTATAGTGATCATCGGTCGCTTCGGAAACGTTAAATCCAAATAGCGTCAGCGCGATGCAGTGATACCTGCTCTCCGCCATGTACGACCGGAAATCGTTAGCGTCCAGGCCAAGCCCGTGCAGGAAGATGACAAGCTCCTCGGAGGAGCGTTTGGCCTCTAGGAAGTGCAGCTTCCGGCCCACCACCGAATCCTGCTCGTCATCCACGAGCCGCAGCACATCGGCCGTGATGGGTATCTGGCCAGGCAGAATCTCGTTCTGCTGCTGCTGGCGCTTTACCAGCCAGTAGTAGGTCAGCAGGGTCACCGTGCTGGCCCCGACAGCCGCTATCACGATGGAAATGACCGTGGCGGTAAAGGCGTGGCCAGTCGATGATATTGCGTTCCTGAACTCAGCCGAGTAGAGGTTAGTGGCTACCCCCAGCACGCTGCCGGCTATACCGGATATGACGGCGAGCCAGCGCGGCACGCGGATCTTTGATGGCGGGAGCACATAGCGAGGGATTGTTCTTGGCATCACTGTTCCCCGATGCGGGGCCGGTAAGATATGGGAAACTTCTGCACGAAGGAGTTATAATCCGCCAGTGCGGAGATGTGGTCGTTGAAATGGCCGTCGGAGACCTGGCAGAAGGCGATCGGTGGCTGGCCCGGCGCGGTGTACAGGTTCACCTGGCAGCCGGCCTGGCCAAGTTCCTGAACTGGCTCGGTGACAATGAGTAGGGCTGGCGCCGCTAAAGCGCCGGTCAATCGGTCGATGATCAAGCGCCTCAGGTGCGGCTGGAGTTCGTATAGGACGTAACTCAGATTCGCCGAATTTATCTCGTTTTCCTGTATGAAAAGTGCAAGCTTCGCCGTGTCCAGCAGGTCGAGTTCGACGTAGCTCACCGGAGCGCTGGCCACCGTGGGATCGCGGAGCGCGATGTCAAGGTCCTCGTGCAGTTGCGTGTAATAGCTTGAGTCGCCATAGCAGGAGAGCACCCAGCTCATGTCGGGCATCGGTGCCTTATCAACGCCAAACGTGGCGGCAAATCGTAGTGACTGAAACGTAGGAAAGCCTCCCGGCCAGCGTAGGTCCGGGCCAAATGTTTCGAACTGAGTGCGGGAGTGCAATTGGCGGGGCAGTATGCCGAGGCCGGTGCCTAGGTCGGCGAACCGAAGAGGGGTATCAGGATACTGGCCAAAATATGCGCTAAGAATTACCCGGGGCACAAGGAACCGGCGGGCGCAGGTAAAGGAGTTCTGCCGGGAAAGCAGTAGTCGCCCGATTGCGGCGCCGCGATCCCGGAGGACCTTTTCCAGCTCCGGAAGGCGCTGCATCGGTGGCTGGCTGGCCGCTAGGACGGGAAACCGGTCGGTGGCTTCGACCTTCAGTGCTATTCCCAGCAGCGTGAGCAGATGCGCAGCGCTTACTGGGCGAGCACGGTAAGCGGCGACAAGTACCTTCTCAAGGTTCGTTCCCGGCTGTCGCAGCCCATACTCAAAGAGTCGGTGCAGATCGCGCCAGCCATGGTCCTGGGGGTGATGAGCAAGCCCGTCCGCCACCGACTGGAGCTCGCGGAGAGGGGACATAGCCGAACATATTACGTACAGCACATGGGGGGAGACAAGCAGGGCGGTCTCGGGTTAGCCTCGAGAATAGGACTATTCGGACTAAGCTAGCGATTTAATGCCGATCCCGGCCAGCGCACGCCGGGGCAGCTCCGCGGTCCAGTCGCCGGGCTGCCCGTCCAGCGTCCCAGGCCCGGTCACTTTCCGGACCGGTATGGTCTGGAAGACCTCGCGAGCCCGGTGCAACACCCATGACTGGGCGCCGGCGGTGCCACACATCTGGACGACCTTGGACAGTCCATACATGTCGAGCAGGTACGCCGCCAGCAGCCCTTCCGCCGCTGCCGCGGAAACCCCGGACACTACGAACGGATCGTACATATCGATTACTTCGCATGCTTCGAAGCCCGCCCCCGTCAGGTACCCGAGAATCTCGTCCCGGCTGAAGTGCTCGTACCGGTGCCCGGTATGCCCGAACTTATCGACTATGTCCTTGAACCAGTCAGCCATATGTGAGTCGTTCGCGAAATCGTGCACCACGAACACGCCCCCAGGCTTCAGCATCCTGTGCGCCTCACGTGTCACGGTCATCCTGGCGCCGGGCGCTATGTGATGCGTCCCGTACGCCAGCAATACTCCGCTCAGGGATCCAGTGCGCGCGAGCGGGTGCTGAGCTTCCTGCAGCACGGCGGGATGTCCGCCGCTCCACGCTTTCTCCACCATGTAGGGGGATGCGTCACAGGTAAGTATGTCCAGTTGGCTGAAGCCGATGAGGCTGGCGACCCGCCGGACCAGTCCGTCGCCACCGAGTAGATCGAGGAATACGCCATCGCAATTCTGGCCATCCGCCACCAGGTATTCGATGAGTGTCCTGATGCCACGGGCCCGCGCCGTACCACTCCGCGCCTGCGCGGTTACGTAGCTTTCGCCCCGGCCGCCGAATTCCCGGCGGCCGAACTCGTCCAGCGCATGGCGTCGGCTACTGACGGCGGACTGCCAGCGAGCGATGCGAGCCGGGTCCAGGCAGCCAAACATTCTCGGGAATTCATCCCGGAGCCGCTCGAGCTGAGCCGCGAGATTGTCTCCGCGCAGTGACATAGCGTGGCCCCCAAATCGGCTGGCTTCGAGCGACCGTTCTGTGCAGCGTTCACAGGATAGTTGAAAGCACATCGGGCAGTTCTTCGGTTAGCCGTTCACTCGCCTGCCGTGGCGTTGGTGCTATCGTCAGGCAGCCGAGGCGGCCGAGGTCGTGCAGGCTGCCGGGGTGGGGAATGAGGAGCCATCCGTCCGGGTTGCCGGGTGAATACAGGTAGCGGGCCAACCGCCGCCTGAGGTACGCGAAGCCGGACTTCCGCAGCTTGGCGTCAATAATGAAACCGAATGCGAAGGCCGGCCGCGGTGTCCCGACGAAGAGCCGGTTGACGAGAGTCAGAATTACCGACGCGCCGCCCCACCTCCCGTTGCATTCGACCAGGACGGGGTCAGCCCCGGATACATCCGGGCCGACCATAATGAAGTCAAAAGAGCAGCGGCCCAGATAGCCGATGCGCTGCAGGACCAGCGCGAGCCGCATCGACATCAGCTTCACCCGGTCCTGCTGTTCCCGGGGCAGGATGCTCGACCTCCCGCCGCCGAACTGGCTGGCCGCGTTGTCCGAGAAGTGCTGGTCAAGCACACCCTCGCAGATCGGCCAGCCCCAGGCGGGAACCCAGAGGTGCACGCTCGGGGACGCCACGACGCGCCGGTGCCAGCGGACGACCAGGAGTGGGTCGGGAAAACGGTGACCGGTCTGGGCGGCAAACTCCGAAATCAGCTGGCGTCGCTGGACCGGGGTCATCCCGGCCGCCGCCGCCGCGCCGATCAGGCGCAGGCCAAGCCCGGCCCCCGCGGTCGGAAGCCGGATCGCGAGGATGTGCCTGCCATCAGCCAGCGTAGCCATCGCCCGCGCCGCCGCGTCGGCGTCGGTCGCTACCCGGAACGCGGGTACCGAGGCTGGTCCGAGCAGCGTGGCCGCCATCGTCATGAACCGCGTCTTGTCGTTGGCCATGGCGCAGGCGGCCGGGGTGGGACCGACCATCGGCACGGCCCGGCCAGTGGCCCGGGACAGTTCGCGGACCAGGCCCCAGGCTCCGTCGCTGGCCATATAGGGGGAGACGTAGGCCGTGCGAGTCGAGACGAACTCGATGAGTCGGCGGAGGCTATCCGCGGACCCCAGGGCGTCGGCACACACCCGCGGCCCCTGCCCAGGGTGTATCCATTGCACCGAACCGAGGCCGAGAGAACGCGTGTAATCGTCAAAACCGTCCGGCGGGACCGCGTTTGACACGACCAGGTCGCCATGGAGTGCGCGGATGCGGGCCCGCACCTGGTGCCCGACCCCGTGGGCGAGCTGGCCGGTCAGGGATATCTCGGAGATGTCGTCGACGACGATGCCATGGCCCGGCGGCCGGTCGGTGCTCCGGTGCGCGGTGAGGCTTCGCAGTTCACCGGCCAGCCGGTCGTCCCCCCGCAGCAGGTCGCGCGCTACGGCCGCGGCCGCCCTGGCCATCGGCCAGCTCACCCATACCGGAGCTGCGGTCACCGGCGGCACCTGCCTTCAGTCAGCGTCCGGTGCCATCCTGGCATCCCGGCCCGGCCCGGGCACCCAGACTCAGCCGGGCACGCGTGTTCAGCCGGGCACCCGGTCCAGGAAGCCGAGCACCTGGCTGATCCGGCCGTCGTCGCCGAGCACGGCCACGTCGAAGCCGGCCACCGGCGCCCCGTCCGGGCCGGCCGCGTCCGCCGGGCCGAGCTCCCAGCCGAACCTGACCTGGTTGTGATGCCCGTCAGCCGGGCCCGCGCCGCGGAACCGCCAGCCGGGGAACTGCTGCTGCGCCGCGCCGATCGCCGCGGCCAGCGCGGCGACACCCTGGACGTCCATCAGCGGGTCGATGTACCGGACATCCGCGGTGAACACTTTTTCGGCCAGCCCCTGCCGGGCGGCGGGGTTCGCCTCGTTCCAGACGGCCAGGTAGCTGGCGGTCACGTCCTGGCAGTCAGTCATGATCATCCTCCGGTTCTGCCAGCGACGGCGGGTCCGCCGCTGCGCACCACGCTGGCCGGCGGCCGGCCCGCCAGTCGATTACCTGCCAGGTAATCGACGCCGCGCCGGTCGGCCGGGCACAGTAGGACGGTGACCGCATCGACCGCCGCCGCGCACGCCCAACAGGAAGCCCCGCCGATCGGCACGCTGCTCCGGCAGTGGCGGGAGCGGCGCCGGCTGAGCCAGCTCGACCTGGCCGTGCAGGCTGACATCTCCGCCCGGCACCTCAGCTTCGTGGAGACCGGCCGGTCCAAGCCGAGCCGCGACATGATCCTGCGGCTGTCCGAGGAACTCGAGGTGCCGCTGCGCGACCGGAACCGGCTGCTGCTGGCCGGCGGGTTCGCGCCGGCCTACCGGGAACGGCCACTGGACTCGCCGCAGCTGGCCGCGGTGCATACCGCGGTCCGCGCGGTGCTGGCCAGCCACGAACCGTACCCGGCCCTGCTGGTCGACCGGCACTGGAACCTGCTCGAAGCCAACGCGGCGGTGCCGCTGCTGCTCGACGGCGTGGCCCCGGACCTGCTGCAGCCGCCGGTCAACGTGCTCCGGCTCAGCCTGCATCCGGCCGGCATGGCGCCGCGGATCGCCAACCTCGGCGAGTGGCGCGCGCACCTGCTGCACCGGCTGCGCCGCCAGGCCAGCGTGACCGCCGACCTGGAACTGGCCCGGCTGTACCGCGAGCTGGCCGAACTGCCCTGCGACCAGCCGGTGCCCCGGCTCACCGTGCCGTCGGCCGGCGACGTGGTGCTCCCGCTGCGCTACCGGGCGGACGGCCGGGTGCTGTCCTTCCTGTCCATCACCGCCGTGCTGGGCACCCCGATGGACGTCACGCTGGCCGAGATGGCGATCGAGTCGTTCTACCCCGCCGACGCCGCGACCGCCAGCTACCTGTCCGGCTCGGCCGGATGCCACACCTGAACGGTGAGTGTGCTGTCGGCGTGCACCCGGTGGCCGGGAGCTGGCGTCTGCGCCACGACCAGGCCCTCGACGGGCATCGGGCGCGCGGTCAGCGCGACCGGGGCCACGTGCAGGCCGGCCCGGCCCGCCACCTCCATGCAGGCGCGATAAAACAGCCCGCCGACATCGGGCG
>DASXIN010000075.1:0-7198 GCA_036497945.1 Streptosporangiaceae bacterium | reverse complement strand
CTCAGCACGGCAGCTCGGGCGCATTCGGAGTGGCCGCGGTAACCGCCGCCGGCGGGCTGACCCAGCGCGGCGACTTCGGGATTGTTGTCCAGGGCTACGGTGCGGCCGGGGCCAGCCTCGCTGAGTACCTGGCCGGGCAGGCGGCCGTCTGGGACCGGCTAGGCAGGCCGGGCGCTGACAGTCTGGAACTTGCCGCCTATCCGGCAGGCACGCCAGTGAAAGCGCCCGGAGGCAGCGTGATCATCGATACGGCGCATATTCGGCTGCTGGCGGGATGGCCAGCGACGTACCAGACTTCGTCTGCCAGGCCAGCGCCACGCTTACCTCGGGGCGCGCGAGATCACACAGTGGTACGGCCACAATGGCGGCGTGGCGCTGAGGAGCGATGTGGAATCAGACGGTGACCTGATTGAACGGTCAGTACGCGGCCGTCCCGACGCGTTCGTTGAGGTAGTCCGGCGTCACGAGGTTGCCATTCACGGCTTCCTCGCCCGCCGAGCGGGCCGCCAGGTTGCCGATGATCTGCTAGCCGAGGTATGGGACGACGTGAATGACCGGCTGGACTCAGCGGCCGGAGTACAAGCACTGGCATCGGCGGTGCGGGCACTTCCGGCGGCTGAACGTGAAGTCCTGCTGCTCGTGGCGTGGGAGCAGCTCACGCCGGCGGAGGCCGCAAAAGTGCTCGGAGTTCCGCAAGGCACGGCACGGAGCCGCCTGCACCGGGCCCGAGCCGCACTGCGTCACTTGCTCACCGCACACGGCGCCGAGGATGCTGAGGTGAAAAAATGAGCAGGGACAGAGAAGAACCCCAGATCACTGACCAGCTATGTGCAATCGGTCAGGTCGAGCCGCCTGCTACGGGCGTGCTCGACGACGCGCGCGAAACGCTGTGGTCAGCTATCGCCGATGAAATGCTCGACAGCGACGGCGCGGACATGCAGACGACATCGGCAGGATCAGATGAGGATCGCACGGCTCGGCGACGCCAGCAGAACCGGTCGCAAAATATCGAGCGCAGCCTAGGAAACGCTTGATCCTAACGGCTGCCACTCCCAGCGCGGGCGGTGTCAACCATCAGCTCAAGCTTTTGAGTCAACGATCAGTCGGAGTCGGGCAGGCGATCGGCTGCCGTGCGATCGGCTGCGATCGGCTGCCTGTCGTGGGCCTGTGAGCCGTCGGCTGATGCTTTCCGGATCGTCGTCGGGTGATGCTTGACGCGGACCTTAGATCTTGTAGTGGGGGTGGCTGCCTGCGCGGCGGCGTGGTCTCCTTGACGACGGTTTGCGTATGGCGGGGCAGCTGGTTCCCATCGTGCCGGAACCGGGACTGGCTGTCCTTCGATGACGGTCGCGATCTCGGGGCCGTGGGTGCCCGGGGTGGGTCTTTGCGGCTGTGGCCACCGCGCGTGGCTGGGTGCCCTGTTTGGTCTGGCCTGCGCAGAGGCGCCCGGCGGTAACAGTTGGTATACCGAGAAACGTGGTGTTACAGTCAGTTTCTGATGTAACTCACCAGGAGGCAGCCGTGGACCAGGCGGCGATCAGCCGGCTCGAACAGCAGATCGACGATGAGGCGAAGAAGCGCTTCCCCGGCGCGGTGCAGCGGGTCGCCGTGCTGCAATACGGCGACGACCCGGTGATCGAGCCGGGCGAACTGCTGGTCCGGGTGACCCTCGAGGCGG
This sequence comes from Streptosporangiaceae bacterium, assembly GCA_036497945.1. Taxonomy (GTDB): domain Bacteria; phylum Actinomycetota; class Actinomycetes; order Streptosporangiales; family Streptosporangiaceae; genus RYN-230. The sequence goes on along the minus strand of DASXIN010000075.1, from coordinate 5,520 downwards.
CGGAGGGATACGAGGCCCAGCAGCAGGCCCTGCAGGCGTTCGAGAATGCGCACGGCCCGGCGATCAAGAAGTTCCGGCGTGATCTGTCGGACCAGCTCCCCGAGGCCGGGCGGCTGGAATTCCGCACCGGCGGCGACGGTGACGGCCCCCGGATGGTGCTGGGCGGGAGAACCCGCGACTCGCTGGAGGCCCGGGCGGAGGGCGGCGAGCTGACCCCGGTGATGGCCCGGCTCGGCCCGGTGGACCTGGAAACCCTGGACGCGCTGATCACCGCGGGCATCGCGGCCAGCCGCGCCGAAGCCGTCCGGTGGGCGCTGGCCCGCATCCGCGAGCGGCCGGCCTACGCACAGCTGCGCGAGCGGGCCCGCGAGATCGAGCGGCTCAAGACCGAGTTCTAGCCCCGGGACCGCCTAGTCCTGGTAACTGGGGTGGCCGCTGGCGCTGCGGCGGGTGACTTCCTTGATGACGGTTCGGGGGTGGGCGGATAGCTGGGTTCCTTCGTGCAGGATGCGGAACTGGGTGTCCTCGATGACCACGGTGACGACCTTGCCGCGGTGGACGTGGCCGAGGTGGATCTTCACTCCGGCGATCATGAGGCCGCCCTGGCTGGACACCACCCGGGTGACCTGCAGGGCGGGCGGGGATGCGGGTGGCGGCCCGGCGAGGCGGGCCCCGTGCAGGCGGCCGCGGGCGGCAGGTGGCAGCGGGCTGGGCAGGGTGCGGGCCAGGACGCCGTCGGCGGTGTTGACGTGCAGGAGCTTGGCATCCAGGCGCAGGGTGACGCGTTGCCCGGCGAAGTGGATTCCGGCGCTGACCTGCTTGCCGCCGATGCCGACGCATCCGCCCGCGCCGACCAGGCGCTGGACTTCGATGATAGCGTCGGCGGGCAGCGGGCCGGGCGGCAGGGCGGTGGCGGGTGAGGGCCGTGCGGGCCTGCCGCCGGCAGCGCGCAGCCGGGCAAGGTCCTTACCGTCCAGGATGACCGGGTGGGTCTTGATCAGCTGGCCGTCGTGGAAGACGTGCAGGCTCGTGTGATCGAGCCGGAGGGTGACTTTGTGCCCGGCCAGCGGCTTGCCGAGCCAGACCTGGCGCCCGGCGGCGAACATGTTCCCGCTGGCCGGGACGACCCGGTCGATCTCCACCGCATGTGCGTTGCGGGCCGCGACCACAGCGGGCGGGATATCTGCGGGCTGGCCAGGCGCGGCGGTGAGCGCGGGCGGCAGCCGCAGCGGCAGGTCCTGCTGCCCGTCTGATGCGGCCTTGGCGGTGAAGCGGCTGGCCGGGGTGGCCATGCCCAGCGACTGGTGCGGCCGTTCGCGGTTATACCAGGCGACCCAGACGTCCAGCTCGGCCTGGGCGTGAGCAAGACTGGCGAAGCTGTCGCAGGCGGCGAGGAATTCGGTGCGCAACGTCTTGTGCCAGCGCTCGATCTTCCCGGTCGTGGTCGGGGTGCGGGGGCGGGTCAGCCGGGTGGTGATGCCGTTCTCCCGGCAGATCCGCTCGAACAGCACCTCGCTGGGCCGGGGCCGGGTGAACCGGCCGGTGAACTGCTTGCCATTGTCAGTGAGCACTTCGCCGGGTATCCCGTACCGGGCCAGGGAGGCAGCAAACGCGGCGCAGACCGCGCGCCCGGTGGCCCGGGCGACCAGCTGCGCGGTCACGCAGTACCGGGAGTGGTCATCCAGGCCCGACACCAGCTTGACCTCGGTCCCGTCGGCCAGGAACACCCCACCCATGATGTCGAGCTGCCACAGCTCCATCGGCTCGCCGCGTTCCCACCGGATATAGGAGGAGGCCGGGCGGCGGTGCTGGCCGGGGGCGATCAGGCCGTTGCGGACCAGCACCCGGTAGAGGGTGGCTTCCGACGGCACCGGGGCTATGTCTCGCTTGCCGAGCTCGAACGCCAGCCGGGCCGGGCCCCACCGCGGATGAGCCCGCCGCAGCTCGCACACCGCCGCCTCTACCTCGGCGGGAATCTGATGCGGGCAGGACTGCGGCCGGTGTGACTTGTCGGCCAGGGCGGCCAGGCCGCCAGCCCGGTAACGGCGCACCCACGCGTGCACGGTTTGCCGTGACACGCCATTGCGGGCGGCTATTTCGGTGACCGGGCACGCGGCCTCGGCTGCCAGCACAGCGCGATACCGCTGTTCCATGACGCTCAGCTCCACCAGTGCCAACCCGGCCTCCCGCGTGATCGCCAATAATCACGGGAAAGCCAAGCCAGCTGACAGGCGTAAAGCATCCCGAATTAACAAACTACCGCTAGGGCCCCAAGCGCGACCTAGCCAGGCTGGGCGTGGGGGTATCCAGGAACACGCCGCGCCAGACGGACTTGATGATCGTGGCGGGCCGGGTGAGCCAGAAGATGGCACCCGTGCTGCGGCAGCTCTACGACCAGATGCCCGAGCCGAAATGGGTGGAACTCTATTGGTGTCTGCCGGTGGAGAGCGGAGTGGCGCCGGCGGCGGTTGTGGAAGCCCTCGATGTATTCGAAGATCGCGTTTGCGAGCTCGACGTGGGGGTCCCAGTGCTGCCGGTTGAGCAGCTCGGTCTGCATGCGGCCCCAGAACGACTGCGCGGCCGGTCAATTTACCATCGGATCCGCGCGGTCGGCTAGGACGCATTGACGAGAAGAAGTACCCGTCCAGCGGCTGCCGAAGTCAAGGCACTATGACGACGTCACCACACCAGTTTCCCGCCCTCCGCGATCGGCCAACGCAACTGTGCCATCGGGGCGGGTCACCTGCTGAGTGACCGCTTTAGGCGTGTCCACCTGTCCGCGAGAGGCTTTCCTCATCGCCGGATCCTGCGGACGGGAGACGACTGGCTGTGGCGGAGTGCCTAGATTGGTGCCGCTAGGACGAGAGCAGGTCTGCAGACCGCAATTCCGTCTCATGATCCATGAGACTCATCCGGTACTTCCTCATCGGCGGCGTGTTGAGTGAGCTCGTATCGTGCCTGCTCGAAAGTGATGAGCCGATGGGCGCGGTTCTTGGTGAAGGTCAGCGCGCGACTCCAAGAAAATATGGCAGCAAGCCGGTTGCCCCAGCCGATCAGATAGAGCACGTGGACGAATCCCCACATCGTGTAGCCGATCACGCCGGTGAACTTCATACCGAAAGACTCCGTGACCGCGGACAGGTGGCCGATCGTGGCCATGCTGCCCTTGTCAAGGTATTTAAAGGGCTTTACCGGCGTGCCGCCGGCCAGCCGGGCCCTGATCAGCTTGCCGACGTACCTTCCCTCCTGGATGGCCGGCTGCGCAACTCCAGGCAGCTGGTTCAGCGAGATCATGTCCCCGACAGCGAATACCTCCGGATGGCCAGGCAGGCTGCAGTCTGGCAACACCACAACACGGCCGGCACGATCGGTCGTGGCGCCGGTAGCGTCGGCGATCATCTTGGCCAGCGGCGAGGCCTGCACGCCTGCCGCCCAGATCTTCGTCCGGGCGGGAATCTGTTCCTCGCCCTCAGAACCCTTCACGGTGATGCCGTTGTGGCTCAGCCCGACCGCAGCGGTGCTCAGCCGCACCTCGACGCCCATCCTTTCCAGTCGCCGCTGGGTGTAACGCTGCAGCTTCGGATGGAACGTGCCCAGCACCGCCGGGCCCGCCTCGACCAGCAGGATCCTCGCCTCCGTGGTGACCACTGAGCGGTAATCCCTCGGCAGCACCTGGTGGGCTAGCTCGGCCAGCTGGCCGACCAGCTCAACCCCGGTCGGCCCGGCTCCGACGACCACAAAGGTCAGGTACGCGGCCCGCTCCGCGGGGTCGATAGCCACCTCGGCCATCTCGAAGGCGCTGAGAATGTGGCTGCGCAGATGGCGGGCGTCCTCCAGGGTTTTCATCCCGGGCGCGAACTCAGCCCACTCGTCATGCCCGAAGTAGGCGTCCGTCGCGCCACCCGCGATGACCAGCGTGTCATAGGGCAAGGTCAGCTTCCGGCCGTCCGGGGCCACCGCGGACACCAGCCGGCCCTTCACGTCCAGGTCCTTCACGTCGGCCAGCAACGTCCGTGCGTTCGCCTGCTTCCTGATCACGTTACGCAGTGCCGGCGCGATCAGCCCTTCGGGCAGGATCCCGGCAGCCACCTGATACAGCAACGGCTGGAAGAGGTGATGGTTGGTCCGGTCCATGATCGTCACCTCGACGTCGGCACGGGCCAGGGCGTGGGTCACATTGATGCCGCCGAACCCACCACCTACGACGACTACCCGGTGCCGCTGAGCCGTCATGCGCAACCTCCTCGGGCAGGCGCTACCCTGACCTACGGTCACCTCGCCGGTTCCGTGGCGGAACTCGCCCGGATATTACCTGCCACCTGCTATAGAAGCAGGGCTTGACGACGGAACCCCGTTCACCCACGCCCGTTGCTGCCCGTCTACTGCACTGCGCGATCTTCCGGTAGCGAGATCCCGGAAGGCGTAGAACCTCCGGGGTCGCTATGGCGGACTGGCGAATCGCCAGGTGGTGGTGCTGCTGCGACCGCGACTGGTCCAGCCGACGACGGGCAGTCAGTGATCGTCGAACTGGCGCGCGGACAAGCTGGTTCCGAGCAGTTTGACCAACTGTGCTTGCGCCTCGTGCTCGCTGCCAGCACCATCATTTTCAGGGTGTGCAGGGCCGCGATTGGGCTGGGTGTCCTTCGCCGGTACTACCCGGACGCGGCCTGTGACCGATGAGCTGTGGCTGGCAACGAAGATGGGTGGGGGGCGTGACATGCTTGCGGTCCGCTGGCATGCCAGAGGCGCGGTCCGGGTGGACGAGGTGCCACCGCCTCCGCCGCCCAGGGCAGGTGAGGTGCAGCTGCGGGTGGGCTGGTGCGGCCTCTGTGGCACGGATGTCGAGGAGTGGCTGAGCGGCCCGGGGTTCATTCCGGTCGGCGCGCCGCATCCGATCACTGGGGCCCGCGCGCCGATCATTCTCGGTCACGAGTTCGCTGGCCGCGTTGTGGCCGTTGGCGACGGTGTCGCCGAACCCCAGGTGGGCCAGCGGGTCGCGGTCGATACGATCGTCTTCTGCGGCACCTGCCATTGGTGCCGGCGCGGCGAGGTCACCCGCTGCCCGCAGCTTGGCGGGCTTGGCCTGCACGGCGACGGCGGGCTCGCGGAGCTGTGCAACGCACCGGCCCGGATGTGCCTCCCGCTGCCTGACACGGTGGCCGACGACGAGGCGCCGCTGGTGGAGACCCTCGCGGTCGCGGTGCGGGCATTGCGCCGCGGCATGCTCCGGCCCGGCGAGCAGGTCGCGGTGGTGGGCGCAGGCGCGGTTGGGCTGATGGCAGTGCAGGCAGCGCGTGCGTTCGGGGCAGGCGGCGTGGCGGTCGTCGAGCCGCTCGCAGCCCGCCGGAGCCTGGCCTGCCGTCTGGGTGCCGACCGTGCCGTGCCGGCGGATGACGCGGCGGCGCTCCAGGCCGATGTCGCTGTGGAGAGCGCCGGCCGTCCGCACGCGGTGGCAACGGCGGTCCGGGCCCTGCGTCCAGGCGGCCGTGCGGTCCTGCTCGGCCTGGGCACCAGGCCGGT
>DASXIN010000074.1:0-21046 GCA_036497945.1 Streptosporangiaceae bacterium | reverse complement strand
GTACGCGTCGGGCACCAATTGGGTCACCGAGGAGATGATTGCGCTGCAGTCCAACGCGGCAGCGGTGGGCATCCAGCTGAACCTGAACCGCATGCCATTCGGCAATGTGATCGAGCTGGCCGCAGGCAACTGCGTGGTCGCCAAGAACCCGTGCCACTGGGACATGGCGAACTGGAGCGGCGGGTGGGGCTTCGCGCCCGATTACCTGCCGACCGGTGAGGCGCTGTTCCGCTGCGGCGCGCCCGCCAACTCCGGCGGGTTCTGCGACAAGACGAACGACACGCTCATCAGCAAGACGCTGACCAGCGGCAACCTGCGGGACCTGTACCGCTGGCAGGACTACCTGGCGACCCGGCTGCCGGTCATGTGGCAGCCCAACAACGTCACCGCGCTCACCGAGATCGCGGACAACCTCAAAGGCGTGACACCGCAGAGCCCGACGCTGAGTATCACCCCGGAGAACTGGTACTTCGTGAAATAGCCAGGCCTGGGCAGGGGGTTGCCTGCCCCGCCCAGGCCAGCCATCACTGCAGTGATCACGCACCTGGTGTGGTGAATTGCCGGTGTGCGGCGTGCACCCGATCGATGGCCACGGCGAGGATGGCGGCGAGGATCGCCGCACCCACTGCGATCACGGTGATCTGCCACCCGGGCATGCCACCTACGACGATGGTGTGCGCCTGGGGCGGGGTCCGCACCGGGCCGGTGGGGCCGCCGTGGGGCGGGATGGGGTAGGCGAACGCGGCGGGGGCCCCAGCGGTGATCGCCACCACGGTGGCGGCGAGCCCAGCCAGGGAGCGGGCCACACGGCGGATGATGTGGATACGGGTCATGGTGACCTCCCGGTGATCGTTCCTGGAGGCCCACCCTGGGTCAGGGATGTTGCAGATCGGTTGGAGCCGGGTTGATCCCGAGCCTCGTGCTGGCTACCCGGGATCGGTGGCGAGGCTGGCCAGCGCGGCCCGGGTCCGGTCCGCGGGAGCTGCGGCCCCCCGCTGCTCGTAGATGCGCAGCGCTTCGCGCAGGTTGCGGGCGGCTTCCTGCCGCGCGCCGGCCAGCCTAGCCACCTCGGCCTTCGCCTTCAGAACCTCAGCCCGCAGCTTTACGGCCGGGGTAGACGCAATGAGCGTTTCTGCCTGGCTGGTCAACTCCATGGCAGCAGCGATCTCGCCGCGCTGGGCGAGCACCTTCGCCCGGATTGCCAGCCAGAGGACCCGGGCGTCGAGGTCATCAGCTTCGGCGAGTGCCTTGGCCTCCTCGATCAGCCCTTCCGCCTCGTCGGGACGCCCCTGTGTGTAGACCGCCTCGGCGAGCGCGAATAGGGCGTAACCAAGGAATCCGCGATCACCCATCGCGCGCAGCATGTCGCGCCCCCGCTTCATCTCGCGCTCGGCCGCAGCGGCGTCGCCAGCCAGCATCTCGATGTCACCGGCGTAGAGCGCGCTCACCGCCCGGTCGATGTTCGCCCCGGATTCGCTCTGCACGGACTGGGCGCGCCCGATCGCCGCGCGGGCGTCAGCGAAGCGGCCAGCGAGGGCATAGAGCCACGAGAGCGGCTGGCGAATCACCGTCTCCGCCCATGGGTCGCCCGAGAACGCCACAAGAAGCTGCTCGGCGCGATTGATCGCTTCGTCCACCGGGCCGGGCAGCTGGCCGGAGAGATCTATCAACCATCGGCTGGCGTTCAGTCCGGCGGCGCGGTTTCCGCTGCTCCGGGCGTACTCCACGGTTCGTTCGAAGGCTTGTTCGGCGGCCCGATCGTCATGACCGAGAAGCAACTGCCCGATGGTGAGCCAGGCCTGGGCCAGGCCGTTGAGGTCGCCATGGGCCGCCAGGGTGGCGCGCGCCGCTTCACATCTGGCCAGCCGCTGCGTGTAGCTGTCACCTGGCCCCTGGACCAGCTCGATTTCGGTGAGGGTCAAGCGGATCCGGGCCTGCGCTGCCGGCAGACCGGCTGCCTGGGCTACCCGCAACCCTTCGGACAGCACCGTCTGTGCCCGGGCCGGGTCCCCGGATTCGTTCAGGATCGTTCCGAGCAGCCGGAGCAGGTCGGCGCGGACCTGGTCGTCGGCTGGGTGCCGGGCGAGCGCGCGTTCGACCCAGTCACGGGCCTCCGCGAAGTAGCCACAGCCGAGCCAGAAGTCGCCCAGCGCCCGGGCCAACTCCGGACCGGCCTCCCCGCCATTACGCAAGGACCAGTCCAGGGCGGCCCGGAAGTTGTCGTGATCACGCGACAGCGCCGTGATCGCGTGTTCACGTTCGGCCAGAGCCAGGAACGCGAGCGCGTGCCGGTGCCGGGCCAGCTCAGTCTCCCCGGCCTCGGCGAGCTGGCCGGCCGCATACTCCCGGATGGTCTCCAGCATCCGGTACCGGGTCCCGGCGGCAGCCATGTCCACGGTCAGCAGGGACTTGCTGGCCAGCCGGTCAATGACGTCCAGCGCCGCCGCCTGGTCCCCGCCGCTGCACACCGGGGCCACCTGCTCCAGGCCGAAGCTCCCCGCGAACACCGACAGCTCACCGAACACCCGGCGCTCCTGCGCGGAGAGCAGCTCGAAGCTCCAGTCGATGGCCGCCTTCAGCGCCTGGTGGCGCTGCCCAACAGCCGGCCTACGCTGCCGCAGGAACCGGAACTTGTCCGCCAAGTGGGTCTCGATCTCCGCGATCGACAGTATGCTCGCCCGCGCGGCGGCTAGCTCGATGGCCAGCGGCAGCCCGTCCAGCTCCCGGCAGATCCCCGCCACGGCACCGCCTGGCCCGGGCTCCCCGCCTACGCCGCCACGGGCGGCCCACACCCGGTCCAGGAACAGCCGGACGGCTGGTGCCTGCGCGCTCACCTCCGGCGCGGCCCCCCGCGAGGGGACAGCCAGCGGCGGCACCGGGTAGACGACCTCGCCGGTAACCCCCAGCGGCTCGCGACTGGTCGCGAGGACCCGCAGCCCGGGCGAACTGGCCAGCAGGCCATCAGCCAGGTCCGCACACACGTCGGCCAGATGCTCGCAGTTGTCCAGCACCAGCAGCAGGTCCGCGGACCGCAGCCGGTACCGCAGCGCATCCAGCACCGGCAGATCACCACCCGGCCGCACGCCCAGCGCCTCCACAACCTGCGCCGCCACCAGACCCGGATCGGTGATGCCAGCCAGGTCAGTCAGCCAGGCCCCGTCGGTGAACCGGTCCACTAGCATCGCGGAAAGCTCCACGGCCAGCCGGGTCTTGCCCGACCCGCCTGGGCCGGTCAGCGTGACGAGCCGCGCCTGAGCCAGCAGCTTCCGCAGCGCCGCCAGTTCGCGCTCCCGGCCCACGAAGCTGGTCAGCGGCGCGGGCAGGTTGCTCAGCTCCCGGTGCGCTGCCGCGGGCGGGACCTGCTGGCGCAGCACGGCCTGTTCCAGGTCGCGCAGTTCCGCACCCGGCTCCAGGCCCAGCTCCCCGGCCAGCACCGTCCGGGCCCGCTGGTAGGCGGCCAGCGCGTCGGCCTGCCGCCCGCACCGGTACAGCGCCAGCATCAGCAGCCACCACAACCGCTCCCGCAGCGGATACTCCGCAACCAGGCCCTCCAGCTCCCCAGTTACCTCAGGGGCCAGCCCGAGCGCCAGGTCAGCCTCGATCCGTCCCTCGGTCGCGACCAGCCGGAGTTCCTCCAGGCGGGCGGCCTCCCGAGCCAACAGCGCCACGTCGAGCACATCAGTGCAAGCGCGGCCCTGCCACAGGCCCAGCGCTTCCCGGAAGCGATTCGCCGCGGCGGCCGCCTCCCCCTCGCCCAGCACGGCCTGGCCTTCGGCGACCAGCCGCTCGAACCGGCGCGCGTCCACGTCGCCGGGACCGGCACTGACGGCGTACCCGCCACCCCGCGAGACCACCGGCAGGTCGGGTGCCAGCGCCGACCGCAGCCGCGACACGTACGACCGCAGGGTCTTGGCCGCCCCCGGCGGGGGCCGCCCGGCCCAGACCTCTTCCACCAGCTGCCCAGCAGGCACCACCCGGCCCGCCTCCAGCACCAGCAACGCCAGCACGGCCCGTTGCCGTGGCCCACCGAGCGGTACCTCACGGCCGGCCCGCACCGCTCGCACCGGGCCGAGCAGCCGCACCTCAAACACCCGAGCCCCCAGCCCAGGTCAGCCTCCCGGGCGCACTCACTATCGTGCGCCCGCCACCCCCGGCAAGCCAAGGTACGCCCGGCGAGACCAGGCTGGTCGCGGGGCGGTGATGACCTATTCGGTGCGCAGCGCGGTGCCGGTCCGGGCGGCAGCCGCCCAGCCGGCCGGCAGCAGCGCACCGGCTACCGCGATGCCCAGTCCGGCCAAAGCCAGCAGCAGGAGCTCCACCGCCCGGTAGACGTGGATGAACTCGCCAGGCAGCGGCAGGCCGATGTCATTGGCCAGGGCCCGCACGGTGACATCCTGGATGAGCATCCCGCCCGGCAGCGCGAGCGCCGCGGCGCCGATAGCCGGGACCACCACCCAGCAGGTGACCATTACCAGGGTCTGCCGTGGTGTCATCCCGACCGCCTTGAACACGCCGAGGTCGTGCACCCGCTCCCCGGGTCGCGCCGCCCGCGGCGCGTACGGCTCACCGATCGAGGACGACTGACCGGGCTGCCCGGAGTGCCCCGGAAAGCTGGCATGCTGGTGGTGATGAGCATGTCGAGTCCCGTCCTGGTCGGCCGGTCCGGCCAGCTGTCCGTGCTCCGCGAGGCACTGGCCGAGGCGGGCCGCGGCCACCCGGCGACCATCCTGGTCGGCGGGGAAGCGGGCGTCGGCAAGTCCCGGCTGCTGACCGAGTTCGCCGCGCAGTCCCGCGGCGCGGGCGCCCGGGTGCTGACCGGCGGCTGCCTGGAGCTGGGCGCGGACGGACTTCCGTTCGCCCCGTTCACCGCCGTGCTCCGGGAGCTGGTCCGCGACCTGGGCGCGGCGGGGGTCGCCGACCTGCTGCCCGGCGGCGCGACCCGGGAACTGGCCCGGCTGCTGCCCGAGTTCGGTGAGCCGGCCGTGGCCGAGGACGCCGGGGAGGCCCGGGCCCGGCTGTTCGAGCAAGTGCTCATCCTGCTGGAGCAGCTGGCCGAGACCAGCCCGGTGCTGCTGGTCATCGAGGACGCGCACTGGGCCGACCAGTCCACCCGGGACCTGCTGGCCTTCCTGATCCGGAACCAGCAGGCGCTGGACGGGCTGCTCATCGTGGTCACCTACCGGTCCGACGAGCTGCACCGCACCCACCCGGTGCGGCCGCTGCTGGCCGAGCTGGACCGGGTCGGCTGGGTCCGCCGGATGGAACTCGGCCGGCTGTCCCGCCGGGACACCGGCCAGCTGGCCGCCCGGCTGCTCGGCCATCAGCCCGACGCCGACCTGCTGGCAGCGGTGTACCGGCGGACCGAGGGCAACCCGCTGTTCGTTGAGGCGCTGCTGGAAGAGGGTGAACTGGGCTCCGGCCTGCCCGAGTCGCTGCGCGACCTGCTGGTGGCCAGCGTGCGGCGGCTGCCCGAGGAGACCCAGGACGTGGTCCGGGTGGCCAGCGCGGCCGGCGAGCGGACCGGCCACGCGCTGCTGGCCGCGGTCAGCGGGCTGGACCTGGCCGGGCTGGCCCGGGTGCTGCGGCCGGCCGTGGCGGCCAACGTGCTGCTCATCGACGAGGACGGGTTCGTGTTCCGGCACGCGCTGATCCGCGAGGCGATGAGCGAGGAACTGCTGCCCGGGGAGAGCGGCCAGCTGCACAGCCGGTTCGCCGAGGCGATCAACGCCGATCCGGCGCTGGTGCCGGCCGGCCGGGCCAATGTCGAGCAGGCCTATCACTGGTACGCGGCGCACGACACGGCGCGCGCGCTGACCAGCGCGTGGGCCGCGGCCGCGGAATTCGGCCACGCGCTGGCCCACGCCGAGCAGCTGGCCATGCTGTCCCGGGTACTGGAACTGTGGGACCAGGTCCCCGGGGCGGAGCAACGCATTGGCAGCAGCCGGCTGGCCGTGCTCGAAGCGGCCATCCGGGTGGCCGAGCTGGCCGGCGAGTTCGACCGCGGGGTCATGCTGGCTAAGGCCGCCCTCAAGGAGATCGACATCGACGCCGAGCCGGTCCGGGCCGCGCTGCTGTTCGAGGCCCGCGGCCACCTGACCTACCTGCTCGGCCGCCCCGGCTTCACCGATGACCTGCACGAGGCGGCCCGGCTGGTGCCGGCCGACCCGCCCACGCCGGCCCGGGCCCGGGTGCTGGAAGCCCTGGCCCACGACATCCATCACCGGGCGCACTGGGACGAGGCCGAGTTCCTGGCCGGCGCCGAGGAAGCGGTGGCGGTGGCCCGGCAGGCCGGTGACCCGGCCACCGAAGCGGCCGCGCTGGTCACCCTGGCCTGTGCCCAGTCGCTCGGCGCTGACGTGGCCGGCATCCGGTCCCTGTTGGCCGAGGCCCGCGCGGTGGCCGCCGGGGCCCGGGCCTATCAGCCGCTGCTCCGGGCCGTCATCACCGAGTCGGACCTGCTGGAGGGGCTGGGCCAGCACGAGCAGGCCGCCGCGGTGGCCCGGGACGGGATCCGCACCGCGGCCGAGTACGGGCTGGCCCGGACGTCCGGCGTGACTCTGGCCGTCAACCTGGCCGAGCCGCTGGTCTCGCTGGGCCGGTGGGACGAGGCCGGTGAGGTCATCGAGCGGGCCCGTAAGCTGATGCCGCCCGTGCTGGCCGGGTCCTCGCTGTGGCGGCTGTCCGGCGACATGGCGGTAGCCCGCGGCGACCTGGCCACCGCGGCCGAGTGCGTCAACATGGTCAAGGCGGCGCTGCGCGGCACCCGGTACAAGGACGAGCACCAGCTGGCGCTGGCCCGGCTGGACACCGAGGTGGGCACGGCCCAGGACCGGCCCGCCGAGGCGCTGGCCGTAGCCGAGGATGCGGTGGGCCAACTCCTGGTGACGCGCAGCGCCCGGTACGGCTGGCCGCTGCTGGTCGCCGCGGCCCGGACGTGCGCCGCCGCGGCCCGCGACCCGGCGCTGGCCACGCGGGCCGCCGCGCTGCGCGGCCGGCTGCCCGACGAGGCGGCCAAGCTGACCGCGTACGGGCTGGCCCAGCCGGCCCACCGGCTGACCTTCACGGCCGAGATGATGCGCGGCGACCGCCCGCCTGGCGACATCCAGGCCGCCTGGGACGCCGCGGTGCAGGCCTGGGAGACGGTCGGCCAGCCCTATCCGCTGGCCAGCGCACTGCAGCAGGCGGCCGAGGCCGCGCTGACCGCAGGCGACCGCGATGGTGGCACCGCCCGGCTGCGCCGGGCGGCCACGCTGGCCCAGGATCTGGGCGCCCAGCCACTGCTGGACAGCATCGCCCTGCTGGCCCGGCGGGCCAGGATCCCGCTCGGCGACAGCCCGGCGGCCGGGGCGGGACCGGGTGATGGCCTCGACCCGGACCGGCTCGGGCTCACCACGCGTGAGTTCGAGGTACTCCGGTTGGTCGCCGCCGGGCAGAGCAACCGGGACATCGCCGGCGAGCTGTTCATCTCGGTCAAGACGGCCAGCGTGCACGTGTCGAACATCCTGGGCAAGCTCGGGGTGAGCAGCCGCGGCGAGGCCGCCGCCACCGCGCATCGGCTGCGGCTGTTCGACGCCTTTCCCGCGAACGGGCCAGAGCCGGGACCGGCGGCACCGGCCACCAGCCGGCGTTAAGCAAAGAAGAAGTTGGCCAGCGCTACCCGCTTAGGGTGGGCGGATGAGCGATGCGCGGATGGTCGTGGTGAGCGGGGCCGGGTCGGGCATCGGCCGGGCGGTGGCCGAGCGGCTGGTGGCGGATGGCCACCAGGTGCTGTCCCCGAACGGCGGTGTGGTGCTCGGCCGCTGAGCTCTACCGCAGCGCGGCCTGGCCGGCCTGGCCGGCCGCCAGGGCCGCGGCGGCGGTGTCCCAGTCCGGGAGGGCGGGCGGCGTGCCGCCCAGCGACGCCCAGAAGTCGGCGCCGGGCGGCGCCTCGGCCCGGATCCGCGCGCCGCCCGCCCAGGCGGCGGCGAAGCCGAGCCGCCAGGAGTGCAGCAGCGTCCGGCCGGGACCGTCCGCGGTGGCCTTGCTGAACAGCGGGTCGCCATCGATGGGGTGGCCGGTCCAGGCCAGGTGCACCCGGATCTGGTGCCGCCGCCCGGTCACCGGGTGCACCGCGAGCAGGGTGTGCTGCTCGTCCCCGCCCACCCGGAGGAACGTGGTCACCGACGGGTAGCTGCGCACCTCCTGGAACTCCGCTTCCGGCGGGACCGACCAGTAGGCGCGGGCCGGGTCGAACGTGATCGCGTCCCGGCTGGCCGCGATCCGGACCCGGTTCTTGCGGCCCACGCTGAGCGGCAGCTCGATGGTGCCGCGGCCGGGCAGCCCGGCCGACCGGGTGATGGCCAGGTACACCTTGTCCACCGTGCGCTTGCTGAACTGCCGGGTGAGGTCACCATGCAGGCGCAGGTCCTTGGCCAGCAGCACCGCGCCCGAGGTCACCTTGTCGATCCGGTGCGCCGGGTACAGCGTCTCGCCGCCCTCGGCGGCCAGCCGGACCAGGTCCGTCTCGTGCCGCTCGCCCATCACGGCGAGCCCGGCCGGCTTGTTCAGCACCAGGGCGGCGTCGTCCTCGTAGCAGACGGCGCCGGCACGGATCTCGGCCCACCGGGTCACCGGCTCACCGTACCGGCCCGCCGCCCGGCGTCGTTTCACCGGCTGGTCACAGGGCACAATTCCGCCGTAAAGAACGGCGAGCGAAACCCTGGCCTCCGCTGGAGTGAGCAGGCGTTTGGCCTGGTCAGGTCTCTGGTGTGCGGTACGGGGAACCGCGGCGACGAGTTACGCGAGGCCCATCGTGCGGGGAATCGGGGAATCAGTCCAGCGCCGGGGGCGCGGGCTAGCGGTGCTCGGGGCAGTGGCGGCGCTGCTGCTCACGGCGTGCAGCGTCAGCGGCGGCCAGCCAGCCCACCCGGACCACAGCTCGGCCGCGCCCAGCTCGGCAGCGGCCCAGGCGGCGGCCAGGCCAGTCATCACGCCGGGCAACGGCAGCAAGCACGTGAGCACCTCGGCGGCCATCACGGTCACCTCGGCCAGTGGCCCGATCCGGAGTGTCCGGGTGACCGCGGGCCACCGTCAGCTGCCGGTCAGCGGCCACCTGAGCACCGCCGCCGGGGGCAAGCAGGCCACCTGGCACAGCGCCTGGGCGCTGCACACCGCGCAGCGGTACACGGTGACCGCCACCTCGGCCGGGGCGGGTGGCCAGGCGGTCGCCGCGACGAGCACGTTCCGCACCATCACCCCGGCTGATACGTTCACCACCCAGATCTACGAGGGGTACCGGCAGACGTTCGGCGTCGGCATGCCGATCATCCTGTACTTCAGCCAGCCGATCACCCGGCGGGCCGCGGTGGAGCGGGCGCTGCAGGTGACCAGCTCGAAGCCGGTGTATGGCGCCTGGTACTGGGACGGCGACAAGACGCTGTACTTCCGGCCGCAGAACTACTGGCCCGCGCATACCACGGTGAGCTTCGACGGGCACCTGGACGGGGTGGCCGGGGCCAAGGGCATGTACGGCACCGCGGACCTGACCCAGACGTTCCGCATCGGCGGCTCGCTGATCGTCACGGCCAGCACGGCCGCCCATAATCTGCACGTCTACCGGAACGGGCACCTGCGCTACAGCTGGCCGATCAGCACTGGCCGGCCCGGCGACGACACCCCGAACGGCACCTACCTGACCATCGACAAGGCGAACCCGGTGCTGATGACCGGCCCCGGCTACAGCCTGGAGGTGCCCTGGTCGGTCCGGTTCACCTGGAGCGGCGACTACCTGCACGACGCGTACTGGTCGGTGGGGGAGCAGGGCTTCACCAACGTGAGTCACGGCTGCGTGAACATGGCGCCGGCCGACGCGCAGACCTACTACTTGATGGAGAACCCGGGTGACCCGGTCATGATCACCGGCAGCCCGCTCGCGGGCACCTGGGACAACGGCTGGACCGTGTGGTTCCTGTCGTTCAAGAAGCTGGTCAAGGGCAGCGTACTGGGCCAGGCGGTGCAGGCCGGGCCGGACGGCAGCCGGTTCGTCAGCCTGTCCTCGGTGCCGTCGTCCACCGCGTCCTATCCGCTGCAGACCGCGACGCCGGGCAGCGCCGCGGCGTCATGACCGGGGCCGGCTGGTTCGGCTCAGCTGGGCTGCCACCGGCCGGAATAGTGCGGCCGACGACCAGCCGGTGCCGCTGGCATGGTGGCGGTAACCTTAGGGTCAAGCGCGGGTACAGTCTAGATGTCGTCCTGGTTATCGTCCGCATCGAGTCCACCAGCCACAACGGGCCGAGGTCAGCGGCCCAGTAAAAGGCCGGCCAGCCACCCAGAATGAATGGCCCGGAGTGCCTGCCTGCTCGCCCGTTCGGCCCGTCCTGAAGGGAATGTTGCGAAAGTAAATTAATTGATCCGGGAGCGGCTGGGCCGGTATCAGTCCCGCCGTTTCCACCTCGGCAAAGCGCGATGTGCTGTGCGAGCGTCGCCGGAATGTCCACCTCGGTATCGATCGATCGCAGGTCTGTAGTGGGTAGACGGAGAAGCGCCCTGCTGGGGGGCTGTTTGCTGACCGCAGTAGCAGTAGCTGCGGGCTGCTCCAGTGGCGATGCCTCAGTCAGCGTCCAATCGCCCGCGCCGGCCAGCACGTCGTCGTCCGGCACCGCCGATACGTCCAGCCCCGGGGCTAGCGCACCGAACCCATCCGCGTCCCCAGCGCCGCCGCCGTCCGCGGTGGCCGCCACCCAGCCACTGCCCGCCGGCACCCGGCGTAACCTGCCGGCCGGCGTCTTTTACCTGCTCGCGGGCCGCGGGCTGGCCAGCCTGAACCTGTGGCAGGTAACCGAGGGCGGCCGGGAGCGGCAACTCACCCATGACCGGCGTGGCGCCGGCATCGACGCGTTCGACGCGTCCGCGGCCGGGATCATCCTGGCCGACGGCACCAGCAACGGCGATGACCTGGCCCGGCTGACCGCCCAGGGGCCATCGCTGCTGCACAAGACAAGCGACCGGCTGGCCCTGCTGCGCGGTAGCTCCCCGGACATCCGGAACGACGGCACGCTCGGCTACGTGACGCCGCCGGCCAAGCCGGGCAGCCGGACCGGAAACTACTTCGAGATCTGGACCCGGCCCTCCTTCACCGGCCGGGGCAACGTGCTGCTCCGGCAGCGCCACCCGCTGGCTGGCCCGGCGTTCGGGCCGCATCAGCAGATCGCCGTCGAAGGCTGGGGCGGGCGCGCCGGCCAGCGCAAGCCGAGCGTGCTCATCTACCGGGACGGCGGCGGCGTCCGCCAGCTGCCCACCGGGATCAACGCCATCCCGTCCCTGGTGGCCTGGGGCCAGCAGGCGCCCGCGCTGGCCCTGGCCTACCCGGCGCACGCGGCCGAACTGCTCTTCCTGGACGGGCACCACCAGCTGCTGCCGCTCGGCTGGCAGCCGCTGGCCTGGAGCCCGGACGGCACCCAGCTGCTCATGCAGTCCGCCCGGGCGCTGGGCATCTGGTCGATGTCGTCGCCAGATCAGGTCATCCGGATCGGCTCCATCACCCCCGGGATGCAGATCCTGCAGGCGGACTGGCTGGCCAGGAAAGCGCCGCTGTAGCCCGCTGGGGCAGCGCGGCGTAGCTGGCCGGGCGGAAGAAACCGGGCAGCGGGCGGGTTGCCGGCTATGTGATCGATGTTCCGCTGTCCGTCCTTGACCTGTCCCCCGTCGCCGCCGGTACCACCGCCAGCCAGGCGCTGCGGCACACCACCGAGCTGGCCCGGCGCACCGAGGAACTCGGCTACCACCGGTTCTGGGTGGCCGAGCACCACAACATGCCGGCCATCGCCAGCTCAGCGCCCGCCGTGCTGATCGCGCACCTGGCCGCGGCCACCACCACCATCCGGGTGGGTTCCGGCGGGGTGATGCTGCCCAACCACGCGCCGCTGGTCGTCGCGGAGCAGTTCGGCACGCTGGAGGCGCTGCATCCGGGCCGGATCGACCTGGGCATCGGCCGGGCCCCGGGCACCGACCAGCTAACCGCGCTGGCGCTGCGGCGGACCATGGAGGGCCTGTCGGCCGAAGAGTTCCCGCAGGAACTGGCCGACCTGATCGGGCTGTTCAGCGGCGAGGTGTTCACCGGCGGCGGGCTGTTCGCCGGCCAGGAGGGCTTGCGGCCGTCCATCACCGCGACGCCGGGCCAGGGCGACATGCCCGCGATCTGGCTGCTCGGCTCCAGCGGGTTCAGCGCCCAGCTGGCCGGCCTGCTCGGCCTGCCGTTCTCGTTCGCGCACCACTTCAGCGCGGCCAACACGGTGCCCGCGCTGGCCTTGTACCGGCAGTACTTCCGGCCCTCGAAGTGGCTGCCGCGACCGTACGCGATGGTCGCGGTCAGCGCGATCTGCGCGGACACCGACGAGCGTGCGCAGTGGCTGTCCGGCCCGGCGGCACTGTCTTTCCTGCGGCTGCGGGCGGGCATGCCGGAGCCGCTGGCCAGCCCGGAGGAAGCGGCGGCGTACCCCTATACGGAGCGGGAGCGGGAGTTCGCCCAGGACCGTTTCACCGGCCAGGCGGTGGGCGCGCCGGAAACGGTCCGCCAGCAGCTCACCGGCCTGCTCGAGCAGACCCAGGCCGACGAGCTGATGCTGACCACGATGGTGTACGACATCCAGGACCGGATCCGCTCCTTCGAGCTGATCGCGGACAAGGTGGCCGGTGGCCTGACCCGGCCCACCCCCTGACCCGGCCCACCTCCTGACCAGCCCGCCAGCCGGATCCGTGGCCGGCCCGCCGCCGCCCGGTGCCCGCCTGCGCTGGGTTAGCCGCCTGCGCGGTGTTAGCTGCCCGCGCCGCCGGGTAGTCAGGGCCGGGATCAAGGAGGGCGGACGTGATGGCAGATACAAGCAGTCCACCGCAGCCGGCTCAGCCGGCAGGCGGCTCAGCTGAGTCAGCGGGAGAGCTGGTCCGGAACCTGACCGAGCAGGTGTCTCGGCTGATCCGCGACGAGCTCAAGCTGGCCGAGTACGAGATGACCCGCAAGGCGCGCCGGCTGACCCGCGGGGCCGGGATGTTCGGCGGCAGCGGCCTGTGTGCGCTGTAT
This sequence comes from Streptosporangiaceae bacterium, assembly GCA_036497945.1. Classification (GTDB taxonomy): domain Bacteria; phylum Actinomycetota; class Actinomycetes; order Streptosporangiales; family Streptosporangiaceae; genus RYN-230. Next base: position 7,992 of record DASXIN010000074.1, on the reverse strand, counting down.
GGCGTTGGCTGCCTGCTGGCCGCGGCCATCATCGCGCTGGCCCTGGTGATCCCGGCGTGGCTATCGGCGCTGGTCATCGGCGCGGGGTTGCTGGCCGTTGCGGGCCTGGCCGCGCTGCTTGGCAAGAGCGAGCTGGGCCGGGCCGCGCCGCCGCTGCCCGAGCAGGCCACGGCCAGCGTCAAGGCTGACGTGGCGGAGATCAAGGAGAGGGCGCACCGATGAGCGCAGCGGAGAGCGGGAGTAACAGCGGCGGGGGCGCGGGTGCGCCCGGCCAGGATGACCCGAACGCGTTGGTGGAAGACATCGATCGGACCCGGGCGGAACTCGGCGACACGGTCGAGGCCCTGGTGGCCAAGGTGGACGTGAAAGCCCAGGCTCAGCAGCGCGCCGCCGAGGTGTCCACGCAGGCCAAAGGGAAACTACAGGCGATGAAGCAGAAACTGGCCGGCCGGGCCAGCCAGCTGACCGGCCAGGCAGAGCAGACCCGGCAGGCCGCCGCGTCGAACGGCAAGACGGTGCTCGGCGCCGGGTCAGCCGCCTGGGGGAGCGCGCCCGAACCGGTTCAGCGTGGCGCGCAGCGGGTCGTCCACACGGTCGGCCGGCACCGGGTTCCCTTCGCGGCGGCCGCCGGTGTGGTGCTGGTGGCCGTGGCCGGCTGGCTCGCGGTCAGGCGGCGCCGGAGTTAGCCAGCTGGCCCAGCGCCGGATCCGTCAGCTGGCCCAGCGGCGGAAGTGCGGCCGGGCCTGGCCGGCCCATACCGCGTTGGCCTTCTTCTTCAGCCGTTCCGCCAGCTCCTCCTCGCGTTCGTACAGCAGGCCATAGCTGAACGCGTTCTCGCCGGCCAGGTAGGCGCTGATGCCCAGATCGCGGTCCACACCCCGGGCCACGATGGCGTCCTGATGATCGCCCAGCACCGTCTGCACCTGCTTCATCTGCCTGGTGAACCGGCTGGCTCGCTTGCCGATAGCCGGGCTGATCGCCTCGCCGGAGTAGCGGGCCCGCTTGGCCGCCTTACGTGCCTCGTGGTATGCGACATCCCGGTCATGGCCGGGACGGGTGCGCTGCGCTCGCCGCATCCGCCTGGCGGTGCGCTGGTAGGCGTGCCGGGCCTCGCCGGGCAGGACGCGGCCAGCCGGCTGGGCCGCCACGGCGGTCAGCGGGGGCGTGGCGACCAGCTCGTCCAGCGCGTCCAGCAGCGCGAAATACCGCGCTGAGTCCAGTGCGGCCAGCACTGCTTCCCGCGCGCCCGCCAGCACCGGGGCGAAGTGCCCCTGGACCCGGGCGATGACCGGCCCCAGTACCAGCTCCGGCGGGGTGGCCCGGAGATTCCGGTCCAGCCGGCTGGCCAGTACCTCCGCGTCCCGGGCGTCGCCGAGCACGGTGCCGAGCCACTTCAGCCCGGCGGTCAGCTCAGTGGTCTGGGCCCGGGGGATGACCTGGCCGAACGACTGCAGCGTGCTGCGCAGCCGGCGGGTGGTCACCCGCATCTGATGCACCGAGTCGGGCTCGTCGGCCCGGACCAGCGGATCGAAACCCTTCAGCCGGGCGGCCTGCTGCCGCAGGTAATCCAGCACGACCGCGCCTGCCGACCCGGCCGGGGCCGGGTCACGGTGCCCGTTGGCTGGTGCCCGCTGATCCTGCTGGGCCAGCTGGCCGGCCAGTGCGCGCTCCAGCTTGGCCGTCCGCGGCGACGGGTGGAGCCCTTCGTGGCGCAGCCGTGCGTCGGCGTCCCGCAGCAACCCGCGGTCGCCGCCGGTCAGCTCGACCTCCACCTCGTTCCACTGCGAGAGCGCGGTTTCCGCGCCCAGGGTCTCGGCCGAGATGTCATCGGCGGCGACCTCGGCCAGCGAGTCACCGGCCGCATCGACCAGCGTCAGCACCTGGCGGCGGGTATTGATCCGGGCCACCAGACGCAGTTCCGCGCCCCGGGTATACGCCCGGACCAGCCTGGCCAGCTCGTCCGGTACTGTCCGGCCACCCCGGCCGAGCGGGCGCCTGATCTCCCGCCGGGTGTCCCCGCCCAGCGGCAGCTTCAGGTGCCATCCCGGGTCACTGCCGCCGCGGCGGCGCCGCAGGGTGATCCCGTTGCGGATCAGCCGTAGGTCGTCGGTGTCGTAGTAGTCGGCCTGCAGTTCCTGCGTCTGGGGCCCGGCGGTAGCGGCCACCCGCGGCAGGCGGTCCAGCCGCGGCATCGCGCGGCCGGGCTGGGCCTCATACTTGCGTTCGGTTTCGTTGGCGGTACTAGTCATGGGATGGCCACTACCCCAGGGCGGCCGGTGAACACCGGCTCGTCGTGTTTGGCCTGCTGCTGCCGGGTACTCGTTTTGCGCTGTCCGGAACTAGGAGGTTCCTCATGTCAACCGGGGCCATCATCGGGATCATCGTGGTCATTCTCGTCGTCGCCGTGCTACTGGTCGGCCTGTCGGCCGTCAACCGCCGGCGTCGGCTGCGTGACCGATTCGGGCCGGAGTACGACCGCGCGGTGAGCGAGCAGGGTCGCCGCGAGGCCGAGGCTGAGCTGTCCGAACGGGAACGCCGCGTCCGTCAGCTCGACATCAAGCCGCTCACCCCCACCGCACGCGCCCAGTACGCGTCGGAGTGGACCGCGGTGCAGGAACAGTTCGTGGACGCCCCGCAGGCGGCGGTCACCGGGGCGCACACCCTGGTCACCGCGGTCATGAAGGACCGGGGCTATCCCACCGAAGCGTTCGACCAGATCGTCGCCGACCTGTCGGTCGAGCACGCGGCCACGCTGGACCACTTCCGGGCCGCCCACGACATCTGCCAGAGCGCCGCCTCGGGGACCGCGCCCACCGAGGACCTGCGCCAGGCGATGATCCATTACCGCGCCCTGTTCACCGAGCTGCTCGGCCAGCCGGGCAACTCGGCCAGCAACGGGCGGGCCGCCGCTGCCGCCCAAACCCCGGCCGCCCAGACCCCGGCCGCCCAGACCCCCGCCGCCGCGGACGCCGCGGCTTCCGGTGACGAGGTCACCGGCGAACCCATCTCGGGTACCACGGTTTCCGGTACCCCGGTGCCCTCACGACCGCAGGAGAGGTGAGTCATGGCCGCGCAGCCAGACGACATGGCCGGTCCCCGTGCCGCCGACCCGATGCCGGACGACGACCGGATAGTGCTGGACGACCCCGACGCGCTCGCCGCGGACGACCTCGCCGAGCCACTGCCCACGGAGCAGCCCGGAGTCCTCGGTAACCCGTCCGCCACCAGCGGCTCCGCGCTGACCGGCGACCGCCCGGACACCATCCCCGCGGCCGCGCTGGCCGAACAGCAGTGGCCTTCCATCCAGTCCCTGTTCGTGGACAACCCGCGCGGCGCGGTCGAGCGGGCCGCCGCCGCGGCCGGTGAGGTCGCCGCGTCCCTGGTCGCCACCCTGGACCGGGAGCAGGCCGAGCTGCGTGCCTCCTGGCAGCACGACGCGGATACCGAGGACCTGCGCACCGCCCTGCAGCGGTACCGGGCGTTCTGCGGCAGGCTGGAGGGCCTGGCCTGACCGGAGCGGCCGAGAGATCGAGCCAGCGGCCAGCAGGCCACCCCCCACGCCTGCTGGCCGCACTCGTGCCCTGGCTGCGGCGCCCGGCTGCTGACTGAGCCCCGCGGGCTCGGGCGATCCGACTGGGTAGGTCTAGATTCGGCAGCGGACGGCGTACGGAGGCGGCAGCGTGGGGTCAGCATCGGGCTCAGTGGCGGAACGCCTCGCGCAGTGGGCCGCCGGCCTGAAGCCAACCGGGGACGACCTCCGGCTGGCCGACCGGTCGCTGGCCGACACGCTGGCCGTGGCGCTGTCCGCCCGGGAGCACCGGGTGACCCGGCTGGCGGCCGGCCTGCCGGACGGCGCGCGCTGGGCGGTGGCCGCGCACGTGCTGGACTTCGACGACCTGCACATGCCGTCCACCACGCACCTCAGCGCGGTGTGCGGGCCAGCCGCGCTGGCCATGGGCGGCGATGCGCGCGCCTACCTGGCGGGCGCCGGGGTGATGGCCCGGCTCGGCACCGCGCTGGGCTGGCCGCACTACTCCGCGGGCTGGCATGCCACCTGCACGGCAGGCGCCCCGGCCAGCGCCGCCGCAGCGGCGGTGGCCCTCGGCCTGACGGCGGATCAGACCGCCTGCGCGCTCGCCCTCGCTGTGCCCGGCGCCGGTGGCGTGCAGCGGGCGTTCGGCACGGATAACAAAGCTTTGCAGGTCGGGTTCGCGGTGCAGGCCGGGATGCGGGCGGCCCAGCTGGCGGCGGACGGTGCGCGGGCCGACCCAGCCGCGCTGGATGACTGGCTCGGCCTGGTTGGCGGGGACCGCGCCCGGCTGGACCTGTCCGGGCCGGCCGTCCCGGGCGGCCTGGCCATCAAGATCTACCCGTGCTGTTACGCGCTGCAGCGGCCGATCAGCGCCCTGGCCGAGCTGGCCGCCGGCGGCCTGGACGCGTCCGAGGTGCAGCGCATCGCCGTCCGCACCCTGGCCGGCCCGGTGACCCCGCTGATCCACCACCGCCCGCAGACCGGCCTGGAGGGCAAGTTCAGCCTGGAGTACGGGCTGGCCGCGGCGCTGCTGGACGGCTACCCGGGGCGGGACAGCTTCACCGACGCGGCCGTGCGGCGGCCGGCCGCCCGGCGGCTGGCCGAGCTGGTGGACACCACGCTGCAGCCGGGCGGTACCGGGCTGCTCGACGGCGACTTCACCGCCGAGGTCCTGGTCGAGGGCGGCACCGTGAGCGAGGTCCGCCAGCGGTACCCACCGGGCTCACCGCAGCGCCCGCCGTCCGCGGCCGAGTTCCGGGCCAAGCTGACCGACTGCCTGGCTGGGCTGCCGGTGGACCCCGCCGCGCTGACCTGGGGGCAGGCCGCCGACCTGCTGCACAAGTACTGCTGACAGCCAACCCGGGACGGGGACAGATGGATGAGCTGACCGAAGACGAGCGGGCCATCGTGCACCTGGTCCGGGAGTTCGTGGACCGCGACGTCAAGCCGGTGGCCCGTGAGCTCGAACACGACAACACGTACCCGGACACGCTGATCGGGCAGATGAAGCAGCTTGGCCTCTTCGGCCTGGCCATCCCGGAGCCGTGGGGCGTGGCCCGGGTCAGCGCGCCGTGTTATGCGCTGGTCACCGAGGAACTGGCCCGCGGCTGGATGAGCCTGGCTGGCGCGATGGGCGGGCACACCGTGGTGGCCAAGCTGCTCCTCGACTACGGCACCGACGAGCAGAAACAGCGCTACCTGCCCGGCCTGGCGACCGGCGCGATCCGGGCCACCATGGCGCTGACCGAGCCGGGCGGCGGCTCCGACCTGCAGGCCATGCGCACCGTCGCGCGCCGGGTGAAGGGGGATGGGGAGGTGGGTAGGGACGATTACCTGGTCAACGGGTCGAAGACCTGGATCACCAACGCGCGGCACTCGCAGCTGATCGCGCTGCTGTGCAAGACCGACCCGGCCGCCCGGCCCGCGCACCAGGGCATCAGCATCCTGCTGGCCGAAAAGGGCCCCGGCTTCACCCTCTCCCGCGACCTGCCCAAGCTCGGCTACAAGGGCGTGGAGAGCTGCGAGCTGTCCTTCGCCGACTTCCGGGTCCCGCGCACCGCGTTGCTCGGCGAACGGGAGGGCCAGGGCTTCGCGCAGATGATGCACGGCCTGGAGATCGGCCGAATCCAGGTGGCCGCCCGCGCGGTCGGCGTGGGCCGGGCCGCGCTGGAGGACGCGCTGCGCTACGCACAGCAGCGGGAGAGCTTCGGAAAGCCGATCTGGCAGCACCAGTCGATCGGCAACTACCTGGCCGACATGGCTACCAAGCTGACCGCCGCCCGCCAGCTCGTGCTGTACGCGGCGCGCCGGTACGACGCGGGCCAGCGGGCAGACATGGAAGCGGGCATGGCCAAGCTGTTCGCTTCTGAGACGGCAATGGAGATAGCGCTGAACGCGGTGCGCATCCACGGTGGGTATGGCTACTCCACGGAGTTCGACGTGGAACGCTACTTCAGGGACGCGCCATTGATGATCGTCGGTGAGGGCACCAACGAGATCCAGCGCAACGTCATCGCCCGCCAGCTCGTCAAGCGCAACTCGGTCGCGCCCTGATGGCTGCCGCGCAACCGGAGCTGCCGCTGCACGGCCTCACCGTGGTCGCGCTGGAGCAGGCGGTGGCCGCCCCGTTCGCCACCCGCCAGCTGGCCGACCTCGGCGCCCGGGTGATCAAGGTCGAGCGGCCTGGCACCGGCGATTTCGCCCGGCACTACGACGGCGCCGTGCTCGGCCAGTCCAGCTATTTCGTCTGGCTGAACCGGGGCAAGGAATCCGTCGAGCTGGACCTCAAGACCCCGGACGGCCAGGCGCTGCTGGCCGCGCTGGTCGAACGCGCCGACGTGCTGGTGCAGAACCTGGCGCCCGGCGCGGCGGACCGGGTCGGCTTCGGCCCGGCCGAGCTGACCGGCCGGCATCCCCGGCTGATCTACTGCTCGATCAGCGGCTACGGACCGGACGGCCCGTACCGCCAGAAGAAGGCCTACGACCTGCTCGTGCAGTGCGAGGCCGGGCTGCTCTCGGTGACCGGGACGCCGGACGAGCCGGCCAAGGCGGGCATCTCGGTGGCCGACATCGCGGCCGGCATGTACGCCTACACCGGCGTGCTGACCGCGCTGTACGAGCGCGAGCGGACCGGCCGGGGCGGCCGCTTCCAGGTGGCCATGCTGGACGCGCTGGGCGAGTGGATGAGCCAGCCTTACTACTACAGCGTCTACGGAGGCCAGCCCGCCGAGCGGACCGGCGCCCGGCACGCCATCATCGAACCTTACGGTCCGTACGCCGCTGCCCGTGGCAGCCAGGTATTCCTTGGCGTACAGAACGCTCGCGAGTGGTCCCTGCTGTGCGACAAGGTGCTCGGCCGCCCGGAGCTGATCGCAGACGAGCGGTTCGCCACCAACTCGGCCCGGGTCGCGAACCGGGCCGAGCTCACCGCGATCATCTCGGCCGCGCTGGCCGAACTGCCCGCCGACGAGGTGGAGGCCCGGCTGGAAGTGGCCGGCATCGCCAACGCCCGGATGCGCACCCCAGCCGAGTTCGCCGCCCACCCGCAGCTCGCGGCCCGGGACCGGTGGCGCGAGGCGGATACGCCGGGCGGCCGGGTCCGCGCCCTGCTGCCCCCGGTGACCACGCCGGGCCGGGAGGCGGCCATCGGGCCGGTGCCCGCGCTCGGCCAGCACACCGCGGCCATCCGTGCCGAACTCGGCTTCCCGGAAGGAGCGCCATCATGACCACGACCGAATCACCCGCGGCCGGCCTGCCGCACTTCTCCCTGGTCATCGACGGCCAGCCGGCCGAGGCGGTGTCCGGGCGCAGTTACCAGAGCATCGACCCGTTCCGCGGCGCGCCATGGGCCACCGCCGCCGACGCCGACCGCGCCGACGTGGACCTGGCCGTGGCCGCCGCGCGCCGCGCGCTGGACGGTCCGTGGGGCCAGCTCACCGGGTTCGGACGGGCCCGGCTGATGCGCCGCCTGGCCGAGCTCATCACCCGGGACGCCGACCAGCTGGCCGCGGTCGAGACCCGGGACACCGGCAAGCTGCTCCGCGAGATGCGCGGCCAGCTGGGCAGCATCCCGGACTGGTTCTATTACTTCGCGGGCCTGGCCGACAAGCTGGAAGGCTCGACCATCCCGGTGGACAAGCCGAACTTCCTCGTCTACACGAGGCGCGAGCCGGCCGGCGTGGTGGCCGCGATCGTGCCGTGGAACTCGCCGCTGCTGCTGCTCTGCTGGAAGCTGGCGCCCGCGCTGGCCGCGGGCTGCACGGTGGTGGCCAAGCCGAGCGACCACTCGCCGGCCTCCGCGGTGGCGCTGGCCGGCCTGATGGCCGAGGCTGGCTTCCCGCCCGGGGTGTTCAACGTGGTCACCGGGTCCGGCCCGGCCGTGGGCCAGGCGCTGGCCGGGCACCCGGGGGTGGACAAGATCGCGTTCACCGGGTCCACCGCGGTCGGCGCCGAGGTCGCCA
>DASXIN010000073.1:0-4092 GCA_036497945.1 Streptosporangiaceae bacterium | reverse complement strand
GGGTGGGGTGGTGGGGTCAGGGCTAGCAGGGCACGGCGCGGCGCCGTCCATCGACACCGCCATGCACGGCCTGGTCGACGCCCCGCACGTGGATCACCTGCACCCGGACTCCGGCATCGCGCTGGCCACCGCGGCCGACGGCGCGGCGCTGACCCGGGCCTGCTTCGGTGACCGGGTGCTCTGGCTGCCGTGGCGGCGGCCCGGCTTCCAGCTCGGCCTGGACATCGCCGCGCTGGCCCGGGACAACCCGCAGGCCATCGGGGTCATCCTCGGCGGGCACGGCATCACCGCGTGGGGCGCGACCAGCGACGAGTGCGAGGCGAACTCGCTGGAGATCATCGCGACCGCGCAGCGTTATCTCGACGAGCATGGCGCGGCCGAACCGTTCGGCCCGCCCCTCCCCGGCTACGAACCCCGGCCCGATGCCGAACGCCGGTCCCGGGCGGCGGCCCTGGCCCCGGTGCTCCGTGGCCTGGCCAGCACCGACCGGCCGCAGGTCGGTCACTTCACCGACAGTCCCGGGGTGCTGGACTTCCTGGCCCGGGCCAAGCACCCGGCGCTGGCCGCGCTCGGCACCTCGTGCCCGGACCACTTCCTGCGCACCAAGGTCCGGCCGATGCTGCTCGACCTGCCGCCGTCCGCGCCGCTCCACGAAGCCATCGCCCGGCTCCGCAAGCTGCACGCCGCCTACCGGGACGACTACCGGGCCTACTACGAGCGGCACGCCGAGCCGGACTCGCCGCCGATGCGCGGCGCCGACCCGGCCATCGTGCTGGTGCCCGGGGTGGGCATGTTCAGCTTCGGCGCGGACAAGCAGACCGCCCGGGTGGCGGGTGAGTTCTACGTCAACGCGATCAACGTGATGCGCTGCGCCGAGGCCGTCTCGACGTACTCCCCTATTCCGGAGCGGGAGAAGTTCCGCATCGAGTACTGGGCGCTGGAGGAAGCCAAGCTGCGGCGGCGGCCCAAGCCGAAGCCGCTGGCCACCCGGGTGGCCCTGGTCACCGGGGGCGGGTCGGGTATCGGCCGGGCCACCGCCGAGCGGCTGGCCGCCGAGGGCGCCTGCGTGGTGGTGGCGGACAAGGACGCGGCGGCCGCGCAGAAGGTGGCCGAGTCCCTCGGGTCCACTGACGTGGCCATCGCGGTCACCTCGGACGTGACCGACGAGACCAGCGTGGCACTGGCGTTCAGCCAAGGGGTGGTTGCTTTTGGCGGGGTGGACCTGGTGGTCAGCAACGCCGGCCTGTCCATCTCCAGGCCGCTGCTGGATACCACGGTGGCCGACTGGGACCTGCAGCATGATGTGATGGCCCGCGGGTCCTTCCTGGTCGCCCGGGCCGCGGCCCAGGTCATGCAGGCGCAGGGCATGGGCGGCGACATAATCTACATATGTAGCAAGAACGCGGTGTTCGCCGGCCCGAACAACGTGGCCTACGGGGCGGCCAAGGCCGACCAGGCGCATCAGGTCCGGCTGCTGGCCGCGGAACTCGGCGAGCACGGCATCCGGGTAAACGGGATCAACCCGGACGGCGTGGTGCGCGGCTCCGGGATCTTCGCCAGCGGCTGGGGTGCCCAGCGGGCCGCGGTGTACGGCGTGCCGGAGGAGGAGCTGGGCGCGTTCTATGCGCAGCGCACCCTGCTCAAGCGGGAGGTGCTGCCGGAGCACGTGGCCGCCGCGGTGGTCGCGCTGACCAGCGGGGACCTGTCGCTGACCACCGGGCTGCATATCCCGGTGGACGCCGGGGTGGCCGCGGCGTTCCTGCGCTGACCGGGAGGGCGTGATGACAGCGGTCGCGGTGGCCGCGGCGGACCTCGGCGCGTCCGGCGGCCGGGTCATGGTCGGGCAGGTCGGCGCCGGCCGGCTGGACCTGCACGAGGCACACCGGTTCGGCAACGTGCCGGTCCGGGTGGCCGGCACGCTGCACTGGGACATCCTGCGGCTGTACCAGGACATCCTGGACGGGCTGCGGGCGGCCGCGCGCACCTTCGACCTGGCCAGCGTGGGCATCGACTCGTGGGCGGTGGACTACGGCCTGCTGGATGCGGCCGGGGCGCTGCTCGGCAACCCGGTGCACTACCGGGACAGCCGGACCGAGGGGGTGGCCGACGAGGTGCTGGCCCGGATCCCGGCCGCCGACCTGTACGCGGCCACCGGCGTGCAGCAGCTGCCGTTCAACACGATCTACCAGCTCACCGCCGCGGCGCGGACCCCGCAGCTGGCCGCGGCGCGGACCCTGCTGCTGATCCCCGACCTGCTCGGTTACTGGCTGACCGGCGAGGCCGGCGCGGAGCTGACCAACGCGTCCACCACCCAGCTGTACGACGCCCGGGCGCACACCTGGGCGGCCGGGGTGATCGAGGCGGCCGGCCTGCCGCCCGGGCTGTTCCCCCCGCTGCGCCAGCCGGGCAGCGTGCTCGGCAACCTGCGCCCGGAGATCGCCGGGCAGCCCGGGCTGGCCACGCTGCGCGCCCCGCTGCCGGTGATCGCGGTGGGCTCGCACGACACCGCGTCCGCGGTGGTCAGTGTGCCCGCGGCCGGCCCGGACTTCGGTTACATCTCGTGCGGCACCTGGTCGCTGGTCGGGGTGGAACTGGACCAGCCGGTGCTCACCGAAGCCAGCCGGCTGGGCAACTTCAGCAACGAGGCCGGGGTGGACGGCACCATCCGCTACCTGCGCAACGTGATGGGGCTGTGGCTGCTGCAGGAGTCGGTCCGCGGCTGGGCCGACGCCGGGCCGCCGGTGGACCTGCCCGGCCTGCTCGGCGCGGCGGCCCGGCAGCCGCCGCTGGTCACGGTCATCGACCCGGACGACCCGGCGTTCCTGCCGCCAGGTGACATGCCCGCCCGGATCACCGCGGCCGCGCAGCGGACCGGCCAGCCGGTGCCGGACGGCCGGCCCGCCCTGGTCCGGTGCATCCTGGACAGCCTGGCGCTGGCTTACCGGCGGGCGCTGCGCCAGGTGCAGGAGCTGTCCGGGCGGCAGATCAGCACGGTGCACGTGGTCGGCGGCGGATCGCGGAACGACCTGCTGCTCCAGCTCACCGCGGATGCCTGCGGGCTGCCGGTGCTGGCCGGCCCGGCCGAGGCCACCGCGCTGGGCAACATCCTGGTCCAGGCCCGGGCGCTGGGCGCCGCCCCCGGCGACCTGGCCGGCCTGCGCGCGCTGCTCCGCTCCACCCAGCGGCTGCGCTGCTTCGAGCCGTCCGGCCGCGGCGCCGCCTGGGCGGCGGCGGAGCGCCGGATCCACGGCTGACGGCTAGCGGCCGTCCCCTGGGCCTGGCCGCGACCGGAGCCGTTGCGCTGGGGCGGCCAGCCTCTAGAGTGTGCCCATGACGGGAGAGCTGGAGCCGTCCGGTGACGGCAGGGAGCTGGTACCACCGGGCGAGCTGCGGGCTTCCTATGCGGACCGGGACCGGGTGGCCGAGCAACTGCGGATCGCCGCCGGTGACGGCCGGCTGACCGCCGAGGAGCTCGATCTGCGGCTGGAGCGAGCGCTGACCGCGCGGACGTACGCCGAGCTGACCGTGCTGACCCGGGACCTGCCCGCGGTGGGCGGCATGGCCGGCCCGCCCCGGGAGCTGGTCCGCATCGACTGCGGGTCCGGTCATGCCGAGCGCACCGGGCGCTGGGTCGTGCCGCGGCGGATCGAGGTCCGGGTCAGGAGCGGCTCAGCGCGGCTGGACTTCACCGAAGCGATCATCACTCAGCCGTCGGTGGAGATCGCCGCCGAGGTGCGCAGCGGCTCGCTGACCCTGGTGACCAAGCCGGGCATCACCGTGGACCTGGACGACGTGTCGCTGCGCAGCGGCAACGTCAAGGAAAAGACGCAGTGGAGCCCGGCGGCCCCGGCCATCCTGCACGTCCAGGTGTCTGGGCAGGTCGGCAGCGGCCACATCATGGTGCGCGGGCCACGCGCGCCGCACCGCACGTTCTGGCAGTGGCTGCTCCGCCGCCCCCGCCCCCGCGCCCCCTACGCTCCGGTCTGATCAGCAGACCTGGGGCCCGGGCAGGGCCGATTGGCGCGTCAGCGGCCGAGGATGGCCAGGTCGGCTTCGGCGATGCGGCGCGGATCGTCGATAAGGTCGATCGCA
>DASXIN010000072.1:0-21499 GCA_036497945.1 Streptosporangiaceae bacterium | reverse complement strand
GGTGAACGGGTTGATCCAGATCAGGCCCGGCTTACGCACCCCGGGCAGCGCCCGCCCGAAGCGGAACACGATGCCTTGCTCATACTGACGGATGATCCTGAAGCCGAGCACACCGGCCATCCCAACCCCCGGGCACCGGGGTGCACCGGGTTACCTGGCCCGCGGACGGCGCCAGCGTGACTGCCAGCGTTCGGAATGCCCACGGCCTGGTTTCATCATCACACACCGCGGCGCCCAGTCAGAACGGCCACCAGCACGCTACATCCGCTACACCGTCAAAGTGGATAATCCGGTGGCGGGGCAGCACAGGACTGTCTGTCTTGAGGGTGTGCCGGTGCGATGCGCCAGGCAGCCTCGACCCTATGGAACCGACCATGGCCGGCCACGAGACTCTCGACGGCAGCGAGTCGTACGTGCACCGCTGGCGGGTGGCCCAGCTGAAGCGTCTGGGCATCCCCTCACCGCTGGCCGAGGTGCATGCGGATCACCTGGACTGGCATCAGATCGCGCGGCTGGTGCAGCGTGGCTGTCCGCCGCGGCTCGCCCTGCGTATCGTCCGCTGAATCTGGAGGTCGTGCCGGGCCGCTCCCCCGCCGATCAGCCCGGGACTCCGCCCAACCCGATCTCGGCTTACGCCCGGGTCGGCTGGGTCAGCCGGGCGTGTTGCTCGGCCCAGTCGAGCGCGTGGTCGGCGACGGCCTGCCACCCAGGAGCGGCACAGGTCCAGTGGTCCCGGCCCGGGAACTCGACGTACTCGGTCAGCGCGGGCGAGTTCTTGTAGTGCCGAGCGTTGGACCTGTTGACCGACGGCGGCATGATGTGATCCTTCTCGCCGCCGATGAACAACAGCGGGGCACGGTCCTGTTCGTAGTCGACCCACGTTTCCTGGTGTCCAGGCTTGAAGTTCGCGATCAGGCCATACACCCAGACCCAGTTGCCCGGTGCCGCGATAGCGTAGCGCTCCCAGGCGGCTGTCGAGTCCTCGAACGTCAGCGTGTTGGCGAACGCGTAGTGGAATTCCTCCGCCGTGAAGCCGACCGCCTTATGGATGTTGGCCGGGTTCTTGAGGGCGGGGAAAAAGGATCGAGCCTGGGACAGGGGAGTGACCCGCACTCCTTCGGTGGGCGCCGAGTCGAAGACGACGCCGGCCGAGCCGAGGCCGCGGGCGAGCAGCAACTGGGTCAGTGTGCCGCCGAACGAGTGACCCATGATGAATGGCGGTGCGTCGAGCGCTTCGATGATGTCGGCCAGGTGATGGACGGTCTGCGGGACGGTGAGGTTGGCGATGATGTCGGGGTTGTCGCGCAGTTCCTCGACCTCGATCTCGAACCCGGGATAGGCGGGCGTCACGACGCGATAGCCCTTGGCTTGGTAGCAGGGCACCCAGTGTTCCCAGCTGCGTGGGGTCATCCAGAGCCCGTGCACGAGAACGATCGTGTCGGTGCGCGTTGCGTTGCTCATGGCTGTCACCTCCGTTGGGAGTCGATGAACTCGAGCCAAGAGCAGCCCTGCGCAGCCCGGATGCGCTGGGCATGGAGAGGGCATGGAGACCCTGGGCGGCACTTATCCTGCCTGTGATGGCGGGCGAGGACAGCGAGTTCGTGATCGTCGGTGCCGGGCTGCTGGGGCTGGCCACGGCGGCTGCCCTGACCCGGCACGGGCGCCAGGTGACCGTGCTGGAGCAGGCCACGGTGGGGCATCCGGGCGCCGGATCGAAGGGCAGCTGCCGGATCTTCCGGCTCGGCTACCCCGATCCGGAGTACGTCGCGCTGGCCAGGCAGGCCCGCCAGTTCTGGGCTGAGCTGGAGCACGCCCACGAGACCCAGTTCCTGTCGCCGGTCCCGCAGCTGACCTTCGGCCCCGAGCTCGACTCGATACACCGGGCCATGCTGGCCGCGGGAGCGCCGTGCGAGCTGCTCCCGGCGGCCGAGGTGGCCCGGCGGTTTCCCGGGGCCGCCGTGCCCGGCCCGGTGCTGCACGAGCCGGGGTCCAGCGTGATCGACGCCGATGCGGCGCTGCGGGCGCTGGCGGCGGCCGTGCCCGCCCTCCGCGAGCACACCAGAGTCACTGGCTTGCGCGACGACGGGCGCCGGGTCACCGTCCGCACCGACGACGGCCCGATCGGCTGCCGCGCCGTGATCGTCTGCGCCGGGCCGTGGACCGCGGGCCTGCTCGGCAGGGCCGGCATCAGCCTGCCGTCGGCGGCGACCCAGGAGCAGGTGGGCTACCTCGACCTGGCCGGCGGCGCGGTCCCCGATCTGCCCATCCTCATCGAGTACGGCGGCCGCGTGTTTTACGGCCTCCCGGTTCCCGGCGCACACCGGTACAAGACCGGTCTGCACCACGGCGGCCCGGCGGCCGACCCGGACCAGCAGGACCACGGCCAGGATCCGGCCCTGGCCGACGACCTAGCCGGCTTCCTCCGTCGCCGCCTGCCCGGGCTCGCGTCCTGCCCGGTGTCCTATGAACGCTGCATCTATGACAACAGCCCAGACGAGGACTTCGTGATCGGCCGGATCGGCAACGTGGTCATCGGCAGCGGCACCTCCGGCCACGGCTTCAAGTTCGGCCCGCTGGTCGGCGAGTGGCTGGCCGCCCTGGCCACCCGGGAGGCACCGCGGCCCCAGATACCGCACCGGTTCTCCCCCCGCCGGTTCAGCAGCGACAGCTGGTAGCCAACCGCGGCTTACAGGCTGACCGACGTGCCGACGCCGCGTTGCCGGGCGGTCGCCAGGATCAGCGCGGCGACTGCGGCGTCCTGGGCCGCGACCCCGACCGATTTGTAGATGGTGAGCTGAGTGTCGTCGGTCCGCCCGGGGGCCGTCCCGGCCGCCACCTGGCCGATCTCGGCCACGACGTGGTCGGCGATGGCCTGCCGTTCGATGGCCAGGCGCAGTTCCACCGCACCGGCCGGCGGCGGGGCCAGCGCCGCCGCCCGGGATTCCACGACGACCAGCGCGTGCTGGATGGTCGCGGTGTCGAGTTCGCCGTCGCCGCTGGTGTTGTAGCCGACCGAGTTGATGTGCGCGCCAGGCCGTAGCCATTCCCGGCGCAGCACCGGCTGGGCCGCATGCGTGGCGGTGCACACGACGTCGGCCGACCGGACCGCCTCCTCGATCGAGCGAGCGGCCCGGGCCGGGACGCCGTCGCTGGCCAGCTCACTGGCCACCAGCCTCGCCTTGGCCGGGTCCCGCCCGGCGATCCGAAGCGTCTGCACACCGGGCAGCCGGGCCAGCGCCCGCCCGTGTGCGCGTGCTTGCACCCCGGTCCCGACCACCGCGACGTCGCGGGCATCCGCGCGGGCCAGCAGCCGGGTGGCTAGCGCCGATCCGCCCGCGGTACGTGCCGCGGTGACATATGTTCCGTCCATCACCGCGGCCGGGGTCCCGGTGTGGGGATCGAAGCAGCAGATCAGCGCCTGGTGGGTCGGCTGCTCCCGGTTGCCGGGGAACAAGCTGACCAGCTTGCTGGCCAGCGCCCCGGCCGACGGCAGGTAAGCCGGCATCGCGGCCAGCATCGCGTCGTGCTCCGGGACCAGCGCCGCTACCCGGGGCGGCACCGAGGCCCGGCCCGCACTCAGCTCGATCGTCGCCGCCTGCAGCGCTTCGACCAGCTCGTCCAGGTCGAGCAGCGAGACCACCTCAGCGGCGGAAAGAACGAGCACGGGCCACCCTCAGTGCGGGACAGGTGAGATGACCCCGGCCGAAGCCAGGCCATCGAGGATCAGTTGCACGGCAATCGCAGCGATCAGGAAGCCAAAGACCTTCTCGGTGACCAGCATCCGGTTCGCGTCAAGCTTGTCGCTAACCCGATTCGCCCAGCGGAACACCACCACATCAAGCAGCAGCACGAACACCAAGATGCCGAATTCGACGGCGAAGACGCTGAACGACTTAGCCTCAGCGGAAATCGTCATCAGGCCGACGATGCCTACCGGGTTGAGCAGGTACGGAACGGCCAACGGAAACACGGCCAGCTGTATCGGGTCTCGGCCAGCGGTGCGCTGGCTACTGCCATCCTGCGGCGCCAGCACCATCCACACCGCCAGCACGAGCAGGATCACGCCGCCGGCGATGGACAGGGATCCGATCGTGAAGTGCAGCAGTGTGCGGAGCAGCTCACCCAGCACCATGAGCAGCACAGCCACGGTTCCCGCGGTGGTCAGCATCTTGCGCAGCACCTGCCGCTTGGCGGCCGGCTCCAGGGAAGCGGTGATCTCCACGAACGGGACCAGCGCGATCTTCGGGCCGATACCGATCAGCAGTACCAGAAACGTGTCGATCGCACCGGCGGCGGTGATCGATGCCTGATCCATCTGCCTAGTCTCCCCCGCGCTCGGCCGCTCTTGCCGGCCGTGCCCACGGTGCTCAACAATGCCGGACATAACGGGACCCGGAGGTGACCGTGGCCAGCCCACAGTTAGTTGTCGGATCTGGTGAGCACCATGTGATCGCACTGCACGGGTGGTTCGGCTCGGCGCGCGGCTGGGGCCCGCTGCCGGACTACCTCGACCAGGAGACGTTCAGCTACGTGTTCCCGGACCTGCGCGGCTACGGCAGCCGCCAGGACGTGGCCGGTGCCTTCACCATGCCGGAAGCTGCCGCCGACGCGCTCGCGCTGGCCGACGAGCTCGGCTGGGACCGGTTCTCCCTGGTCGGGCACTCCATGTCCGGCCAGGCCATCCAGCACGTGCTGCTGGCCGCCCCGGACCGGGTGCGGCGGCTGGTGGCGCTGAACCCGGTGCCCGCCACCGGCGTCCCGTTCGACGACGACGGCTGGGCGCTGTTCTCCGGCGCCGCCGAAGCCCGGGAGAACCGCGCGGCCATCATCAACATGTCCACCGGCAGCCGCCTGTCGCCTTCGTTCGTCGAGCACATCGTGCAGCACTCGGTGGACAACTCCACCCAGCAGGCGTTCGGCGGCTACCTGGAGTCGTGGGCCCGGCATGACTTCTCCGACCAGGTGCGCGGCAACCCGGTCCTGGTCAAGGTCATCGTCGGTGAGCACGACCCGGCGCTGTCCGCCGAGGTGATGAAGCAGACCTGGCTGGCGTTCTACCCCAACGCCGAACTGGAGGTGCTGGCCAACGCGGGGCACTACCCGATGCTGGAGACGCCGGCCGCGCTGGCCACGGTCATGGAGGAGTTCCTCAGGCGAGGTTGAGTATGCAGGCGCAGGTGAACGGATGGCCATGAGCTTCACTTTCGGAATCTTCGACTCCCCGTCCGCAGGCCGCCGCCACGAGGTGACCATTTCGCGCTGGAATGGCGCTCTCTGGCCGGCGTATCGTGGCTGCGTGGTGGCTGAGGACTCGGTACCGCCAGTGTTCCGTGCGTCCGATGCGGACCGGGACAATGTTCTCGACATCCTGCGATGCAATTCCGTCGAGGGCCGTCTGTCGTCCGACACGTTCCTGCACCGGGTCGAGCTGGCCTTGCGAGCGCGCGGCGTGGGCGAACTCGGCGAACTGCTCAGCGATCTGCCGGCTCCGGCCCGGCACGACAGCTTGGTGGTACGGATCGTCCGGTGGTGGTCTTCCTTTACCGCAGACGTCCGGCAGGCCTGGCGGACGTCGCGGCTGCCCCGGCTCGTGCTGCCCAGAGACGACCGGGTGTATGTGATCGGGCGCGCCCCGGAGTGCGACTACGTCCTCCGGGACATGACGGTGTCCTGGCGGCACGCCGAACTGAGGCCGTCAGCAGGCAGCTGGGTGCTGGCGGACCTGGACTCGAAGAACGGCACTCACGTCAACGGCTGGCGGGCCGGCCCGGGATTTACCGTCCGGGCCGGGGACTCGGTGCGATTCGGCCGGGCCCGGTTCCGCATCACCGGCTGAGCCGGCTGGCCGCCCGGCGTGGCGGTACTCGGCAGGGTGTCCATTACACCCGAGCCGGTCCTACTCGTCCACGCCCACGTAGGTGTGCGCGAACCAGCGGGAGAACCGCGGGTCGCTCATCACCAGGTCAAGGCGGGCCCGGCGCAGCCCGTACGAGAAGCCGCTGCTGCCGTCGGCCGCGCCCGCGTTGAACAGGCTGAGCATCAGGTTGGAGAACTCCTGGTGCCGCCAGACGTGCGGCAACCGGATCCGCGTGTAGCTGTCCAGCCGGCCGCTGTCCAGCCGGCCGCCGTCGCCGTACCGCTCGATCAGGCCGCCGGCCAGCTCGACCGCGTCCTGGATGGCGATGTTCATGCCCTTGCCGCCGGCCGGCGTGATCAGGTGCGCGGCGTCGCCGGCCAGGAAGATCCGGCCATCCTGCATC
Source organism: Streptosporangiaceae bacterium (assembly GCA_036497945.1). Taxonomy (GTDB): domain Bacteria; phylum Actinomycetota; class Actinomycetes; order Streptosporangiales; family Streptosporangiaceae; genus RYN-230. The sequence goes on along the minus strand of DASXIN010000072.1, from coordinate 15,239 downwards.
GGGTCGCACACCCGCACTCGCAGGTCGAGGATGTCCCGCTCGACGAACTCGCCCCGCTCGACCGGCGGGCGGCCCGCGGCGTTCAGCCGGTGCTCCAGTCCGGCCCAGATCCGGTCGTCGTCCCACTGCCGGTAGTCCTGGCCGCCGGGCACTTCCAGCATGAACCGGGACAGCGTCGCCGAGCGGTGCATCTGCCCGGCGAAGCCGTCCTCGTGCAGCCCGTAGATGGTCCCGGCGGGCGGCGGCGGGACGGCCGCGATCACGGCCAGCCACCGGGTCGGGTAGGCGGCGGTGAACGCGGCCGCGCCGGCACCCACCGCGCTGCCCGCGCCGTCGCAGACCGCGATGGCCGCGCACTCGATGGTCACCGGTTCCCCGGCCGGGCCGGAGACGGCCCGCACCACCGCGCCGTCCGCGGACTGCGCGACACCGGTGGCCTCGGTGCCGAACCGCACGTCACCGCCCAGCGCCAGCAGTTCCCCGGCCCAGTCCGCGACGAGCTCGTGCTGCGGGTAGATGTAGTGCCCGCGCCCGCCGCACAGCCCGGCGTAGTCGAGCAGGAAGGCCTGGCCGCCGGCGCGGAACTCGCACCGGCCGACCCGCATGCCGCCGCTGACGATCGGGCCGGCCAGGCCGTACCGGGCGAGCAATTCCACCGTTCGGTGCTCGATCATGCCGGCCTTCACCCGGGCCCGGAGCCCGTCCGCCTGCTGCCGTTCCAGCACCACGAACGGGACCCCAGCCTGGTGCAGCAGGTGCGCGGTGACCAGTCCCGCCGGGCCGGCCCCCACGATGACCACGACCGGATCACGCGGGCCCATAAGGCGCAATGCTCGCCGACCGGTCCCGCCCGGTCAACACGGCCCGGCCGGCGTCCCCCGGGCACGCCCCCCGGGCCCGCCGCCGACTAGCGGGCGGGCTGGACGTTCACGTTCACGTGGAACACGTTGTCCGGGTCATAACCGGCCTTGACCCGGGCCAGCCGCTGGTATGTGGCCGCGCCGTAGGCATCACGGATCGCGCCGTCGGCATAGTCGGTATTGCCGTTGATGTACCCGTCCCCGCTGCCGATGGCGTGCGGCCGCAGCGCGGCCGACAAGCCGCGGACCCAACCGTGTTCCGCGGCCAGCAGCCGTTCGTCCGGGGCCACCCCGATGATGAACGCGGCATACCGCGGCGACCGCCCACCGCTGAACGCCGTCTCCTGCTCACCGACCCGGCAGTATGCGCCGTCCAGCCGGTAGAACAGCAGCGCCGACATCGGCGAGTTCTTGCCGGGCACGTGCTCGGTGACCACGTCGATCACCGGATCGGACAGGTCGGCCAGATAGCTGCTCTTGTCATAGCTGTAGAAACCCCAGGCGTTGGTCTCGTCGAGTAGCTGCTGGAGTTCGACGTAGCGCATCGGCGCGACGAGATCGAACAGCGGCGGCAGGCTGCCGCGGATCTGATCCACCAGCCGGGCGTGTTCCTGGGTGCCGCCGAATCCGGCGAGCAGCAGGGCGTAGCCCGGCGCGAGCTGATGCTGCTCCGGCACGAACGGGGCGGGCGGCGCGTTCACCGCACCGGCCACCACGTTGATGTCCGGCGGCATCGCCGCGGTGATGTCGCGGGCCAGCCGGAGCGCCTCTCGCCCCTGGTCCAGGCCCCAGAAGAACATCGCGAACTGCACCGTCGGGTCGAGTTCGTGCAGCTCGAACTCGAAGGAGCTGACCACGCCGAAGTTGCCGCCGCCGCCGCGGATGGCCCAGAACAGATCGGGGTGTTCCGCGGCCGAGGCGCGCAGCACCCGGCCGTCGGCCGTGACCACCTCGGCGGAGACCAGGTTGTCGATGCTCAGTCCGTATTTGCGGGTCAGCCAGCCCATGCCGCCGCCCAGGGTGAGCCCGCCGACGCCGGTGTGGCTGACCAGCCCGGCGGGCACGGCCAGCCCGTGCGCCTGGGTGGCCGCGTCCAGGTCGGCCAGCAGCGCCCCGCCGCCAACTCGCACGCGCCGGGCGGCCGGGTCGACGGTGACCGCGTTCAGCTCGCTCAGGTCGATCATCAGGGCGTCGTCCCACACCGCGGTGCCTGACGGGTTGTGCGCGCCGCCGCGCACCGAGACCTCCAGCCCGTGCTCGCGGGCGAAGCTGAGCGCCGCGACGACGTCGGCCGCTGTGGCGCAGCGAGCGATCACCGCCGGGCGCCGGTCGATGGCCGCGTTCCAGACCCGCCGGCCGTCATTGAACCCCGGGTCGCCGGGCAGGATGACCGGCCCGTCCATGACCGCGCGGAACCCGTCCATGACCGCGCGGAACCCGTCCATGCCCGTGGTGATCGTGTGCGTCATTACCTTGTCCCCCGTTTTCCCCCGGCGCCCGTGCACCGGCATCAGTGCAGCTCATCAGCCCTATGTGCAGGCCGGCTGCGCAGCCTGTGCAGGTCACGTGGAGACGCCGCAGGACACAGCGGGCCGCCCAGACTAGGGCTCCGGCCCAGGGCGGTCACTGGTGCGATGCCCCGCCCCGCCGCGTAAAGCTGGCGTCATGTCAGTGCCAAGCCATGCGGACGTCATCGTCCTGGCCCGCCGTCCCGGGCCGTCGGTCCTGCCCGGTGACCTCGCCCTGGAGCGCAGGCGGGTACGTCCGCCGGGCCCGGGGGAGGTCGTGGTGCAGAACGTTGTCACCAGCGTCGACCCGTATCAGCTCCGGATGCTGCGCGGCTCGCCTGACGTAGCCCGGGTGGACGTCGGCGATCCGGTCCCGGCCAACAGCGTGGGGATCGTGGTGCAGTCCGCGGATCCCAGGGTCCCGCCCGGCACCCAGGTGGCGACGTACACAGGCTGGCAGGCCTACGCGACCACCACGATCGGCCCCACCGAAGTGGCCGACGCCAAGCTGGGCAACCCGGTGGACTGGCTCAGCGTGCTGGGCACGGTCGGCATCACCGCCTTCGTGGGCGTGCACGACGTCGGCCACCTGCAGCCCGGCCACACCATGCTGATCAGCGCGGCCACCGGCGGGGTCGGCGGCGTGGCCGTCCAGCTGGCCAAGGCGGCGGGTGCCCGGGTCATCGCCATCGCGGGCGGCCGCCAGCGCACCAACCATGCCGCCGGGGTGCTGGGCGCCGATGTCGCGCTCGACCACCGCGATCCGGCCTTCCCGGATCAGCTCGGCCAGGCGGCGGGCGACGGCATCGACGTGTACTTCGACAACGTCGGCGGCCGCCAGCTCACCCTGGCGATGTCCGTGCTGAAGAACTTTGCCCGCGTCGTGCTGTGCGGGACGGTCAGCAGTTACGCCCGCCCGGACGATCCGGCCGGCGGCGCCGATCTCATCGATGCGGTGTCCCGACGGATCACCTTGCAGGGCTACATCGTCAGCGACTACTACCCGACCCGGCTGATGCCGATCCGCGAGGAACTCGGTGAGCTGCTCCGCTCGGGCAAGATCCGGGCGGTGGTGACCGAGTTCCACGGCCTGGACAGCGCGCCCAAGGCTCTGGCCACGCTGTTCGACCGCGGCTCGTCCGATCTCGGCAAGCGGGTCGTGCGGATCACTGACGGCTGACCCCGGGGTCGCTGGGGTGCGCGGTGAGCGGCGTGACGACCGTGCTCAGCCAGCGGTTAAGCGGCAGCGAGTCCAGGATCGTCTGCATCTCCGCCTCGTCCGCCGCCCGCCACAGGCCGAGGGCGCGCCCGTCCGGCAGCCGCCACAGCCGCACCAGATGCCCCTGCCCGGCCAGTTCCCGGGTCCGCCGCCCTTCCCCCGCCTCGGCCGCGTCGACCTCCTGCTTCGGCACGTCATCCGGGATCTCCAAGGTGAACCAGGTAAAGAATTCCGGCCCGCCCGTGCTTGACTGGGGAGTGCTGGCGGCCTGGAGCCCGGCGGGCGGGTCGTTCGGGTGCCCCGCGAGCGGCGTGACCTCATCCGTGCGCCACACCCGCAGCGGCATCGAGGCCAGCACCTTCTCCAGCTGGCCGGCATCCGCCGCGGCGAACAGCCCGAGCGTCCGCCACTCGCCCGGCGCCAGCGGCGGGCGCCACAGCCGGAGCACGTGCCGCTGGGCCGCGAGCTCACCCGTGCGGGCAGCTTCCCGGGCCCGCACCTCGTCCACCGCCTGCTGCGCCGTTCCGTCCGGAACGTGTGTGGTCATGCTGACCAGATATTCCATCGCCCACCCTTTTCTCTGCCTAACGCCGGTGCCTGGCTCATCGGCTACGATCCGAGCCCGGGTCTGCGTCGCCTAAGCGCGTCGCCGAGTTCGCGGCGTGAGCTGATATCCAGCTTGGCGAACACCTTGCGCAGGTGCCACTCCACCGTGCGGGCGCCGATGAACAGCTGGGCGCCGATCTCGGGGTTGGTCTTCCCGTCCCGGGCCAGCCGGGCGATCTCCTGCTCCTGGGGGGTCAGCTCGGTGCGGGTGGGCCCGGCCCGCTTGCGAACCTTCTCGCCGGTGGCTAGGAGTTCGCGCCGGGCGTGTTCCGCGAAGCCCTGGGCGCCCATCGAGACGAGCCCCTCGAACGCGGGCCGTAGCTGGTCCCGGGCATCCGTCCGGCGGTTTTCCCGGCGCAGCCACTCGCCGTAGCTCAGCTGCGCCCGGGCCAGGTGAGACGCCATCCCGGTCTTGCTCAGCAGCTCGATGGCCTCGGTGTGCAGGTCCTCGGCCGCGTGTCCCTCGGCCAGCAGCGCCCGGGCCCGTGCGGCCGCGCCCCGGGCCCAGCTGGTGCCGCTGGCCGCGGCCACCGTGGCCAGCTGGTCCGCTGCCTCGCTGGCCTGCTCCCGCTGGCCGCTGCGCGCCGCCGCTTCGACCAGTTCCGACAGCGCCCACGGGGAGATGACGACCTCGCCGACTTCGCTGGCGCAGCGGGCCGCCTCGGCCGCCTGCCGGTAGTTGCCCAGACCGTTGTGCAGCACCGCCTGGGCGTACTCCGCGTAGGTCAGTCCGGCGCCCTCGCCCCGGGCCCGGGCGTCGCGGGTCATCGTCTCGGCCAGGTCCGCCGCGCGGCCCGCGTCCCCCCGCCACGCGGCCAGCAGCAGCGGGACGTAGGGCAGCGTGGCCGCCCTGATCCCCGGGTCGATGCTCTCCCGCTCGGCCAGCAGGTCGGCCGCCTGGTCCAGCTGGCCCGCCTGGATATGGCTCTCGGCCAGGTAGTCGAGCGCGAACGGGAGCCAGCTGAGGGTGCCCATGGCCCGGGCCAGCTGGACCTGGCTGGCCGCCAGCTCATGCCACGCCCCGTCGTCCCAGAGGTCCATCGCGACCAGGTTGTAGCAGACCGACAGCCAGTCCATTTCCTGTGCCTGCGCCCGGTACCGGCGCAGTGCCTCGGTGAGTATGGCCGCGGCGGGCAGGTAGCCGTCGGTCAGCCGGGCGGCCAGGCCGCGCAGCAGCAGCTGGACCGGCTCCGGCGAGCCGGGACCGGACGGTGCTGACCGGGCGCCGCGCGCCACGGCCTGCACGTCCGCGGCGTGCCCGAGCCGGCCCGCGTAGATGGCCGCCACCAGGGCTTCGAGATAGGTCTGCTGGGCCAGCCCGGCGTCCAGCGGCTCCAGCCGCTGCGCCGCCCGGAGCAGCAGCGGCGGCGCGTCGCTGCCCCGGCTCAGCGCGAACGCGACCCGGGCCCGCATCCGCTGCACCTGCGCGTCGCCCAGCTGGTCCAGCGGGCCGATCTCGGCCGCGGCCAGCAAGGCCTGCGCGGCTTCGAAGTCACCGGCCGCGTACTTGGCCTCGGCCGCTGTGAGCGCCCGGGTGGCCCGGGTACTCGGGTCCGGGGTGAGCGCCACGGCTCGTTCCCAGAACGCGGCCGCGGCGGCCACCCCGCCGCGGTTCAGCGCCCGGCTGGCCGAGCTGATCAGCTCGGCCGCCACCGCCTCGTCCGGCCCGGCCGTCGCGTGTGCGCGATGCCACGCCCGGCGGTCCGGATCGGCGTCCGGATCCGTCGCCGCGGCCAGCGCGGCGTGGGCGGCCCGCCGGTCTTTGACCGCGGCCGCCCGGTACACCGCGGAACGCACCAGCGGATGCCGGAACCGCACCCGCGCGCCGATGTCCAGCAGCCCGGCCGCCGTGGCCAGCTGGCTGGCCATCGGCTCCAGCCCGAGCAGCTGTGCCGCGCGGAACACCAGGGCCGAGTCGCCGGCCGGATCGGCCGCCGCCAGCAGGGCCAGCCGCTGTGCCCCGGCGGGCAGCTCGGCCAGCCGCTCCAGGTACTGGTTCTCGATGCGTACCGGCAGGTCTCCTGCGTCCGGCAGGGCGAACCCGCCGGCCAGCTCGGCGGCGGTCAGCCCGCGACACAGCTCGATCAGGGCGAGCGGGTTGCCGCGGGTCTCCTCGATGATCCGGTCCCGGACGAGCTCATCGAGCGGGCCAGAGGTAATGCTGGCCAGCAGGCGGTGGGCCGACTCGTCGTCCAGCCCGCCCACCTGGAGGTCGGGCAGCCCGGCCAGGTGATCCGGTGCGCTGGCCGGCGACCGGACCGCGAAGACCAGCGCGATCGGCTCGGCCAGCAGCCGCCGCCCGACGAATCCCAGCGCCTGGGCCGAGGCCTGATCGAGCCATTGCGCGTCGTCCACCACGCACAGCACCGGCTGTTCCTCGGCCGCGTCAGCCAGCAGGCTGAGCGCGGCCAGCGCGACCAGGAACCGGTCCGGGCTGTCTCCGGTGTCCAGCCCGAACGCGATGCTCAGCCCGCGCCGCTGCGGTTCGGGCAGCGAGCCGAGCCGGCCGAGCAGCGGACTGCACAGCTGGTGCAGGCCCGCGAAGGCCAGCTCCATCTCTGATTCCACGCCGGTGGCCCGGGCCACCCGGAAACCCGGTGCCTGGCTCATGAGGTGCTGCAGCAGGGCTGTTTTGCCGATCCCCGCCTCGCCGCGCAGCACCAGCACCGCGCTCTGACCGTCGCGTGCCCTCGCGATCAGCTGATCCAGGATCTCCAGCTCGCCGATTCGGCCGAGCAGCATCCTCGCACCCCATTTCCGGGGACATTCTCCATCTAACGCTAACCCGGCGTAGCCGGCATCCCGCAAACTGACGGGGCTTATCACCAGGTGGTTACGCCGGGCCGGCCGCTGGCCCGTGTCAGGTGGGCGTGGAGAGCCTCGATCCGCAGAGCGCGCTGGATAAGGTCACCTGGCCCGGACGCTGACCAGGGTCCGGCCCGCCGACATCACCATGAAGTGCCGCACGCCACCCTCCGGGAACGGCGCCGATGCCGGGTACCACGCGCCGCTGCGGGAGGCGGCCACGGTCCAGCTCGCCGCGGTGGCTTGCTGCCCAGCCGCGGTCACCACCTCCAGCTCACACCGCGTCCCGGCGGGGATCCGGCTGACCCGCACGGTAATCTGCACGCCCCACGGCCGCGCCCGGTACCGGACGATGACTCCGGCCCCAGAGACCGGGTTGCTGCCGTGGACTATCTCCGGCAAGGACACCGGCACCGGCCGCGGCGCCGGCGGGAACAGCGCGGGTATCCCGGCCACGGCCGCGCCCGCGGCCAGCAGCACGACGGCCGCGGCGGTCGCCACCCGGCGCCACATCCGCTGACGGCGCCGCCGGGCCGCCCGGCGCAGCAGCGTGCGCGTGCCAGCGCCGGCCGGCCCGGGCCAGCGCGGGTCGTCCCCGCTGTCCGCGGCCAGCCGGACCGCGTCGGTCACGGACACCGTGCCGAGCCGGCCGGGCAGGCCGGCCAGCCCGGCCAGCTCCTCCCGGCAGTCGGAGCACCCGGCCAGGTGCCGCTCCAGCACGGCACGCTCGGCTGGGCGGATCGCGCCCAGCAGGTACACCCCAAGCGCGGGGCGGACCTGGCGACACTGGCCAGGGTCAATCAGGCGGTTACTATCCGCCGAACCACTCCGCATACCAGTAATAACGTGCTGAACAGGCCAGATCGTTCACGCCGCGGCGGATGCGTTAGCCAGATACTCCTGGACCAGGCGAACCGCGGTCGCGCCGTCGCCAACGGCCGAGGCCACCCGCTTGATCGACCGGTAGCGGGCGTCGCCCACGGCGAATACTCCGGGCACCGATGTCTCCAGGGGGAGCGGCGGCCGGTCCAGCGGCCACTGGCTCGGCTCCGCCCCGCCGCGCCGCACGTCCCGCCCGGTCCGGATGAAGCCGTCGGCCAGCTGGACCGCGGCCGGCAGCCATTGCGTGCGCGGTTCCCCGCCGATCAGCACGAACAGGGCGCCCGCCGGGACCTCCCGGATCCGGCCGCGCCGCCGGTCCCGCAGGGTCAAGCTGTCCAGGTGGCCCCTGCCGTGGCCGTCGGCCACCTCGGTGTGCAGGCACACCGTGACGTTGCCGGTCGCCTCGATCTCCCGGATCAGGTAGTCCGACATGGAGCGGGCCAGGCTGTCCCCGCGGACCAGCATGGTCACCTGCCGGGCGTACCGGGCCAGGTACAGCGCGGCCTGGCCCGCCGAATTGCCCGCCCCCACCACGAACACGTCGTGGCCGGCCATCGCCATGGCCTCGGTCCCGGCCGCGCCGTAGAACACGCCGGCGCCGACCAGCGCCTCCAGCCGGGGCACGCCGAGACGGCGCCAGGCGATGCCCGGCGCGGCGATCACCGCCCGAGCGCTGATCCGGTGGCCGTCGGCCAGCGCCACGAGGCGCTCCGCGCCCCGGCAATTCAGGCCCAGCGCACGCTGGGCGAACACCATGTGCGCGCCGAACATCCAGGCCTGCTCGCAGGCCCGGCGGGTCAGTTCGTGCCCGCTGACCCCGTGCGGGAAGCCCGGGTAGTTCCGGATCATCGGGCTGCTGCCCGCCTGGCCGCCGGACACCGTCTCCTCCAGCACCACCGTCTGCAGGCCCTCCGACGCCGCGTAGACCGCGGCGGTCAGCCCGGCCGGCCCGGCGCCCACGATGATCACGTCGCATTCCGTCAGGTCGCTCCGCACGCTGCCGCCCACGGACGCGATTACCTGCGCCACCGTCGGCTGGGCCAAGGTATAGCCGTCATGCCGGATCAGCACCGGCAGGGCTGCCGCACGCAGGCCATGCCCGGCCAGCAGCCGCCCGCCCGGCGCGCTGTCCGCGTCGGAGAAGTGGAACGGCACGTTGAACCGGGTGAGCAGGTCCCGCAGCTCGTGGGTACCACCGTCCTGCAGCCGCCCGACCAGGTAGAACAGCTCGAAGCCGGCCTCCCGGCCATCGGCCCAGTCGGCCAGGAACTGGCTGACTTCGCGGTACAGGTCCTGCTCCAGCAGCCACGGCTTGGTGATGTGATAGTCCGCCTGGCCCAGGATCATGGCCGTCACCACCGGGCTGCGCGCCGAGTAGTCCCGCTCCACCAGCAGGATCCGTTTGGCCAGCGGATGCAGTTCGTGCGCCCGGGCGAGAAACTCGACCCCCGGCATCTCGCTCATCGCGTGGCTCACGATGAGCAGCGCCACCGGCTGCTGCCGCCCGGCCAGGCCGTGCAGCGTGGCCAGCCCGTCGCTGGCGCAGGACGTGCCCAGCACGCAGAAGTCCCGGCCGAACCGCCGGCTGAGGTCGTCCTTGAGCGCCTGCACGACTCCGGGATCGTCGTCTACCAGGAACAGCACCGGTTGTGACATGCCACGACGCTAGGCCGCGCACCGTTCGCGCAACGTTCGGCCAGGTGCCGGCGTTAGGCCAGGCAGGGCTTTTACAGGGTCCAGAGCGCCTCGGTGGGTGACAGCCGGGCCGCCTTGAGCGCGGGCAGCAGCCCGGCCAGCGCGCCGATGAGCAGCGCGGCGGCCAGCCCGCCCGCCCAGGCCTGGGCCGGGATGACCACGGCCCAGCCCTTGGTGTGCGCGTAGACGGCGGTGGCCGCCGCCCCCGCCACCACCCCGGCCGCCCCACCGACCAGGGCCAGCGCGACCGCCTCGGACAGGAACTGGATCCGGATGTGCCCGCGGGTCGCGCCGAGCGCGCGGCGCAGCCCGATCTCGCTGCGCCGTTCCAGCACCGCGATGACCATGATGTTGGCCACCCCGATCGCGCCGACCAGCAGCGCGACCGCGCCCAGCCCGAGGAACAGGGTGTTGAATGCCCCCCTGGCGTCGGCCTGGGCGACCAGCGCGGCGGACGGCACCGACACGTCCGGGCTGCCCGGGTCCTCCGGGTCGGTCTGCGCGCCGAGCAGGTTGTCCACCGCGGTGACCCGCGAGTCGGTCGCCTTGACGTAGATCGTGGTCGGGTGCCCGTCGAAGCCGTAGCTGCGCTCGGCGAAGGGGTAGCCGACCAGCACGCTGGAGTCCACGTCCGGGGACAGCACGTCCGGCTTGAGGATGCCGGCCACGTACAGCCACATGTTCCCGGCCCAGACCCGCTCGCCCGGGTAGACGTGGTCGATGCCGAGCAGTTGCGCGGCGGCCGCGCCGAGCACGCACACCGGCTCGTGCGCGGTGGCCGCGTTGAGGAACGTCCCCTCGGCCAGCGACGTGCCGGCCGTGCCGGGCAGGCCGAGGCTGGTCGCGGCCACGCTGAGCGCGTTGGTGTTCACCGTGGGGATCAGCGGGCTGCGGTAGACGCTGACGCCGTCGATGCTGCCGGTGGTCTGCACGGCGTACACCCCCGGCAGGCGGCTGATCATCGCGGGCGCCCGCAGCGGCAGTTCATCGGTGCTGCCGGCGAAGTTGTTCCCCGGCTGCACGGTGAGCAGGTTGGTGCCCAGCGCGGCGATCTCGGCGTTAAGCCCGGCCGCCGAGGAGGACGACAGGCCGAGCACCGCGACGATCGCGGCCACCCCGATCGCGATGCCCAGCGCGGACAGCGCGGCGCGCATCTTCCGGGTGCGCAGGCCGACCAGGGCCAGCCGGGCCAGGTCGGAGGCCCGGAGCCGAGCCGCTGCCGGGGCGCGGGACGCCGCCGCGGTGTGCGTGGTGGCGGTCATCGGGCCACTTCCATGCTGTCGGAGACGATCCGGCCGTCCAGCATCCGCACCTGCCGGTGCATCCGGGCCGCGACCGCCTCGTCGTGGGTGACCACGATGATCGTGGTCCCGGCGGTGTGCAGCTCGGCCAGCAGGTCCAGGATGGCCGCGCCGGTCGCCTGGTCCAGGTTGCCGGTGGGCTCGTCGGCCAGCACGATCGCGGGTGACCCGGCCAGCGCGCGGGCGATGGCCACCCGCTGCCGTTCCCCGCCGGACAGCTGCGTCGGCCGGGCGCGCAGCTTGTGGCCGAGCCCGACCCGGTCCAGGGCCACTGCGGCCGCGTCCCGTCGGGCGGCGAGGCCGACCCCGGCGTACAGCAGCCCGTCCGCCACGTTGTCCAGCACGCTGGCGTGTTCGGCCAGGAAGAACTGCTGGAACACGAAGCCGATCTCGGACGCCCGGAGCCCGGCCAGCGCTCGGTCGCCCAGCGTGGCCACGTCCAGCCCGGTGATCCGCACCGTGCCGCTGGTCGGCCGGTCCAGTGTGCCGGCCAGGTGCAGCAGGGTGCTCTTCCCGGACCCGGACGGGCCGAGCACGGCGACCAGTTCGCCCGCCGCGATGGCCAGGTTCACCCCGCGCAGTGCGGGCACCGGCGGTGCGCCGGGATAGACCTTGGTCACCTCGGCCAGGTCCAGAACCATGCCATCTCCCGGCGCCCGGCCGGCCTGGGCCGTGGCGGCGGCCCGCACTGGGGTGCTCATATCCCCGGCACCACGATGTGCTGGCCCGCGGTCAAGTTCCCGCTGACCTGTACCTTGCCGGCCGCGTCGTCGAACATGCCAGGGGTCACGTTGACCAGGTGGTGCCCGCCCGGCCCGGTCACCTCCACCGCGTATTTGCCGCCCGGCTGGGCCAGCAGGGCGTTCACCGGCACGGTGAGCGCGTTGGACACGCTGCCGGTGGTGATGGTCACCGTCACCGGGGCCTGGTTCAGCTTCCCGGCCGCCTTCGGGTGGGTCAGCGAGACCAGCACGGTGATGGTGGCCCCCGAGCCGCTGGCCGAGCTGTTCGACGAGTTGCCCGACTGGCTTGCCGAGTTGCCGGAGTTGCTGGACGACGAGTTCGGTGTGGTGGCCACGCGGCCCACCTGGGTGACCACGCCTGGGGTGGTGCGGCCGTCCGGCAGCGTGATGCTGACCTGGTCGCCGTCCTTCACCTCGGCTTGCAGCGCTGGGTCGAGGTCGATGGTCACCACCGGGGTGACCGAGGTCGCGGTCAGCACCACCGACCCGGCGGTGGCCGGGCCGCTCAGAGACGTGCTGGTGCCCAGCGCGGTGACCAGCGCCGGGCCGGGCAGCACGGCCGCCTGGCCCAGCGGCAGGGTGCCGGTCACGGTCAGGCCGAGCTTGGCCTGCAGCAGCCCCACCGCATATGCGGTCTCGGCGCTGTAGTAGTTCCAGCCCGAGCGGGGGCCGAGCGCCGCCCTGGTCGCGTAGCCCAGCTTGACCAGGTCACGGTTCAGCTCGGTCACGTCCGCCCCGGTCATGCCCTCGGACAGGTCACGGTAGGCCGGCACCGGGCCGTACAGCAGCACCACCGGGCCGCCGGACACGCCGTAGATCTGCTGGCCCTGGCGGATGACCTGGCCAATCTGCGGCAGCCAGGTGAACGTCCCCGACCCGGACGCCCCCGCCGAAGAGGACGACGATGAGGATGATGAGCTGGACGGCACCGCCACCGACCAGGTGCCGGCGTCGCCCAGCGTGGCGTTCTCCTGGGTCTGGCTGGTCAGCGACTGCCGCGTCACCGTGGCCGTCCCGGTCCTATACCCGCTGCTGGCCGCGGCTGCCGGGTTGCCGGACCCGCGGAACGCCCCGCTGGCCAGGGCGGCACCCAGGGCGGCCGCCGCGACAACGACCACCACCCCGGCCACTACCCAGCCGCGACGGCCGTGCCGGTCCCGGTCTGCGGCTTGCCGGGTCGGCGCGACCTCTGCTACTCGCTCGGCAGCCTCCTTGGCTGGGCGGGCCTCCGCCTGCTCTCGGGCATCGGTGTCTTGATTCATATCCTCGTCCTTCGGGATTGGCGGGTTCACCCTCGACCTCCCGGCGGCAGGAACATCCCGCACGCTTTCGCCGCCGCCTGGAACTGCGGCGAACTGGTGTCGATGCTGGACGGCAGCGGCTGCTCCTCGATGCCGCCGTTTTGCACGATCGGGTCCGGGTAGTCCGGGTAGCCGTGCGCCCGCATGCACGCGGCGAACTTCACCATCTGGTTGATCTGCCGCTGCGTCATCGGACGCGGGCCGCCGCCCGGCAGCAGGTGTTTGCAGGCCTTCATGGCCGCGCTGAACTGGGCTGTCTGTGGATTCACGCCGGTTACGTAGTGCCCCATGATGCTCAGCGCTGTGCTCGAATCTGATGCGCTCCGCGAACCAGAGAAATAGAAGTTCAGCACCCCGTGGCCGCGCATGCACGCAGCGAAGACGTCCAGTTGCTGCACGTTGCCCGGACCCGGGCTGGCGCTTGGTGCGGCCGACGGCGAGCCGCCGCACGCCGCGGCCAGCAGCGCAGTCAGGGCCAGCGTGGCCAGGCCGGCCGCTCGGCGCAGTCGCATGTGATCAGCCTCCGTTGCAGGCTTGCAGCGCCGCCTGGAACTGCGGCGAGCTGGCGTCGATGCTGGACGGCAGCGGCGGCTGGATGATGCCGCCGCCGTTCTGCACGCTGGGGTCCGGGTAGCCCGGGTAGCCGTGCGCCCGCATGCACGCCGCCTGCTTGAGCAGTCGGCGCTGTAGCGCCTGCTGCTGGGCCGCGCTCAGCTGCGGCCTCGGAATCAGGTGGTGGCACGCCTTCAGCGCTGCCTGGAACTGCGGCGAGCTTGGGTTAGCCGGAGCGACCCACGGTCCGATCTTCAGCAGGTTGTCGGGCGTGTCGGCGGCACTATGCGTGTTGCGGGAGAAGTAGAAGTTCGGCACGCCATGGCTGCGCACGCACGACGCGAAGGAATCCAGCATCACGGCGGTCGGCAGGCCGTGGCTGGCACTCGGCGCGGCGGCCGGCGAACCGCCAGCGCAGCCCGTGGCCAGCAGGGTGGCCCCGGCCAGTGCGGCCGAGACCAACGCGGCCCGGGCCAGTGCGGCGGCCAGCCGGCCCGGCCGCTGCCGCTCACGCGGCCACTGCCCGCCGCCGGTGTCCTCGTTCATCAGGGAATCCGCCCTTACTGTGGAGCGAACGATCCTTCCGGGGGACCAGCCTGGACGCCGGGCATCGGACTACCGCACGGATCATGTGTGAGTTTCATGTGAGTTGCCGCTGTAACCGGGCTCACATGAAATTCACACGCAGGTCACAGCCGGGCTTAGCGTTCCGATGGTGGTATGACGCGAGGGCAAGGAGGCGTCATGGCTGAACCGGCAGCGGCACCGGCCGCCGATCACGGCCGCCTGCTGGTGGTCGATGATGAGCCGTTCCTGCGCGATGCGGTGGCCGCGTCGCTGACCTTCCTGGGCTTCCAGGTCACCACCGCGGACACCGGCACCGAGGCGCTGCAGCTGGCCCGGGAACGGCCGTTCGACCTGGTCGTCCTCGACGTGATGCTGCCCGACACCGACGGCTTCGACGTGGTCCGGCGGCTGCGCCGGGACGGCAGCCGGCTTCCGGTGATCTTCCTGACCGCCAAGGACACCCAGGACGACAAGGTCACCGGGCTGACCCTTGGCGGCGACGACTACATGACCAAGCCGTTCGGCCTGGAGGAACTGGCCGCCCGGATCCGCACCGTGCTGCGCCGCACCCGCCGCGACGAGGCCGGCGGCCCGGTGCTGACGTACGCCGACATCGAACTGGACCAGGACTCCTACGAGGTCCGGCGGGCCGGCCAGCCGATCGAGTTGTCGCCGACCGAGTTCCGGTTGCTCCGCTACCTGCTGCTCAACCCGGGCCGGGTGCTGACCCGGGCCCAGTTGCTAGACCACGTGTGGGACTACGACTTCGGCGGGTCCAGCACGGTGGTCGCCACCTACATCGCCTACCTGCGCCGCAAGCTGGCCGAGTATGGGCCCGATGTGATCCACACCCAGCGCGGCGTGGGCTACAGCCTCCGGCTGCCCCGTAAGCAGCTATGAGACCGCGACTGCCGCGCCGGGCCAAGCTGCGCACCCGGGTGCTGCTGGGGGTGCTGGCCGTCACCTTGGTCGCCCTGGTGGCGTTCGACGTCGCCGCGGTCACCGCGCTCCGCGGCTACCTGCTCAGCCAGACCGACCAGCGGCTCCGGGAAGTGCTGGGCCTGTACCGGGTCCTGCCGAGACACGAGCCGGTCAGCCTGTCACATCCCCACGTCTCGCCGTCCCAGCTGGTCAAGAAGCCCAGGAAAGTGATCTCCGGGCCGCGGGCCATCCTGCCGGGCGCGCTTGGGCAGTTCGACG
>DASXIN010000071.1:0-7849 GCA_036497945.1 Streptosporangiaceae bacterium | reverse complement strand
GATTCGGGTCATCAAAGGACGCGTGCGTCTTCGAAATATCATGCGACAATCGCACTTGCGAGGTGTCCTCTCCAGCTCGGCGACGGAAGCTTCAGCAACTCCCATCGTCCCAGCTCAGAGGGCACCTTTCGCGTCGACGCGCCCGAATACACACCTATTTCCACGGTGGATCGAGGCTAAGTTCAGGGTCTGGCGCGACAATGGCAGCGCAACAGGATAGAACAGCATCGAAGCCCCTTGGCAGATGAAGCAGGTCTTGGTCGATCGCCTCATGTACCAGGGGCTTCACTATGACCCCAGCCGGCACGCCGCATCAAGATGAAGAAGGCTGCTTGATGAGGTTTGGCTCCATCGATGGGGCACGCTCCGCTCTTGGGCGGTCGGTGGATGCCAGCGCGTCCCAGGCGGCCATGGCGCAGATGATGATCGTTTCCAGGTCGGCGCGGCTGGCGCCGTCGCGGGCTTGCACGGACAGGCCCGACGAGCTGCCGGTCCTGGATGAGCTGGCCACCCTCACCGGGCAGCCCAGCCCGGCGTTGGCCGACCTCCGGTCGGCCTACCGTCGCCCGGAGTTCGTGGTACCAGACACCGTGACCAGCTACAGCCCCGCCCGGACCGATGTCCCGGCGGTCATTGACGTCGGCGCGGTGGCCCGGGCAGCCAACTGACCGGCGCTTTGACAAGGCTGGCGGCGGCGCGAGCCGGAGCGTCCACAGAGCTGACCTGGGCCGATGCCCGATGATCCATTCCGCGTATATGCCGGGAACCGCGACAGGCAGGGGCATCCGGCGGCATCTGGCTGCACGTGATCCACTTGAGCCGGCATCGAATCCGCTGGTCAGCGGCCTTCGAGCTGGTGAGGGTGGGCGCCCCCGACACGATTCGAACGTGCGCACACGGCTCCGGAGGGGTTGCACTGTACGCCCCTGACCAGCGGAAACGTGCTCCGAGGAGGGCCGTGTGGGCGCGTATGGGGCACAGCCCTGAAGCCGGGCTGGCCGGAAGCGCTCAGCGGGCGGATTGCCGGTGAGCGCCGAGGCGATCTCTCGGGCGCTCAACCTGGTCCCGGCCGACCTCCTGGGACGTTTAATCCCGAACAGAGCATGCAGGAGTACGAAGGGCCTGCTTGGGCGTATCTGTGCAGGTCAGCGACGTCTGATCGGCGCTGGCGGCCGCGTCTGAGCCCGCCTGACGGGAGCTGCCGGCTCCCATTCGGCTCCGAGAATCGGGCAGGGAGCCGGTTTGTCGCGTCCGGGCCTGCCAGCTGGCACGCCGGCCGGGTGCCGGGGGGTGGCCGGTGAGCGTCGAGGCGATGTCGTGGGTGCTCAACCTGGCTCCGGTACCCGCCGACCGCAGCGGGCAGCCGTCCAGCGCGTGCAAGTTCGTGCTCGTCGGCCTGGCCAACCACGCCGGGCCAGATGGGACTGGCGCGTTCCCGTCGGTAGCCACGCTCGTCCGCTACACCGGCCTGTCTGAGCGCACGGTGCGCACGTGCCTGGGCCGGCTGGAGGCCGAGGGGATCATCCGGCCGTGTGACCCGGACGTCGTGGCTGCGCGGATCAAACGTGCCGACCGGCGGCCGAAGGGCTGGGATCTGGATCTGAGCCTGATCCGGGACGACCTCACCGAGGCTGACCTCGCGGCGCTGCAGCATCAGTTTCCCGGCCTGCGCGCCAGGGTCGCGGCGGCCGCGTGCCCGGACGCTGGCGACGTGACTGACGGGGTGCAATTGCTGCACCCCGCGAGGGCTGTGGATAACCGGGTTGACGGGGTGCAGCCATCGCACCCCGCGCCCGGAACGGGATGCAACGAGCGCACCGGCGGGGTGCAACCGGCGCAGCCACGGGGTGCAGCGGTTGCACCCGAATCGTCCAGGAAACCATCCAGGGAACCGTCCGCCGCCCCCGCGTGCGGGCGCGAGGCGCTGCCCGCAGCGGATGGTCCTCCTGACGGCGGGCAGGTGGGAGAGTTCTTCGGCGCGCTCGGCCCACGGTGGCTGCTGACGGTCCGCCAGCGCCAGCGGCTCGCTCCCGCGGTCACCGCCGCGCTGGCGGCCGGCTGGACGCCCGCCAGGCTGGCGGAGGTGGCCGGGGCCAGCACCGCTGGCATCCGCAACCCCTACGCCGTGCTCGCCCGCCGGCTCTCACCGGACGAGCTGCCGGATTCTCCCTCGCAGCCGTCCCGGCCGGCCTGGTGCGGCCGATGCAACCGGCACACCCGGCGCCTGGAGCACCCCGACGGCACCGACGCGGGCCGCTGCGCCCGCTGCCATCCGCTCGCCGGCCCGGCCGGCCAGCCGGCGGGTTCCGGGACACTGCCGGCACAGGGAGCCTGGGAGCACGTACTGACTGGCGCGCTGGGGCAGCATGCCAGCGCCTCCATCGCGGCAGCACACGCCAGGGCAGCAGAAACCAGCGGCTCGCCAGGGCACAGTGCTGGCGAGATGAGTCCTGGGAGTTCGCCGCGATGAGGCCGGCGGCGGCCATCCACCGCCCAGCCCAGCGGGCGGCTCGGCGTGACCAAGAGCCCGATCGAGCACGCTGCCCGCCGAGCACGGGAGCAGGCCGAGCGTGAGCACGAGGCGCAGCGGGCCCGGTTCGCTGCCGCCCGCGAAGCGACGCGAGCACCGGAGATCGAGGCCGAGGCGGGCTGACCAGCCCGAAGGAACACCGGCAGACCGGAACTGGAGGAACCGCACATGCGATGGCTCAGTGACGCGATGGCGCGACTGCCAGCACGTGGGAACAGATCTACATGAATGACGTGGCCAGGCTCGGGCTGGAGCGGGCCGAGCACATGCACCGGGCACTGGCCTGCCCACCAGGCCCGCGAAGCGGGGCGGCGGCTGTATGAGGCCACGTACCTACCCGGGCCCTACCCCGTCTGCGGCGACCAGGTCGTCTTGGCCGCGGACGCAGAACTGGAACCGGAGGCGGGATGAGCATTCCCACCGAGACCATCGAGTCGTGGCTGCATCAGCTCCTGCACCCGGACCGGATCCCACGCGAGGCCCTGGCCGGCGGGATGACGTCGGAGACCGCGTGGGAGCACTGGGCGGAGGACCGGGCGCGCGAAGCCAAGGGGCTGCCCAAGGTGGACCAGCACCTGTCCAGTGCCGAGCGGTGGTGGTACCAGCGGTTCGACCCACGCCCACCTCCAGGAACGCGGTGCCGACCTCAGCAAGGTCATGTCCGCCGCCGACGTGCAGCCCCGGTCAGAACGCGACCTGCAACCGGAGGCCGGGTGATGGCCGGCCCTAGCGACGCCGAACTGCGCCAGATCAAGGCCTTCCAGCGGGCCCTGCGTACGGATGGATGGCTGCCGGTACCTGGCGGGTGGACGCACCCGGACATCCCCGGCATGGTGTTCTCCGACCCCGATAGGCCCGGGCTGTGCTCGGAGACCGGGTAATGGGCCGGTCCAGCACCGAACAGATCGCCGCCCGGGCCCGGGCAGCGTTTCCCGGGCCCGCCGGACTATCGCATCTGCGGGCCGGGCCGACTGTGGCGCGAGGAATGCCGCGGTGAGCGGGCTGGAGGCAGCGCGGGATACGCGAGCGGCGCTGGGCCGGCGGATCGCCGTGCTGCGGCGGGCCGCCGGGCTGACCCAGCGTGAGCTGGGCATGCTGGCCGGGTACAGCCGCAGTGCTGTGGCCCTCGCGGAAGCGTCCGGCGCGTGCTCTCGGCCGTTTTGCGTCCGCGCCGGGCGGGCGCTGGGAGTGGGCGGTGAACTCGCTGCCGCCCATGACCGGGCCGCCGCGCTGACCATCGCTGCCCGCGCAGAGGTGGCCCGCGCCCGGCGCCGCCCGCGTCTAGCACCCGGCCCAGACGGCCAGGAGGCCGAGGACCCGCAGGTCCTCGCCCGCCAGGCGGCCTGCCCGCACTGCGGAAAACCGGTCGTCGTGCTGATCCGCCAGGGCCTGTCCCTGCTCCCGCTGAATGCCGCCTGACCCCCCGGGCGCCGGCCCTGTCAGCAAACCGCGTTCACGGCTGCTGACAGGGCCGGTAACACGCCATCATCTCGTTCGGCAGCCCGGTCATGCAGCGCCGCGCGTGCCTGTCTGCCCAAGTGCCGCAGGCAGCCGGTGCAGCTGCGCGGCCGGGCCTTCACCGCACAGCGGCTATGAGAGGCCAGGTGATGCTCCCCAGCAGATGATCCCCGGGGGAGGAGCCGTACCTGCGGTATCAGCACAGTCCTTAACCGAACGGGACGACACGGAGATCCCATCGGGCACACCGGTGCACGCGGCCTCCCTCCCCACCCAGGATGCCCCGGGGGACCTTGGCCAGCCTCCCCGGGGCACCCACCAGTCCAGGCGACGGCGGCGGGAAGGAGCATCAACGTGTGGCGCAAATCCAGCTACAGCGGATACAACGGCAACTGCGTCGAGGTGACCCAGACCCCGGACCTGGTCCTCGTGCGCGACAGCAAGGACCCCGCGGGCCCGGTCCTCGAGTTCAGCACCCCAGAGTGGCGGGAGTTCGTGGCCCGGCTGATGGCCGGGGAGCCGGGCCACCCAGCCGCCCGGCCGGACTAGAGCTTTGGGTGCGGAAGTTCCTTGCGGGCTGCGGGCAGATTCTTGATCATTTGGTGATCGGCGCGGTGGAGGGTGGGCGCGTCCGGGGTCCTGTTGGGTCGTACGGCACAAACCATCGGTCCGCATGAGGGAAGGCCGGGTGCCACCTTCGGCCAGAAACCGGTCAGTGCAGGCGGGTAGTGACGATCACAGCAGGTGAGGGGATTCTCCGGCGGCGCGGCACAAGCCTGCTACAGAACGCCGACTCGGCGCCTCTTCCCGCGGTTGAGTGGGCGGCGGTCACTAAGCGCAGATCTGCCAGTTCGGGGCTGCTACCGCGGGACCAGATGCGAGCCTGGATGTCCGCGGCGAAATGCGGTCGGCTGTGTACCGGTCGGTGTGCTCGGCTGGACGGGGTGAGTGGTGTCATCACGTTATCGCCGGAATGCCAGGGGCTTGCTGGCGTGCTCTGTTTGAGCGTGGGGTCAGGCTCACTCGCCGGCGGGATTGTGGGCCGCGTGCACCGTGATGACCGTCGTCCTGAGGTGGAGACCGGCGCGCTGCAGGTGGCTGCGCCGACGTAGGCTCTGCAGACGTGGAGCCTGGGCTGAGGTTCGCCGACTTGCTGAGGCAGCTGCGGACCGAGGCGCGGCTGACGCAGGAGGAGCTGGCCGAGCAGGCGGGGCTGAGCCCGCGGTCAGTCAGCGACCTGGAACGGGGCATCAATCGGACTGCGCGCAAGGATAGTGCCCTGATGCTGGCCAGTGCGCTCAAGCTGACCGGCCCGGTGCAGGAGGCATTCGTCGCTGCCGCCCGCGGCCGGGCCGAGCCGGCGCGGGTGCTGGCGGTCAGGAGCGAGGCCGCGCCGGAGTCGTCAGCCGCCGCCGCGGCGCGGACTTTGCCACGTGACATCGGCGGCTTCACCGGCCGCGAACGCGAGCTGACGGGCCTGGAGAAGTCGCTGGCCAAGGTGGTGGGTGGCGGCTTGGTAGGCATCTACGCGATCGACGGGATGGCCGGCATTGGCAAGACGACGTTCGCCGTGCACGCCGCGCACCGGCTCGCCGGGCGCTTCCCTGACGGGCAGTTCTTCCTCCCGCTGCACGCGCACACCGCTGGTCAGTCACCCGTCGACCCGGCCGATGCCCTGGCGAGTCTGCTGATGACGGCGGGGGTGGCCGTTCAGCACATCCCGCCTGGCCTGGAAGCGCGGGCGGCGAAGTGGCGAGACCACGTCGCGGGCAAGAAAATCCTGCTGCTCCTCGACGACGTTGCCGGGCACGAGCAAGTGCGGCCGCTGCTGCCCGGCAGCGCCGCCAGCCTGGTGCTGGTCACCAGCCGACGGCGGCTGACCGCGCTCGAGGACGCCATCGTGATCAGCATCGACACCTTGTCTCCCGATGAGGCGTGGGCGCTGCTCGTCCGGCTCGCTGACCGGGCCGACCTTGAACTGGACGAGGCCGCCGGCCGGGAGATCACCCGGCTGTGCGGGTTCCTGCCGCTGGCGATCGGAATGCTTGCCCGGCGGCTCAGGCATCACCCGGCCAGGACTGCCGCCGAGCTCGCGGCCGAGCTGGCCGCTGCGCGCGATCGGCTGGCGGTCATGCGCGCGGAGAACCTGTCCGTAGCGGCGGCGTTCGATCTGTCCTATCAGGACCTCACGGCGGATCAGCAAAGGCTGTTCCGGCGGCTCGGCCTCACGCTGGGACCAGACATCGACGCGTACGCGGCCGCCGCGCTGGACGACACAAGCCTCGAGGATGCCCGGCGCCAGCTGGACGAGTTCTACGATCATCATCTGCTCACTGAGCCGGCGCCGGGCCGGTACCTGCTGCACGACCTGCTGCGCGAATACGCACGCGCGCTCGTCGCGGCCGACCAGCCGATACAGGCGCGCGCAGCCGTCGAACGGCTGATCAACTTCTACGCTCACGTTGCCGCCGGCGCGTGCCGGCACATCGCGACCTGGACCACGGCCGGCGGACGACTGCCGCCGACCGATCCGCCCGCCAGCGCCCCACAGCTGACCACGTCACAGGAAGCAGCCGACTGGCTGGACGCCGAGCGCCCCAACTTGCATCCGGCGGTCAGCTACGCGGCAGCCGAGGGGATGCCGCTGCACTCGATCGCGATCGCCGCGGCGATGGGCGGTTACCTGCGCGCCCGCGGCCACTGGCAGCAAGCGACGGCCCAGTACCGGACGGCGCTGCGCGCAGCGCGGGCGGCCGGGGACCGGCGCGGCGAGGCCGGCATGCTTGACGAGCTTGGCCTGCTGCAGCAGCTGACCGGGGATTACCCAGACGCGGTAGCCACCTTGACGCAGGCCATCGAGCTGTTCGGCGAGCTGGGTGACAAGCCGGATCAGGCTTATGCGCTCAATCACCTTGGTCTGGTCTACGGGCACATCTCCGACTTTCGGGCCGCAATCGACTGCCACCAGCAGGCGCTGGAGCTTGCCCTGGCGGCGGGCGACAAGCTGGCTGAGGCAGTCTCGCTGACCGGCCTCGGGATGGGGCTGCTGATAACCGGCGCCTACCCGGCTTCTATCGAGAACTACCAGCAGGCGCTGTCGCTGTTCCGCGGTCTTGGGTCAACGTTCGACGAGGCCGACGCGCTGACTGAGCTTGGTTTCGCGTGGCGGCTGACCGGGGACTATGCCGCCGCCTTGGCGCACGAGCGCGAGGCGCTTGAGTTGTGGCGTCAGCTCGGCGACCGGCTCGGCCAGGCCTGGGCTCTCGACGAACTCGGCAGGGTGCACCAGGAAACCGGGGAGTATTCAGCGGCCGCCGCTTGCCTTGAGGAGGCCCTGCAGTTGCATCGCGACCTGGGCTCGCGGCACGGCGAGATCGTGGCCCTCAACGGCCTCGGCGAGCTGGCTACCCGGACGTCGGCACCCGAGAAGGCCAGCGAGATTCACCGCGAGGCGCTGGCCAAGGCGATCGAGCTGGGCGGACCTGCGGAGGAAGCCAGGGCGCTGGCCGGCCTCGGCCGCAGTCAGCTTGCCGGCGATAGTGCCGAGGCCGCCAGGAACCTGCGCGAGGCGCTCGCTATCTATCAGCGCATCGGAACACCAGAAGCCCGGCTCGTCCAGGACACGCTGGATGAGCACGGCCTCTAGGCAGCCACGGGTCACCTTGCCCGCCGGCCAGCCATACGCCGCCAGTCATCTTCGATGCCGACCACGTCCGTGGTCGGGCCGCTGAGCAGAGCCTGAGCGTGCAGGAGTGCCCACAGCCGCCCCCTGGGCCGACGTCGCATGCCGGGCGAGCCCGGACGGGCGCCCCTACCGACCGCAGTCGAAGTCTGGCCATCGGTCGCGCCGTTCGGGGAAGC
>DASXIN010000070.1:0-5709 GCA_036497945.1 Streptosporangiaceae bacterium | reverse complement strand
GGCGCGTAGTAATAGGGCGAAGCGCAGGAGGCGTGTGTTCTGCCGGAGGTAGCTGAGACGGGGACGTCCTCCTGGTGCGATTGTGCGGGCTTGGTGTCCCAGGCGCAACACAGGAGGACGTCCTATGGGCAAGGGTAACGGCATGACGCGGGGGGGACCGCAGACGGAACGCGCGGCGGGAGCAGCTGCGGGGAATGCTGCCGCGTGACGGCGCGGTGATCGGCATTGACCTGGCCGATGAGAAGCAGGCGCTCGCGGTGATTGATCATGATGTGCGGGTGCTGGCGCGTAAGACGGTGCGGGTAAAGGCGTTCCGGCTGGACGAGGCGCTGGACTGGGCTGTGGCGCAGGCCAGGGCGAAGGGGTTCACGCCGGTGACGGTGGCGTGCGAGCCGACCGGGCCGCGGTGGCTGCAGGTGCAGCGGATGTGCGCGGAGCGGGGCCTGCGGCTGGTGTGCGTGCAGCCGCTGGTCAGCCACATCGCCCGCCAGCAGCAGGACTACACGGCGCACAAGACCGATGAGGCTGACTGCGTGATGATCGCCCGGCTGGCCGCTGAGCTGCACTGTTATGTTCCCGAAGTGCTGGATGAGGTGTGGGCGGGCCTGCGGCATCTGGGGCGGCGCCGCACGGCCTTGATCACCTCGGAGACCGCGTCGGTGCAGCGGATCCGGGACTTCCTGTCGGTGGCCTGGCCGGTGGTGCCCGAGGCGTGCGCTCAGCCGTTTGAGTCGATGACCTGGCTGGCGGCCCTGCAGGCGGTGACGTCGCGGTGCGGCGGCCAGCCGGGGGAACTGGCTGCCATCGGCCTGGAGGCGTTCACCGCCCTGGTCCGCGATGCCCTGCCCGGCTGGGGCGGGCAGCGGATCCACGGCCCGATATGCAAGGCAGTGTTCGCCGCGCTGACCAGCACCGAGGGCGTGGTGCGCGGGCACCGGCGCGGGCTGCTGCGCCGGGTCGCTGCCGAGCTGGGTGACCTGCAGCGCGCCCGCACCCAGCGGCAGGAAACCGAGGCCGCCATGACCGCCGCCCTGGGTGACCTCGGCCTGGCCCGGCTGGGTGATATCCCCGGGCTGACCGCGACCGGGGCTGCGGCGATCCTGGCCGAGACCGGCGACCTGAAGCGGTATGACACATCATCGTCGGTAGTCAAGCACGCCGGGCTGTCCCCCTCCGATAACGCCTCGGGCGCCTTCGACGGCGAGGCTCACATTTCCCGCCGTGGCCGGCCCGGCCTGCGCCTGACCGTATGGCGCGCGGTATGGGCGGTGCTGATCCACAACCCCGTGATGGCCGCGAAGTACGCGGCGATGACCCAGGCCGCCGGCCAGGCCGCCGCCGATGCACGGGCCGGGAGCTCCGGGCACGCCACGTCGGCTGCCGAAGCGGCCCGGCGGCGCCGCGCCAAGGCCCGGGTGGCCTGCGCCGCCGCGCTGCTGCGCTGGATCTACTCCATGGTGGTCCACGGCACCTGCTGGGACCCCGGCGTGGCCGCCGGCCGCAAAGATACCCTGGCTGCCCCCTGCTGCCTGCCGGAGGCCGCCTGACCAGCGCTCTTACCGCTTCATCCCCCGCACCACCCGGTGCCCTGGACCAACCCTCCCAGATGAGGGGAGAGCGAGCCCGCTGGCGCGTCGAGGACCAACCTCGCGAGACACCCTGGGCAGCTCTCCCCTGGTCGCCCGGCCCTTCTCACCAGCTCGGTTGAACGCTGTCGGGGCAGGCCCGCACAGGCCGAGCCCGCTTGCACTACGTAGAGCGAGAAGACCCGGGTGACGGGCGCCCGGAACCACCGCCCCGCCTGAACACCATCCTCCCGGGGCGGACGTCCGCATGCCCCGAACCGGCAGCCAGCTGCACTGCACCCGCGATCCCCAGCCACGCCTGGCACCAGCCGCAGCAAGAACCTCGCAGCTCAGATCCCGTCAACCAAGATCAACCCAGAAGCCGTCCGGTATCGCTTGACACACACCCTCTTACGCTGGTGTCTCTACGATGGTCACGTCATCCCTTTCTGTGGTTGAGGGATGGCACGCACCCGCTGGCCGCCCGGACCTGTGACACCCCGGCCTCTTGCCCAGGCCAGGCAGATCAGACCGGCAACGCCGGTGGGTGCCTGAAACCTGGGACCCGGCCGACAGGTCGATATCAAGACAACCCAAGCGGCGTCGGCCGATTCGGAGGTCAGGCCGGGACCCAGGCCCCCGACCATACGCCCCGATCCGGCTCAAACAACGGAGGCACGGCCGGAAGCGGAGAAGCAGGCCAGAAGCACTATCCACATCCTCCCTGCCGACTATGGGCGGCTGGGAGAGCTGGTTCGGCTGCGTGGGTCGCCACACACAGATCCTCCTGATCTGCGTGGTCCCGGCCTCCGGGGACGCACCGATCGGCGGTACTACGTGCATGCCGTCCCGTGGGCCGACTCCTTGACCACCCGACGGCCTGCACCCATAGGCCAGGTCGCCCGGAGCCGCGTGGCGCTCCCTCGGTGCAGTCAAACGACCCGGAAGCGCGGCCGAGCGTCAGGCGCCCACCCGTGTTGCCTCGGCGAGGATGGCGACGATGGTGGCGACGGCTTCTTCTGCGTCGGGTCCCTCGGCTGTCACGGTGACGTGCTGGCCGCTGGTCGCGCCGAGGCCCATGACGCCTAGCACGCTTTTGGCGTCCGCGCTGCTGGCGCCCAGGGTGAGCGACACCGCTGAGGAGAACTTCGCGGCCGCCACGGCCAGGGCGCCGGCTGGGCGGGCGTGCAGGTCACCTGTGAGGGTGATCGCTTGTTCATAGCTTGCGGGCATGTCGCGCCTCCTCTGCTGCGGCGAGGACCGCTTTGATGTCGCCGCCCGCGGCGGCGGCCACGGTCGCGGCGACCACGCCTTCGACGAACGGCGCGTCGGCGAGCTCGACCGGTGTGGGCAGGTCGCCGGCTTCGCCGAGCAGTGCCCGGACGGTGAGGACGGCACTGCCGAGGTCGGGCAGGATCACGACGCCGGCTCCGCTGCCGGCGAGCTTGACCGCCCGCTGCACCTTCGCCGCGCTCGTGCCGAGCCGGCCGTCGTCGGTGCCGCCGGCGGGGATGATGGCCACGGTGCCCCCGCTGATCTGGGCGGCCAGCTCTGCCGCCCCCTCGGCCAGGGCGGTGCTGTGCGAGACGAGGACGATCCCTACTGTGGCGCCGGAGCTCATGGCATATCCTGAATCGTGTTCGGCATTGCTGAAAGGTCGTCATGATCCAATCGGTGGAGCGCGCAGCCCGGATTCTGTCCGTTCTCGGCTCCGGCGCGCCCCGGCTTGGCGTCACCGAGATCGCGGAACGGGTCGGCCTGGCCAAGCCGACGGTGCACGGGCTGCTGCGCACGCTGGAGAAGCACGACCTGGTCGCCCAGGATCCTGACACGGGGAAGTACAGCCTGGGCCCGGCTGTGCTCTCGCTGGGCAACGCCTACCTGGACGGTTCTGAGCTGCGCGCCCGCTCGCTGCTGTGGGCGGAGTCGCTCGCGCAGCGGGCGAACGAGGCGGTCTGGGTGGCCAGCTTGTCCGGTTCCCGGGTGATCGTGCTGCATCACGTGTTCCGCCCGGATAACACCGTCCAGATCCTGGAGGTGGGCGCGGCGATCCCGTGGCATGCCTGCGCGCTGGGGCATGCGATCGTGGCCTGCCTTCCAGATGCCGGGCGCGCTGCCGCGATGGCTGGTGACCTGGCCCCGCTGACCGGCCGGACCAAGACCACGCGGGCCGCGCTCAGCCGCGCGCTGGCCCAGGTCCGCAGGCAGGGGTACGCGGTTGAGGACCAGGAGGCCACCGTCGGCGACGCGGGTGTCGCGGCGCCGATCCTGGGCCGTGACGGGGTGGTGGCCGGTGCGATCGGCGTGGTCGGCGCCGCAGAACGGCTGCTGGCGCCGGCCGCACGGGGGGAGCTGGCACGTGCGGTCACCGACGCCGCCCGGGCCATCTCCCGGGACCTGGGTGCGGCCCGGGGCGGTGTGGCCCTGTCGGCGCTGAGTTGAGCTCATGGCGCCTTCACGGGCGCCTGCGCCTGCTCCAGGGTCGACGCCTTCAGAGCGCGCGTGGCCAGTTCCGCGCACGCCGAGCTGTCGGCCGCTGTGATCCACTCCGCGACCTGCGGCAGGCGCGCCGCGCCCACACTCAGTTTGCGCACTCCCAGGCCGATGAGCAGCGGCAGCACGGCTGGGTCGGCGGCCGCGTCACCGCAGACGGAGACGTCTACTCCCGCCGCCCCGCCGGCCCGCACGACCTTTGAGATGAGGGCCAGCACCCGCGGGTCGGCCGCCAGGGCCGGGCGCATCGCCGGATCGGCCCGGTCCAGGCTGAGGACCTGGCTGGTCAGGTCGTTGGTGCCGATCGAGAAGAAGTCGCTCACGCAGGCGAACGCGCCTGCGGCGGAAGCGGTGGCGGCGAGTTCCACCATCATGCCGAGCTCGGGCTCGTCGGCACCGGCCTCGGCGGCGGCGTCCCCGAGGGCGGCCCGCACCAGCGCCATCTCCTCCAGGTTGGTCACCATCGGCACCATGACGCCAAGCCGGGTATCCCGGCCGCTGCGTAGTACCGCACGGAGCTGATCAGCCAGGGCGCTCCGGTGGCTAAGCAGCGCCGTTAGGCCCACTTGCCCGCCTGCCAGGAACGAAGGGATCTTGTCGCCGGAGAAGTCGAGCAGCCGCACCACCGCGGGCCGGCCGGTGAGCAGGCCGAGCACGGGATCGAGCGCGGCACGGTGCTCGGCTTCCGAGGGCCACGCGGCGGCGCCGGTGAAGGGGATCTCGGTGCGCAACAGGCCAACGCCCGCGGCCCCGGCGGCCAGGCCGAGCCGGGTCTCGGCCGCGGATGCCACGTTGCAGAGCAGGGTGATCTCCTGGCCGTCCGTGGTTCGCGGGGGTGCGGCGGGGGATGGGGCGGCGCCGCTGCCGCCACTCCAGGCCGGGCCGGGCGCGCCATTGGCGGGGCCCAAGGCCCCGGCCGCCCGCGGCTGTGCGGCGGGCCCGGCTACGGCGGCCAGTTCTTGCGGCGAGGGGCCCACGACGAGGCGGCCGTTCACCCCGTCCACGATGGCCAGGCGCCCGGCCGAGGCCGTGAGCACCTCCGGATCGGCGCCGGCCAGCATGGGTATGCCCAGCCCGCGCGCGATGATGGCGGCATGGGAGCTGGCACCGCCGGCGACCGACACCGCACCGGCCAGCCCGGCCTCGGCGAACCGGATCAGGTCCACTGGGTCTACCTGCCGCCGGACGAGGATAAAGCTACCGGCCGGGGGCGGGGCTGCCGTGCTCTCGGCCAGGTGCGCCAGCACAGCGTCGGCGACTTGGTGCACGTCGTCTGCGCGGGCGGCGAGGTCGGGGTTGGCCAGTGCGGCGATCGCCGCAGCCTGGGCGGCGGCCGAGCGCTCGACCGCGGCCGCGGCGTCGGCGCCGTCACGTGCCGCCGCGACGGCCGGGCCGACCAGGGCGGGGTCGGCCGCGATCAGCGCGCCGATGGCGACGATACCGGCCTCGTCGCTGCGCCCGTCTTCCCGTAGTTGCTGCGCGAGCGCGGACCGTTCCCGTGCCACGGCGGCGAAGGCGCCAGCCACCTCGTCCGGGGTTGCCTGCACAGGGCCGGGCTGGGTGGCAGGGACGTAGAGATGCCCGGCCGCCACCCCCTCGGACACGGTCAGGCCCCGGTAGCCGCTGGGCTGGGTCATTGGGCCGCCAGCGC
>DASXIN010000069.1:0-5892 GCA_036497945.1 Streptosporangiaceae bacterium | reverse complement strand
CGCCGAGGGTGCCGCGGAACGCCTGGCAGTCGGCCGTCAGCTCCGACCGGCCGCCCCGATGACGGCCGACCGCGCCCTCCCCGTCCCAGACCAGGACCCGCGGCACCGCCCCCAGGGCCTCGATCAGCTGCCACCACCCCGCGAACAGGTCCGCGGCATGACGGGTCGGGATCAGCACCGCCGACAGCCACCGCGAGTACCCGGTCACCATCGTCAGCACCGGCAGCCGGGTGGCGCCCCGCACCTGCCCGAACCCGACCGGCACGCTGACCGCCGGGAACCAGAAATCGCACTGCGCGATCTCCCCGGCCGCGTACGCCGTCCGGCCCGCCGGATCCGGAGGCAGGTAGGCCGGCCGCAGCTCCCGAACCCGGTCCTTCAAGACCGTCAGCCCCCGGCCCCACCCGATCCGCTCCGCGATCACCGTCGCCGGCATCGTCGGGTACGCCCGCAGAAGCTCCCGGATCCGCGGCTCGACCGCGTCCACCGCCGACCCCGGCGGCGTCCGCTCGTACTTCGGCGGCCCGTCACTGGCGATCGCCGCCCGCACCGTGTTCCTCGAGATCCCCAGCGTCCGCACGATCGCCTTGATCGGCATCCCCTCCGCACGGTGCAGCCTGCGGATCTCAGCCCAGTCCTCCACTGTGAGCACCCACTTCCTCCCCCGACTCAGCAGTACCGAGCCAGGTAGTTCCCCGGAAGAGGGGGTCAGTTTTCATCCGCCGATACAGGGTCAGTCTTCACCCGTCGCCGACACAGACCGCTCCCTTTACGAGGCAGCAACGCGAAGCGAGCTGCCGACGGCTATGCGCGGGTGCCTGCCCGCGAGCAGAGCCCGACTCGTAGCTTGACGCGCTCGCCCCTTACCAGCCGCGAGCGCGCCATTCCTCGAGGTGCGGGCGCTCCCCGCCCCGCGAGCCGTTACCGGCACTCGGCGGGGGTGTCTTGCACGCATTCCGCGGGCGGGTAATCCGGCACCGTGACCTCCGTTCGCAGGCAGGCTGCCTGGTGCCCAGGCTCGGTGTGACGTGAGTGGACCAGGCGGGAGAGGCCGCGGGCGACCTCTCCGCGCGCCGTGTCAACGGCGCTGCAATTCGGTGCGGGACAGTGGACGTTCTGCCTGGTAGATCAGGTATCCGTGGTTGTTCATGGCACTACGGTAGGAAGCGCCTGTTCCCGCGGTGTTCCCGCAGGTGTGACAATATTCGGGTGACCATGCTGGCGGCGAGCACGGGGAGTCCAGCGCTGGGCTGGTCAGCACCGCACCTGCGCGACCAGCGATGACCCATGTCCGCGTCCGCATGCTCGGGCCATTCACCGTGACCGCCGCGAACGACGCGAAGACCGCCGGCCCGTGGCCCCGCCCGACGGCGCGGCGGTTGTGCCAGCTCGTGCTGGTCAGCCCCGGCCGCAGGATCACGAGGGACCTCGCCTGCGAGACGCTGTTCCCGGGCACGGAACCGCGTGCCGCCGCGCGGGCACTGTCCAAGGCGCTGTCGATGGCCCGGGCGGCGCTCGCGGAACTCGGCGAGCCGGCGGCCCCGGTGCTCCATGCCGACCTCACCCACATCTGGGCCGCGCCCGACGCGCAGGTGGACGCGGATGAGCAGCAAGCCGCGCTTGCGCGGGCGCTCGCGATGCGGCCCGGACCCGAACGCGAAAACGCCCTCGTCGACGCCCTCGCCGACGAAGGCGTGCTGCTGTCTGATGAGCCCTACGCCGACTGGGCGGTGCTGCCGCGGGAGCACCTGGAGTCGCTGCGCCAGGAGGCGCGGCTCGCGTTGGCCCGCAACCGTCCGGAGGGAAGCGACGCGGCCCTCGCCGCCTGGCAGGCGGCCTTCGAGCATGACCCGGCCTGCGAGGAGGCCGCCGGCGCGCTGTTGCGCGGATACCTGCGGCTGGGCCGCCGTGAGCTGGCGGTTCGCAGCTACGAGCGGTGCGCCGCCGCCCTGGCCAGCCTGGGGCTGCACACCTCGCCCTCCCTGGACGAGCTGTACGCGGCGGTGATCGACTTCGATGAGGCGGGCAGCGTCCCCGCGGGTCCGCCTCCCGGGTCGGCGGCCGCCGAGCGGCCACTACCCGAACCAGCCCTACCCGGGCCAGCAATGCCCGGGCCACCGGTGTCCGAGCCAGCGCCTCGCGAGGAACTGCGGCCCGTCACGGTGCTGTTCGCCGAGGTCAGCGCGCTCGGCGGGAGCGCAATGGCGGATCCGGAAGCCGTCCGCGAGATCGTCGGCAGCTCGCTGGCGGCCGTGATCGCCGAGGTGGAGGCGCTCGGCGGGCGGGTGACCTCGGTATCCGGACGTGGCCTGCAGGCGCTGTGGGGCGCTCCGCGAGCGCATGAAGATGATCCCGAACGCTCGATGCGCGCGGCCTATCGCTGCCTCGCGGCGGTGGCGGCCCTGCCCGCCCCGGCCTCGGCACTCCGGATCGGCGTGGAGAGCGGGCCTGCCGTCGTCGGCCCCATCGGGGGTGGCGGGAAGGTTGAGTACGGCGCGCTGGGCGATGTAGTCGCCGTCGCGGCTTCCCTGCAGTCGCTCGCCAGGCCCGGAAGCGCCCTTGTCGGGCCGGCGACGAGGGAGGCGGCCGGCCACTTGTTCAGCTGGGCGCCATCGCAGCAGGCCGCCGATGTCCCGGGCGGCGCCGGCTACCTCAGCGAGCCGCTGGCCCAGTCGGCCCAGGCAGGGCTGGACCACCTCGCGCACTCGCGGCCCGCGCCCCTGGTCGGCCGCCGGGCCGAGGTCGCCGTGCTCGACGCCGCCTTCCGGGCGGCGGTCGAGCACGGGCGGGGGAGCGTCATCCTGCTGCGCGCCGAGCCCGGCCTCGGCAAGACGCGGCTGATCCGGGAGGGCCGCGAGCGCTTCCTCGCCTGGAGCGGGGCGCGCAGCGGCCGCCTGCCGCTGTGGCTGGAGGGCCGCGCCGCCTCCTACGCCTCAGCCACCCCGTATGGCCTGTACCAGCAGCTCCTGGCAGGCTGGATCGGCGTGTCCCCGGACCAGCCCCGTCCGGTCCTGCGGGCCGCCCTGGAACAGTCGCTCACCGCGCTGCTGGCCAGCACCGACCTGCTGCCGGCCATGGAGCACATCATGGGCCTTGGGCCGGCCGACGGGCAGAGCGAGATCGGGCCTGAAGAGCTCCGGCAAGCCGCCTTCGCGGCGCTGCGGATGGTGATCTCGCGCCTGCTCCCGGCCCGGCGGCCCGCGGTCATCGTCCTGGAAGACCTCCACTGGGCCGATCCGACCTCCCTGCAGTTCACCCGTGACCTGCTCGCGCTCGCCGCCGGTCGGCCACTGCTGATCCTCGCGACGACCAGGCCCGATGCCGGCCCGGAGGTCGAAGCCCTGATGCGCGACCCGGCCGTCCGCACGGTCACCCTCCGCCCGTTGCCTGACGCCGACGCCAGGGACCTCGCGACCGCCCTCATCGCCAGTGCCAGCACGGGCAGTGCTCACACGGGCAATGCGAACACCGGCGCGAGCGCGGGCGAGCCTAGCGCGGAGGTCCTCGACGCGGTCCTCGCCGCCGTCGATGGCAACCCGCTGTTCCTGGAGGAGCGGCTGGCCGCACTGCTCGAGACGGGAGCGCTCACCCGGGATCCGGAGGGCTGGTGGCTCACCGAGGCACCCGGGAGCAGCATCCCGCAGGTGCTCGACCGGCTCGTCCGCTCCAGGATCGACCGGCTCGGCCCGGACGCCCAGGAAATCATCCGCGTCGCGTCCGTCCTCGGCCCGGAGTTCCCCGCCACGGTCGTGTCCAGGATGCTCCCCGGTGCCGTCGGCGCGTCAGGCCTGGGTGACCTGCGGGCCAGCGGAATCCTGCAACGGGTGCCGGGCGCCCGGGAGGAGGCCTACCGGTTCCGGCACGCGCTCATCCAGGAGGCCGCCTACTACGGGATGCTCCGCGCCGACCGGCGGCGGCTGCACGGGCTGGCCGCGACGGCGATCGAGGCGGCGCACGCGGGCTGCCCGGAGCATGCGGCCATCGTGGGCCGGCACCTGGCCGCCGCCGGCGACCGCCCTCGGCAGGCCGTCCGCTACCTGGAACTGGCCGGCGACCACGCTACCGATGGCTTCGCCAACGACGAGGCGATCGCGGCCCTCACCGAGGCGCTGAACGTCGCCACCGCCGAAGGCGACCCGGACGCGGGGGCACGGCTGCAGGCCAAGCTCGCGAACGTGCTGTGGCGCACCGCCCGGCTGGACGAGACACGGGCGGCGTTCACCGAGGCGCTGCGGCTGGCCAGCCTGCTTCCCCAGCCGGACCCGGTCCGGACGGCACACCTCTATACCCGGCTCGCCCGGCTGGAACTGGTCGACCGCCGGGCTGGGTTTGAGCCGGCGGCCGGGGCGCTGGACGCTGCAGCGGCGCTGCTCGGCGACGAGCCGGGCGACACGCAGGCCGAGGCCGACCAGTGGCTGGAGCTCATGATCCACGGGCGAGCCAGCTACCTCCTGTGGCGCGACGACTTCGACGCCGCGGCCGCCGTGCTGGAGCAGGTCCGCCCTGTCGTGGAAGCCCGGGGCAACGCCAGCCGCCGGTACGCCTTCTACCTGTACTCCGCCATGGAACGGGTAAACCGCGCCCGGCTCCGCTCCGACGACCAGGCCGTCGCGGACATGCGACGCGCCCTGGCGGCCGCGCGGGAAAGCCACGATGCAAAGAACACCGGGTACGGGACCTACTTCCTCGGCTGGGCCCTGGCGCTGCGCGGCGACTTGGCAGAGGCCCGCCACCAGTTCACCCAGTCGCTGGAGATAGCGGACCGGGTCGGGGAGTCCATGCTGCGCGCCAGCAGCCTGGGAAGCCTCGTGATGATGGCGGTGAGCAGCCACGACATCGACACCGTGCGGGACCTGGCCCCCCGTGCCGTCGCGGCGGCCCAGGCCCTCGGCCACAACTACGTGTCCTGGGGCATTGCCCCGCTCGCCTGGCTGGCCTGGCAGGAGGGCCGGCCCGACGACGTGGTCCGCATCGCGGCGGAGGCGGATGCCGCCAACGAGGGGACGACCGACGGCGGCAACCAGTACCGGTGGGTGTACCTACTGCCGCTCGCCGCCGTGTACCTGGCCCGATCGGACCCTGGCCGGGCGGTGGCCGCCGTCCGGCCTCTGCTGGATCCCGGCCAGCAGGCATTGCCCGACCAGCTTGCGTCGGCGCTGGAGGCGACCTGCCGCGCGTGGGACGGCGGGCAACGCGGCGATGTGGCGAGCGGCGACGTGGTGGCGCGCCTTCAAGAGGCCCTGGGCATCGCTCGCAACCTGGGATTCTTCTGACTGTCGACATGCCTGGCAGGAAGCGCTCCGGCCCCCGAACACCACCACCGGGCACGCTAATGTGACGGGCGTGAACGAATCGTCGCCCGAACCGCCCGTTGTCAAGAGCGGGCCGAGCGCACCTTCGCGGTAGCGCACATCCTCCTGGAGGGCGAGGAGGCCAGGACAAGCCGCCGACAGCCCGTAAACCGGCCCTTCGCCCGATATGCCCGATATATGCCTTATGTTAAGTAACGCTTGATCGCTACGTGATGCGAACCAGCTCTTCCGGCCGGCGTGTCAGCTGTCCTCCGCCAGTTAACCTGACCCACTTGCCATCATTGTGGACCACGCGCAGGTTTCTGCCATTAAGTTGAACCAAGTTTGGCGCGCGCTGGGTCGGGGGCAGTCGATAATGCTCAACTTGACATAATGTACATTATCGGCACTTTACTGATTCCAGTTGCATCAGGTGCGAGAACTCGACCTCCTCGCCGCATCGCTTTGCCACCGGGGCTTACTCTGCCCAGTGATGGCAACTGCGCCTCACTTCGAAAGGAAGCCTGATGCCAGACAGCACGCAATCTTCGGACGGGGTCATCACCAAACCCAGCAGCAAGTCCGTCGCACAGACCATCGA
>DASXIN010000068.1:0-2552 GCA_036497945.1 Streptosporangiaceae bacterium | reverse complement strand
AGCACCAGCCGCGGTAAGGACAACAGCCGCTGGCGCAGTGCGCTCACCTCAGGAACTGAGGCGGCTCAACCGCCCACCTCCCATACGGCGGTCCCGGACCAACCAGTGAAACCGCACTGGCAGCGATCTTGCCCCCTAAGGCGCGTTATGTGAGTTGATCTCGGCAGGGCCAGGTCACTATGCGGCCTGGGCTCCGGGGCCCGGCCGTGTGGCGACTGTCTCCGCCGGGACGAGTTCGCCGCAGCCGCGGCAGGCAGTCTGCTGGGTGATCTCGCCGCCGCAGGCCTGGTGCCGGAAGATGACCGGTGGGCCCTGGGGTGCTGCCCACTTGTCGCCCCAGGCGGTGAGCGCGATGATTGCCGGGGCCAGGTCGCGGCCTTTGTCGGTGAGCACGTATTCGGGCTGGCCGGGACGGCCCGGCTGTGGGCGCTGCTCCATGAGCCCGTCGCGGACGAAGCCATCCAGCCGGGTGGCCAGGATGTTGGGCGCCAGGCGCAGGCTGCGCTGGAAGTCGGTGAACCGGGTCATGCCGCGGAACAGGGCGTCTCGGATGATCAGCAGGCTCCAGCGCTCCCCGGCCACTTCCAGGGCTCGCGCGGCTGAGCAGTTCTGGCCTTCGTAGCTGCGCCCGAGCATGACCGCAGGCTACCGGAAACAACTTGCATCATGCAAGTATTGAGCCGTATGCTACTAGCGTCATGCAAGTAAGGCCGCAAGCCCCGGCTTCGCGGCGAACCCGAGGAGGCAGGCCATGGACACCAGGCCAGACAGCCCGCAGGCGGCCCCGGCGCACCCGGGACCCGGCCATCCCGCGCCGGCCGAGACTGCCAGCGCCTACCTGACCGCGTTCTACGGCGGCGACTTCGACGAAGCCCGGGCACTGCTCGCCGAGGACTTCTCCTTCTCCGGCCCGTTCGTCCAGGTGCGCGGCCGGGATCCGTTCCTGGACAGCGCCGCTGGGCTCAAGCCCATCCTCCACGGCCACCGGCTGCTGCGGCAGTGGGCCGACGGCGACGAAATCTGCTCGTGGTACGACGTGGACCTGCAGACGCCAGTCAAGTCCGGGGCCGTCACGATGAGCGAGTGGCACACCGTCCGCGAGGGCAAGCTCGCCTCCGGCCGTGTGGTGTTCGACGCCGCCGCGTTCCGGGCCTTCCTGCCATCCCAGTGAACACTCGCCCGGGCCCGATGCGCCCGCTTGGCCCGCCCGCCAGGCCAGGAGCCCGGGCACGGCCTGGCTCCGAAGACCAGCTCATGTGCTCGTTCACATTGCATTACTGAATTCGGTGAGCAGGAGGGTGTGGGCGGCGAGGACGGCGACGGTCCTGAGCAGCCCTTCGAAGGTGCGCGCGCCGTGCCGGGCGAGTTCCATCTGGTCGGTGATCTCCTTGAAGGAGGTCTCCACCCGGTTGCGGAGCCGGGCGATCAGCCATTGCAGCGCCTTGGGCATGGTGGCGCGCTGCGCCCGGGTGGGCGGGATGATCACCTCGATCTGCCCGTCGGCCATCTCGGCGGCGAACCGGCGGCCGGTGAACCCCTTGTCCAGCAGCAGCGCGTCGATGGCGGCGGCGTCGCCGGTGACCAGGTCGGCGCCGATCTGCCGTTCGTCGACGGCGGCGGGCACGATGGACCAGGCGCGGACGATGCGCCGGCCCAGGTCGGTGCGGATGGCCAGGCGGAACCCGTAAAACCATTCGGCGTGCGCGCCGTCGCGGCCGAACCGGGCGGCCAGGTCGTTGCCCGGGCCGGTCCACCCGTCCGGGCCGCGGACCCGGGAGGGGTGCTTGACCGGGAGCGCGGAGGTATCTACCTGCTGCACCGGATCGGCGGGCACGGCCGCCGCCCACGCGGCGCGCAGTTGCTCGAAGGCGCCCCACAGCCAGCGGGTGCGGCGGTTGACCTCCGGCTGGTCCGGCAGGTGCGGGAACAGGTGCAGCCAGTCGCGGCGGATCTCGGCCAGGAAGCCGCTCTCGCTGCGGCGGCCGAGCAGGTGCCGAACCAGCGCGATCGTGAGAAGCTCGGCGTCGGTGCAGGCCGGGGCAGGGCCGGGACGGCGCGGGATCAGCAGGGCACCCGCCTTGCTCGCGTCATCGACCAGGCAGTAGACGTAGACGAACAGCAGCTCAGTTGCCAGCATGGTGGAGGACTCCTGCGGCGGAGGGTAAGTCTGACAACTGCTTGCTGCCGCGGGAGTCCTCACACGTCAAGTACCGCACCCGGCGTGTCGCAACTTCAACTCACATAACGCGCCTCAGCACTAGCGGCACTGGCCCGTAACCCTGTCCTGCTGGTGCTACTCCTTGCTGGTGTCGGCGGCCTGATCGCCTGGCGAGTCAGCATCCGCCAGCGGCGCGCCAGGGCCCTGGCAGAGATGCGCCAGCGAGAGGCCGAGATC
The DNA here is from genome assembly GCA_036497945.1 of Streptosporangiaceae bacterium. Taxonomy (GTDB): domain Bacteria; phylum Actinomycetota; class Actinomycetes; order Streptosporangiales; family Streptosporangiaceae; genus RYN-230. The sequence goes on along the minus strand of DASXIN010000068.1, from coordinate 157 downwards.
TATGCCGCCCGCGCACTGGCGATCGAGTCCTACCACGCGATGAACGCCCGCGAGTTCGAGGAAGCGCTCGCTTACCTGTGCCGCCGGGACGGCTGCCCCGAAGCACACGTCACCGGTAGGGCCGGGGACCTCGGCGCTGACGTGCTAGCCATCACCC
>DASXIN010000067.1:0-21419 GCA_036497945.1 Streptosporangiaceae bacterium | reverse complement strand
ATCCACGCGCTGTTCGCGCAGAACATTGTGGTCGGCTTCGGCCGGGTGGACGGGATGAGCGTCGGCGTGGTGGCCAACCAGCCGATGCACTACGCGGGCACGCTGGACATCGACGCCGCGGAGAAGGCGGCCCGGTTCGTCCGGACCTGCGACTGCTTCAACATCCCGGTGCTCACGTTCGTGGACGTGCCCGGCTTCCTGCCCGGCACCGGGCAGGAGTGGGGCGGCATCATCCGGCGCGGGGCCAAGCTGATCTACGCCTACGCGGAAGCCACTGTGCCCAAGATCACAGTGATCACCCGCAAGGCGTACGGCGGCGCCTACGACGTGATGGGCTCCAAGCACCTGGGCGGGGACATCAACCTGGCCTGGCCGACCGCGCAGATCGCGGTGATGGGCGCGCAGGGCGCGGTGAACATCCTGTACCGCCGGGAACTGGCTGGTGCCGAAGATCCGGACGCGCTGCGCGCGCAGCGGGTCACCGAGTACGAGGACACGCTGGCCAATCCATATATCGCCGCCGAACGCGGCTACGTGGACGCGGTGATCCGCCCGGCGGAGACCCGCAGCCAGATCACCCGGGCGCTGCGCGCGCTGCGCGGCAAGCGCCAGCAGATGCTGCCCAGGAAGCACGGCAACATCCCCTTGTAGTTGGTCGACTACAGAATGCCGAACTTGGGCCGCCCTTCCGCCCCGGCCGGTGCGGGTCCGGCAGTAGAGTCGTGAGTGCCATGACCGACATCGTCGCTCCCCTCCCGACACTCGCGCCGCTGCCCACGCTGGCGCGCTACGCGATCATGATCGATGTCGGCTACATCTATGCCGCCGCCGGTGAGCTGCTGTTCAGCGTGGCCTCACGGCGCGAGTACCGGGTGGACACCGACAAGCTGATCCAGGCGCTGACCCGGCACGCCGACGGCCTGGTCCGCGGCGAACTGCTCCGCGTCTACTGGTACGACGCGGCCCGGGACCGGGTACCCACCATCGACCAGCGGGTGATCGCCCAGATGGCCCGGGTCAAGCTGCGGCTGGGCAACCTGAACGCACGCGGCCAGCAGAAAGGCGTGGACGCGCAGATCCGCGCGGACATGGAGGCGCTGGCCCGGCACCGCGCCGTCACCGACGCGGTGCTGGTGGCCGGGGACGAGGACATGGTGCCCGCGGTAGAAGCCGCGCAGGCGTTCGGCGTCCGGGTGCACCTGTGGGGCATCGAGCCGCCGTTCGGCACCAACCAGGCTGAGCGGCTGGTCTGGGAGTCGGACACGGTACAGGTGCTGGACCGGGCGTTCCTGGAGCCGTACTTCACCCGGGTCGCCACGCCCGAGCCGGTGCCCGCCGAGCCGGTACCGCCGCTGCCGCACGCCGCGGTGCCCTCCCCGGCCCAGCTGTTCGACAAGCGGCACCTGCCCCGCCCCGTACCGCAGCGGCCGGCCATGCACTCGCCCGGGGCCAGCCGGCTGGGGCCGGAACGGCAGCGGGTCGAAGAGGCCGGTGAGCACGTGGCCCAGAAGTGGATCCTCACCCGCGGCGAGGACAACATCCGCGATCTGCTGCCCGGCCCGATCCTGCCCCCGGTGATCGACAAGGAACTGCTGGTCGAGGCGGAGAAGGAGCTTGGCCTGTCGCTGCGCCCCTACCAGGAGGCACGGGAGTGGCTGCGGGACGCGTTCTGGGAGCGGGTCCGCCGCCAGTTCAGCATCGGGAGCGGACGGTTATGTGCGGCGAGCCGGACGGGTGGGCGCTGCGTGTGGTGCGGGGCGAGCCCACCGCCGAGCAGCTAGCCGCGCTCACCGCCGCCCTGGCCGCGGTACAAGCCCGCAGCATGCCTAACGCCAGTGCCGCCCACTCGCCACCGTCGGCGCGCGGATCTGCCTGGCGGGACCGGGCCGCGCTGATCGGTGCGCCGCTCCGGCACGGCCCAGGTGCCTGGCGCCGTTCCGCCCTGCCCCGCTGACCCAGCCGCCCGCTACCCGGCCGCCGCCACCCCACCCAGCCGCGCCCTACCCGGCCGCCGCCCAGTTCCACGCGGCCTGTCGGTGGCCTGCGGTTGAATCGGGGCATGACGCTCGACGCCGACCAGGGCGCCTCGGTGTCGATGCCGCTCGCCTGCCGGGAGCCGTTCGACGCGGCCGGCCTGCTCGGCTTCCTGGCCCCGCGGGCCATCCCCGGGGTGGAGCAGGTGACCGGGGACAGCTACACCAGGACGGTGCGCACGCCGGGCGGCGCCGCCGTCATCGAGCTGATCCCCCGTCCCGGCCAGGGGCAGGTGCTGCTCCGGGCCGGGCTCAGCCAGCCCGGCTGGATCAGCCAGCTGGCCACGGGCAGCCGCAGGCTGCTGGACGCCGACGCCGACCCGGTCGCCATCGACGCCGCGCTGGCCGCGGACGAGCTGCTCGCCCCGCTGGCCCGGACCCGGCCCGGGCTGCGCGTGCCCGGCAGCTTCGACGGGTTCGAGCTGGCCGTGCGGGCCGTGCTGGGCCAGCAGGTCTCGGTGGCCGCGGCCCGCACGTTCGCCGGGCGGCTGGCCGCGCAGCACGGGCCGCCCGCCCCGCCCGGCAGCCCGGCCGGGCTGACCGCGCTGTTTCCCAGCCCGGCCGAGCTGGCCGACGCCGACCTGTCTGGGCTCGGCCTGACTACCAGCCGGCAGCGCACGCTGCGCGCGCTGGCAACCGCGGCCGCGACCGGGCGGCTCAGCCTGGACCCCGGCGCCGACCGGGCGGAAACCACCGCCCGGCTGGCCGGGCTACCGGGCATCGGGCCGTGGACGATCGGCTACATCGTGATGCGATCCGGCACCGACCCGGACGCGTTCCCCGCCGGGGACCTGGGCCTGCGCCGGGCCATGGCCCGGCTGGGCGCCGCGCCGGAGCACGCCGCCCGGTGGCGGCCCTGGCGTAGCTACGCCGCCATCCACCTGTGGACCTGGGAGCATGACCATGCCTGACCCGATCCTGGCCGCCGTGCTGGACACCCCGATCGGCCCGCTCAGCCTGCTCGCGCACGGCGACCGGCTGATCGGCGGCGGGTTCACCGCCCACCCGGACGAGCTGCACACCCGGCTGCACCGCTCGCTGCGCGGCTTCCCGCTCAGCCGGGTGGCACCTGGCGAGCTACCCTGGCTGGCCAAGCCACTGCACGGCTACTTCGCCGGTGAGCTGCGCGCGATGGACGGCATCCCGGTGCACCAGCCGGGCTCGCCGGGCCGCCAGCGGCTGTGGGCCGCGCTGCGCGCGGTGCCGCCGGGCAGTACGGTCACCTATACCGAACTGGCCGCCGAGGCGGGCAGCCCGCACGCGCCGCGGGCGGCGGGCGCCGCCTGCGCGCTCAACCTGATCGCCCCGGTCGTGCCGTGCCACCGCGCGGTCGGCAGCAACGGCAGCCTGACCGGCTACTACTACGGGCTGGACCGCAAGCGGTGGCTGCTCCGCCACGAGGGCGCCCGGGCCGGCTAGCGCCCGGACGACCTGGGACTGGTCCCCAGGAGACGGCGTGCTGCCCGCTCACTTAGACTCCTCGGCAGTCGGGAGGAGTATTTTCGTGCGCAAAGTGCTCATCGCGAACCGCGGCGAGATCGCGGTCCGCGTGGTGCGAGCCTGCCGGGACGCCGGGCTGGGCAGCGTGGCGGTGTACGCCGACCCAGACCTGGACGCCCTGCACGTGTCGATGGCGGATGAGGCCTACGCGCTGGGCGGGGTCAGCCCGGCCGACAGCTACCTCAACATCGAGAAGATCCTGAAGGTGGCGGCCGACGCCGGGGCGGACGCGGTGCACCCGGGGTATGGCTTCCTGGCCGAGAACGCCGGCTTCGCCCGCGCGGTGAGTGACGCCGGGATGATCTGGATCGGCCCCCCGCCGGCCGCGATCGAGGCGCTCGGCGACAAGGTGGCTGCCCGGGAGATCGCCAGCCGGGTGGGCGCGCCGATGGCGCCCGGCACCGACGGCCCGGTCAGCGGGGCCGATGAGGTCGACGCGTTCGTGGCCCGGCACGGCCTGCCGGTCGCGATCAAGGCCGCGTTCGGTGGTGGCGGCCGCGGCCTCAAAGTGGTCCGCCAGCCCAGTGAGATCGGCGAGGCGTACGAGTCGGCGGTCCGCGAGGCGGTCGCCGCGTTCGGCCGCGGCGAGGTCTTCGTGGAGCGCTACCTGGACCGGCCCCGGCACGTGGAAACCCAGTGCCTGGCCGATAGCCAGGGCAACGTGGTCGTGGTGTCCACCCGCGACTGCTCCCTGCAGCGCCGGCACCAGAAGCTGGTCGAGGAGGCCCCGGCCCCGTTCCTGTCCGCCAGCCAGCTCGAGCAGCTGTACCAGTCGTCCAAGGCGATCCTGCGCGAGGCCGGCTACATCGGCGCGGGCACCTGCGAGTTCCTCGTCGGGCAGGACGGCACCGTGTCCTTCCTGGAGGTGAACACCCGGCTGCAGGTCGAGCACCCGGTGTCCGAAGAGGTCACCGGGATCGACCTGGTCCGGCAGATGTTCCGCATCGCGGACGGGCAGCCGCTCGATTACCCGGACCCGGTGCCGCGCGGCCACTCCATCGAGTTCCGGATCAACGCCGAGGACGCGGGGCGTGGTTTCCTGCCCGCCCCCGGCACCATCACGGAGCTGAACTGGCCGTCCGGCCCGGGCGTCCGGGTGGACGCCGGCTACGGAGCGGGCATGACCGTGCCGCAGGCCTTCGACTCGCTGCTCGCGAAGATCATCATTACCGGGGCCAGCCGGACCGAGACGCTGCAGCGGGCCCGCCGCGCGCTGGATGAGTGCGTGGTCGGCGGCATGCCCACGGTGCTCCCGTTCCACCGGGTGGTGGTCCGCGACGAGGCATTCACCGCGGCCCCGTTCCACGTGCACACCCGGTGGATCGAAACCGAATTCACCGGCTCGATCGAGCCGTACAGCGGCCCGCCGGCCGACCAGGCCGAGGCCGCGCCGCGGGAGCGGATCACCGTCGAGGTGAGCGGCAAGCGGCTGGAGGTGTTGCTGCCCGCCGGGCTGGGCGGCACCGTCCCGGCCGCGGCCGGGACGGCCCGGCGGCCGCGCGGCAGCCGCCGGGCGGCGGGCGGTGCCGCGGGCCAGGCCACCGGGGACGAACTAACCAGCCCGATGCAGGGCACGATCACCAAGATCGTCGCGGCCGAAGGCGATCACGTGTCGGCGGGCGACACCGTGGTGGTGCTGGAGGCGATGAAGATGGAGCAGCCGCTGACCGCCCACAAGGACGGCACGGTGACCGGGCTGGCCGTGCAGATCGGCCAGACGGTGCCCGCGGGCGCGGTCATCTGCCAGCTGAAGGACTGACAGACTAGACAGCATGCGCCCCCCGCACGCTGCGCTGTCCCTGCCTTGGGCCGGGAGCTCCCGTTGACCCGACTGCCCGGCGATCCGGGCCCGCTGGGCTGGCTTCGGTTCGCCTGGGGATTCCGGCTGCCCGAGCGGAACGTGCACTGGGTCCGGCACCAGCTCACCGATCCGGGCTGGCGGCTCCGCACGGTGATCCGGCACCTGGCCGTGATCATCCCGATCTGCGTGGTCCTGGGCGTGGTGCTGGACATCCTGCTGCCCGCTCCGCTCTGGGTCATCCTGACCATGGTGGCCTTGATCCTCTGCGGCAGCATCTTCACGGTCAGCGTGTACGCCGACGACATCCGTGCCACCCGGCTCCGTCAGCACGACCTACCCGTGCCCAGCGACCCCGACCTAGGCCACCCCACCCACTGACCCAGGGCCCGGCCAGTGCGGCGTGGTTTCAGAATCCGATGGCTTCGCGGAGCAGCAGGACGGTGCCGCGCCCGGGGTGCGGTTCGGCGTTGAGGATGAGCAGGCGGTTGATGGCGCTGGGCTGCCCGTAGACCTTCATGGCGCGGGCGCTTTCCAGTGGGAGGCAGTGGTCTTCGACGCGGCGCAGCGCGGTGCTCAGGTCGGGTACCACCTTCTGCGCCCCGACGATCCAGATCGCGTGGGCGGCGCCACCGGCGTAGCCGGGTAGCTGGCTTCCGCTGGCCGAGGCGACCACGAGGGAGCCGGTTTCAGTGACCGCGTGGACGCTGCCCACGATGACGTCGGGGGTGGACATCAGCCGCCAGATCTCGTGAAGTTGACTGACGCGGTCCAGGGCCTGCCCGCGTTGCTTGACGGCGTCGTACCGCCCGCTGGTGTTGATGTCGGCGTCGATGCCGGACAGGCGGAGGGTCTCGCTGGCTCCGGTGAACACGCTGGCGCCCGCGGGTATCAGATCTTTGATGCGGGTACGCGCGGCGGCGGCGTCGTCGAGGATTTCGACGGTGAAACCGTGCGCCGTCAGCGCAGCGGCCGCCCGCTCCAAGCGCTCCGCGGGCGCCGGGTCGGCGAACGATGTTGCCGGAATCGGGGTAGTCATGGTGCCTCCTGTCAGCCCAAAGCTCCTTCCGCCGCAGACGTGTATCCGGCCGGCGGCGTCTGAGCAGTACGACAACGCAACCGACCGGAATGTGAGGCGACACGCCAACTTCACATTCCGGTGGGCTGTCTTGTCGACCTGGTGAGGGGCAGATGCGACCGAGGGAGGCCGACGGCACCATGACCACCCAATCCGGGCCAGACGCTGCTGGTTCAAGCCAAGGCCGGCCCGATCCGGGCCTGGACGCGATCATGAGCGAGCGGCGTCAGCTGATCAATCTCACGTACCGGCTCCTTGGCTCCCTGGCCGAGGCCGAGGATGCCGTCCAAGAGACCTACGCTCGCTGGTACGCCATGTCCCGGCCGCAGCAGGACGCCATCGAATCCCCCGGTGCCTGGCTGACGACGGTCGCCAGCCGCATCTGCCTCAACGTGCTCGGCTCGGCACGGGCCCGGCGAGAAACCTACGTGGGCGAATGGATCCCCGAGCCACTGCCCGAACGTACGGAGTGGTTCACCGGGCGGCCGGGCGGCATCACGATCGACCCAGCCGACCGGGTCACCCTCGACGAGTCGGTCAACATGGCCTTCCTCGTCGTGCTCGAATCGATGACCCCGGCCGAGCGGGTCGCGTTCATCCTGCACGATGTCTTCCGCTACCCCTTCGCCGAGGTGGCCGAGATCGTCGGCCGCACGCCGACGGCGTGCCGCCAGCTGGCCTCCTCAGCCCGCCGCCGCATTCGCGCGTCGCGGGCTCCCGCGAGTCCGACAGCTCAGCAGGCCGGCATCGTCAGGGCTTTCAAGGTGGCATGGGAAGCCAAGGACATCGACGCCCTGATCGGCCTGCTCGACCCCGACGCCACGGCGATCGCCGACGGCGGCGGCCTCGCCACTACCTTCCTGCGCCCCATCGAGGGCGGCGAGCAGATCGCGCGTGCCTGGGTCGAAATCGCCAACCGGGTACCCAGCGGCATGAGGTTCCTGGAACGCACGGTCAACGGCCAGCCCGGGCTGGTAGCTCAGCAAGACGGCGTCACCGTGACGGTGTTCGCGTTCGAGGTCGCAGGCAACCGGGTCAGGCACATCTGGGTGGTACGCAACCCCGAGAAACTCCGGCCCTGGACGGCGGGCTGACGCGCGTCTGGCTACCACCGGGTCCGCGGAGAGTACGGCCAAACCCCCCGCGCCGGGTCAGAGGGTGTCGCTGGCCGGGGTCATCAGCCGGCGGGCGGCTTCGGTCAGGCTGCCGGACAGCGAGGGGTAGACGGCGAACGTGTGCGCCATCTGGTCTACGGTCAGCGACTGCTCCACGGCCAGTGAGACGGCCAGGATCAGCTCGCTGGCCCGCGGCGCGACCACCACGCCGCCGAGCACGATGCCGGTGCCGCGCCGAGCGAACAGCTTGACGAAGCCGTCCCGGAAGCCCTGCATCTTGGCCCGCGCGTTGGTGGCCAGCGGCAGCTTGACCGCAGTCGCGTCCACCGCGCCCGACTCCACCGCGGCCGCGGTCACCCCGACCGTGGCGATCTCCGGGTCGGTGAAGATGGTCGCGGCCACGTGGTCCAGCCTGATCGGCTGCACCGCTTCGCCCAGCGTGTGCCACATGGCGATGCGGCCCTGCATGGCGGCCACCGACGCGAGCATCAGCACCCCGGTGCAGTCCCCGGCCGCGTACACCCCCCGCGCGGTGGTCCGGGACACCCGGTCGACCTGGACGAACTCCTGGCCGTCCAGGGTGATCCCGGCCTCGGCCAGGCCGAGATCGTGGGTGGCCGGCACCATGCCCACGGTGAGCAGGCAGTGCGAGCCGCGCACCGTCCGGCCATCCTCCAGGGTGACCAGCACGCCGTCCCCGGACCGCTTGACCGCCGCGGCGCGGGACCGGCTGAGCACGGTCATCCCGCGGCGCCGGAACACGTCCTCGACCACCACCGCCGCGTCGGCGTCCTCGTGCGGCAGCACCCGCTCCCGGGAGGACACCAGGGTGACCTGCGAGCCCAGCGCCTGGTAGGCGCTGGCGAACTCGGCCCCGGTCACCCCGGAGCCGACCACGACCAGCGCCGGGGGCAGTTCGGGCAGGCCATAGAGCTGCCGCCAGGTCAAGATCCGCTCGCCGTCCGGTTCCGCGCCGGGCAGCACCCGGGGCAGCGCGCCGGTCGCGATCAGCACCGAGCCGGCCTCGATTCGCTGGCCGTCGGCCAGCACCGCCCCCGGCCCGTCCAGCCGGCCCCGGCCCTCGACGATCTCCACGCCCTCCGCGGCCAGCCGCAGCGCCACGTCCGCGGACTGCGCCTTGGCCAGCGCGTTGACCCGGCTGTACAGCCGGGGCGCGTCCACGCTGGCTGGCCGGTGCCTGATCCCGCCCGGTCCCCCGCCGCCGCCCAGCCGGCCGACCCGGATGCCAAGGTCCGCCGCGCCGTGCACCACCGACATCGTGGTCGAGGTGGCGATGAGCGTCTTGGACGGGACGCAGTCGGTCAGCACGCAGGCGCCGCCCAGGCCGTCGCTGTCCACCACGGTGACCCGCGCCCCGAGCTGGGCCGCCACCAGGGCCGCCTCGTACCCCCCGGGCCCGCCTCCCAGGATGACGATTCGCTCGCGCGGCTGGCTCACGTTGCTTCATTCTCCTCAGCCGCCCGGGCCGGCTGAACGCAGCCCTCCCGGACGGCGGAGATCGCCCATAGCGGCCTACGCATCGTTACGCTGTGAGCCGTGGAGCTGTACGCGGCGTATGCCACCAACATGGATCCCCGGCTGATGGCGGAGCGCTGCCCGCACTCGCCGCAGCGTGGCAACGGCTGGCTGGAAGGCTGGCGGCTCACCTTCGGCGGCGAGGACATCAGCTGGGAAGGCGCGCTGGCCACCGTGGTGGAGGAGCCGGGCGAGCGGGTTTTCGTCGTGCTCTACGAGCTCTCCGAGCCGGACGAGCAGGTGCTGGACCGCTGGGACGGCGTCAACCTGGGCTACTTCCACAAGATCAGGGTCCGGGTGGAGACCCTGGAGGGCAGCGCGGTGGCCTGGCTCTACGTGCTGAACGACTGGGAAGGCGGCCTGCCGTCCGCCCGCTACCTGGGCATCGTGGCCGACGCCGCGGAAGCGGCCGGCGCCCCGGCCGACTACGTGAGCGGCCTGCGCAGCCGGCCGTGCGCGTCGGTGGGGTAGATAACACCGCGCGGCTGACTCAGCCGCGCGGTGTTATCTACCCCAGGAACCCGGTGATCGCGCCGCGCAGCGACCTGCTGTCCAGGCCGTGCGCGGCCTGGTGCTCCGCCGCCGTGCCGTACCGGCGCAGCTCGGCCCGGCCGACACCGAGCCCGAGCACCCGGTGCGGGATGTCCCGCAGCGCGTCCGACACCGCGGGCACCGAGGTGCCCGCCAGGTACGGCTCCACCAGCGCGACGGCTGGCGTGCGCAGCGTGTCGCGCAGCGTGGCCACGTCCAGCGGCCGGATGGTGGCCGCGTACAGCACGGTCACGTCGAGGCCCAGGGTGGCGTCCAGCACCGCGTCGGCCAGCGGCCCGACCACCAGCACGGTGCCCTGGCGGCCGGTGCGCAGCACGGTCAGCTGCCCCGGCGCGGCGGCCAGCGGCAACATGTTGGCCGCCGTGGACAGCCGCAGGTACACCAGGTCCTGACCGGTGGCCGCCGCCCGGAGCTGGCGTTCGGCCTCATCGGGGTGGCCTGGGACGTGCACCGTCCAGCCGGGCAGCGTGCCGAGCAGGGCCACGTCGCCGGGCGACTGATGGGTCCGGCCGTTGTCCGCGAAGTCGTACGAGGCACCCGCGCTGACCAGCACCGCACCGGCGCCCTGGTGGTTCAGGTCCAGCTTGATCTGCTCGAACGGCCGCTCGACCAGGAAGCTGGCGAACGTGTGCGCGACCGGGCGCAGGCCAGCCAGGGAAAGCCCGCCGGCCACGCTGATCAGCAACTGCTCCCGGATGCCCAGGTTGATCACCCGGTCCGGGTAGCGCCGGCGGGCGGGGGCGAAGCCGTCCGCCGTGATGTCGGCCAGCACCACGGCCAGCCGCGGGTGCTCGGCCAGCAGACTGCTGGTCACCGCGGAAAAGCGCTCACGCATGGTCTCCATCGCGGGTCTCCCTACCGGTACTTGGGTTCGACGCCGCGACCACCAGGTGCGGGTGGCCCGGATGTGCCGCGGTCAGCGCTGCTTCCAGGGCGGCATGGTTCCGCCCGTCGACGCGGATCACCGACCAGCCCTCGAGCGCGAACCGGGCCTCGATCCCGCCTGGCCAGCCGTACGTGGCGGAGGCGTTGTCCACCACGACCGCGTGCAGCCCGTCCAGGCCGGCCCGGCCGGCGAACGCGATCGCCTCGTGATTCGAGCCCTCGTCCAGCTCACCGTCGCCGGCCAGCACGAACACCCGCGGGCTGGTCCCATCGGGCCGGCTGAGATGCAGCGCGCGCAGGCCCAGCGCCAGCCCCACGGCGAGCGGCAGCCCGTGGCCGAGCGAGCCACTGGAGATCTCCGCGCCCGGCACCAGCAGGTGGTCCGGGTGCAGCCCGAGCACGGAGCGGAACGAGCCGAAACCGGGCAGCTCAGCTGGGTCCAGGAAGCCCTTGGCCGCGAGCACCGCGTAGTAGGCCATCGGCCCGTGCCCCTTGGACAGCAGGAACCGGTCCCTGGTGTCGTCGGCCACGGTCTCCGGGGTGACCCGGAGTACCCGGTCGTAGAGCACCCAGAGCACGTCCAGGGTGGAGGTGGCCGCCTGGTCGTGCTTGGCGTCCCCGGTCATCAGGGACATCAGCCGGGGCAGGTCGGCGTAGCGGGCGGGAGCGTGGCCGGTGGTTGAGGTCATGCGCCCCATGCTCTGACTTGAAGTGGACTTCAAGTCAAGCGGGTCAGAGGGCGGCGACGGCGATCAGGGCCAGCACTGGGACGACGATGGCGGCGATCTGCCACCAGGCCCAGCGCACCTGTGCTACCTGGACCGGGGCCACCTGGCCCGGGGCCAGCTGCTCCGGCGGGCCGGCCGCGGTCCGCCGGTGCGCGGCCTCGACCCGCTCGTTGAGCTGCCGGGTGATGAACTCCGCGGCCGATCCCTGCCGGGCCGCGGTGGCCGCGTCGGGTGGCTTCGCGTACCCGGCCGCCTGCGGGCCGGCACGCGGCGCGGTACGGGCCGCAGACCGGGAATTGCGCCGGGCGCGCACTTCGGCCCGGGTCCGGGATGCGGCCGAGGACTGCACCGCCCAGCTGTGCACGATCTTCTCCCGGGACTCCCCCGGCGACCCGGTGTGGTGCACCTCGACCGTCTGCACCAGATCCACCTTGGTCACCACGGCCCAGGGCAGGATGTGCCAGCGCAGCGGGTTCAGCACGGTAATGCCGTCGGCGTCGGCCACGATCCGGGGCTGCCAGGCGCACGCGTACATGCACCCGGTGATCGCGAGGACGACCAGCGCGGCCACCGCCCCGGCGTGATTGTGCCCACGCAGCGCCACCGAGCCCAGGATTAGCACCGCGACGACCAGCCAGGCCCACCACAGCACCACGGACCCGGGGGTCCGGAACACCTGCCGGCCGCTAGCCGTGCCCTGGTCAGCCACTTCCGTCGCGCTCCATCTCGAGGGACGTCCGGTGAGCGCCGGGCGGGCGCTCATTGCCAGCCCACTGTAAGGCAGCGCGGGGCCGCGCTCATCCCGGGCTGAGCCGCGCGCATTACCCTGCTGTTCCAGGAAGTTCGACCGGTGGGAGGAGAGGCCATATCAAGCGGGCGGTAGCAAAAACCATCCCCCGGGCGGATGTGCCCGGCGGGGCTGCTTCATAGCTTCGCGGCATGACCACCGTCATCTGGTCTATCCCGGGCGCCGGGCCGGTCACGGCCCGGCGGCCTGCTGGCCCGCCGCTGGCCCGGCCGGCCCGGCCGCCGTGGAGCGTCAGCACGGCGTGCTACGCGGTGTTCGCGGGGTACGCGGCCCTGGTCGTGCTGTTCAGCGGCCCGGGCCAGGACCGTGTCTGGGCGGTCTGGGCGGTGACCGGCTACACCGCCGCCCTGCTGCTCAGCCGGCGGCGCGGGGCGGGCCGGGCACCCGCGTTGCTGGCCAGCGTGACAGGCGCGGTGGCCGGTCCGCTGATCTGGCTGGCCTGGCGGGCCCCGCCCACCCCGGACGTACGGGTGGTGGCCCGGTCCGCGGCCCTGCTGCTGCAGCACGGCACGCCGTACCTGGCCGTCGGGCACCTGGCCAGCCCCATCGCCTACGACCCCTACCTGCCGGCCATGACCGTGTTCGGGCTGCCCGGGGCGGTCGACATGGAGGGAGTGGCCGGTGACCCGAGGATCTGGCTATGCCTGGTCACCGGGCTGCTGTTGGTACTGGCGTTCCGGGTGGCCGGCCGGCCCGACGCGGCGGCATGGGGCGTGTTCGCGGTGGCCTCGCCGGTGCTGGCGTTCCCGCTCGCGGTCGGGGTCACCGATCCGCCGGTGCTCGCGCTCATCTGCCTGACCGTGGCCCTGCTCAGCCGGGCGCGGTGGCCAGCGCCCGGGCTGGCCACGGCAGGCCCGGCCGGGGCGTGGCCAGTGGGGCCGGCCGCGCTTACGCTCGGGGTGGTCTGTGCCATGAAGGCCACGGCGTGGCCCGCGCTGCCGGTGATCGCGGCCATGCTCACGGTGCGCGACGGCGTGCGCACCGCCGCCTCGTTCGCCGCCGGGACCGTGGCCGCCGCACTGGGACTGAGCGTGCTGCTGGCCCCGGCCGCGGTGGCCCACCCGGCCGCGCTGGTGCAGAACACGGTGCTGTTCCCGCTGGGGCTGACCCAGGTCAAGACCCCGGCGGCCAGCCCACTGCCCGGTCACCTGCTGGCCACGCTGGGCCCCGCGGGCCGGCTGGCCGCGATCGCCCTGCTCATCGTGGCCGGGCTGGCGGTGGCGGCCTCGTTGCTGATCCGGCCGCCGGCCGACCCGCCGGCCGCGGCCCGGCGGCTGGCCCTCGCGCTGACCCTGCTGTTCACGCTGTCCCCGGCCACCCGGTTCGGCTACTTCAGCTACCCGATCGGGCTGCTCGGCTGGCTGGCCATCGTGCGCGCCGGGCCGCTCGGGCCGGTGTCCCGGGCTGGGCCACCAGCCGCGGCCGGGGCGGCCGGACCGGTGTCAGTTCCACCCGGTCCGCTGGCGTAGCCAGGCCCGGGCGTGCTCGCCCTGGGGATTTAGTGGCTCCGCGGGGATGAGCAGCATTACCTGAGCCGGATACCCGGAGTGGCGAATTGGTCACGACGGTCCGCGGAATGACTAGATGGAAATAGCCTTTCCGGCTGATTCAGCAGACTGCCGCATAGCACAAAAGGACTAGTTCTGACGCTGGCCGCAACGAGGTCAGATCTCGGGCGTATCTCGGGAATCGGGGCCCGCGGGATTATCGTGACGGCACTGGCCGACACGGCGGAGTGGAATGTGCCAGCCGGCTCAGCTGGCCTGGGAGACCCCGACCGTCTCGGGCAGCGCCCCGTTGCCCAGCGCGATCAGCGCGGCGGTGGCCAGCACCTTCACCCCGATGCCGAGCGCCTTCTCGTCGATGTCGAAGTTGGCCTGGTGGATGTCCAGGTCGGTCGGTGTCCCGATGCCCCGGGTGCCGAGCCGGGCCAGCGCGCCCGGAATCGACTCGAAGTACCAGGCCACGTCCTCGCCGCCCAGGCTCTGCTGGGCCAGGGTGGCAGCGTCTGGCCCGATCGCCTCCTCCACCGCCTCCTGCAGGATCTCCACGCAGCCCGTGTCGTTGACGGCCGGCGGGACGCCGCGGATGTACTCCAGCTCGGCCACCACCCCGTAGGCGTTGGCCACCGAGTTCAGCAGCGCCTTCAGCAGGTCCGGCGCCTGGTGCCAGGCGTCCTCGTCCAGGCAGCGCACGGTGCCCGCCGCCATGCCGACCTCTGGGATGGCGTTGAGCGCCGAACCGGCGCTCATCTTGCCCCAGACCAGGCTCAGGCTGGACCGGGGGTCGACGCGCCGGGACAGCGCCGCGGGCAGCTCGGTCACGATCTTCCCCAGCGCATACACCAGGTCGGCGGTCAGGTGCGGCCGGGCGGTGTGCCCGCCCGGGCCGGTCAGCCGGACCATGATCTTGTCGCAGGCGCCCGTTATCGGCCCGTCCCGCAGGCCCACCGTGCCGACTTCGAAGCGCGGATCGCAGTGCAGCGCGAAGAGCCGCTCCACGTCGTTGATCGCGCCGTCCCGCATCGCCACCAGGGCGCCTTCGACGACTTCCTCGGCGGGCTGGAAGAGCAGCCGGACCCGGCCGGGCAGCCGCCCACGCGCGGCCTGCTCGGCCAGGAATATCCCGGCGCCGAGCAGGATGGTGGTGTGCGCGTCGTGCCCGCAGGCATGGCACAGACCGGGCACCCGTGAGGCGTAGGGCACGTTCTTCTCGTCCATCAGGGCCAGCGCGTCGATGTCCGCGCGCAGCGCCACCGCCGGGACGCTGGGGTCGCCGATGTCGGCCCACAGCCCGGTGCCGGAGGACAGGATCCGCGGCTCCAGCCCGACCGACTTGAGCCGGTCCACGATCTTGGCCGTGGTGCGGACTTCGCTATGCGCCAGCTCAGGATGCATGTGCAGGTCGCGGCGGAACTCGATGAGTTCAGCTTCGTGGGCGGCCATGAAGGCCGCCAGATCCCGCCGCAGCTCATTGTGCGACATGCGATGTCTCCTCTGGGCCGACGAACCTGTCCTCGGCGAACTCCGTTACCAGCGCATCCACCACGTTCGTCAACCGTCCACCGGCCGCCATGACGGCACGCTGGCGTTCGTAGGAGGCTCCCCGTTCCAGCACCTCGTTGACCACCTGCAGCTCAGACGCGCACCCTAGTCGCTCGGCCACTGGTTGCAGCATACGAAAGAGCTCGTACAACTCGTCGCGCAATGGGGCAGTAGCCCCTGCCGCGTTGGTGATCACTATCGCGTCGAGGCCGTACCTGGTCGCCCGCCACTTGTTGTCCCTGATGACCCACGGCGGCTGGCTGGGCAGCCGGTATCCCCGGTCGAGCTGGGCATCGAACAGGTGCACCAGGCTCTGGGACAGCGCCGCGACCATGCCCACCTCGTGCATGGTGGGCACCCCGTCGAACATCCTGATTTCGACCGTGCCGAAGTCAGGGTGTGGCCGGACGTCCCACCACACTTCCTTGATGCTCCGGATCGTTCCGGCCCGCAGCAGCGTGTCCATGTACTCCTCGAACTCACTCCAGTCCGCCAGCAAGTGCGGCGGTCCTGCGGTCGGCAACCCACCAAAGATGATCGCCCTGCTAGAGGCGAGCCCAGTGTCGTGCCCACCCCAGAACGGGCTCGACGCGGTCAGCGCGAGGAAATGCGGCAGATAAGCGGCAAGGGCGTTGACGATCGGAATCGCCTTGCTGCCGTCCCGTAGCCCCACGTGTACATGCACACCAAAGGTCTGAATCCTGCGGGCAAGCCACTGCATCTGCTCGACGAGTTCCGCGTAGCGCTGAATGGGCGCCATCTTTGCATCCCGCCAATCGCTGACGGGATGTGTTCCGGCACAGGCCAGCATCGTACCGCGCATATCCGTGATCCGCTGGAGTTGAGCAATTGTCACGGCCAGGTCGGCTAACGCCTCGGACACCGTGGAGCACACCCCGGTGACCACCTCCACGGTGGATTGCATCAGCTCATCGTGGATCTTCGGCCTGGCCCCGGCCGCGCCCAGCCCGCGGAGCGCGCTGATCACCTCGCGTGCGTCCTGGCGCAGTAACTTGCTGGCCGCATCGATGAGCTGGAGTTCCCACTCCACGCCGAGAGTTGTGCCCTGGGAGGGATTCCACCAGATGGCCACGGCTGACCTCCTTTGTCACCGGCCCGGCCCGGCTCGCCTCCCCGGCGAGCCAGCTGCCGGACCCGACGGCTCTAGGTAACCGGGAGTAGCGGCGCCGGGCGCAGCCAGCGCACCGGGTACCGCCCACGCGGCCGCCGGCCGTAGGTCAGTACAAGTCAGGCGGGTGATACACACCCCACACGTCGCGCAGCGCATCGCACACCTCGCCCACCGTGGCCCGGCTGCGCAGGGCTTCCCGGATCGGCACCAGTACGTTGTCGCCCCCCGCGGCGGCCTTCTTCACCTCATCGATGCGGCGGCGGTGCTCGTCGGGATCCCGCGCCGCGCGCAGCCGGGCCAGCCGGCCGGCCTGCTCCTGCTCGATCGCCGGATCCATCCGGAGCGGCTCGTACGGCTCCGCACCGGCCACGGTGAACTTGTTCACCCCGACCACCACCCGCTCGCCCGCGTCGATCTCCCGGGTCACCTGGTAGGCGGAGCGCTCGATCTCGGCCTTCTGGAAGCCCTGCTCGATGGCCGCTACCGCGCCGCCCAGATCCTCCACCCGGTCGATCAGCTGCCCGGCCGCGTCAGCTACGTCGTCGGTCATCGACTCCACCGCGTAGGAGCCGGCGAACGGGTCCACCGTGGCGGTGAGATCGGTCTCGTACGCCAGCACCTGCTGAGTGCGCAGCGCGAGCCGGGCCGCCTTCTGGCTGGGCAGCGCGATCGCCTCGTCATAGGCGTTGGTGTGCAGCGACTGGGTGCCGCCGAACACCGCGGCCAGCGCCTGGATGGTGACCCGGGCCAGGTTGACCTCCGGCTGCTGCGCGGTGAGCTGCACACCCGCCGTCTGGGTGTGGAAGCGCAGCATCTGCGAGCGCGGATCGGCCGCGCCGAACTCGTCCCGCATGATCCGCGCCCACAGCCGCCGGGCCGCGCGGAACTTGGCCACCTCCTCGAGCAGGGTGGTCCGGGCCACGAAGAAGAACGACAGCCGCGGCCCGAACTCGTCCACGGCCAGCCCGGAGCGCAGCGCGGCGCGCACGTATTCCTTGGCGTTGGCCAGCGTGAACGCGATCTCCTGGACTGGCGTGGCCCCCGCCTCGGCCATGTGGTACCCGGAGATCGAGATGGTGTTCCAGCGCGGGATCTTGGCCCGGCAGTAGCCGAACGTGTCGGCCACCAGGCGCAGTGACGGTCCCGGCGGGTAGATGTAGGTGCCGCGGGCGATGTACTCCTTGAGGATGTCGTTCTGGATGGTGCCGGTCAGCGCGGCCGGCGGCACGCCTTGCTCCTCGGCCACCAGCTGGTAGAGCAGCAGCAGTAGCGCGGCCGGGGCGTTGATGGTCATCGAGGTGGACACGGAGTCCAGCGGAATGCCGCGGAGCAGCGTGCGCATGTCCTCGATGGAGTCGATGGCCACGCCGACCTTGCCCACCTCCCCGTGGGCCAGCGGCGCGTCCGAGTCGTAGCCCATCTGGGTGGGCAGGTCGAACGCCACCGACAGGCCGGTGGTGCCCGCCTCGATCAGCTCGTGGTAGCGCTGGTTGGAGTCCTCGGCGGTGGCGAAGCCGGCATATTGCCGCATGGTCCAGGGCCGGCTGGTGTACATCCCTGGGTACACCCCGCGAGTGAACGGATACGCCCCAGGTTGGCCAAGTTTTTCCGCCGGGTCGAAGCCTGCTGGCTGACCGGGCCCGTACACGGGCTCTATCGGCAGCCCGGACTCCGACTCACGTCCCATGAGCCAAGGTTAAACGGCGGCTACCGGAGAGTCACAAGCCAGCCTGGCCAGCGGCAGGGAGGAAGCCCACCCGGTCCATGACCGTGGTCATGGTCTGCACCGCCACCGGCCGGGCCCGGGCGGCCCCGTAGGCCAGCAGCCGGTCCAGTTCGGCCCCGTCGGCCAGCATCTTCTCGGTCCGCTCCCGGATCGGGGCCAGCGCGCCCACCACCACGTCGGCCAGGTCCTTCTTGAACTGGCCGTAGCCCGCGCCCGCGTACCTGGCCTCCAGGTCGGCGATGCTCGAGCCGGACAGCGCGGCGTAGATGCGCAGCAGGTTGGTCACCCCGGGCTTGGCCGCGGCGTCGGCGCGGATGCTGCCTTCGGCGTCGGTCACCGCACGGGCGATCTTCCGCCGGATCGCGGCTGGCTCGTCCAGCACGTCGATGATGCCCGCCACCGACGAGGACGACTTGCTCATCTTGGCCGTCGGCTCCTGAAGGTCGGTGATCTTCGCGACGTCGCGCATGATGTACGCCGCGGGCACGGTGAACGTCTCGCCGTACCGGTGGTTGAACCGGATGGCCAGGTCCCGGCTCAGCTCCAGGTGCTGCCGCTGGTCCTCGCCGACCGGGACCTGATCGGTCTGGTACAGCAGGATGTCCGCCGCCTGCAGCACCGGGTAGCCGAACAGGCCCAGGCTGCTCTGCTGCGCGCCGCCCTTGGCCGACTTGTCCTTGAACTGGGTCATCCGGCTCAGCTCGCCGAACCCGGTCAGGCAGCCGAGCACCCAGGCCAGCTCGGTGTGCTGCGCGACGTGGCTCTGCACGAACACCACGCACCGCTCCGGGTCCAGCCCGGCCGCGAACAGCTGCGCGGCGGCGATCCTGGTCCGCTGGCGCAGCTGGGCCGGGTCCTGCGGCACGGTGATCGCGTGCAGGTCCACCACGCAGTAGAACGCGTCGTGGCTGTCCTGCAGGGCGACCCACTGGCGCACCGCGCCCAGGTAGTTGCCGAGGTGGAAGGAGTCGGCGGTCGGCTGGATGCCGGAGAACGCACGGGGCCTGGACATGCGCCTAGCCTAGTAGCCCCGGCTCAGCTGATGACCGGCACGATCTCTGGTGCGTCCAGCAGCAGCGCGTCCGCGGCCTGGTCGGTGGGCGCCTCCTGGGACGCCCGCTCGGCCTCGATGGTGGCCTCGTAGTGGTTGACCTCCCGGGCCACCTGGCGGGCATCCCAGCGCAGCGGCTTGGCCATCAGGTCGGCCGCCTCGGCCGCCGCGGACAGCCCGCGGTCCCACGTCTCGATGGATATGTGCGTCCGCCGGGCCAGCACGTCGTCCAGGTGCCGGGCCCCCTCGTGCGAGGCCGCGTAGCTGATCTCGGCCCGCAGATAGTCCTCGGCCCCGGCCAGCGGGCGGCCCAGCCCCGGCTCGGCCGCGATCAGGTCCAGGATCTCGGTGGCCAGCGAGCCGTACCGGCCGAGCAGGTGCTCGATCCGGGCCACGTGCAGCCCGGAGGAGGCGGCCAGCCGGTGCCGCGCGTTCCACAGCGGCAGGTAGCCGTCCGCCCCGGCCAGCGGCACCTCATCGGTGCAGGACGGCGGGACCCGCCAGTCCAGCCCGTGCGCCACCGCGTCCACCGCGTCCCGGGCCATCAGCCGGTAGGTGGTGTACTTGCCGCCCGCGATCATGACCAGGCCGGGCACCGGGTGCGCCACCACGTGCTCCCGGGACAGCCGGGAGGTCATGTCCGACTCGCCGGCCAGCAGCGGGCGCAGCCCGGCATATACCCCGGCCACGTCCTCCAGGGTCAGCGGGACGGCCAGCACCCGGTTGACCTGGGCCAGCACGTAGTCGATGTCGGCCCGGCTGGCCGCCGGGTGGGCCTTGTCCAGGGTCCACTCGGTGTCCGTGGTGCCGACGATCCAGTGCCGGCCCCACGGGATGATGAACAGCACGCTGGACGGGGTGCGCATGACGATGCCGGTGCGCGACTGGATGCGGTCCCGCGGCACCACCAGGTGCACACCCTTGGACGACCGGATGTTGATCACCCCGCGGCCGCCCACCATGGCCTGGATGTCGTCGGTCCACACCCCAGTGGCGTTGACCACCTGCTGCGCCCTGATCTCCAGCTGCTGGCCGGTTTCCAGGTCCACCGCGCGCACCCCGGTGACCCGCTCGCCCTCCCGGAGGAACCCGGTGACCTGGGTCCGGGACGCGATCCGCGCCCCGTAGCTGGCCGCGGTGCGGATCAGGCTGACCACGTACCGGGCGTCGTCCACCTGGGCGTCCCAGTACTGCAGCGCGCCGGTGACGCCGGTCCGCTTCAGCGCGGGGGCCAGCTTCAGCGCGCCGCGCCGGGTCAGCTGCTGGTGTCCGGGCAGCCCGCGGGGCTGGCCCAGCGAGAAGCCGAGCGCGTCGTAGGCGGTGATGCCAGCCCCGATGTAAGCCCGCTCCCAGACGTGATGGCTCAGCGGGAACAGGAACGGCACCGGCCGGACCAGGTGCGGCGCGATCCGCTGCAGCAGCAGCGCCCGCTCGGTGAGCGCCTCGCGGACCAGGCTGACGTTGAGCTGCTCGAGGTAGCGCAGCCCGCCGTGGATCAGCTTGCTGGACCGGGATGAGGTGCCCGAGGCGAAGTCGCGCGCCTCGACCAAGCCGACCGACAGGCCGCGGGTGACCGCGTCCAGGGCTACGCCCGCGCCGACCACGCCGCCGCCTACGACAAGGACCTGCAGCTCGTCCGCGCCGAGCGCGGCGAGCGCCGCCGATCGCCCGTCAGGATCCAGTCGCGCTGTCTCGTCCCTCCCTGCAACCACCGGCCCGGGCCTCACTCGACGAACGCTAGCATCCGGACCGCTCAGCGCCGCGCCGGGGCGTTCGGCGTGACGGCCACTTCGACCCGCTGGAACTCCTTGAGATCGGAATACCCCGAGGTGGCCATCGTGCGGCGGAGCGCGCCGATCAGGTTCAGCGAGCCGTCGGCCACCACCGACGGGCCGTGCAGGATCTGCTCCAGCGTGCCCACCGTGCCGACCTCGACCCGGGTGCCCCGGGGCAGGTCCGGGTGGTGCGACTCGCTGCCCCAGTGGTAGCCGCGGCCCGGCGCCTCGGCCGCCCGGGCGAACGGCGAGCCGACCATGACCGCGTCCGAGCCGCAGGCCAGCGCCTTGGCGATGTCGCCGCTGCGGGTCATCCCGCCGTCCGCGATCACGTGCACGTAGCGGCCGCCCGACTCGTCCAGGTACTCCCGGCGGGCCGCGGCCACGTCCGCGATTGCGGTGGCCATCGGCACGGTCACGCCGAGCACGGCCGCCGTGGTGTGCCCGGACCCGCCGCCGAAGCCGACCAGCACGCCCGCCGCCCCGGTGCGCATCAAGTGCAGCGCCGCGGTGTAGGTGGCGCAGCCACCGACGATCACCGGCACGTCCAGCTCGTAGATGAACTGCTTGAGGTTGAGCGGCTCGGCCTGGCCGGAGACGTGCTCGGCGGACACGGTGGTGCCGCGGATGACGAAGATGTCCACGCCCGCGTCCACGA